>CAWJCY010000001.1:0-186825 GCA_963841565.1 uncultured Nitrososphaerales archaeon
TGTTGTGACTACTGTCAAGATAGGAAGGCCATTTTTGATACCTCTAATGATTGTTGACAGAAGATTGACTTGTCTGACCGATAGTAGAAGAATACTTTTCTGATAAGGCCTTCGGTTCTGCTTCTGCTTCTGCATCGTCCTCTGCCCAATCCTTTAATAACTGTTCTTCTTCCTTTGCTGTTAGTTTATGTATCTTGGTACCAGGTCTAACACCAAACCTATCGACATCATAAACCGTTTGAATAGGACTCTTGTGCATCCCTGGAGCCGCTTTATAATACTCATTGATTGTGGCTACCGTACTTAGAATGTCAGATAGTATCTTTGCTCTGTTCATATCTTGGCTGGTTATGTGTTCTTTATCTGCTATCTCCCATTGTTTACGGAGGATTAGTTTTACAGCATCTAAACATTGTTTATAGTAATAGGTAAAGTCTGACTTAGTTATGTCATAGATGAACTGCTGCGAGATTAGTTTGAGTGCTTTGATGTCTTTTGATATCGTAGAGTTGCTACTCCTAACTTTGCAGCTATCTCTACCTCCGTATAAGATTGGGTTACCAAAATAGCGACTTGTCTGCGTCTTTCTTCGGCTAAATATTGCTGGGGAAATTTTGCAAAACTTAAATAGTTGAATCATAACAATGGCCAAACATAAAGATTTATGCAGAGTCTCTAACCATTCACTTTTCAATGAGAAATTTCGAATGTATATCCTTGCGTGACTCTTCTCTAGATGACTGACGTATAATACAAACACGGATGTCCTTTATGAGGGATACTTATAATTTGATGGTTTGTTATTGAGCCCAAAACTAATGTCAAAAATGGTTCACATTACCTGAATAAAACAACACGAATGATGATCGATCTTGGAAAAGAGTCCTGACATTTCAGCAGATATGTAGATATCGCCCTCGAAATAGCCAGCCGCAGGCAGAATGTTCTGTTTGTCATCATCTTACAGATTTCGAAGAGTATTATCTCCTTCAAGATAAAGGGCTGACAGATGGTCGATCATGGCATCCAGAGGCATGTCATTATCTTGGCCAGTGTTAGCCCAGGCAGTACCGTTATATTGCCTGCCAGTATATCCGGTAGGATTTCCCTCTGTTATACTTGTTGATATCTCTAGCCATCTGTTACAGAACTGGAAACTCTACACTAACGACATCATTCTGTACCATTTGATACGTTAGTCCTTAGTCTTACCGCAAAAGATTGTTCCCCGGTACCAAACTGTTGTATAAGCCATCCGAAGAATCGTCTCCCACAAACCTATCGATAAACAATTCGATACTGACGTATTGGGGCTTATAATTATGCATCATTCAAAAAGGCTGGGCATGATGTTGTATTAATGGAACCAAATGACCCAAATAATGAAGATGAGAGAAGCGGAGCCAGTGGTGATAATTTAAACCCCCCATTATCAATGAACATGAGCAAGAGACATTGCACTTGCCACTCTGGAAATCAATGACGTTACTAGTTAGAAGTAGTACCTAGCAGAAGCAGTATCTGAAACTACCACACCCATATTTACAGATAGATATGCAGGGCTTACTTCCTCCAGATGACCGCTAGATTTCATGGAGATAGAAAGGTAGTGACGTATATAAAGTGGGTAGCAATTTGCAACTTACTAGGTAATCCACACACGACTAACTTTACAAAAGGTTATTACCATATTTAATAGATTAGCGAACTATAATATAAAATGATAATATGACTTTAAGGAAGGATAGCAGTAATCTTAACGGCGGCATAAGTACCAACAACCAATCGAGATGGAGATGACAATGACTACTGACGCAGAAACCTTGGTGCGCCGCGCGTACCAGTTGGCCGAGGGCAACGTCATGGACGTGCAAGGATTCGTCGACCTGTTTGCCGACGACGGAGAAATCAATGCCGGCACCATGAACTTCCGCGGTGAGCAGTTGGGCTGGCTCGTGGTGTTCTTGGCCAAGTTCGCTCCCGACATTCACCGTGAACTCCATCGGGTGGTCGTTCAGGACAACATCGTTGCGGTCGAGCTGGCGATCCGGGGCACCTTCACCGGGCCATACGAGTCGCCTGCCGGCGTCCTTCAGCCGAACGGAGCCAAACTCGACGTTCCCGGCGCTGACTTCTGGGTCGTGGAAGACGGCAAGATCAAGCAGTTCAACTGCCACGTAAGCGTGAACATCCTGCTCGAACAAATGGGCGTGCAGGCAGACTTCGCGTCCGCAATCAAAGCACAGGCAGTCGCGGGCTAAGGCAGAACCTCAATCACGCTGGTGGATCGCGGAGACCATCTTGAGGGAGAACTACTTCGTGATGCCATTGATACTGTATTTTCAATTGTACCTCTTCATTCTTAGCAGGAAAGATTACCGTGACTTTTAAATCATTTTTTTCTTTATTAATATCATTGTTTTCAGTTTGATGGGACGCTATATCCATTGACCCTCTATCGAAATTGAATGATTACATAGGTTATCTCTCTTTTTCTGTACTACTCTGTATTTTCCGTACTGTTCCATAGCCTTTTTTTTGAGATCACCTAATTCATGGCTCAATTACTGTCGGGGCTCTGCAAGATATTTGAATCCTCCTCAACCCTATTTGCAATATATTTATCAGTACGAACGTGAATAAATACAATAACTGCAATAATTGAATGCCTAGATCTGTACCACACAACAGAATACAAATAAAAGAAAGAAGAGAGAATACTCTGGCTCTTCTTACTAAAGGGATGAAAGGCTATGAGATCGCCAAAGAAATAGGTGTTGATGCATCAACTGTTAGTAGAGACATTCAATATTTAATTTCTCAATCACATAATTATCTAAATACCTTAGCTAAAGAAGCCCTTCCATTTATGTATCAAACTTCAATAGAAGGAATAAAAAATGTGCTCAAAGAATGTTGGAGCATTTATACTTTGGACAGCCATGACAATAATAAAGATTTAACATGGTTTCATAAACTAGCTGCTCTAAAACTTGCAAAAGAATGTAATGAAGCATTATTCAAACTCACTGCAGAAGGGCCATCTGTAATGTATGTTAAGATTTTAGAGGAGAGATTGGAGAGGATTGAAACTAAACAAATCAATCGGTAACTTAACGAAGAGACTTAATAGACTGGATCCTCATCTTCCTACTTCTCATGTTCCTTCCAGTAATAACAGGATGGGCTTAAGCCATTGGAAAGGTAAACCCATAATACCAATAGACGAGTGGATCAAGTTTAGAGATACATCTTATGCACTAGATTACTTTCCTGATGACTTCGATCAGACATTGTCATTCATTGACTCCCCTATTATCGATATGAATTTGAACGCAAAAAGAGAAGGCTGGAGGCGAAAAGGCGGTCAGATGGATGGTTAAGTGATGAAGTTGGATATGGGACGATCTGTCATGATTCAAGAGGTAATTTGGTTGACGGATTAGGCAATCCGATTAAGGAAGCAGAAGCGGTAGAGGAGGATGAAGAACAGGACAGAGATGGGGAACTCAGACTTAGATTCAAACTCAAGCAAGACCAAGAAGACATACAGAAGTGGCATTCAGACTATATTCAACTAATGGAGTATGCCAAGAATCCGAACTATATTTCTTATTGTGCTGATACTGAGGCCCAAAGAATCTTTTGAGGACATGTTCGAAGTGTTCAGGATGTCGTTAAAATTTTATTATTAATCAGAGGGGAGACTACCCTTCATCACATAGAGGGGTCAAGTGGGGAGAGCCTAATGCCTTCTTAGCTGCGTCAAGATGTCTCTGTACTCCTTCACCATCGCCATTCCGTAAAGCAGACTGTGCATCATTGATATGATCCATTGCTTCTCCAGTGCTCAAGTGTAAAACCAGAACTAGGACATACAAGCGGTTCGCAATGAAACATCCCAATAATATGGTGCAGATGAATATCCTTGGCCATTCTATCTCAATAGTTCTGGTGTGCTAATAGCAGTTAGATTGTCCAAATGATTCTAATAGACTTGGTTCTATAATATCAATATCTATTAAAGAGATCTCAATAAAAGCGACATTCAATGTAATTGATCTAATAAGATGTCCATATGATACACTACCAAGAGATAATCCTGATACATACATCATATTGCCAAAACCTCTAAAGGGTATACTCTTTGTCTCATTCGATAATCCATGGTATATGTCAGGTCAAGTCAGGGTTAGGGGAATTAGCGGCGGTAAATATCCATTTCATTATCTGGAGATGATAGATTATGTTTTTGGCAGGGAAGAGAATACGATTGAAGTATGCAGTGGCAGTGTTAACGAGAAATGTTTCACTGTGGATCTCAATCCAGAAACAAATCCTCAGATCGTTGATGATGGGCAGACTCTATATAAAATTCCAAATGACACGTTCAATAGATGGAGATGTGATCCTCCATACAATGAAAACACGGCCAGAAAGATGTACGGAACCGATCTACCTAAACCAATAAGATTACTCGAGGCAGGTGCAAGAGTCTGTAGAAAGGGATCTCTGATGTTCATGCTGCTAGGTCCAACAAACTATCAGTGGCACCCTAAAGGAACGAAGCGAATCGCCTACATCGATATGACAGTTGTTCCGGACAATGAGGTTAGATGTCTTAATGTCTTTTATAAATATGGAGATTAATATTTAATGCATGTATATTGATATTTCCAAGTGGTAGTTCATTACAATAATGACTGCTGAAAATATGAAATGATCTATGATAGATGATCTAGAAAAATAAGGCTAACTAAATTATTGATTAGTTAATAGGTTCTAGTCGATTACAGGTCACATCACGATCATTAGATGTTATTTTGTAAGGGTTAGGAAGAATGAAGGAAGTTGTTACTCTTTGTGCCATTCGTTATAGCAAATACTTTCCAAAGATTGCCGCAGTTCTCCTTATTTTTATGAGTGTAGGAATCGTTGTAGGAATAATGAGCTGTATTAAAACAAGTAAAATATTAGCGGTGCAAGATTGCCACATGATTACAAGTAGCTGATTTAATCCATCTTCTTCTACTATCACATATAAGGGGGGGTACGCCAAAATAGGTAGTTAATGACCATGTCTTCTTTGCGATAAAACTTCACACCCCCTACCCTTGTTCCTCTCATTTCGATTCTTCCCCTACCGCTACATCATCTGGATCTTTATCATCTGAATTCACTTCACTATCTGAATATACACCATCGTTTGCATCCCCTTCCTCCTCAGCATCCTCATCATTCGTATCTATGTCCTCCTCTTCATTCTCGTCCTCAGGATGAGAATGATTACATTGAAGGAGATGGTATCGGGATTCCAGTCCTTCTGCTAAATTCTTCATTCAACGATGCTAACAGATCTTCTAACCATCGAAAATCTTTGTTTTCTAATTCCTTATTCTCAATTCTCTTCGTATTCTCTTTTTCAATCGCATCAATGTCTTCAATGAGTCCCTTGGTTGAAATGTCATAATCAACATGCTCTGCCTCTATCTTATCTACTTCGTCTGCTGCAGCTATTGTTCCAGCCTTTTCAGCTAACTTATTTGTTATAATTAAACTTGGTAGCATAACATACACTATCTTCTTAAGACTTAGGTTATAATCCGCTGTATCGAATAATTCATGGAAGCTCGGAAGAATGAATTCATTCCAAAACCCTTCTGCTCCAACATACGCTATTACATTATCTATTTCTATGCGTCTGCCATATTTCCCACCAGTTAGAAGCTCCCAGTCCTCTTCAGGTATCAATCCATCATCGTACATCTGCTCTGCAGTTGTAGCATGGTTATTAGCACAATAATCTACGTTTACCTTCTTTTCACTGCCCTTGGGTTTGGGCAAATCCTCTACAACTTCATCTATTGGAACATTTAATCTCTCTAAGGTATCAATTCTTATGCCAATTCTGGTTATGTTAGGCACTTCTCTCGCCATAGCCCATCCCGAAAAATCATCATCTGTAAGTATCGCCATCCTAGCTCCTTCCTTAGTTGCTAGTTCAGAGAACTCCTTTGCGTTATCTGTCAGAAAACCCTTGGTATAACACAGAGCAAAACCGTATTTATCTGCCCAATATGTAAGAAGCTCGACAACACCTTCCTTTTCTATTATGAGAATAAATGTAGCTATCTTCTTTATCCTTTCCAGTTGCTTGAATGATACATCGTAAATCTGTCCTCTAAAGTATATGTGAGCACGCGGTGCTTCGTATATTCCAAGTGCTCCTCGTTTTACTCCTATCTTACCTGTTTTTACAAACTGACCATTTACAAGTTTTAATTCAGGCATCTCATCACAGATGGTCTTAACGAGACTCTGCAGGTACTTTCTTTCTACATGTATCCCACGACGTTCTAGCTCTGGTCTGTATCGATATACTGGAGTGCTGGTATTCCAACTATCAGTGTTTTTGATATATGGCTCCTTTAACACTTTTTTATATCGTTCTTCGACGAGATACCCTGCAAAGAGAGCTTTTGCTTCTAATTTATTACCATCATCATCCCGTCTTTTATTGCTACCAGAACACATCTTAGAGAGCAAATCAACGAGATCGTAGTAGAATGGATTGAGGTCTATATCCGATTTCCCATAGTCAGTATATTGTAATTTCGGACACCATAAATTAACTAAAATTATGCTCCTTTCCTTCTCTGGTCTACCATCCTTACCATGAGAATATCCACACTCTTTCAAAAGGTCCCTTACGCCATATGCCTGCTTCTTAGCACCGCTTTTTGTAGTCCATTCAAGAGAATAGCCATCTGAGAATGAATGGTAATGATTTGGAGCGGAATTAATTCCTTCACAATAAAACAAGTAGTAAGGTAGACTGTATGTATGTATGACAGCAACTTCTATTATATATGGAACGCAAGTATCAGTAGTATTCTTAGATATATCTGATTTATGATCGTGGTTGTCTGAGTAATAATATCCAATCTTAGTCTTGTATTTTATATGCTTAGGATCATATCCAAGCTGACTAGCTCTTGCAAATAGAGCTTGTTCTCTGCCCTTAATACTGAATGGGAGTAAATCTCTCTTTAATATGGACTGGTCAGTGGGGGGACCCATAGTATCACGCAACCTTAGAAATATGTCTCGTATTTTTTCTTCACTTTCTTGTTTTGATAGTTGTTGTAACTGTCCTACAGGAACGAGCAAATCATCTTCTTTCTTAAGAGAACCCCCTTCTTTGAAATGACTTATGAGAATATCGTACAATATCATACTTTTATCTTCAATGCCGTAGATTAGATTTTCAAAAGTCGATAGATCAGTCCAATATATGCTCGTATGTCGTTTACTGTTAGTATTGCTAATAGAGAGCTTTTGGGTTGCGGGTAATGTCACATCCCAGCGCTCATCATCATCAGTAATGGAAGTCACTACATCAAAATGAAATGTAATGTGGGTATTGAGCAGTGCATATTTTATGAGAACCAGCTTAATATGGGTTAATTCAATTATATTATCATTATAGGGCAAGTGTGTCTCAATCTCAGTGAAATTATCATTTGTTGCTGTCGTCTTTTTTATAATAGTACAGTAATTACGTCCCTCGATCTTATCCACAACAGCCCTTATCTCAAATTCTTCTTCGGTCCCATTTCTTATGATAAGTGGTTCGTTCCATCCTTCTTTTCCATTGTATTTTGTGCCCAGGGCATAAGGAATGCCCACTTCCTCTTTTAGAGCATCGCCCTGCAGACCTCGACTTAGCTTGAAAAGATTTCGCTTACTAGAATGAAATCTATCAAGATCATCAAATATAGCATGGATTCGTTCTTCAGTAAATCCTATATCCTTTGAACCAAAGTTGGAGTTTCTTACCCTTATTACGAGATAGTTTTGTTCTTGATTGTACTTTACATCCACAAAGATTTCTGCATTTCCATCAAATGAAGATGGGAAATTAACTTCAGAGAAATCCAATGCATTATCAATATTTTCCTTTAATCCAAAAACTGCTAGCTCATCCTCGGTAGCCCCAGTACGTTTGCAGACTCCGGCAAGAGTGAAATAGTCCATGTTGCTTCTCTCTGATGTGAATAGCGTATTGGAAGGTGAAGTAGGAGAATGGGGGTCAGGGTTTTTTGCGTTAAATCTACCATGGCCGTTGTGCGTCAAAATCGATGGCCCCCTTCTCCTACTTCAAAAGAGTTAACGTCGAGAGAGCCGAGATCATCATTATTGTGATCTTCTCGAATTGACTCACAATCCGTTGGGCCAAAATACTCCATGACCTGATTTTCCGATGATAGTTTATCATTCATTTTTGGTGAATAGATCTTTCATCATCGATGTCGTAACACAGCTAATATCCGTTCAATCACATCCTGTGGAATCCGTGCCGAAAACTGATTCGTCTGAGGATTATATTCGACTGTGAGTGGAAGAAATTGAGAACCGAATTCGATCTCGGTCTTTCCCTTTATGATTTTCATTTCATTAGATTTTGAGTTTCTTAATTCTTTTTGTAATTGAATATACTTCTCTTTCCACATCAAATTCTCACTGGCAAATTCTTCAAATTGTGAGCACTTTGTTTGTAAATCGTTTACCTGCGTTTGTAAGGCTTTGACTATATCCCCTGTGTTTTGTTCCACTTGTGGTTCTATATCTGACTTGACTTCTCTTGGTACATCTGAGCTCGCATCACATACTCCATGCAGATTGGGATTGTTATTACTACCCGGATCATCTATTTCATTGACAATTATGCTCTCGCCTGTAGATGATACTTCTATTGGAATCTTATTGTCATTTCGCGAATTGTTCGCTATTTGACTAGTAGATTGTTCCTTAACTTCCTTCTCGTTTGGATATTTTTCTGCAAGGATCTTTTCAATATATCTTGTGCTAATGTAATCTCCCAATTCACGAGCTAGTGTAGCGCGAAGCAAGTCCTTGGGATACCGATGCTTTTCAAGAAGAGCGGCTAGATCAAGAATAATCTCTTTTTTACGCCTTGTCTCGTAAAATTTTTTGTGTTCTTCATACTCCTTGAGCTCGTCCCGCGCTTTCTGAATGTATTCAGATATGTTTTCAGGTAAAGGCTTCTGTTCACCTGCGAATAGCTCTGGTTCTGATCCCTGTTCTTGTTCTGAATCGATTGAGATATTGTTCTCCTCCAAAGAATCATGAGTTCTATCATGCATAGACTTCTATTCGCCTCCAGACCATTGATTGTGGTTATGATTATGATTTAGCTTCTGTTCAAGAGCAAATGTTAAGGTAGTCTTAGGATATTCTTGCCTTTCCAGCCTTATTCTAGTCTTGTGATCTTTCATAGTTTTGCTGTAGACGCGAAGTAATAGCATCATGTGCTATCCCCCAAGTTGTAAAGAATTTTTCGCCAGTATACTCTACAGAAGCATCAGCACCGAAGTGCCACATGGTCACAATCCACTCCATGTAATCAGGAATCTTATTGACGGTACTCGACTTAGCACTATCTTGCGAAACTAGTGTTGAGAGTCTTTCTCTTACAACGGCAAGGGCATTGGTAAGCCGTATAATGCCTACAACGTCAACAGCAATAGGACTATAAGAGCAGCCTACGATAACACTGACTGTATCTGTCTTGTGTATGACAGCCTTCACATCAAGATTCTCTATCTGCCATAGTGGTAGAGAGATGTCTTTGCTAGTGGGATTGATATCATGGTAATAAATCTCATTATTTGCAGCATATGACAAAATAGCATTGTATATGTTCGGAACATGAAACTTGAGTCTGATATCATGAACTGAATTTTTGTCTAATGGTAAGTCTATGATAATTCGATAGATAGGACTGTTACTGAGTTGAGGCATTGTATTACACGGAATAGCCCCCATATGGTGACGTGTCATTCTGTTCCTATCACCAAAGGTTACATCCGCGAGCGTATAGAACGTAAGATTGGATTTGTAGGCTACCTTCACCATCCCTTCCTTCATCAACTTAGAAATTTTATTGCGAAATGTTCCATGCGTTACCTTGTAACAGACGTCATCAACTTTGAAATTGAGGAAATCAATATACGAAAAAGGCCTATATTCACAGTGCACTATGTCATACATACGCATCAACACGGCGTTAGTTAGATCGGTCAATACTTGATCCCTCTATGAGTCTCCTTCCACACCTGTCATTGTCACTGACTTGTCACTGACTTTTTGTCCACCACTTGTGCTAAGATCCTTATGATATTCTCTCACTGAAATACCATGTTCACATTTCTTACAGTTGCAAACGATCCTGTGATTGATATTCTTGTTAGTCCAGATACAAGGGCAAGTTTCACAACTCGGGATGCATTCTTCAACAACGAGGTCTTGTATCTCTGGAATGTGTTCCATTAGTCTAGCTCCCTTTTTTGCTGTTCAAGTAGTTTCGAGATTAAAGCATCCATTGTATCAGCCCATCTTGCTCTTTTAGTTAGTTCTTCATATGTGTGGTCTGATACTCTGATTAACTTCGTCATTACAGTATATATTGTAAACAGGTCTATTGATTTAGAGGAGGTCACTTTTTGGAAAAGAAGGTGCATGACTATGAAATTGATAAAGCCATTTGTAAGTTTCTTTTAAAATATGAGCGTAACAATATGTCAAGGAGGAAAATGAAGCGGGTTGTAGAAAGTAGTAACTATCTAGGAAGAAAATTAGGGACTAGGTTATACGAATTTCATATCCAGAGGTTGATAGAGGCCGGATATATTGTTGAAAAGAAAGATGAATGGAAACGTGGAAAGAAATCGCCATTGCTCCTAACTAATAAAACTCGTGGACAATTAAGACTTAGCAACTTGAACATCGAATTCAAGCAACGAGAACATCCCCAATTAAATTCATATACTAAATTGAAAAGATTTCATAACACAAAAGAAGATAGGTTCAAAAGTGAATTAAAACGAAACAGGATATACTATATAATAATGCGTGTATTGTCCATCGAAACACCTAACAAACATTATAGATATTCGGGTTTATCAATTACAGATATTACTAATGCAAGGTATGACGGCCATGCGTTCTACTCTCTTCGGCTTGAATACGATAGGGAAATGATTCAAGAGTGTCTTAACAACCTGAAGAGAGAAAAAATTGTAAGTGAAATTAAGATACCAGTAGATGACGAATCACGGTATAAACTCGTCGGTCTTAGGTGGAAATCATTTGTGACCGAATGCGCTCAGTTGCTAGAAGATAGTGTATTGATGCGCCTTCACATTAAATGGAAGAATCTTAGACCTTGTAGTTCTCAGGAGAGAATTTGGTATGAATCATGTTGGGGTGATAGAGACGCTAATGGACATTTGATTAGTGTCTATAAGCATTATAAAGAAAATCAGGAAAAATCTAACGAGCAATACAAGGAGCAGATTCTAGACCTTACAATGCACCTTGATTACAACATTAATCAAAGTCATAAAAATCTTGAATCAAAATACTCCGATTTAGCAAGAAGATGTTCTTCCGTTTATAATATGATAATAGAAACGATATACCCAGAGTTTCTTCGTTTGGAGATAGAGAAAACGCTCGATAACCGTAAAAATAAAGACATGAAATATCTAAAACTACAGTCTGCTCGTTTCGATGACGTTCTAACATTCCATGATTCTGTTCAATCCATGACTTACGAAGTTGATTAGTAACCAGATTTATGCTTGATAAATTCCTTGCTCAATCAACCGTTTTGCTATCTCTTGCTTACCCTCTGGCTGGTTTATAGAACCTAGAATTGTTAAGAGACTATGCATCTGTGACTGCATAGTGTTTAATCTCCCTTCAAGAGATCTAAACTTTGCATTTTCCTGTTCCTTTATTTCTTCATATCCATCGGCGGTTAATGGATAACTGCATTTTGAACAGTATTCGCAATCTATTGCATTTATGAAAGTACATCTATGACAAGAACAACTGAATTGGACTTTTTTGTAGTTCCAGATTTGAAATGATTCCATTTTCTAAAAGAATCTTTTCCTTCAAATTGTTACCCATTCTTGCCTTGATATATCTAGAGGGTTGTTTTGAATTCATAGACCATCTGACTTTCTTCTTTAGAGCATAATCAGGAAGATAGTCAGAATCATGCGAGATAGAGGAATGTCTAAGGCAATAGGGATTGAATCGTTTTGTATTAATTAATAATTGTAGTCTTTCTCTTTCAGCATCATCAGTTATTGAACCAGTTTCGATTAACCGTTTTATCCGCAATCGTAGTTGTTTCATCATAGTCCAAAGCGCTTCAGGTTTGATGGGTGCGCCATTATTTAGGCTACAGATTAGTCTTGCCTCTGGAGCTATTGCGAAAGGGATGTTCATTGAGCCAATCTCTAACATAAGGAAATGAAAAGGTTAGAAGAATCGGGCCAGAGCCTGTTTTTGCTTGATGAGGAATTTCTCCTTCCCCATACCGTTCATTTAGTCTGATATGCTTTAGGCGCAGCAATGTGATTTCATGATTGCGCCCATTCAGATCCCAAAGGAGTGAGAGTATAGCCTTATTGCGCTTGTGGGGTTCATATTTGATAACTGTCTGAAGTTCCCTGATATCCCAGATCTCGTGTTCTCCGTACGGGCTTAATCTTTTTGTTTTCTTCTTCTTGATATTCACGAACTCCGGCGTACACCAATCAGTCGATGACGACGGTTGATCTTTCACCTGCTCAAAGCTACAATTATGTAACCACCTAAAAAAATGCTTAATACGGACAAGATAGTCATTCCATGTCGTAATCCATCGTTGCTCAGGATCATTCAGAGTTGGATTTGATTTTCTTATCAAGAAATTTGATTACTTGTTCTTTAGCGGAAATTTGATAGAAGGTTGTCCCATATCCTATGAACTCAGCAAATGCAATCACGGCTTTGAGGTTGTTATTCTGATGTCTTTCCGAGGTAGCATTACCTTTCATATAAGAATGGAAATCTTCAATTAACTTTGAATTCATAGAATTTGGCACTCTGTCGTAAATATGCCTGACCGTAGTGGAAAGCGTAGTGGGCATCAGCACCATCTCCTTTCACGGCGGTTGTTCGTCATTGTGTATGTTATTAGTACATCTAAGGTCTTCAGAAGTATATGAACCCACGTAGTAGGTGGGCCCAAGGGGGTTTGAACCCCTGGCCGACCGGTTATGAGCCGGTCGCTCTACCAGGCTGAGCTATGGGCCCACGAAAAATCCCTTAAGTGGTTCGATATTAAAACGTTTGACTTAGTATCATTCCTGATAGCTAATTTCTGATTGAAAGGTAGGTATCACATACACCGTCTAAAATCATGTTTTGGCATTTTAAAGATATTGAGGCTGCGTCCAATATAGTTTCATGTTGAGAGCCAGGCATCAGTTCCAGAAGAGAACGCCAGAGTTCTGCATGCTCGATGTCGACTTTTTCATGTATTCTGAAATAATTTAGAGCGTTATCATTTCGAACACCATAAAATTTTACCAGGCCTTCAATCTTTTTCGTGCTTATCTCAGGCAGCTGCTTTTCATACGCATAAAGTGTCGATATTCCAGTAGATAAAGATCCTCGAGTCAGCTCATTCATCCCCGCGATTGCATCTTGAGTCTTTTTGGAACATTCGTAATCATAGAGTTCATTTTGTATTACCCCGATCGATTCTGCAAAAGATACCCAGGGGGCGACGTGTACCTTCTCTTCCTCCAAATTATGCTTTATTGCGGTACTTAATGCATATTTTCTTTCTAACTCAGGTGTTACCTGTTTAAGCACATTACCAACGAGAGTAGGGACGGCTTTCACCAATTGAAAATATTCTTTGGAATACCCCCGCAAATCCTCCATCGAAAGTGATCCTGCTGACCACATTTGGTAGAACCTGTGCTTCAGTAAGCTCTTGTCCTGAATGTCAGCGTCCACGGAGTGTATTAATAGCGACACATTAAATGAATATTTAGGAACCTATAGAAAAACCTATCTTTATTTGCGGCGTTAAACGCACAATCGCTGCTCCGTAGACCTCAAAATCAACTAATATCATTAATTGGCAGTCCAAGAAAGGATTTTATTGGAAACCACAAATCAAGTCTTACGTGCTCCGGTGGTGTAGAAATTGGCTATTATCAAAAGCCAGTGCACAATCCGGTCAAGCATTGTGGCCTTTCGAGTCGCAGATCCCGGGTTCAAATCCCGGCCGGAGCACACCTTCCAATTTGGGAAATTATGTAAAAAGCATTAATAACCGAACTGATGCATTGGGTACCTAGGCACTGATTTAGGATTGAGTAAGAGAAACCAAGGCGCAGATCCGGTCCTAGCATTGGTCGGAGACTACCTATCAAAGATTGACAACTCGTTAATGAGCGAGTTAGGCAGATACTCATGGTCAGAATTCTATGGGCCACTGATTTATGCATGTGAAGGAGGAAAGAGAATTAGGCCATTGATCCTATTATTGGCTGCCGAAAGTATCAAGATTTCAATGCGAGATAATTCAAACTTAACCGAAGATATTTTTTTGGCGGCATCAGCAATAGAACTCTTACACACAGAGTCAGTCATTCATGACGATATAATTGATCAGGAAAACTTACGTAGAGGAAAACCATCTTTTTATGTCAAGTACGGATATAACAGGCAGCATCCTGACCGCGGATTTTGTACTGGGTATAATCCTTAACATCGGGTCAAAAATCAATAATCCAACTGTTTCAGGCGAATTGTCCAAAGCCGCGATCAAGATGTCAGAGGGTGAAATGATGGAAATCCAAATGGGAAAGAATCCAGATATTAGCATACGCGACTATATACAAGTATTGGAGAATAAGACTGCATCCTTATTTGAAACATCTTCCAAGATAGGGGCTATACTTGGAGGAGGAACAGAAGATGAGATTCATTCGATGGCAGCGTTCGGACATTTGCTTGGAATCGCTTATCAAATTCATGATGATTTAGTTGATTGGAACAATGAAGACAGGCTTTTTAACGCATTGATAAGAAATAACAATACCTCTTCTGAGATCGTTACTGAAATGGAAGATCTCTATCATGATTATTCCAATAGGGCTAAAGACGAGCTTCGAAAGCTGCAAAATAGCCTTCCTAAAAGTTACCTAGAAAGGCTATCAAATATGAGTGTCGTCTTTTAGTTCAGCGGTTCAATTGCAATAATTTCTGTCCCTCTTATTTCATTGCTCTAGCGTTGGGATCAACACACTAAGGATTTGAGACTAATCTCGTAAAGAATTTGTCAAGTGCGAGTTACGAAATCAAGTCTTCTCAGAATGCTGGCCTCAAATCCTTTATAACATTTTACCTAGCTGAAACTAGTCCCTGTTGAGTATGCAATGATAAAAGATGAGGACGTAACTGGAGGGAGTACTCCAGAGGAATTAACAATGCTTTCTCCGGTACCAGTCGAATTCGTGGATATCAATGTCATTGTTTCCGCGAGATTGGGCACAGCTTCTGACGCGAATTCAAGGATTGGAGCATGCCAAATTCCAAATCCTACCATGAAAACAACACCGAAAATCAAAACTGCTACCATTGCCTTTGGCTCTTTTACACGACTCATATCAGGAGATTCTTCCATGTACATTTTTCGCATGATCCAGGCATAATAAGCGAGAGACAACGCGCTATTGAGGACACCTGCTATTGCGAGATATGGCCCCCATTCAACCAATGGACCACTATCTATTGCGGCTCCAAATAGCACCAGCTTGCTCCAGAATCCATTTAGAGGAGGAAGCCCTGCCAATGCCAATAATGAGATCGACAAGCATATGGCGGTGATCGGCATTCTCCTGCCAAGGCCCCTATATTTTTC
The DNA here is from genome assembly GCA_963841565.1 of uncultured Nitrososphaerales archaeon. Taxonomy (GTDB): domain Archaea; phylum Thermoproteota; class Nitrososphaeria; order Nitrososphaerales; family Nitrososphaeraceae; genus TH5896. The sequence goes on from CAWJCY010000001.1 coordinate 15,803, forward strand.
CAGGCTATAACCTGCAAGAACAACTGCCACACAGGCGGCGGCAATGAACGCAGTGGATTTCATGACTGCATGATTCATAATGTGAAATAGCGATCCTGTGAGGCCTTCTTGAGAGTAGGGCGCCACGGCCATGCCTATCAGAATATAGCCTGCTTGTGCAATGCTTGAGTATGCAAGCATCCTGGTAACACTTTTTTGCATAATCGCCGCCAGATTGCCCAATGTCATCGTAAATACCGCTAATATCGCCAAAGTCACAGTCCAGTCGGTATTCAAGGCAAAAATCCCAAGAATAATGACACGAATTGCTGCAGCAAATCCTGCCTTCTTTGTTCCGGCTGCTAGTAGAGCACTGATAGTGGTAGGTGATCCTTCATAGGTATCAGGTAGCCACATGTGAAATGGTACAAGACCCATCTTAAAGCCAAAACCAGCTATAAATAACCCTATAGCCAATAATCCGACCGGAACTAGTTCAGGTCCAAGTGTAGCAAATGTAGTAATGGCTACCCCGATATTTGTTGATCCCGTTATGCCGTACACTAATCCAATGGCAAACACAAGAATAGCTGAAGATAGCGCTCCAAACATGAAATATTTGATAGCGGCCTCATTTGAAATGGGATCCCGCTTCGCAAAAGCGGCTAGTGCATAAGTAGGTATAGACATCAACTCCCATGCAACCAATAACATTACCAAATCTGTTGAATATCCAATGAGTACCATTCCGATACTTGATAGCAATAATAGCGAATAGTAAGCCGCAGGATTTGCCCTCCCTTTCATATAAGTCCAGGATGAAGCAGCAACCACAATGGAGACAATGAGAAATGCGACTGCGAAAAATGACCCGAACATATCATCGGTGAGAACTTCATTACCAAATGCAACAGCTGGGAGGACTTCGCCACTCAAGACTCTAAAAATAACGATACCAATGGAAAGGACAAGCGCTCCAAAAGCAATCATGCTGTATATCTTGTTATTGTTGGCACCTCGCTCCTTCCTTAATGCGTCAATGACTGGAATGCCAAGTCCAACGGCAGCAAGTATAGTTGTTACCAGAATTGGTGTAGATAGTATTTCTACCATTTTCTTTCTGCTTGCCTCCTCTTCTTTCTCTCCCTACTCATCTTCATATTAGCAGCAACATCACTAAAATCAAAATGCCCACCCCAAATACGAAGAGATATGTTTGTGTAATTCCTGTCTGTCCAGCCTTTACTATTTTGGAAAACGACGCTGTAGAGAATTGAAAAGCAGGGTTGATACCATCTATAATTGTACTCTCAAAGTATCGCCATATTATCCTGTATACTAGCATAGGAATAATGACCGTTCCCCAATACAGTATAGAGTTGAGATACCACCTATTGTATAGGAATTTCCAAATCGCACGAGTTACGATGCTTTTCGAGATAATCTCTGGGTTGAGCTTCCTGGCTATATAGAAAAGATACCCAAGGCCTCCACCAACCCCAAACGCTATCACTGAGGCAGCAACTGCTGCGTAGTTTATCTCAAATCTGCCTTCTACTTCTCGTTCTTGTTGTTCTTCACTTTCACCTCCTCCTGGGCCTTGTTGACCTGTCATTACTTCGCCCTGAGTGGATCCTTCTTCTGGAATCCCAAATGATGTATCCAAATACATAGCGAAGACGTGGTGCAATTCCTCTTCAAATGGGATCCCGATAAGGCCAATTGCGATTGTAGCGCCGGCCAATATTCCGAAGGGTACCCACATGACTTTACTTACTTCGTGCACATGGTGGCCTTTTGCATCCATCTCCTTAAGATGCTTGCTAGGCTCACCAAAGAAGGCCATTCCCAGCATTCTAAATGTATAGAATGCCGTCATGATCGCGACTATGACGGCTATTGCGAATAGAGGGATAGCGTATGTGTATCCAGATTCCAGCGTAGCAGCAAAAATCGAATCCTTGCTCCAGAATCCTGAGGTGACAAGTGGAGCACCGGCCAGCGATAGGCCTGCAAGCAGCATAAAGATGTATGTTTTCTTCATGTGTTTTCTTACTCCTCCCATATCAGTAAGGAACCTTGAACCGACAGCATGAAGCAATGCTCCTGCCCCCATGAAAAGCGATGCCTTAAATAAGGCATGACTGATTAGTTGGAAAAAGCCAGCGGTGTAACCGTCAACAAACTGAGTGGAGAGGCCAGCGATCCCAAGGGCCATCATCATGTAGCCGATTTGAGACCCTGTAGAATAAGCCAACACCTTCTTGATTTCTGGGTTTACCAAAGCCTGAGTCGCCAGCAAAAACGCAGTAATGGCTCCAACCCAAGCAACCACTTCAAAGAATTGTGCCATATCAAATGCAGCAAGAGCAAAGAAAAGTGGGCCGATCCTTCCCACCAAAAAGACACCGGCCTTGACCATAGTTGCGGCATGGATCAAAGCAGATACGGATGTTGGGCCTGTCATAGCTTCTAAAAGCCATTCATTTAATGGCAATTGTGCTGACTTTCCTACTGCCCCTCCAAATAGCAAGATTGCAGCCGGGACGAGCAAATTCTGGCTGCTCATCTCTACAGCCCAGCTCTGATCTGCAACAAGCTCCTTGAATCCAAATGTTCCTGCATAAATAAAGATCAAAAACATTCCTGCAAGCATCATTATGTCCCCTGCTTTGGTCATCAAGAACGCCTTCATTCCCGCATGAGTTGGAGAAGCCCACATTGGAATCCCTAATGCCATATGACGCTCTCTGCCGACATAATCCTTCTTTTTATCGTAATACCAAAAGCCTATCAGGGCATAAGAGGCCAATCCGACACCCTCCCAACCAAAGAAAAGCATTAGCAAGTTATCTGAGAGAACGATAAGCTGCATCGATCCGATAAAGAATAGCATAAAGAACCAATATCTTGTGAGATCTCGTTCGCCATGCAGATAACCTACTGAATAAACAAAAATCAAAAATGATATCCACGCTACAACATTAGTCATAATAATTGCAAGAGGATCTGCTAGAATTCCTGCATCAAGATTTAGTGCGCTAATCCAATTTATTTGGCTGTGAACTTCCGAATCCGTTAGCGCAAGTGGTATCAATGTGGCAGCAAGTATCGCACTTGCCAGCGAGAAGCCTACGGCAGTATAGTTTAAAAGGTTTGATTTATTTCTCCGCAGTGCTGGAATTAACGCTGCACCTATAAATGGTAGCATCCAGATTAGCCAGACGTTTATCGCTATTCCTTGAAATCCCATGACGCCATCTGCTGTTGTCATAACTAGGCTAATCCTCCTACTGCTCCCGCTCCTACCCCAGTTCCTTCTCCTACTAATTTGTCCATTCTTCCTTTATCCGCCATATTTGGAACATAATAGTACAGTATGGATTGTTGTGGCACACTTACTTGACCAGGATTCTCATTCAAGAACACATTGTGCAATTGTGCGGCAGCAGCATAGTCACCGTTCGATACTTGGCTCCTTTGCATAGAAGATGAGGATGTTACATTTGTCGCCCCCTCTCCTCCACCGCTGCCGTCGCTGCCGCCCTCTGCAGTTGGTAAAGGAAGAACTTCAGGAGTACCTGAGAACATATTGGAGATATAACCGGTTATTGGAACAAGAAACACGTCAGGATAGACTCCTACGATTAAGGTCATAGCCGCTAAAAATGCCATTGTTGCCGTGATATATCTGTTTGAATCCTTGACGTGTACGAGTCTCTCTGGAATCTTGCCAAAGAAAACTCTTTTGTACATCCATAGAATATATCCGGCAGTAAGCAGGGTTGCAACCAGTCCTAAAGCAAATACAACGACTCGAAGAGTGTCGGCGTGCTCTATTCCTGATTGTAGAGCACCGTTGAATGTTATCCATTCAGACATAAATCCACTAGTAGGAGGTATCCCTATGATAGTAAGACCACCGATCATTGCCAAGACCGCCGTATATGGCATCTTTCCAGCCAACCCGCCCAATTGACTCATGCTCCTCGTTCCTGTTTGGAGGATAATTGAACCGGCCATCATGAAGAGCAATGCCTTTCCCAGGCCGTGAGAAACATAGATCAGTGTCGCCCCGCTGATACCCAAAACGCTTTCAGATCCCAGACCAAACAGGATGTACCCCATCTGACTAATGCTAGAGTATGCAAGAACTCTTTTGATGTCATCTTGCATCAAAGCCATCGCACCTCCATAGATCATTGTAATCAATCCCCAAATGTTGATGTATATGCTGTATTGTGTATAGTCTCCGGTCAAAAGGTCCATCCATAACCTGAGAAGGCCATATGCACCTATACCGATCATCGCCGGCGATAACAGAGCGGAAATAGGGGTGGGAGCTTCAGAGTGCGCATAGGGAAGCCAAATATGAAGGCCGAACGCAGCAAGCTTCACTCCTAAACCAATTACCAATGAGAATATTATTAATGACATCCATTCTGCAGGGATCTTGCTTGCATTCTCTTTTACAGTAACGTAATCAAATCCGCCTGCAAAAAAGCCCATAGCCAAAAGACCTAAAAGCAGAATCACAGCACCAACATGTGTCCAGAAAAAGAACATTAGGGCTATTCTTCGTTTTGCTCCATAGCCGTAAAATGCAATCATGAAAAAGGCTGGAACTAGCATCAGCTCAAAGAAGACGTAAAATTCGATGAGGTTAGTTGCAAGGACCGTGCCCAACATCCCCATTGAGAATGTAAGGTAGAGTGCAAAGTACAGCCCCGTCTGAGTCCTTACATAGCCTTCCTTTTCAACAAGGGTCGTCATCTGAGACGTAGTTTCAATATTTGTTCTTGTAGAGGGAGAAGAAGAGGAAGAAGATGGCATATGCTCCGATCCACTGCCTGAATTGGACGGTCGTTCACCATGATCGGAATGCCCTCCGCCAAATTGTGCGTCAGCATCTTCCTGGATCTTGTGTAACATGTATGGTTTGGAATACAAAGCAAGCACAGTACACAGAATGTAGATTATTATAGCAAATGGTATACTAAGTCCGTCTAATCTAAGGCCAAAGTTACCGAACTGACTCCATGAGAAAGATTCTTCGTGAACAGGATTGTCTTTATCAATTGATAGAATGGGGGCTAGGAGAAAACACGTAGAGATAGCCAAAACTCCAAATGAAAACCAAGTAACCAGTTGAATTCCCCTCTTTCTACCCAATATAAAGGCCAAAGGAGAAAGGAGAAGCGGAAGAAATATTGCAGCCATTAAATAAAAAGATTCCGCCATCTATCTTGTTACCCTCTTAAGGACTTAAATTCTTCAACATCAATTTCTTTGTAAAGTCTGTAAGCTATGATAATTATTCCCAGCCCCACAGCGACTTCAGCTGCCGCTATTGCTATCGAAAATAGCGCAAACGTTTGTCCTTGTACGTTAGATAGCCCCCGTGAGAAAGCTACCAAGTTTAGATTAGCTGCATTTGCAACTATTTCGATCGCAAAGATCATCCTTATTGCGCTACGTTTGGCGACAAGTCCATAAATTCCTATTCCAAATAGGATTGTCGAAATTATTACATAATCAATTATCTCAACCATCTTTTGTTTCTATATCCTCCCTTCTAGCCAGAGCAAGTGCTCCAATAATTGACCCACCAAGGACTAATCCCAAAGCTATCAGCACCGGTGAGTAATAGGTTAACATTTCTTCCCCTATGGCTTTAAAATCGACCGGGGGCATCTGCAGATTCATTAACTGCGGATTACTTAGTCCTGACACTAGTAACAAAGCACCAAGTCCGATCATAAATATAAGTACAGGTACAACTCCAGAAGCCTTTCTTCCTTTATCTTCCTTGGTTGAAAATAATGCCTGAGTTCTAACAAGCATCACAGTAAAGATAATCAGCACGGCAACAGCACCAACGTAAACAAGAATCTGAAACATGGCAACAAAAGGAGAATCTAGGAGAAGGAAGAACCCTGCGATACCTAACATGGAGATCGCAAGTGCTATTCCCCCATAGATTAGCTCTCTTGTTTCAAGTGCCACTATAGCTGAGCCGACAGTTAAGGCAGAGACAGCCAAAAACACAGGGTCATCCATTACCATGGTTAGCACCCATCCTATCTATCTTAATTTCCACTTCTCCATCGTACTTTGGTTTTACTGCTAATTGGGCAGGTGTATATATCAAGTGCTCTTTTGTGAAGGCTGATAATTCATAATCATCTGTCATGTACAATGCATAGAATGGGCAGGCATCAACGCATAATCCACAAAAGACGCATTTTCCATAATCGATTTGTGGCATTATTGCTTTCTTGTTTTGCTTCCACTGTTCATCAACTTTGACCATTCCAATGGCTTCTGCTATACCTTCGCATGCAATGGCACATAACTGACATCCTGTACATTTGTCATGAAAGAGAATATGTCTTCCTCTATATCCAGCTATCCCTACACCACGCTTTGGATCAAACTGATATCCATCGCCAACAAATTTCAACTTCTCCTCTGGATATCTAAAGGTAAACCTCTTGATCAAAAGATGTTTTGATCCTGATTCAATAGTCTTGATAAACCCACTAGCTGTACTACTCAATTTGGTGTTAACAAACCCCCCGGCCCCAGTACTCCTCCATAAATCAAAGCTAGAGCTATAAACATGTTTATGAATGACAGGACGATCAGTTTGTACCACCCTGTATGTAACAAGATGTCTATTCTAATTCTAGGATTAATACCACGAATCACTAGCATTAAATGGATCATAAGAAAGGTCTTTGCGGTGAACCAGAATATTGCATTTGCAGTTGGGCCATGATAAAGTCCCTCCAAAGTAAGCAGCTGTAAAAGTGGAGGTTTCTCACCAGGCGGTCCCAGCTGATCGGGGAAGATCTGTGGACCCATCCATCCACCCAAAAATAAAACCACAAAGAGCGCCGCCAGAGCATACAACTTGACATAGGTTCCCAACTGGATCAAGCCATAAATCATGCCTGAAGTCTCTGTAAGCCAGCCTGCTACTATCTCACTTTCTGCTTCTGGAAGGTCGAAGGGAATTCTCTCCAGCTCAGCCAAGGATGACATGAAGAAGACAAAAGCGCTGATCGGCAAAAAGAGAATGAACCAGTACGATGATTGGGCATACGTAATTTCGGTAAGATTCAAGGATCCAGATAAAATGACCACAGATAGCGCTGAGAGAATAAATGGAATTTCAAAGGCGATGAGTTGGTGTAACGCCCGCAGGCCACCAATGAAGGGATACTTACTGTTGCTCGCCCACGAAAAAAGTACTTCAATTAGCGGGAAAAACCCGAATATTGCGAACGCAACGATTAAGCCTACGTCAATATTGGAAACCACCCAACCAGGTGCAACAGGAATGAGGCAGACAACTGCAGCAGCGGCAGCTACAAATGCAATTGGAGCGGCCCAAAATATCGGCTTATCTGCTCCTGCAGGAACCAGAATTTCTTTTGAAACCAGCTTCAAACCGTCAGCGACCAACTGGAAGATTCCTTCGAAGCCCGTTCCCAGAGCCTCGCGTCCTGCATGAGATGGACCCACTCTTAATTGCATCCTGGCGAGAAACTTTCTTTCTATGAAGATTGTAGCGGCTGCTATGAGTGGCAGCGTACATGAACCCCGGGAAAACTGCGACTCTAAAGAATTCCGTATAGATTAGAAAGTTGAGAATTGGAAGGGTTCTAGTGGGGTCAACCATCATAGATAGAAAGAGGTATGGAGTAAGCACCTCCCCGTTTGCCAACGGCAATGGAACGTAGAATAATATGACGAAGATAAGAGGAAGTACAATGACGGTGACAATGATAAGTACCCAAAATAGTAACCAAACCACGCTAGCAACAAATGGGCCGAATCTAAAGTCCTCGATTGGTGTAGCCATTGCTCCTCACCGATCTGCCTCCACAGGCCAATAATTCAAGGACCAGTATACTGATGGCATATCTCCCAATTTTGAACCAACCAGTAAATGAGGAAGTGCCAACAAATTTCTAAATGACCCGACAGATATCTTTACTCGATACGGTCTAGGAGTCCCATCACTAACAATATAGTAGCCAAGCGCACCTCTCCCAGATTCTACCCGTCTGTATGCTTCCCCGGGTGGCCCTTTGGGGTTAGGCTGAAGCTTCGCTCTTACCTCTCCTGATTCAGGCATCTTGTCCAGGAGTTGTGTAATAATATGACATGATTCCCTCATATCCAGTAATGGGACGTACGCACGTGCAAATGAATCACATGTTTTCAGATACTGCACATTGAAATCTATCTCATCATAAATGTCATAAGGCTCAGCTTTTCTGATATCGTAAGGTACGCCCGAAGCTCTAAGAACAGAACCGGTAACCCCCAATTTGATAGCATCCTCTTTTGTCAGGATTGCCACGCCTTCAGTTCGCTGTCTAAGTAATGGATTATTGTAGAAAATGTCTTCATACTCTTTTAGTCGTTTCTCGAAATATGAAACCTGTCTTAAACATCTGTCTTTGAAACCATAAGGAATATCGTTCCTAACTCCCCCAGGAATGTTATATGCATGAGTAACGCGTGCACCTGTTAAAGCTTCCATAAGATCTATGATTAATTCCCTGTCTCCCGTAGGCCACATGAACATTGTGGAATGGCCCAGAAAGATTCCGTAAATAGCAAGCCAATAGAGCGTATAAATTTGCCTATTAAGCTCGGAAGCAATGGCTCTAATAAACTGCGCTCTTCTTGGAACATCAATCTTGACTAGTTCTTCCACCGCAAGACTATATGAATATGTAATGTTACTAGAATCATGGATCACCGGTCTTTCCAAATGTGGAATATTCTGAATAAAGTTCCTATACTCACACATCTTCTCTTCACCACGATGAACATATCCAGGGTCAGGATCGCAGTCCACGATATAATCACCATCGACCTTAACGGTAAATCTGAAATGTCCAGAGCCCGGATGTTGTGGTCCAACGCTCAGGGTCATAAGTCGGTCCTCTTCGGCCTCCTTGACTATCTCTAACCCGAGTCTTGTAGTTTCTGAGATTCTTTCCTCTTGATCAGACATGCGATTACCTTCCCTTTATCCTAAACTCCTTTCGCAAAGGTGGAATATCAGCCCAGTCCTCGGGTAAGAGAAAGCGATCGTTTCTTGGATGGTTGTCAAAATAGACTCCAACCATCTCAAAGGATTCCCGTTCGTGATATTCGACACTTTTGAAAACTTCGATTAATGACGGGAGCCTAGCATTGTTTCGATCGGTCCGTGTAGACAGAGCGAGGATATGTGATGAAAGATTCTCCCTCGTATAGGAACCTAAATGGTAGATGACTTCAATGTCACCAGTCTTGGGGTAATCTGTGGCGCTTACTGACTCTGCATGATCAAAGCCTGATTCGTCCCGTATGTGACTTGCAATCTCGACGATATCCTTTGATGGGACTTCGATCTTGATGCGAAGCGGTTTGACATAAACAACCTTTATTGAATCTCCGAACTTTGAAACAAGGCTGTCGATAATTCCCTTCTCAAACTGCGGAAGCTCAGCCTTCTCTGACGTCACCTGTACAGAAGTGCTGTTTGATGGTTTTGGCACTACGCTGCCGGTTTCTCCTTGCTTCTCGGAAGTTGTGGGGAGATCCTTGTTAGAGGTGACTGAGGATGCAGGGTTGCCTTTATCGTTACCTTGGGATGAACCATCTGGTTTGCTCATACTATTTGATCTTTGACCTTTTGATCTTTTCCTGAAGTAGCATAGTACCTTGGATAAGTGTCTCAGGGCGCGGAGGACAACCAGGAACGTAGACATCAACTGGAATGATTCCATCTACGCCAGGAAGTACATTGTAAGAATCTATATAGAGACCCCCTGTAATTGCACATGCACCCATAGCAATTACATATTTTGGTTCAGGCATTTGATCATAAACCATCCTCAATCTAGGGGCCATCTTTCTTGTGACAGTACCTTGTACTACAATCAAGTCACATTGTCTAAGCGAACCAAACGCCTCGATTATACCAAATCTTTCGACATCATATCTTGGGCCCGAGGCAGCTCCAAATTCTACACTGCAGCATGCTGTCTCCAGATGGACTGGCCACAATGACCAGACTCTTCCCCAATTTATGGCATACCCCAGCGGCTTATCAAGAGCCCTTACTAAGACATCTCCAACTTTACTAACCATCAAGTTGAAGTTTGTAGGATTTACAAGGTCCTTTATCATTGTCGGAACCTAACTCCACCTCTGCTTGCTAAGTATTTATTCATTGTCAAAATCATCTGTGCTACCAAATTCCCTTTCTCCCTGACAAGTATAATGAGTACCCCATAGCGGCAAACATTATCGCCAAGAACCCAATAATCGGTAAAGTAGCACTTCTAGGCAACGAAAACAAAGAAACCCCCCAGATATAAAGGAAAATAGCCATAACATCAAAAACCACGAACATCAAAATGTAGGCATAGTATTGCATCATAAAATGAGTGCGACCTTCACCGGAGGGTACTTGACCGCATTCCATAGGCAGAAATTTCACAGGATTATAACGACGTCTGGGAGAGATAAGGCGAGAAATTACAATAGCAGGAATAGATACGAGAAGACCAAAACCGAGCATATATATAATTGGAGAAAACTGTGCTGCGGTCTCACCTGCCAATTCAAGTGTGGCTGGTGATATTTCCTATAAAAATCTTGCCTTATCTTATGTGACGAGTCTGAACAAGGATCTTGCCAGAAGTTTAGGATGGCTTAGACCAAGTTTTAACATCTTTGAACGACTGAAATCTGCTCTAATAAAGTCTAGAAATTCGTCCATCTTTAGTCCCGAAATAATATCAAGTTCCTGATCCCATTCGTTGTCTGATAGCTTTAGCCATCTGGATTGGACCTTAAGTGCCGAAGAGATTTTAGAAGAGAGAATGCGCTTGCAAGTGGTCTCATAGGTCATGAGATGCTCTCTTGACCCATTGAATGGTATTGAAGATGCGGCAACTTCTCCAGCCAATCTACCAAACCTAATTGCAAATCGTATGCCTTCCAGTAACAAAGGGTTGGAAAAACCGGCAGAGTCCCCCACCAACATTATGCCATCATCAACAAAGCTCTTGACTAAACCTTGATTTGGTATCAATCCATAATGAAATTCCAGAGTTTGGATATTCTTAATTCTGTCCAATGGCTTTAGCCGATTCTCAATTATCTGGTTTAGCTTTTTTATTGGATCCTCTATGGTATCTGGCCTACCCACACCCACCCCAATTCTAATTCTATTCTTGTTAACTGGGAAAATCCATGCATATCCAGCGGCCGAATACATACTTCCGACCATGAGGTACCACGTTTCTGTATCCAAATCATCACAATAGCATTCATACTCTGCTCCAGCTCCGTATCTACTCCATGCACTCAAGAATCCAAGCTTACGACCTATTTCCGCTCTAAACCCACTTGCATCTATGATTATTGTAGACTGGACATCTTCTTCTCCAGATAGTGATTTGATTCGAACATATCTTTCACCAGCTGAGGGATTCAGTTTAATGTTGACTACATTGCTTCTTACTCGGATCTCAGCTCCTGCCGCAGCTGCAGTAGTTCCCAAATATTGGTACGCTCTCCTGACATCTAAAACACAACAATCAGGACGATCTGAAGTTAAAGTAACCTCATTGTGAGGAGAAATAAAACAATAATTTCTAACTGGATTGTAATATTCTTGAGGAATTCCAAGATCCCTCATATCAGAGATCCAGGTGACTCCACTTGTTCTAACATATTGAGCGATAGAGTCTTCTCTTTCAAAGAGTGCAACCTTGCAACCGGCTTTTGCAGCCGCTTGGGCAGCTGAAAGACCGGCGGGTCCCCCACCGACGACTGCTACATCATATTTCATGGTTTATACTGCTAACGATAATCAGTTGTTTCATGTGATATTTGATGGTTATCATCCTCGAAAATGATCCGGCATATATTAGAGGTCTTGTAAAGGCACACAAAAAAACAAAGGATCCAAACTTGGTACATTCGCTCAAATAGCAGTATCTAATGAACGTGCCAACGTTGCTTACATGCGATTAGGCTTCCTTGGTTGAAAGCATTTTTGCCCCAATTCTCTAATTGTATGAGTCACTATGGGCAATTTGATGTCGAAATATTAGAAATTCTTTTTTTTCATGAATCAAGATTTACTTAAACCACATAACAACAAGGTCATGAAAAGATACCCCTAGAGTTATTGTCATTGCAATTGTTATCAACGCTTCCTAATCGAAAGACCCAAAATGCGTAATGAAAATATCACCTGAAAATAGTTTCTAATTTCGCAAGAAAATTTTGCTTGTAGTCGGAAGGAGACTCCATTATTTTGGTTCGTGATGGGATTACCAAGCAATGTGACAAAAATGGGTCATTTGGCAATACCCTGGCATTATATGTATTCGAATCCAAGGATTACATATTAATAAATAGAATAATCATATCAACTTACTGAGATTTGATAGTAATACCAGCTTCACCTTCTCCTGAGTTTGTTGGGATAGACAAATGGTATAATTCGGGACCCATTTCTATTGCGGAATTAAAAGGGAATGTAATTCTACTTGACTGTTGGACATATACCTGCATCTTCTGTTTAAGAATGATTCCAATAATGAAGCAACTACAAAGGATTTTTTCTGAATATGAATTTCGAGTCATTCAAGCGCATTCTGCAGAATATGAATTTGCTACTAAGATAGAAAATATTTCTAGAGCATTGGAAAGATATGACATTAAAAAGATCCCTGTCGGAGTTGACTCTAAAAATAAGACCTGGCAAGCCTATGGGAATATGTATTGGCCAAAGCACATCTTGATTGATTCAAATGGATTTCTTCGTTACGAACAGGCGGGTTATGGAAGTATTGAAGAATTTGTTGAGCCAATCTTAGATCTGATCCAAGAGTCCGATAGTAGTGCAGTCCATGACATCAAGAAATTTGAAAGTAGTCCTACAGACGAGATCTATGAGACCTACGGTATGCATTTTCCACAAGTAGCACCCGAAATCTGTGTCGGTTATTCTAGGTTACAACGGTTTGGTAACAAACAGACCGTAAAGAAAAATGAGGTCAATTTTGTCCAAGATAACGGTCCTCACTTTGATAATGTCGTCTATTTGCGTGGGAAATGGATTTGGGCTAGAGAATGTGTAACGGCTCTAGAAGGCACAGTAGATAAAAATTCGGCAATCATCATGAAATTCAATTTAGCAAAGAGAGTCCATGCAATAGTTGGAACCACTAACAATAAACCTGGAAGGTTAGAGATACTGCTAGATGGTAAGTCACTTGAAGATGATACTCTAGGAAGAGATGCCCGCCTCCATGAAGGATCCAGCGTGGTCGATGTCAATTGGCCCTTTATACATAATTTGATCAAAACAAAAAAAGCTGAATCGCACCTAGTAGAGATACGCCCTCTTAGTGACAACATATCATTTTATACTTTGGTGTTCGGCTAATCTCTGCGTGTTATGCGAAATGAAATAGGTTTATTAAAATTATTGCATTGATTGCGCTTGCATATCGATGATGCGTAGTTGTATACTAGCTCTTAAAAAAGCGTATTAAATTTCATCAACTTAATCTTGAAGTTTGAAATTTGAGGTTTATCTTTCTTTTCTCCTAATCGTACCTAATGCAGATCCCAACTTTCCTGTGCGTAGAAGTAGAGGTAACATCTCCTTGCTGAAAAGAGAAAATAGCTAATCCAAGCTGGTTCAATAGCAAGCCAACTCCATAAAGTAGAAACCTAGTACCAACAAAGCATAGACTTTAAATCCTACAGTACCAACCCCATAATTCACAGGTCTACGTAAGACATGGAATCCACTGAATCACATCATCCGGAGCAGGGCGAAATTGCACCTGATTTTAGCTTCAGAACGGCAAATGGGAAATCCATGAAACTGTCTGATTATCGAGGAGATAGATGCATCGTACTTTACTTCTATCCCAAGGACTTTACGCCTGGATGCACAACTGAAGCAAAAGAATTCTCTTCAGACAATGATAAATTTGAAAGTAAAGGTATTACCATTCTTGGGGTAAGTCCAGATGAAATGGAATCACACTTTAAATTCAAAGAACGAATGAACATTCCGTACGAACTCATTTCAGACGCTGACCACAGGATTGCATCGCTTTACGGAACCTATGGACCAAAAAATTTCATGGGAAAAGAATACTTAGGTGTTCATAGGTCCACATTTTTAATTGGAAAGGACGGAAGGATAATCAAGGTTTTGCACCGTGTGAAGCCGCTCGGCCATAGCGAGCAGGTTATGAAAGAGTTCGGCAATTCCTGCTAAGTTATTTTTTGTAGAAATTGTTTACCACATTGTTCTTAATAAGAAATCCCGATTTTCGCACTTACTTAAGGGGAACCCTAATCTAGGTTACTACAATAGCATACAATTATAACAGATACAGCTGAGTGGAAGTCGTCCCTTGTCAACCGAAGAATATTTGATATTTGGGCTTAAAATACCAAAGGCATATTTCATTCCGCTCTAATATGAAACACTACGGATTTCTTGTGAAGAATAATAAAATCATAATTAAGTTATTGTTTCAGTGATTTGTTTTTTCAAAATAATAGGGCCTCAGGTTCACGTGAATTTGTAAAAGCGAATAGCTCCCGCATTTCAAGATTGGATCTACTGATATAGACTGAGTGATTGATAAGTGAGGTACGATCGCATATTGTGGCCATCAAAAAAGAGTGCGGGAGATGGGATTTGAACCCACGAACCCCTGAGGGATAAGAGCCTCAGTCTTACGCCTTTGGCCAAGCTGGGCGACTCCCGCTCAATAAGTTTCGACAGTTCAGAGTAATTTGAATATAACTGTTTGAGCATTCAAATCAAATTGTCACGACAAAGTTTGACCTATCCATATAGTACTACGACCATAATTTACAGATGGTTTTTATTATCGGAACAACGATACTAGGTAAATGCTTGTTCCCGTTCGTTGTTTTACTTGCGGCACCCTAGTTGCGGATAAGTATTCAGAATATGTATCAAGGGTCAAATCTGGAGAAGATCCTGCAAAAATAATGGATTCATTAGGAATAAATCGGTACTGCTGTCGCAGGATTTTTGTTTCTACCGTTGAAACAATTGACCAAGTGATCCCATACTACGAAGCTTTGAGACGAAGAATGTCCGAAATTCAGTCGGAAATAGATTAGCGAAACGTACCTTTATTCAATGGCTACTATAACGGATCTTTGTTCACGTATAATCTTTAACAGTCGCGGAAGTGAAACCATTGAGATAGATGTGATAACTGATGGGAAGCACTTGGGGAGGGCTGCTGCTCCATCAGGGGCGAGTGTAGGAACGCTTGAATGCAAATCATTTCCCATGAATTCCCCTGCACGCGCCATTGAATTTTTTGAGGAAAACAAATCAAAGTTTGTAGGAGTCACTGCAGACGATCCTGAAGCATTACACATCATTATGAAGGAAGTCGACCCATCTCCCAATTATTCAAAATTAGGTGGATCTGTCGCTTATGCTCTAAGCATTGCCTCAGTTGATTCAGCTGCCAATGCTGCACATGTGCCGTTGTTCAAACTGCTGAATAAAAATGGCCCATACAAATTTCCTTTTCCGCTAGGAAATGTACTAGGCGGTGGAGCTCATGCTGGACCAGGGACACCCGACATACAAGAAGTGCTGGTTCTTCCCATAGGGGCTGGTAACATTGTTGAAGCGTTGAATATGAATTTCAAGATCCACAAAGAAGTTAGAAATATTATCGAAAGATACGATACCAAGTTTACATATGGCAGGGGGGATGAAGGAGCATGGGCGCCCAATGTAACTAATGATGAGGCGTTGCAAATTACGGAAAAAGCCATTGGCAATGCCGGATTCGATCTGGGCCAAAGTGTAGCGATGGGCATCGACTTTGCTAGTTCATCCCTTTGGGATGACAAGGCTAAAAAATATGATTATAGCAGAAAAGGAAAGACCCTTAGTTCTGAAGAACAGATTGACTATGTCAATAATTTGATAAAAAGTTACAAATTGCTATACGTCGAAGATCCGGTCAATGAGGAGGATTTTTCAGGGATGTCGCTACTTACCAGCGCAAATCCCGGATGTTTCGTCACAGGTGACGACATGCTAGTCACTAATGTTTCAAGGCTGACGATTGCATCCAAGCATAGAGCATGTTCTGGTGCTATACTTAAAGTAAATCAGGCTGGATCACTGTACGATGCACTCCAGTTTGCGAATGGATGTAGAAGCGAGGGGGTGGGAATTATTACCTCCCACAGATCGGGAGAATCAGTAGATTCTCATATTGCACACATATCAATAGCCACTGGCTCTAAGATGATAAAAACTGGCATTCTAGGCGGTGAAAGGATAGCAAAATTAAATGAATTGGTAAGGATAAGAGAGTATGGTTTAATAGAAGGCATGGCTGAAATCTGCTCAACCTAAAATGTCCAGCGACAACGAAAGCAATAATCTTACTTTATCAGATAATTTGAATTCTGTTGAAAGTACGGAATCTTTGAAGGATTCCGAAATAAATGTTGAGTCAGCGGCATCTGACGACTCTTCAACGTCAGAGGCAACTTATGTTCCCGAGCAAGATAACCTGGAGAAAATGATACTTTCAACGGGTATTAGGGTTGGGACGCCTGTGAAAACAAAGTATATGTTGCCCTTTATAATTAGAGCGAACCCAGAAGGCCTATACATTCTCGATATTAGCAAGACTCTGTCACGCATTGATATCGCTGCCAAGTTCATAAGTCGAGCAGATATTTCCAAAGTTGCTGTTACTTCTGCAAGAGAGATACGGAAAAACTCCTGTTGAAAAATTCTGCGATCTGACTCACGCAAAATATATTCTAGGGAGATTTATGCCGGGAACGTTTACTAATCCAGCATTGCCAAAGTACATGGAACCGCAAATAGTCATTGTAACTGACCCTCAGGCGGATCAACAGGCGGTACTGGAGGCAACTAGAGCTGGGGTTCCTGTTATTGCTATCTGCAACAGTGACAATGTGACATCAAAGGTCGATCTAGTTATCCCAGCCAATAACAGGGGCCGTAAGGCGCTAGCGACAGTGTACTGGCTACTTGCGAGAGAGGTACTGAAAAAGCAAGGAGTTA
This sequence comes from uncultured Nitrososphaerales archaeon, assembly GCA_963841565.1. GTDB lineage: Archaea > Thermoproteota > Nitrososphaeria > Nitrososphaerales > Nitrososphaeraceae > TH5896. Next base: position 32,946 of record CAWJCY010000001.1, read on the forward strand.
TCAAGACCGACAGTGAAATGAAAATTCCAATTGAGGACTTTGAAACTAAATTGGTCGAGGAATTTAGTTGAGTGCATATAGAAGAAAGCCCTCAGTTTCGGGTATCTTCTATTCTTCTGATAAAGAGCAACTTGTTGGCGAATTGAAAGGTTGTTTTACGAATAAAATATTTGGTCCTGGTCGGCTACCACCTTCAGACCAGGTCAGAAAAATTTATGGTATCGTTTCTCCTCACGCAGGGTATTTGTACTCTTGGGAGCGTGGCTGCCAATGGTTATTACAGCATTTCATCATCTAAATTTGACAATGTTATTCTTGTTGGTCCCAATCATTATGGGCTGGGATCTTACGTGGCTACCACAATGGATGGAATATGGGAATCTCCAATAGGCGATGTACTTGTAAATCCGCAAGTGGCAAAAGACATCTCTTCCAAAGCAAAGTCGATGGATATTGATGAGTTTGCACACAGCAGAGACCACTGTCTGGAGGTTCAGATTCCCTTCCTATTATACACTTCCAAGAAATTTAGAATTGTTCCGATAATATTAACAAATCAAGACGAATATGTTGCCCTCGAAGTTGGATCTGCCATCTCAGATACTGTAAAAGAGTGGGCCTCTAAGGAAGAAGAGTTTATGTTAATTGCATCGTCTGATTTTACTCATTACGAATCAAATTCCGAAGCACATCGAAAAGATTCTCAGCTAATCAAGTCAATTCTCTCGCTTGATATCACTGCGTTTTATTCAACTCTACGACAGTACAACGTATCTGCTTGTGGATATGGTGCCATTGCGACGATAATGGTGGCAGCAAAAAATCTCGGAGCTACACAAGGAGAACTACTTAGATATGCCACAAGCGGCGATGTAACTGGAGACAAGTCTTCCGTCGTAGGGTACTCATCAATATTATTCGTATGAATTCTGTTGCATGGATATCAGCTCTAGAACCCAAGTATGTGCCTCAGCTCCTGGCAAAATCATTATTTTTGGAGAGCATTTTGTAGTTTACAACAACGAAGCCATCGTAGGAGCAATAGACAGACGTTGCTTTGGAAGAGCAAAACTTGCCAAGAATTTGGGAGTGCGGATCGATTCGAATCTTGAGATCGGTAATAATCCATATACTAAGCAGCATACCACAAATGGAAATGTTCAAGCAACCAGAAAGTTACTTGAGCCACTCAATATCTTCTGCCAAAACATTCTCAAAGAGTATGCGCCAGAAATTGGGCTTCAAATTCATATCAAGTCAGAATTAGTCGTAGGAGTGGGCCTTGGTAGTTCAGCGGCTTCATGTGTCACGCTGGCCGGTATTTTGAGGTCGATCATTTCGCGCACCGCCAGCAAAGAAATATCCCCCTTTGACAGAAAATGGATATTTGAAAACGCACTCAATGGCGAACAAATGATCCATACCAAATCATCTGGCATTGATTGCTACGTCTCAACCTATGGCGGCCTTATTCATTTTGCAGGTTTAACTGGAACTAGTGAAATTACCTCAATAGAGAATCACCCCTTGCCACTTTTTTTGATAAACACTCGTAAGAGTCATGAAACTTCGGAATTAGTATCCCACGTGAGAAGGTTTAGTAGGAACAGGTCAAAGTACTTCAACGAATTAACAAGAGATGCATCCGCTATCTGTTCAACTGGGCTAAGGGCAATCGCTAAAGGGTCTCTGGATGAAATCGGTCGACTTATGACGGAGAATCACAAGCTGCTAAGAGAGATTGGTGTTTCCAACAATGAAATTGAGAAGATTATCGGTATTTGTTTCAGGTGTGGAGCACTAGGAGCAAAAATTACAGGCGCCGGGGGAGGAGGTTGCATCCTTGTGTTAACAAGACCCGAGACAATCCCAGCATTAAATGCTGCCTTAAATGGTTTGAATTTATGTTCGGAGGCAATCGGCATAGCAAATAGGGGAATAATAATCGATTAAAGCTTTAAATCAGTAATGAAAAATATGCCACACTAGACCATGACTCAGATGTCACTTATAAAGCTCGGAGGCTCCGTGATCACGGTGAAGGATCGAGCGCTTACCCCAAATATTAAGGCAATAGTGGGGCTCTCACGCGTGCTTGCAAAACTTGGTGATTCTCTTATCATAGTTCATGGTGGAGGTTCATTTGGTCATTATTGGTCAGTGAAATATGATATGCATACGAAGCCTGAATTGTATGATTCTCGTGGAATATCGGTGGTACATGAATCGATGGTGGCTCTAAATCAGATCGTTGTCAAATCAATGTCAGACGCCGGGCTTGTGCCTTATGGAATTTCACCTATATCCCTTTTTGAAGACGGGAAGGAAAATGTTACCAAGTTTAATGAGCTAGTCGAATTTACTCGACGTGGTATCGTGCCGGTCATTTTTGGCGACGTAGTACATATCAGTGAAGGAAGATTTTCTATTGTATCAGGCGACTCTCTGATGACACGAATCGCTACTCACCTCCTGCCATCAAGAGTAATATTCACCGTGAATGTAGATGGTATTTACGAAGATATGAAAAATAAAAAGCTGGTAAAGGTACTGAATTTTCCCATTAACGAAATCAGTCTCATGGATTCCACTATTGATGTTACTGGAGGTATGGGCAGAAAAATTTCAGAGGCATTTGAAATTGCCAGACTGGGCATCGACGTTAATATAGTGAATGGACTCGACGCAAATCGTGTTTTTGATATTCTGAGGGGAGTTGAGGCAATGGGGACCATAATTCCAGCGATTCCACATGAGGGCAGGAGATGAAAAGTGGCTGACCCTCTAAAAATAGACGACGAAGCCGTGAATATCATGAAAAGGAAGCAGGAGGGCATAGATATCCCCCTTAATCGTGACGTTCAGGCAAGAACTACATCTACCTTTCTTGAGTATGTGAAATTAATACACGATGCGATTCCTGAACTAAATTTTAGTGACATTGATACAACTGCAATATTCCTAGGACATCGGTTTTCTGCGCCCCTTATCATCGATTCCATGACAGGGGGTACACAAAAGGCCTTACTGATTAACGGCAGACTTGCAGAACTGGCCGAATCCTATTCTCTTCCAATGGGTGTGGGATCTCAAAGAGCTGGTTTGGTGAGCGAAAAGCTTGCAGATAGTTATACTATAGCGAGAAAAAACGCGCCAAACGCATTTCTCATAGCTAACATAGGGGGAGCGCAACTGTCAAGTGGTCTTTCAATTGACAAAGTAAAAAAGTTGGTAGATATGATTGGTGCTGATGCACTAGTTGTCCACCTCAATCCTCTGCAAGAGCTTGTACAACCTGAAGGGGAACCAAGGTACTCTGGAGTACTTGGATGTATATCGGACTTGGTGAAAGTTATAGGTGTTCCGGTAATGGCAAAAGAGGTCGGAGCTGGGATATCCAGAGAGGCAGCATTAAAGTTGAGTGAAGTCGGTGTTTCTGCGATAAACGTTGCTGGAACAGGAGGCACCAGTTGGGCTGGAGTTGAGAAAGTGCGTGCGGAAAGTGCAAGCGAAAGCCTGAAAACACGTCTTGGCGAACTGTTCTGGGACTGGGGAATACCTACTGCATTGAGCATCATAGTTGTTAGGAGGGCGCTGACAAAATTGCCTTTAATAGCCTCGGGTGGAATCCGCAACGGATTGGAAATCGCAAAATGCATAGCAATAGGAGCGGACATGTGTGCCATGGCATATCCATTTCTCGTAAATGCAGTTCAATCAAAAGAGGCCTTGTATCAATTCGCAGACACAGTAGTAGCTGAGCTGAAGAGCACAATGTTTCTGGTAGGAGCTGCAGATTTGAACGCTCTCAAGAGCACCAAGCATATCTTGACAGGCGAATTGCTATCGGAGGCGAATGAATATTGAATATTCCAGAAATCGATGAAGAAATGGAATCTACCGCATCGGATATGAATGAATATATGCTGAGGAGATTAAAGGGCAAACCTTCAGAACTTTACTCTGCCTCGGCTCATTATATCAGCAGCGGCGGCAAAAGACTCAGGCCATTTATGGTTGTAAAGGCATGCGAGATGTTTGGTGGAACAAAGATCATGGCTCTACCAGCAGCAGCTTCAGTGGAGATGATCCACAATTTTTCCCTCGTACATGATGACATAATGGATAATGACGATGTGAGACACAGTGTTCCCACTGTTCACAAGTCATATGGACTACCATTAGCAATCCTCGCAGGAGACGTACTATTTTCAAAGGCATACCTGATGATCGTTGAGAATTGCGACAAGTTAGGCATCTCTAATCGTAGAATTTGTGAAATGGTTTCCAGACTCTCGAATGCATGCGTTGACGTATGTGAAGGTCAAGCTCTTGACCTTGGAATGGCGTTTGAAGATAGGTTTGTAGATGAAAAACAATACATCTCGATGATAACCAAGAAAACTGCGGCTCTATTTGGGTTGTCTTGTGCTCTAGGTGTTCTTTCTGCCCCCGCTTCTATTGAAAAAGATACGTCTGCCCTAACCCAGTTTGGAGTAAATGTTGGAATAGCATTCCAACTCATTGATGATCTTATAGGAGTAATAGGCGATGCGAAATTGACCGGCAAATCCGTTGGAAATGACCTGAGGGAAGGCAAAAAAACTTTACCCATTCTCCTGTCTTTACAAATAAGTGACAGCTACAGTAGGGAAAAGATCTTGAGGGTTTTTGCTTCTAGGAATGCCTCCAAAATGGAGATAGAGGAAGCAGTGAAAACGATTTCTACATTGGGTATTGAGGAAGCGGTCAGAGTTAATGCTAGACAACATATCCAAAAAGCTATGGAATCGATCTCTCGGTATGATGATAGTATAGCAAAGAGAAAGATTATTGCTTCTGCTCATTTCATTGTTGAAAGGATGGTCTAGACTCTCAGGATGACTATGGATGATACAATTCAACAAGCAATCAAAAAAATAGTATTAAGAAATGCGATGGAATATGGTGGAAGTGCAAGATATGACGTTGTAATCTCAAAGGTGGTTGGTTTAAGGCCTGATCTACGTCCTATAATAAAGGAACAAATTCCTCTTATTAAGAAAATAGTAGATGAAGTTAATTCTCTTGATCGGGCTGATCAGGAGAGAATGGCATCGAAACTTATGGTGTTTGAGAATGTCAAAAAGGATGCCAAACGGAAGGAAGAGCCAAACCTGCCTCCACTTCAAGGTGCCAGCATGGGAAGAGTTGTGACAAGGTTCCCTCCTGAACCCAACGGCTATCCTCATATCGGACACGCTAAAGCTGCAATTATTGACCAAGAATACGCAAGGATGTACGATGGCAGGCTAATACTCAGATTCGATGACACCAATCCACTAAATGAACAATTGGAATTCTACGAAGCTATCAGGGAAGGACTGGAATGGTTAGGTATCAAACCCGACCTCATCAAGAATACATCTGACGATATGGAATTACTCCAATCATACGGAAGGAAATTGGTTACGAACGGAGACGCCTACGTCTGCACTTGTAGACCAGAAGATATTCATTCTATGAGAGCAAAAGGTGTAAACTGTCCTTGTAGGATTCTGGACAGCAGTGATAACATGACGAGGTTGAAGAAATTTTTCGATGGTTCATTTGAGCAGAATGAAGCAATTATTCGATTTAAGGGAGATATGTCCGATCTGAATACTGCGATGCGGGACCCCACATTATTCAGGATCATTGATGCTGACCACCCGAAGCTCGGCAGGAGGATAAGGGCATTCCCGACGTATGACTTTGCTGCGCCAATCGAGGATAGTCTTGACGGTGTCACACATGCAATGCGAACTAAAGAGTACAAACTAAGGAACACATTATACTTCTCGGTACTTAGATCATTGGGCCTTCGCAAGCCATTTCTGCTAGAGTTTTCACGTCTAGAATTTGAAGGGATGCCGGTTTCTAAAAGAAAACTAAAGCCTCTTATTCAAGGAGGCTTAGTCTCTGGCTGGGATGATCCCAGGCTCCCGACTTTAGCAGCTCTCAGAAAAAGAGGGATACTACCGGAAGCCATCCACAAATTTGTCCTTTCTCTAGGAATCTCACTTGCCGATACCAAGCCTCCATTTGAGTCGCTTGAATCATATAACAGAAAGTTACTCGACCCGATATCTCTGCGACTTTTCTTTGTTAAAAATCCAGTTGAAATTAGAATTGTCAACCCAACCTTGAGTAAGGTTGAATTAAAAAATCACCCTACTGCTCAACTCGGCACTAGAAATGTACAAACATCAGATCGTATTTACATAGATAAAGCAGATGCTGACCGATTGAAGGGTGGGCAGGAAATCAGACTAATGGAATTGCACAATATTCGACTCGATGAGGCAATACGAGGAAAAGCAGCTGAATATTTGCGTGTGCTCAATACTGGGCAGGAGATAAAAACAAATATCCCGAAAGTCCAATGGGTTTCCAACAATGATATGGTACCGTTTACTGTTATAGTACCGGACAAGCCCTTTATTAACGAAGAATTTAACAAAGATAGTCTTTACACATATAATGGAATTGCAGAATCATACGTCTCAAAGGTACGAGCGGGCAGTAATATCCAGTTTGTCCGCTTTGGCTTTTGTAGATTGCAAACCAATGGAGTAGCAATATATACGCACGATTAAACAATAATTGGAAATGAAATGAAGATAGCCAGAGTAAAAGATTCCAATAATACCGAGACATATGCATTAATCTCAAGTGATGAAAAGAAACTTGTGACCAGAAATGAGATTCAAGATCAAACTGGAATTCCTATACCAGTTTCAATTAAAGAATTCATGTTTAATGGTTGGTTGGACGAAGTCAGAGAAAATTGTGACAAACTTACTTATTCACATTATGTAAAAGATTTGGATTTACTAGTACCTATTCCAAATCCTCCAAAGATATTGTGCTTAGCCTTTAACTACTATGATCATGCAAGAGACGCCGGCCTTACCCCCTCTGACGAACCGGTCATTTTCATGAAACCACGAACAACTCTTAATTCACCCTTTAGGGACATAATATGCCCGCCGTTTGTAACTCGGCTTGATTATGAAGCTGAAATAGCTGCGGTAATTGGAAAGAACGCAAGAAAGATTCCTGAAGGCAGATCCTTGGACGTTGTCTTTGGATACATGATTCTTCATGACGTCTCGGCTAGAGACATCCAATTCAAAGATAAGCAATTTACTCGAGGCAAGAGCATGGACACCTTTGCGCCTTGTGGCCCTTGGATTACCACGAAGGATGAAATACAGGATCCACAGAACCTTTCGATAGTCACAAAGGTTAATGGAGAAACGAGACAGAACTCTTCAAGCATGAATATGGTCCTTTCCATTCAGAAGATTATTGCCAGCTTGAGCAGTGTCATGACTATCGAAGCTGGCGACATTATTTCCACCGGTACACCAGCTGGTGTTGCGATGTCAATGAAGGAACCTCGATATCTGAAGGACGGCGATGTGGTCGAAATTACTATCGAAAGGCTGGGAACAATTAGAAATCGAGTCACTTTCGCTTAAAGAGCTATCTTTTATGTTTGATAGTATTACGATTACAGATACACATGAGATGAGAACGTCTCAAAGATCACTTGCGGTGCTAATAGTCGACAATAACTCTCCGTTTACGTCTCACCTGATAGACATTGTTAGTGACTTGGGATATTCTTTCAATTGCAAGCGATATTCAGAAATAAAGCTAGAGAAGCTTGGGTTGGGGTGCCTGCCTTTGTTCAATAAGGTCATTTTGTCAGGACGAAAGACTGGCAGCTCAAACATTAACGCGACCAATTCTACTATAGTCAGGTATTGTTATACTAGGAATATACCAATTTTAGGAATATGTTACGGATGTCAGATTATAGCCCTAACTTTGGGCGGATCGCTAAGAAGACTTGAAAAGCCGATAAAAGACTTTGATCAAGTGACGGTCAAGGGCGATAATGCTCTCGTGTCTGGCAAGCAAATGCTAAGGGTTTACAAAAGCCATAAGTTTTGTGTTTCAAAGCTCCCTTCCTGTTTAGACTCTGTTGGAGAATCCCAAACATGCCCAAATGAGATCCTCTTACATAAAGAAAAACCGATTTTTGGAACTCAATTTCATCCAGAAGTTAGTGGTACGGATGGAAAAGGCATCTTGGCCAATTTCATGGCTCTAAAGTAATGTGACAACATGATTTTTATTTCCTAAGAAAGTTATGCATCAATGTGTACCCCAGTCCTGAAGAACATAGCATAACTTTGCCAATTGTGGACCCTAGTTCAGACACACCACAATTGCCTTTGGTGTTAAACGTCTTGGCATTATATTGGGGAGAGGATCTCTCTTCTCACGTTACTCATGAGGTCAAAGAACAATACAAGGGTGTCAGGGGATCGGTACTAATTGAAGGAATAGAAATCGCAGAAAAGAAAGGCTTCCGATCAGTGATGTACAAGAGCAACATGAAGGACATCAAAAAGACAATCGATGAAGGCATACCGGTAATAACCATTCTCCCAGGGATCCACGACTTGGCTCAGCATGCCACGATAGTGTGCGGATATGAGCCGCAAGAGAGGAGAATTCTGACCTATGTACCGGAGCAAGACAAACAGGGAGCTGTTCCTGAAAAAAGATTTGAACAAGAGTGGGAGGAAGATGATACGACATCGATTATCTTGATACCATCAGATATGTCAGAAATAGTATCAGATAGGGGATTCAAGTTTCAAAACTCTAACCGTAAGTGTCTTGTCGCAGAACGGTTAAGATTGAAAGGAGATATTGTCAAAGCCATGGAGGAGTTGACCAGAGCAGTTGATATAGACAGCGACAATCCGCTAGCTTGGTATTCCCTTGGATCAGTATATAGCGATCAAAAATCTGAGTCAGCTATCGAGTGTTATAGGAAAGCTATACAACTGAACCAACGATACTATCTAGCATACCGCGGGTTGGGAAACTACTACTTAAAAAATGAGGAGTTTGACGTTGCTGATGGGTGGTACTCTATGGCAATTGATATAAATCCCGTAAGGTTCGGTCCAATATATAAGAATCGAGCTCTTGCCCGGTTAAAATCGGGTAAGGGTTCAGTCAAGGAGGATCTGGAAAAATACTTGCAGTATATGCCAGGGGCACCTGACCGTATTTCAATCAAGGAAGCGATCAAGGAACTTTAATGCTTTTGAGCAATGTGGGCTTAAATTTCTCGCTGGGCGAAATGGTCTACAGGCTTTCGGTAATGCATTAGCCAAATATTACGCAGAACGAACCTGTCGCATCCAGATTGCCATTGTCAAACTATAATTGCAAAAGGAACCCATTGCTTGGAATAGGGGGATTGAGAGTTGCTATAAGTAGGGTTTTACTTCTTTTAATATGTTCTGAACCCCATTTAGCCCACGTGCGACCCTCATGAGATGTGATACATTTCTACGATATTGCTCATCACTTATCAAAGTCAGCATAGCCTCTTTTATAGAGTCTAGAGTCAATCTGTCTTGCCTCAATGAAATGCCGATTTTTAACCCTGAAACCTTATCAGAATTAGCCAACTGTTCTCCATGATTTTCTATTGGAATACACAAGAAAGGTTTTCCAAATTGAATTGACTGAGAAATTGACGCATGCCCTGCCCTTATTACTAGAGCATCGCATAGAGAAAATAGCTCGTCTCTAATGGGACACCATTCAAAATACCAACCTGAATCTGAAATCTTTTGTGGAGAAGCATTGCCTCCAGGTTTGCCTTCTGAAATAGCAAATTGTATCTCTGGTTCGAGCTCCTTAAAGGCCCTCATAACGAGATTTGTGAGAGGTCTTCGAGTAGGTTCGGGGCCACTAATATGAAGAAAAATGAATGGCTTTTCACTGCTTAGATTGAGCATCTGGCTCGCTTCTTCTAGCCGTTCCGAGACTATGGTCGGCTTGGGAGCCGTGAAACCTACGTATTTTATCTTACCTGAAGTAGTGCTGACACCCCAGATGTTTTTCTCACTTATTGTCATTGGGGGAGGAAGGTCCGGTATCAATATTTTGTCTGCGAATGACCAAAGGGCGCCAAGTAATTGCCCATTAAACTCTTCGTATAGACGAGCAATTCGTAACTTTCTCAGCGAAGGAGACAGTAATAGTCTGATTTGATTTAGTATTACTATAGAAGGTACTTTAAGGACTTTGGAAATTATCAAGGGAGAGAGTCGGCTATCTGAGATAACGAGATCTGGTCGGCATGCAGTGATATTTCTGATTTCTGCGTTCAACTGTTTTGAGAAATTCGAGAATTGATATGGGAGACTTGCAATGCTTTTCTTAATCGAAAAGGCGCCTTCCGAAGTCCAAGAAAGCTCGAGCGGTGGAACTCTTTCACATCTAAATCCACTGTGACTTAGGAAATCAGTTGCTTCCCCAAACGAAGAAAAAGATACTTCGTAGCCTAATTCTCTAACCTCTTCTGCTAGCATCAACATTCTGCTTGCATGACCTAGCCCTACTCCATAAGGTGAGATATAAATCCTTGACAAGAATTCTGAATCAGTTGAATGGCAGCAAATATTTAGCTTTCAATTGTTGCGGATACGATCTCTAATATACAAGTACCAATGGACTATTCAGAGGTTCGATCACCTACACAATAAATTCCGCCTCTAGGCTCGGACTCGCTGTAAATGGCACAACTAAATTTGTATATTTTAACATCGTGGTTCATCCACATGTCCGGAGTCAATCCTGCCTTATAACACAAATTTCGTAGATATTCATCAACAGTCCAGTTATATTCTAAAGCAACCTGAGGCAGTAGCAGTGATGAGTATTCACCCCAATTTAACATTAATCCATCCACTCCGATCTTTACCATATTTAGATAATCGACAGGCTTAGCAACATTGATCAATTCAGGACGGTTCAAGACACTTACCTCAAAGATCACCTTATCAAGCTCTTCCTCCGAAATAGGTCTAAATCTCGGATCTTGAGTAGCAGCCGCAACAGCGGCCTCCTCTAATGATGAATAGAATTCACCTTTTGGTAGAGGGAAACCAACACAGCCCCTCAAGGTAATTTCTCCTGACGATAAGTCATGAATGGATACAAAAACACCGGCTTGCATCTTAGATTGAACAGAATGTCGTGATCTGGGACCCCTGTCGCTAAATAGTCTTTCAACAGAGTCGCGGGCGATTCTAACTAATATCTGACCTTCTTCATGAGTTAAAGGTATCATGTACAGCAACGATTAGAGTTTAGACATGAATTCGATAATGACGGAGGTCATCAAGAGAGTTGTTTCAATCGACTGAACCGCTCTCTCCATAAATGAGTTTCATCTCTTCAAACGTCAGTTTTTCTCCGCCAGACATTTTCTTCAGAGCAGCTTCTTTAAGAATATTCCACCTATCTTGATTCTCCTTACTACGTTTACCTTTTTCCTGAGAGGCAGCGTATCTATTCTCTTTTCCTTCACCTCGTGGGTATCTTCTGGCCCTTTGCTCGGAAGATGCTCTTGTTCTCTTGAATTGAATCGCATTAAGTTGAGTATCAACCATCTCTAATTTCGCATCAGCTTCTCTTACATTCCTGATGTTTTTACGACGGTCTTCATACAAACTTTCCCTAAGATTTAGCAACTCGTCTAGCTCTGACTTTATTTTTCCAATGCCTTCGCCTAGCTCAGATTTCTGATCAAACAATTTGTTCATCTTGTTTTTTAGGACATCGTACTGAATCGAAATAGTTCTATACCTATCTTCTTTTTTGTGAATTGCTTTCAAGGAGTACAGTTTGGTTGCAACTTCTTTTGATTTCAATACCAGTCTTCGTTCCTCATCCTTCGAAAGCTTCTTTGTCTGAATATCGCGCTCAATTTGATCAAGTTGATTATTCAAATTTACCAGATCATATCTATCTTTTCTTGAACGTGATGTAGAGGCTTTTTCATCAATTGATTTCATTTGTGCCCTCGCAGCAACGAGTGCATTCTTTAATTCGGTAAATTTGCCGAATTCTGCGTCTTTTTGTTCGTTTACCACCTTTAATTTTGCTCTCAAATCATCCAGATTGATTCGTTCATCATCTATGAGTTTCTTTGTATCGTCTATCTTCTTATTGAGATTTTCAATAGTTTCTTCACCAATCTTCTTTTCCTCAATTAGGGTTTTCTTGAAATCTTGCAAGGTTCTCAGGTTGGAATCTGATGCGGGTTGCCTAGACGACGTACCCTCTTCTCTATTCCTTGTTTGGGCAGTGGTAGTAGCTGCCGATTTTGCAGAGCCACTGCTCTTATTAGTATGTTGGTCGCGCATCACGTCGCTTGACGATTGTAATATCACCAAAAATATATTTTTTCTGATCCCATTGACTATTTAATTCTTGCCAACTGGTGGCATTTTGATCCCTACATGTTTATATCAGATAACATTCAATAAAATTTGGAATAATGAATGGAAGATTTTGAGAAGAACTACCCGGACTTTGACTGGAAAAACCTTCCTGCGTACAAGCATCCCTTAGGTAAAGATTGTCCTTGTCCTAAGCACGAATATATCAGAGAACAAATTAGTGTGGCTAAAAATCTAAACAGCTCCTCAAGGGATAGAGGGCCTCAGTCTAGGCAGAAAGCTCAGGTTACATTGAAGTTTTGTCCAGATCATTACGATGTATACTTTAAAGAGGTTATTCCCTCCATGCCAATGAAATACAAAATCATGACCAAAATTGCATTAAAAATTGGAGCTGTTGTCATTCAAAAGATCCCATACATGATGTCTGATCAATGTTTCTACTGCCGCTTCGGATCAGGAGGATTTGACAAAAAGACTGAATTGCCACCTATCTGACAGACTCTGTTCCACCTGTTGCAACAATCATCGAATATACGAATTTTTGATCTCCAGTCAGGACTTCAACAAATTCATAAATGTATTAGCTCTGTTTGAGCTAAACCCTAAGGCTAGAATGTTTCTCAAGATAATGTAAAGATACGGGCATGACCTGCCCACTTCGTTTTCATAAGCATAGATGAAATTGTCGTGAATTACGTGATATTCTGAAACCCCCAAGTCCATGATGCTGGCTAAGAAGCTTGCTATATCCATACTCCTCGAAAAAACAGAATCATCCCCCATAATAAAACTCAAATCAGTTCTGACTAGCTGTCCATGACTGTTTGTAAGGTAGTTTTCCGCCTTATTATCTAGAAAAACTAATTTGGCATTGTGAAGTCGAGCCGTGAGAATACCTGCTTTGCTCGCCAACAGTGGATCAGCCTTTTTCTCAAAAAGAGAATATAGATTACCCCCCTCAATAAATTCCTCTATTAAGACTTTTTTGCTAATAAACAAGAGAGTTGGGCTAAGAATTTCTAACTTCCTCAACTTTCCTCTCATCACAATGCTCTCATTCTGTATTAGCATAGCCCCAAGAGGATGTGGGGAGCTAGGATGCAGTATTAGCACAGACGTTAGCACATAGGCAAATACAAGGATAAAATCTCTAAAGCCCTTGATCCTCTTGTTGGTTTTTATGACCACTTTACGGCCTTCATATTCGCCTTGCCGAACATGCCTTTGCCAATTCACAAAATGCAACTACTACCATATGATTGGAATGTAACTATAAGCTTTATACACAAGAAATATGCATTATGAATTAAGCTAGTGCATTCAGGATTACATAGTGCGAAGGACTTCTTTACTGAGCAAAACGCCAATACATATGACCAGATCGTGCGATACGCCACAATTGGCAGAGACAATCACTGGAAGAAAAATATTCTGGCCAGGATCCAAGGAAATACTGTACTAGATCTCGCCTCCGGTACGGGAATTTTGAGTGAGATGATTAGAAATAGTAATGACGCATTAGAAGTATTAAGCTTGGATCTCTCATTTGATTATGTCAAGATTTCCAAGAACAGGAGGAAAATTCGAACCGTGGTCAACGCAAACGCAGAAATGTTGCCATTTAGAAATAGAACCTGTGATTGTATTGTATCTTCATACTTGGCAAAATATGTAGATATCGACAAATTGGTAACTGAAATTAGTAGAGTAATAACTCCAAATGGGATTGTTGTATTTCATGATTTTTCATATCCTAGAAATAAGGTCATTAGAATTGGCTGGAAATTACATTTCAAATTGTTGTGCGCAGTAGGCTTAATCGTAACTTCGTGGAGGCACGTCTTTTCAGAACTTGATCAATTAATTGAGAATTCAAAATGGTCAGAGGAAGTACTTGCATCACTAAAAAGTCATGGCTTTGTCGAAATCAGTTCCATGTATCTCACATTCGGTACCTCAAACATGATTGTTGCCAAGAAGAATGAGTAAGGAGGACACTAATCGCCTGAACGAATGGTTCGTGCCAAAGTTCGGTCCCATCCAATTTAGAATAGCAATAGGAATTTTATTTTTGCCATATACTGCGATGTGTATATCGTTTGCTTTGCTGGGCTCGCTAATTTCTCCTTCAATCCATTGGGATCGGATAATCGCTATTATTCTTATCTACTTTTTTGCTTTGGGAATCGGCGCTCACTTTGCTGATAGCATTGGTTCACGTAAGAGGCCTTGGGGCGTAGAAATTAGTATACATACTTCGTGGATTATTCTGGTATTGTCTATTTCAGTCGCTTACTCAATAGGCATTTATTTTATTATTTATTTTGTGCCACTGCTTTTAGTCGTGGCTGTTGCAGAAGGTTTTTTTCTCTTTGCGTATAATTTCGAGAAATTTGGGGGGCGTTTCCACACAAATTTTTGGTTTGTGATAGCATGGGGCTCTCTCCCAGTCCTGGCTGGGTTCATGATGCAGACCAATGCAATTACTCTTGAATCGATACTCGTGGCGACTGTCGCTAGTGTTATCAGTTACGTTGAAATTAGTCTTTCGAGGCCTTACAAGGTCCTCAAAAGTAACAATGTGCAAAATGGTTCTGCTAGCACATTAGAAAAGTATCTAAAAATAATTAGTTTTGGCACTCTAATTATCGCTATGCTAGCCCTGGCCTTACGTATGATTCTGGGCTAAGGAATGTTTCAAGGGCACACTTTTTTAGTTCTGTCTAGTCAATCTATTCGACGGAATTGAAAAGAAAAAGGCTTGCTACTGACATATATAATTTGTCAACTTTGCAGAAGGCACTTGTCAAAACAGAAGTTGAGTTAGGATGCAAGATTCCTCCACTCCTATTAATTGTTATCATACAAAATGGTTTTTTGGAAAATATACTCCAGTTACTGTTTCGAAGTGATATCGAGGTTATTGTAGAGAGTCAGAGAGAATCTGGCTCTGTGTTGTATCGCAAGATTTGTGTTAGAAAGAAACTTGATGGGCTAGTCGTTTTGCATGCTGAATCGAGAATCGAGACTAAGAACCTTCCAACCGTGTTGCTTGATAAAATTATTGAAGGAGAAAAGGGGATTGGCAGCTTAATTGAAAATCTTAGAATCGAAACCTTTAGACATATCAAGAATATAGGATTCGATCAAAGGCAAAAGGCAATATACAGAATTTATGAAATTTACATTAGAAAACAATTGGCTATTACCATAAAGGAGTACTTTCCAATAGACCTACCCCTATGGAATTCATGATAAGAAGAACCTTGAATTCAAGTATAGGGTTTCACTATCGTCATTCATTTTGAAAATGGGATAGTTCCTGCTTCTTTATTTGTTTTCTGAAGAGCAAATAAGGATCATTTCTCGGGATATCCTACCTCAAACTCCCAATCTTTAGATTATTTAAGCAACAAAGAAAATCACAGAATCGCGTTCATCGCTGAGTGACGGCTGAAATGTTCAGCTACTTGTCAAGAGAAGATTTCGATTATGGTGGTCAGAGATCCTAGTTTGTTGTTCGACTGATAATGCCTTCTTTATTTCCTGTCGATGATGACAACAGAATGCTTTAACATTTGTTCGCTTATCGAATTTAGGAGCATAAGAGCATTCATAGTCTACAAGTTCTTCAATCCTGTTGAGGAGGTAGAATGATCCCATATCAGCAATAACACATAATCCTTTCATCCCAGAGTCTTGTATACTCTGTATCAAGGAACCTATTAGAGTCAATATTTTGTACGGTTTGTAGCGGATAGGAAAGGAGGCATACGAATCCTCGAGTTGTTGACCAAATGCCCAAATCCTCTTCTCAACGGTATTGCCATTTCGATGGATATTGCTTGTTCCTTCAGACCGTATGTCAAGATTTGGACATGAATACGCGGCAACAGAATCCATTATTACCATTGGCCATTTTCTCAATTCTCCATCGAGGTCTAACCCCATCCTCTTTAGCACATTTTTTATGTTACTAACAGTGTCGTAGTAGGATATTATCAAAATCATTTCATTTTCTGAACTATTTGAATTATTTTCAAGAAGCACATTTCTGCAGTATTTTGAATATAATTGCCTAAATGATCTGCGATTCGGATAAACCAACATATTATGTTCTCCATAGTTAGAGACCAGCAGTTCCTCAACCATAGCATTAGGATCAGCTGTAAGAGCTATCTTTTTTTCGCTATATAACGCATCATCAAGAAAGCCAAACAATGTGATGGAATACCCTCATCGAACTAGCAGCTCAACTAAGGTTCATCCTTTCGCATATTTATTGGTTTATCGATTTATCAATATTAGCATCTAGAATTGATCGTCCCGTTTCAAAAGATATTAGACCGCTTGAGGGGTTCAGCAGACACGTCACCACTATATGCATATTCAAAAGTCCGTATTTCAAGATCATGTGATGGCTAAAAACTGAACACATCCTTTGGCGTGTCAGAGATTCGACCGATAGTGCTAAGTCTAGATGGACCGGGTGGGATTCGAACCCACGACCTCGGCAATGCCAATGCCGTATCCTACCAGACTAGACGACCGGCCCTATCTAGAGTCACAATATCCTCGATATTAATACGTTTGACAGCAGTTAACGATATTATATCGCACTTTATACTTTGTACTGGTTTAGGGTGGCGCCGGAACAATCTGTAGGTGCGGTAATAAAATACTGGTTACCAAATGGAGAAAGAGGGACAAACTCTGAGTTTTTGCTATTGCGAAATAGGAGGGGTTTCTGGGGTTTCCCACAAGGCCATAAGGAAAAGGGAGAGACTGAACTACAGACGTTGATTAGGGAAGTAACAGAAGAAACCGGCATTAGGTCTATTGACATTCAATCCTATATCGGAAAGATAAGTTATTCCTTCTTCAGAGGTGATGGGATGAAGTCTGAAAAAGAAGTGATTTTTTATTTTGCAACTACTAATACAAGAAATGTTAGAATTTCGGATGAGCATGCAGGTTACAGATGGGCGTCCTATCTCGATGCATTGTTAATGCTTGGTCATAGACAGCTTAAATCAATATTGTCGAGGGGACATCGGAAAGGGTTCTATTGAATTTTTGGCAATGACTCTTAACTGGTAGGAATTTTAGTATGAATTTTAGTATATCGGAATAGATTTATATCAATGTTCAGGTGGAATAAGGAGGAAAGTTTAGATCATGGTTAACGGTAAGCGAGTTGTACTGACTGCAGATAGGAGTCTCATGACCAATTACAGAGGCAATTTTCTTTACGGCTTTATCGCCTGCGGCCCTTATGAACTAATTCCCGAGTTTGTATTCGATAAGCTCTTCTGTCCCAGTGTTGAAACTGATAAGGAAACAGGGGGAGTTAAGGTCGCTCAATGTGGATTGAGGCGAGTAGAGGCTGCTTTGCTCAAGGAGTACAAATCTGAGGACATCTTTATCGCTCACCCTGAAATGCTCGAAAAATGTGTTGGGCCTGAAACCAAAGTAATTGGAATAAATGTAATGGACCCTCTAGGAATGGCCCCAGTAACTACCACAATGTCCCCCGAAAAACTTTCTTATGTTGCCATGAAATTTAAGAAATTGTGTGCCGCCATAATCCAGCTCAAGAAAAAATATGGGTTCAAAGTTGTCGTTGGAGGTAATGGTGCGTGGGAGTTAGCCAAGCCAGATCGAATGAAAATTCATGGTATCGATACTGTAGTAATAGGCGAAGCTGATGAATTAGCACTTGATCTGTTTCATGATCTAGAATCTGGTGATGCACCTGAGTTACTTCACACTTTTGTTAGAAGAATTGAGAATATTCCGAGCATACGTGGACCAACAATCAACTCACTGATCGAGGCGATGAGAGGGTGTGGGAGAGGGTGCGATTTTTGCGATGTAAACAAGCGCTCAAAAAAAGACATTCCACTTGAAAGATTACAGGAAGAGGCTAAGATTAATTTGAAATATGGTTTTGACTCGATATGGCTTCAATCAGACGAGATGCTCCTTTATGGCTGTGATAACAGGGATTTTGTTCCCAATTCTGATGCAATAATCGACTTATGGTCTGGGCTCAAATCTGTTGGTGCAAACTTCATAGGCACTACGCACATGACTCTGTCAGCAGTAGCAAGCTCGCCCAATCTTATCACAAAATTATCCCACATCAACGGAATGGAGAGTAGCGGACGATGGCTGGCTACCAATCTAGGCGTCGAAACAGTTGCTCCGAGAATGGTAAAGAAACATCTTGGCGTTAAGACAAAGCCTTATCAGGCTGACGAATGGGGTGCAGTAGTGAGACAGGGGGTTAAGATCTTGAACCAAAACCATTGGTTTCCGGCTTTGACTCTTATCATAGGGTGGCCAGATGAAACCCCTGACGAAACTCAGTACACCATCGATCTGATTGATGACTTTCGAGAAACTAACATGCGTGGACTTGTCGCACCGTTACTATATCAAGATTTTTCAGAGAGGAATTCAATGCATTTTGGGAATCTCAATGAAGCCCAATTTGCTCTGTTTTGGAGATGCTGGCAGCACAACCTGTGGGTAATAAATGACATTATTCCAATCATAATAAGAAACAAGACATACGGTCCTCTCATGAAAGTTTTCATGGCGACTCTGATAAAAGCCGGAACATGGGCGATAATGCGGTATTTGAGAGGATTATCTAAGAATCTTTTTGACGGAAGACCACCAGAAGAAATCGTCTCCAAGTATTCGAGAAGAAAATCTGTTACTGCATCACTACCTCCAAAGCTCTAACAATCTGTATCTTGCCTAGGTAGACGAACGTGGCATCAGAAATAGTTCACCTCATACTTTAGTGAAGACCGTTTTCATATACTAGACTGGAGAAAGCCGACCAAATATTTCAGGGTTTTTTTGACTCGAGCGCAGTTATAGCTTCATCTGCTATTGTAGCCCTGGTAGGAGTCAATATAATGAAATAATTCTTATCAGCCCGTTCAACAGAACTTACTTGCTTGTATTTCTTTGTTGAAACATCAAATTCTAACATTCCAGGTTCTAAATTTCCTTTGGTATAAACCATCATTAAAACTTCGCCTGAAATAGGGCTCAAAGGGACTATGGAGAATACATACCCTTTGTACGAACTTACTGGCAAGATCTGTTTCATGTACGGGGCTACTGATACCAAATACATGAATACTTCTTCCACGGAAGTAAATTCCTCGAATTCAAATTTCATGTCGTTGTTCTAAACATATCCGGATATAAAGGCTTTAGTGAATGTATCAGTCTATCCATATGATTCGAATTTGACGTCATAACTACCGTCCTTTCTCTTTTGACGTTCGGTAACAAAACCCTTAGGCACCAGGTAATCGAGTGCACCATCAACTGTTCCCTGCCAACCACACACATAGAAACACGTATTGTCTGGAGTTATTTTCTCACCCACTAATTCCTCTAATGGAGATTTGTCCGTTCCCGCTTTTGGTCTTAAGAATGATTCCACCCTCCCTTTCTGCCCCCCCCATGTCCTATTGAACCATTCCTGAGGCCTGCTGATACTTGCTCTATATCGGAATTTCCACTCCCTGCCGTCATCTAAACTTTCATCTTCGAGTTGGGTTAAGAGCTCTCTGTAGCTCAGTTCGTCTACATAACTAGCGCCATGAAGGACCACAATCTCTCTCTTACTATGAGTAGACTTTAGATGGAGTGAGTAGGCTATAAATGGGGCCAACCCCGTCCCTCCACCAATTAGTACCATCCTCCTCTCATCAGGTGTCCCATCCGGCTTCGATTGATTGATTGTGAATATACCAGTGGGCTTCACCCAACTAATTTCATCTCCTTCCTTTATATTGAATAATTCAGTCGTAAGCCTTCCCGGTACTGGTTTTCTTACCCAGCGTATGAGCAGTTCAAAATGTTTTTTCTGCTCCGGTGGTGACGCTATCGAATACGCCCTACGGATCACTTTTCCTTCTCGAGGTATGTGTGTCCCAACAGTTACGAACTGACCTGCCTTGAAGTCAGGTACTTGACCATCATTTGGAGTTATTCGTAAAATCAATAAATCTTCCTTTAAGACCCTAAGGTACGAAATTCTTCCTTTGTTATCAACTACCATGTATTCCTGGAGTTTGGGTATTGTAAATAAACATTGTCCTAAGATATCCAGAAGAGAAGCCGCCATAATGATAGTTCACAAAACCTGGTACCCAATTTGTAATTGCAGTTGACGTTCGTTCTACATTAATATTGCTTAATTGGGTAATCTATTACTGTCATTGTTTTTAAGTTGTGTTAAGCTTCTAATCCCTGAGGTAGGTGCCATTGATTAAGTTTGGCAGGGATGGAGTCCCCGATGCTTCTGCTGAAGTGGAAGAGCTTGCAAATCTTATCAATGACCAAAGCTCTGAACAGAAGAAACTCATCTTCCAATTTAAATCTGCAATGAATATATTTGCTTCGGAAAGATCATTGGATTCTTGCCTTGAAGCCTTGAATGTTTGTATGCAACTTACAAACACTCGCCGACGCCTCCTAGAATCTTACCAGCAATATTCAAGACTCTTGGAAAACGAGATAACAAGAATTAACAAGGACTCTGGGCAAGATAAATAGTTAGAGCACATTGGATAATCATTAGAATTCTTTATTGAGATATTCTTCCTAATTTACCGCAGACTTTCCCTCGAGAAACTTTTTCAGATCCCCTATGCCAATTCTTTCCTGCTCCATTGAATCTCTATATCTGACAGTTACGGTATCATCTACTAGCGTCTGCTGGTCTATGGTAAGTGCAAATGGAGCTCCAATTTCTTCTAGCCGTCTATAACGTCTACCAATCGAACCTGACTCATCGTAGACCGAATCGAAATCTCTCTTTAGAAGAGAGTGAATTGTCCTAGACTTCTCGACCATGCTAGTTTTCGACATTAGGGGAAGAACTCCAACCGTAATAGGAGCAAGATAAGGATTGAGTCTTAGGACGACTCGATCATCATGTCTAAAATCTTCGTAATATG
This sequence comes from uncultured Nitrososphaerales archaeon, assembly GCA_963841565.1. Classification (GTDB taxonomy): domain Archaea; phylum Thermoproteota; class Nitrososphaeria; order Nitrososphaerales; family Nitrososphaeraceae; genus TH5896. The sequence goes on from CAWJCY010000001.1 coordinate 54,250, forward strand.
AGTGTTCTAGGATACTGTATAGACTTCTATCAATTCCCATCGACAACTCAAAAATGTGAGGTAAAACTTTGACCTGGTTAGTCGGCTCCACAACTTCAAAGTTACGGTTACTAGTCACAGAATGACCTTTTAGGTCATAATCTGCCCGGTAATTACAAGCTACTAGCTCCAACCAACCTATGCTAGTTTCTACCTCAAAATCGAATGCAAGATGAGAATAGAAAGCCTTCTCATCATCGGCTAATCTTCTAAATCTAGTTCTCTTCATGTCAATTCCAGTTTTGCTATAGAACTCTGTTAATAGTGCTAAGTAGTAGGCAATCAGCTCATTAGGTAACAAGCCCTGTTTCAAACAGTCGTTGGCAGTTATATCTCGATGAAATTCCTCATCAAATAAATTAAGTGTAGTATCTCGGACCTCGTCAAACTTGGGCACCTCATTTAACCGGTCAGGGTTACAAAAAACTTCAATCTCAGCCTGATAAAATTCCCTGAGTCTCAACAGGCTCTGTCTGGGTGCAATTTCATTTCTAAAGCTCTTGCCAATCTGAGCAATCCCTAGTGGAAGCCTACCTCTCATTGTCTTGAATACTCGTGCGAAATCAACAAAAATAGTTTGGCAGGTTTCAGGTCTTAAATACGCTTCATCATGCGAAGAACCGATACCGACCTTGAACATCATATTGAATCTAGTTACTGGTTTAAATTCTCCTTTGCAATTTTGGCATTGTATATGATTTTCGCTTATCATTGAGTTCAGTATTATCTCCGAAGTACCTTCTGGGATAAGTTTCCCCAATTTTTCAGAGAGGTATCGGTCTGCCCGAAATATTGAACCACATTTCCTGCATTCCACTAGTGGATCATTGAAGTTACGTAAATGTCCAGAGGCTTCGAAAACGCTCCTGCTCATTATTTGCGACCCATCGATTTCTATCATGCCGTCTCGCCGTATTAACTCCCTTCGCCATAGCGCTAGGAATTTATTCTTCATATTGACTCCTACAGGACCATATTCCCAGAATCCTGCAGGTGCGTCTGGGTAGATCTCGCAGCTAGGAAAGTAAAATCCGCGTTCAAGTGCAAGCTTCATAATTTGGTCGTAACTGGTCATAGTATTGCTGGAGACAAGCACCTTTAGGTTTTAAATTTGTTGGTGGGTGACAGTGGATTATTGAAGATGAATTCAACAATTAGGATCCTGCCTCCATATCTAACTCCATCCAACCTATTTTTTGAGTAGAAGAGATGCCCAGGTGTATGCCATATGGACGATCTTAAATTTTAAGAAGCCTTGTGAAGGAGTATTGACCTAATCGATTGGTTGCGCGCTAGTTAACCAATTAGAATTCCCTCTACTAGTGTAGAAATAAGTCTAACCGGGAATGTTATAAGAATTGACTAATATTGGACCGCTGTTATTTTATAACCGCAGCCAATAATAGAGTGCAACTATGAATATACGACTCGGAACTGCCGACTTGGCAAAATATCCTTTCCTGAACGAGGCAGCCGAGTATATGCATCAAACTTACTTCAATCTTGATGATCTTAATCTACCAGAGCTTGGACATATAGTAGAAAGAGCATCAAACAGGATAAGAAGTGAAATAGTACACGGCAAACCAGACTACGTACTAGAAAGACATGAGGTCGAGATATTGACATTTCTTGTAGGAATTCTAATCATTAAAGCAATAAATTCCGACAATCTGACCAAAAAGCATTGCCTGTGCGAAGCGCTTAGAGCCGAAAAATTTCTTGTGCGTGATTTGAAAGCGCAAGGAGATCTTTCAAATAAGAAACTTTTGATTTTCAAGGTTTTTAGAGAGCTGTTACAGATGGACGTACTCCCAAGTCTGAAATACCAGGTAATGTTTGAGGTGAAAGTAACAGACTATCTAAAAAGATCTCATCTGTTTTACGAGCAAGAATGGAAGCTTATCAACAGACTTGTGCACGACGGTCGGGTATTTCTCGATCCTGATGAGACAGTGCGACTAATTCGATCTGAGGTAGCAAATCTCTTACTAGAAAGAATAAGACAAATGAACCCATCTCACATACCTGCAACAATAAGAGAGCAGGCAAATTTTCTAAAATCGATAATTCCTGTGGCACCTCGCAACCTTGACAATGCCCCGTCCGTTTACCCTCCTTGTATAAAACACGCTTTGGACCACATGGCAGCTGGAGAGAATCTGCCTCATTCTGCGAGGGTGATGCTCGCCACTTATATGCTTGCTATAGGAAAAAATATTGAAGAGATAGTATCACTTTTCAAAACTGCCCCAGATTTTGACGAAAGGGTATCTAGGTATCAGGTTGAACACTTAGCGGGAGAGAGAGGAAGTCGTGTTCGCTACTTGGTCCCTTCGTGTACCAAATTACGAAATGATGGACTCTGCTTCGCGACGAGCCAGTGCGAAGGATTGATAAATCCAGTGCAGTTCGGAAGAGCAGTGAAATTCCATTCAAGGAATGCAAATGTGGGACAAGTGTGAAAGTCCTTAAACAATCATGATCCTGACCAAAACGGACGAAGATTTGCATTTAGTGAGAATAGCTTTCAGAGAATTCTATTTTAATCACGGGAATAAGGTGGAGGAGCCATCAAGAATACAGAATCGAGAGTTTGGACTAATGGGATTCGATGGTGTGATGAAGAGGCATCTTACATTTTCCAGTTTGGGAGGATTGGTTGCGTCATTGATATTGGAAACTCCTTCAGATGTATTTGCGTCGAACGCACAGTACGACTTCCCAGTACTCCCGATAAGTGAAAAAGGGTGGCGAGGAGCGGATTTAATTTTTGATATCGATCTGAAGGACCTCAACTTGAAATGCAGGCAGTCTCATTCTTTTTTGACATGCTATTCCTGTAGTAGCAATTACAGCTCCGGTTCTCAGGAATGTTGTCCAAAGTGCGGTTCAAACAACTTTGCAGAATCAATGCTGCCCTGTGATAGATGTGTTAATGGGCTAAAAAATGAAGTTTTGAAATTGCATCGGTTCCTTACCTCTGACATAGGAATAAGCCCAGAAAAGATCACTACATATTTCTCAGGCAACAACGGTTTTCACGTTCACGTTCTAGATGAATCATTCAATGATTTAGATAGGCGAGCACGAGCGGATTTGGCTGCATACATAATGGGAGTGGGAATTTTGGCCGATGTTATTGGGGTCACTAAAGATACCCGAAATGATTTTCGCGTTAGATTCCCAAAAGGTGGATTGGATCATGGTTGGCGAAAAAGAATCTCCGAAAGATTAGGGATATCTATGACGTCGCAGAAAAGGCTAACTAACTTGATCAAGGAACTTGGGGGCTTGGAACAATTTAGGAGGAGAGTTGCCGAAATTACAAAGGAGATGGGCGTGCGGATTGATTCGCAGGTCACCACTGACGTTCACAGAGTGTTTAGGTTGCCAGGAACATTGAATGGCAAGAGTGGGCTTACAAAGATTCTATGCGCTGATCTGAATTCATTTGATCCTTTCGACGAATCATGCCAGCTTTCAAATCGCGAAGTCACTGTCAAGATCACGCTCCCGAAGCTGAAACTGCGGCTTAAAGGTGAGAGATTCAATCTTACTGAGGAGATTGTTCGTGTACCTATGTATATGGGAGTTTACCTAATATCTAAGGGTCTCGCACATACAGTGCATTTCGATTCTTGAACAGGTCGATTTTTGTCCTTGTTTCAACTCCTTGAATTGGTTGAAGTGGAAAAAATTTGAGATCCCTTTAGGATCAAGAAAAATATACGAGATGCATCAACCTTTTTAGATTCAAAAATATAGAGGGTAATAGGCTAGTGATTGATGGTGTGTTGAGCGACGATCATGAATTGATCCCTATGGTAAAATGGCTTGTTGCGTTTAGAAATAGAAATTCGCGTAGATTCACGGGGATTATCTCAATAAGGGAATTTCAATGCGGTGGCTATTACGACGCATTCGAGAGAGTTCAAGCCTATGCAGAGAAAACTAACTCTGAGGTCTTATGGTTCAAGGAGAAAAAGGCATGCGATGAACCAATCACCTATTCTATTCAACTACCACTTGGATGGTTTTGCACTTACTGCAATGTGGAGCACAATACTGAAGACTCGATACCATGCCAAGAGATACACTGTAATTCCATCTTGTGTTCCAGGAAATGTTACGAAAATCATGTGGAATTGAAACACATGAATTCAGATACTCTTAGGAGATTTACTTTCAAGTACAGCTAAAGGTTTGAACAGCCTGAGTGTCATTAGTCTAATACGCTCTGGATCCTGCCTGAATCGATCCAGGCAGGTTGAGGTATAGTTACCAGGGGCTTCGTTTAGAATCTCCTCTACTCCAAAACCCATCTTGACAAAAGCCTCCAGGAGCCATTTGGCCCAAGTATAATATGCAGCGTCTGAAACTGGTTGAAGCAATTCATCAATTATTTCGGTGACTATTTCAAGTGTACCCAACTTCTTTAGTTTGAGGAAGATGTTTGCATATAACGAGATCCAATCAGCATGGTAATGACGATCAACATATTCAGGATCCGGAAGTACCATAATCACTCTATCTATTGTTTCATTTTCAAAATCCCTGATTCTATTCTCGAAACTATCGTTTATGAGCACTACGTTATCAGCGTTGATGCGCCCCGTGGCTTCACTGTAAAGAGTACTATTATTTTCTATGCCTACGAAGAGTGTATTGGTGCTTTGTTCATCTTTTGACAGTTCATACAAATGCCTTCCATCACCCATTCCCAGCTCTACAACCAATTTCAAGGCGTTACTAATCGTGTAGTCCTTATAGCAAATTAGGAAATATATCATTAAGGGGGTTGAAGAAGTCCAGAATCGAAGAGCTGTTCCACCAGTTGCAGCACCTCTTTCTCAACTTGCTCTCTGGTCATGCCAAGTTTCTTTGCGAAATCATCGGCCAACTCGGTTACCGTCTTGGTACCCTCACAAGAATTCCAGAAATCTACAATGGCCTGATTGACCATGAACGCCTGATTACTATCGTTTAACAAGACCATAGAACCATCTTCTTGAGGAGTCAGTTTACCAGTCTTCGCAGGTTTATATTTTTCATAGTCTATTTGAAACCGCAATTTGGGTTTTCCAATTCCCAATCGTTGTCTGACTACAGGATTAATCTTTTCGCTTGTCCATGGAGGATCCCAAACAATTTTGACATCTATATTTCCAATCCCTGTAATTTTGCCTACCGAACGCTTGACGTCACTAACAAGGGTATCATGAAGGGGACAGCCCCTAGTAGTCATAGTCATTTCTATTCCGACATCATTTGTCGGATGCACCCTTACATTATATATAAGACCAAGGTCCACCACGTTAACCGGAATTTCAGGATCCATACACTTTCGCAACGCGTTGAACACCTGCTCATCGGTAACTTTCTGCGAGGACATCTAGGATTTCTTACCAAAGACTCGTTAAATACTTTGTTCCGCAGTATTTATCTTAGCACCCTCTCCTTAATGACGTCTGCTTCGTTTGATAATCGTATCGATACTTCTCTGAAAAGGTGGTTCGAGTAGACCTAATTCAGTTATTATGCCAGTGACAAGATTTGGAGGTGTGATGTCGAAAGCTGGATTAATGGTATTAATACCCTTAGGAGCAATAGGGATGTTCTTGATTTTTGTAATCTCATCAGGCGATCTGTCTTCGATCTTTATTTCAGATATGGAGCTTTTTAAATCAAATGTCGAAATGGGGGCAGCAACATAGAAAGGTATCTTGTGAATATGGGCCAAAATGGCAATCTGGTAAGTACCGATTTTATTATAGACGTGTCCTGTACGTAAAATTCTGTCGGCCCCTACAATAACCTTGTCAACCATCTTATTTGCCATCACATATCCAACTGCAGTATCAGAAATCAAACGTACATCAAAATCGTCATGCATTAATTCAAAGGCTGTTAACCTTGAGCCTTGCATTACTGGCCTAGTTTCAGTGGCAATCACCTTCAAATTTTTTCCATCTTCTCTTGCAGCCCTGAGCACACCCAACGCCGTTCCGTACGTTGAAGTTGCAAGTGAACCCGCGTTACAATGCGTCATAACTACGTCTCCATCATAAAACAAATCTGAACCTGCTCTCCCCATTTTTTTGTTAGTAAGAATGTCGTCATCGAGCATTGCCAGCGCCTCCCGCTTAACCAATCGCCTTATTTCCTTGACATTCTTACCTCTTGAAGAGATGTGTAGAATTCTCTTAACTGCCCAGTTGATGTTAACAGCGGTTGGTCGAGTAGATATTAATAGACTACCTGCCCTTTCCAACTCTGATTTCAAGCCCTTTTCGGTTTTCGCCTTGCTATTTATTGTCACCAACAACAAAGCCAAAGCAGCGCATATGCCTATCGCAGGAGCTCCTCTTACTACCAAAGACTTTATAGCTTTTGCGATCTCGTGATGATCTGTGCACCTTATGTAAACTAATTTGTTAGGAAGTTCAGTTTGATCAATGATCTGAACTGCGTTTCGTCGCCACTGAACCGTTAATAATTCCTTTCTATAAAGAGATTTCATCGAATGTTCCTATATACTCGGCTTCTGAATTTTCATCGGGGTAGTCATATTCTTGCCAACCCCCATTGAGACGAGATTTGGTCCAAAGGCATTTGAAGTGTCAATTATACCTCTACCGTCATATACAACTGCGTTCCCAACTTCCTTGACACTAAGATTAGAATATTCGGTATGATCGGCTACTATGATAATCAGGTCGGCACCTTTCAATGACGATGCCAAATCGTCGCTCAAGCTCACACCAGGATACTTGGATAGGGCTGAATCACACACCACCAACGGGTCATGCACCTGAATAGTCTTTACACCCTTCTTAAAGAGTTCTTCAATTACTCTGTAAGTAGGGGACAGCCTAGTATCTGAAACACCCCCTCTAAAGGCGAGTCCAAGAAGAGTGACTCTACAATCCTTGAGATTCTCTGTCCCAGTTTGAACTCTTTGATAGGCACTCAATGCTTCGTTGACGGCATATGCAGGCATTCCTTCGTTAACCAGACGACCGTACTTAGTGATTGGAGATTCAATGCTCTTTTTACGAGCAATATCAAGGACAAATTGAGGATACACGGGTATGCAAGCCCCTCCTACGCCTATGCCCGGTCTGTGAAGATGACAATATGACTGAGAATTAGCAGCATTTCTGGCTTCCCAAAAATCTACTCCTATCCTCTCCGAAATCATGGCCAGTTCGTTGGCAAGAGCGATATTCACGTCTCTGTATACACCTTCAATTAGTTTTTCAAATTCTGCTGTTCTTGGCGATGAAAGTTTTATGACTCCCTTTTTGAAGATTAACTGATATAGTACTGATGCAATATTCGAGCTCCGAGGTCCAGTTCCTGCCACAATTGCGGGGTATCCATCCTCGATATCATGTATGGCCCTACCCTCGTATATCCTCTCAGGGTTGTATACCACAAAAAAGTCTCTCTCGCATTCTAGTCGAGAATTCTCTTCGAGGATTGGTAAAATAAAGTCCTCAGTTGTTCCAGGAGGAACGCTTGGTGTTAATGCAACCACATCGCCATGCTTAAGGCCAATACCTATAGAAGAGACGACGTTCTCGACAGCTTGTAGATTGGCATTCGCATTTTCTGCCATCACAGGTACGCAAATCATCTTGAAAAATGAATCCTTTGAGGCAGCCACAGGGTCATCATAGACCGAAAATCGATTCTCTTTGAGTCCTTTTGCAAAGGCCTCATTGACATAAGGCTCCGGAATCTGGGTTTTCCCTTCTCTTGCGTATTCTCTGACCTTCTCAGATTTATCAATCCCAATAACGGAAGCACCGGCTCTTAACCAGGCGGCAGCCAGCGGTGCACCCACATGCCCAAGTCCATATATTGCTATTTTCAAATTACCATTTCTTATTCTCGTAACTAGTTCCTCAAGGTAATTGACTGTGTGAACTGATTGAGCATTTTCATCAGCATTGACTTCCGATCTTATATCATCCATCTTGTGACTCCCCATATGGGAAAGATGTAATTAATATCTATCATTTTCAAATATAACGCCTAGTCTTGCCAAGAAAGCAAAATTATTTGTAGATTAGCCATGGATATTTATTCGCATAGGAGCTATCTTAAGGGAAGTAGGATATCAATAGAGCAAATATTGTTACAGATTAGCAAAATCTAACAACACTGCACTGCTTCCGCTCCCTCAACTAAATTCATCTGAATTTCAAGATGCATTCGGCTTACAGCAAGCGAGTTAAAGGACTGCGAGGTAGCAGTACTCGGTCCACTTGAAAAGATACCTAGTATGAATTAGCATGAAAAGGCATTCACAAGAATGATTTACCTTCGTAACGCCTGACTTTTAAGTTCATCTTAGACAATATTTTAACTACTCTTGCTTGTTTACAAACGCCTTGACATGATGACAGATTCGATCCATTGTCTGGACCAGCTCTTCATACACATGTAACTCCTGCTGATGCTTCCATTTTCCATATACACGAACATGATCTTCGAGAGGATCGATATAGATTTCTCCTTCCTCAAGTAATACATTTCGGAGATAACTGTTTAATTGTTGGTCTTTACTCACTATCTCAGCAATCTTTCCCCCTTCCCAATTGACACTGATAACTTGCTTCTTAGAAAAATGGCCGCTGGTGCTAGGCTTACATTTCGCAATCAACTCAGAGGGGTTACTAACGCTACCCATCACTATGAAATGCATTTGAAAGTAGTCAAGGGCACCATATGACGGTAAGGTATTGTCCTTGTCACGTGTAGAGAGCTCACCTGATTCACGCACTAACGACATTTTAGATTCGTTTCTTCTCCACTTTATAAAAACTATTACTTGACAATCAGAAATATACTATTAGTTTCTGGATTTCTACCCTAAATAAGGACTCTTAAGTTTTCTCCCTACTAAAAGTTCACAGTCTAGCCTCTCGCAGAATGTTGTACAAGACCATGACATACCTTCTCACAAATTTTGATAATTGTGAAGCGTCTTGGAATTTTTCGATGTCGTTCGCCAGTGCCATCGTTAGTCTCCGTGGGAGTTTGAGCTCGTCGTCAAGATAAATGAGAAATGCGTAGTAAAGAGCCTTGAGAAGGGCCTGTTGTTTGTCCTTCTCGACATTTGGATCTGCCATCATCTTTGAGAGAATGAATGAGAACTTGGCAGTTAGAATAACTTTTTCATGCCCAACGACACTAGAATCATCAATTTTGATTATTCCCATTCTTAGAAGATCTTCAATACTAGCAGCGACATTTTCCACTGTTTCTTCATGATTAGATTCAGACATTGAATAGGATTAAGAAATTTGATTCATACAACCGTATTAACAATTCGCATATACTCCTCTATTAAGATAGAATCGACTATACCTTGAACCACTGATTCCCGACCAGTCGATAGGATGATATCCAAAGCTACTGCACTATAGGGAACATCAAATCGATTTATGATTTCTAATTCTTGGCTATCAATTATCAGATCATTTCTTGACTGGTGTCTCTTGAAGCCTAGTATCCTACCTATTTTTCTACTGCCAGAACCACCTGCACGTCCACCCGCAGACCCTAATGACTCCTCTACTAATAGTACAAAAACTGTGCAGTCTTCAGATTTTCTCAAGTCAATGTCAGTTGAAGCTACAACAAGTTTACGAGTTGGAATTAATAGTACTTCTTCAAGTGAGCCATAATTCGTCATGGTTGTCAGGGATCCTATCTCGAATATATTTCAAGTACTGCATATGTGATTCATGCTTTAGACAAGCGAATTGTTCTACTCCCGCCAGTCGCTATTTGTGGGACATCTGTACTCGTGTTAAAGTGCTTCGTCGCCTGACTCTTTAGAACCAATATCGTATGCTTCGGAGACATCGTAAACAAATATCTTGCCGTCTGACACAGAACCAGTGCCGATCTTTGCAAAGATATCATCTATTATCCCCTTCACCTTCTCGTTGCTGACAAGGACTTCGACTTTCATTCGTGACCCAAATTCAGGTACATACCGCATTACTCCTCTTCCAACAGCAACAGGCTCTTGCCTAGTGCGGCCGCGGCCTTTGATATCATAGAACGTTAGGCCTCCTACATCGTGCTGGCGCATCAGATCGTTCAAATCGCGCAGGCGCTCATGTGGAACTATAAGATCAATTCGTTTCAAATTCCCTTTGGAGTATGCCAACTTCTTATATAATATTTCTTGAAATAAGGGGTAGGGTGCTGCTTCTATGAATACTAAGTCAGGCTTCTGTCTCCTTCTTCAAGTGTGGCAATATTAATGGCTTGTTCGATACTGGAAAGAAATATAATCCCATCTCCTTGTTCTCCACTCTCTCCACTTCGCGCGTGTTTTACAATGGTCCTAATCACCAGTTCGACTCGATCGTCGGGAACTGCGATTTCAAATTTCATTCTAGGGACAAGATCGTACGACACAGGCTGTCCACGCCACTGCAAATGTAGTTCTCTTTGCCTGCTCCATCCTGAGACCGAAGATACGGTCATACCTCCAATCCCAATATTGCGCAATTGCTCCTTAACCACGGGCATCCTTTCAGCTCTAATGATAGCATGAAGCATTTTCAATGAAGGTATTCGTCAATATGTAATTATGGGTTGTATATATATCGTCTCGTACCGATCATTTCTTCGCCAATCGTTTCCTCATTGTTCAACATATGCTCGTTCGGCGTGTTGAGCAATATCTAGACCAATATCTTCTTCAACCTCAGTGACACGAAGACCAATTGTCTTGTCTATCACCTTCAGTATAACGATGGTGCCCACGAACGCAAGAGCAGCAGCAACTGCTACCCCGAGGGCTTGGATCGCCAACTGAAATGCATTTCCATAAAGCAATCCGTCAGGACCCGCTGGATTTACAAGTGTAGTTGCTACAAACCCGATAGCAATTGCCCCAATTATTCCAGTTATGCCGTGTACCGAACTCACGTCGAGTGCGTCATCAATTTTCAATCGTTCCTTGATAAGGAGGATGCCAAAATAGGAAGCGAACCCTAAAACTATTCCTAAAAAGAAAGAGCTCTGTGCGGTTATGAACCCTGCAGCTGGAGTCACGCCCGCAAGACCGCAGATAGCACCGTTGATCGCTGCCGTTGTAGATGGTTTCTTTGATCTTTTCCAAGATAGCAGAATCCAGACTACTGCGGAAGTAACTGCTCCAATCTGAGTCACAAGGAATGCATTAGCCGCCAAAGAACCTGATGCTAGTGCACTGCCAGCATTAAATCCAAACCAACCTATCCAAAGCAAGGATGCACCCAGAACTGCGAGAGGAATATTATGCGGAACCATGATATCTGGACCAAAATTCTTTCGCCGCCCCAAAACGAGTGCTGCGGCGATGGAGGCTAAACCTGCTGAAGTGTGAATTACGATACCTCCTGCAAAGTCATATACTCCCAGACTGGCTAGCCAGCCTCCTCCCCAGACCCAATGTGCGAGAGGGAAATATACTACAAAGCTCCATGCTACGATAAAAATTACAAAACCACTGAATTTTACACGTTCAGCAAATGCGCCAGTTATCAGAAGAGGAGTTATAACCGCAAACATCATTTGGAATGTCGCAAATGTCACGCCCGGAATAGATGGTGCATAATCCAAGGCACTGTCAAAAGGTACTTCATTGAAGAAAGCCCATTGCAATCCCCCAATAATACCACCTATTGATGGGGAGAATACTAATGTGAAACCTATCAGAAACCACAAAACAGAAAGAATTGCTAGACCCGAAAAAGTTTGCATCATCACGGATAAAGAATTTTTGCCTCTGATGAGTCCCGCTTCAAAGAAGCCCAGTGCGGGTGTCATAAGTAGGACCAAGCCTGTAGCAACCATCATCCAAGCAGTATCACCAGTATCTATCGGCACTTCCATGATACATTCGCCCGAAGTATAAAAATTTTTATAAACAGATACTCTAGCCAGGCCCAAGTTGTCACCATTGGTATCGTCAACCTTGAAATTAGATAGAATATGGAAGTAATTATATCCGCTATACAGGAAGAGATATGAACTTAACTGTACCAAATAAAAAATACAAGGATTGTGTAGATAAATCTCTGGTACATTAGATGGAGAAATATAGATCTTTACTAACAACTGGTAATTTGAATATTAACAATATCTCAACCCAACTCACATTCAGATTACATAGATTGCGCTCGCAGATATCAAATGAGCATTCAAACATCGATCGATTCTGTTTAACCTTTTGTTCAGAAGCAACTGATATTAGTGGAAGATTGAAAGTGGATGATCATGCATAAATATCATAGATCAGATATATTTTATCAAGACTCAAATCAGTCGACAGTATCCAATTTTAACCACGTCAATACCGATTTCAAGCACCTTTGATCAAAATGCCACGTAGAAATTACGTCCACTTTTCATTCGTATTTTGTGATTCAGCATTAATTTTTTAATTCGTTGAAAGGCTTCGGGTAAACTGAGGACACAATACTTAAAAAAAACATTTTAAAGTGACATGAAGCAATATTACTTAGAATGGTCAAAACAGAATCCACAAACACCCTTAGGACCGGTCAACCTGCTCCACAATTTAGTTTGAGGGGAATTGACGAAAATACATATTCGTTAGAAAATTTTTCGGAGAGCAAAATATTGTTAGTCGTCTTCATTTGTAACCATTGCCCTTACGTAAAGGCTAGGATAGGCGACCTTGTTCGGCTCCAGTCTAAATTTTCAACAGATGATTTGACTATATTAGGCATTAATAGTAACGATCCCAATTACGAGAACGAAGGATTTGATAACATGATCAAGTTTGGAAGAGAGTACAAGCTTAATTTCCCATACTTAATTGACGAAACTCAAACTATAGCAAAGTCATATGGTGCAGTTTGTACCCCAGACCCATTTCTTTTTGATGACAAACGCAGACTCGTATATCATGGACGTATAAATGATGCGGTCGATCCGCAGATGAGTCCCAAAACTCCCATTCTAGAGGATAATATTAAGAAGCTCCTTTCAGGAAATCTGATTGAAAAGGATTTCTTTCCTTCAATTGGATGTTCCATTAAGTGGATTAGCTGAGGATGTTCAACCCTGAATTGATCTCCTTTCAAGAGATGAGGGTTGGAGCATGATATTCGCCTAACCATACTTATAGGAGACACCCTTAACACCACGAGGATGTCTCCATAAGGTTTCATATGCGCAAGTACCGCACTCTATGCACCCTTCGTGCTGCAAAATTACATCTCCATTTTCACTACTGTAACAGCGCGTGGGACATAAAGATACCATCTTTTGCATAAAATCACTTCGAGGCTTCGTAACCTGGATATGCGACACTGAATCATCATCGTAATCCAGTTTCGCGATCCTTTCCTGCAATGAGGGAGTATTTGGGACATAGTTACTATCAATCGGCTTGCCTAACCGATCAGCTAACTCAACGGGAACATTAACATAAGTATCAACAGATTCAACCAATGGTAATAGGCGGTCAAAACCGAGCATATTTGCAAATCCTACCGCAATGCCCCTTAATGTGCCGCTGGACATTAGCTTGAAAATCATTCCATATCTAGAACCTACTATATCTTTTGGGATATTCTTGCTGCAATCAAGGAAAATCTTCAGGTAATCCTTGTCAATTTCTTTCATATCTCTCGTATAGGGGCTCTCTTCTACAGATTTTGTGTAGAAATTACCAAGATATTGCTGATCGAAATTGTTCCTATCTAAAGACCGTGCGACAGCATTAGCCGCCCTTACTGCATCATCTATACCTACATTAAGCCCCTCAATTCTAGGGCCTATAAATACTCCACGACCAGCTGCATCGCCTACGAATAGTATATTTTTATAATATGGGGTTTTCATTCTACATCGCTTGCCATCGGGAATTAATCTAGCGCTGTATTCTAATTCTACGTAATTATCCCCAAATTCACAGTTGTATTTCTCTACTAATTCCTTCTCTAGATTGTTGATCCTACTCTCAATCTCTTCTTTTGTCTTATATTTGCCGCTCTCAATTAGTCGCTTGATTCCATCCTTAGAAAAGTAATCAGAGCGGAGGTTGTTCCAAGCCTTTAATAACTTGACTGCCATGAAATGCTGGCGAATCTCTTCGTCCTTTGAGATCAAGGCTTGATTAGACTTTCGAGTTGGAACTCTATCTTTGATGAATTCTGCTACTAATTTATTTTGTATTAAAGCATCGATTAGTCGTGAAGGTTCCACGGGATTAACCATCATTGAGTCCATATGATATACGGCTCCAAGAGAAATGGTGTCCCTGTTCGTATACAAAAAACCTCCGCCTATGTGATTCATAGTAACATCTCCCGCAAACAAATGCGCGGCCCCTTCATCATTTGTAATATTAAACCTTTCTTCCAAAATTGTTTCAGGAAGCCTGATTACGACCTTTACTCCTTGGTAAAGTTGTTCGGACGAGAATTTGTTCCTCGCTCCGGTAACATCAGCTAGTTCAGAGTTTGCGCCATCAGCTGAAATGACTGCCTTTACTCTAAATGGTTCTAGTTCATCTGTCTCTATTACAGTATCATTGCTATCCTTATCCCACCTAACCGATCTTACGTGAACCCCAGATATTATCCCTCCCCCCATCTTTTCTGACATGTCGCTTGCCTCTTTGGCAAGCCATGGGATAAGTTTGCTTAGTAAGACGGAGTAGGCATAATTAATCTGATATTCGTGGACGGGAGTTAAGTCAATAGAGTACAATTTATCTTTAGATGTGGCGTGCAATATATACTGCGTAATAGCACGCTCATAGGGGGCCTCGTCGATAAATTCCCTCCCAAACACATCTTCAATATTATACACTCTACCATTTTTCGGTTTTTTAGAGTAGAGAATTCCTCCCGAAACATTCTTAGTTCCTGTTGTGCCCCCTGCTTCAAGCAAAACAGCCTGTTTTCCAAGGTTTGAGAGTTGGCGTAGTGCAGTAAGACCACTAGTTCCACCTCCAACTACTGCGACATCATATCTCTCCATGTCTTAAGCCCTCTTCTCAATCGTTAACATATGTTTTCTTATAAGTTCGGTGAGAACAGGCAAAACTTGCTCCATCCGACCTTTTATAAATAGGTCACATTCATCTCTAAATGCTGCATCCATGTCAGGATTTATTACAACTACAAATCCTGATTCTTTCATACCTGCAAGGTGTTGAACCGCCCCGCTGATGCCTATGGCAATGTATACTACAGGTGAAACCTTTCTACCACTGGTGCCAATCACCCGTTCAGGAATCATGTAGGACAGCAGACGTTGATCCTTAGTCTGATAAGGTTTTTTTGAGATTGGAAGAGATATGCCTATCTCTGCATTTAGTGATTTAGCGAATTGTTCAATCAATTTGAAATTCTCCTCAGGAGAATCTCTTATCCCTCGACCGTAGCTAACTATGATTTTGCAACTCTCAAAATCAATCGTGGACTTTATAATGCTTCTACTTAGAACCTTGACTCTTAAATCATCGTCGGAGATCTGGGGTTCAAAATCTATAATCGCTCCTGTCCGCTGATCTTCCTTAGTTAATGGCTCGAAGACCCCTGGAATGATACTGCATGACTGCGGATGATAATCTCTAGCGATAGCAGGATTCCTATTGTCAAGGCATAGAATAGTAGTCCACAGAAACCCAGAGAAGTCTGGCCTATACATTTCTAGAGTTTTTTCGTATTTAGCAAGTTGACCTTTAGTCTTGTGTTCGTGCCTAATTTCAAGGTCCGAAATTACTAACTTATTAATATCGGATGCCAGCCCAGACTCGAGTTGTGCCAGTACGGTTGAAGACAAATGCCGTCCGGTGTTATCCGCTGAAAAGAACATGTACCTGGGTTTTTTGTAGTTTTCAGAACGATTTGGAGATATCGATCTCGCAACATTTTTGTCCTCAACTATTTGACAGATTATCTTCGTGTACAAAAGATTGGTATAGTGTTTTAATGAAGGATTATTTGCGTACACCACGGCATCTGCACCAAACTTGATTAGATCCTCACACAAATGTCTAACATTATCGCCTAGTACTACGGCAACCACTTTTTCATTACTTGAGTATTTCTTATTGAAATTATCCATGAGTCGCCTCGCTTCACCTAGCATTTCCAAACTAACCGGCACTGGAATGCCTTCTTCATGCTCTATCACAACATAGAGATGTTGGTAAGGTTCAGCTTTACCTAAATTTTCGGAGTCAGATTCTAAATTTTGTGTCGCGTCGCTCATTTTATTGGCGCCTCCGTCATAAGTTTAAGCAGTTTTTTTGCAACCGTGTCTAGCTGAGCTGTGTCATTGCCATCAATAAACTCGACTCTCCTCTTGGCCTTCGCCTTTGGAATCTTTTCTACTTTATACACAATCGTTGGCGAACCAGGAAGACCAACAAACTTAGGATCTGCTCCGAGACCTTCCGAATTATATACTTGAAGATATTTTTCATAATTGTCGGCCTTGCTTCTTGCTTCGTTGAGATTCCTCGCTAAGGAGAGCCTCTCCGACACTGTATTAAATGAGGGTTTGTATGAAGGATCGGCTGAAATGAAAACTGGTAAAGGAGCCCGAATCTCTTCTATCACATCATAAAACCCGTATAATGAGATGAATCGTTTAGCATGGATACTCCTACTCTCTTGATCGATATGAAAGTCGATGACATTACCTATGAACGGATAACCCAGTTTCCATGCAGTCTGTGGGCCAGTTTGGCCAGTTTCGCCGTCCGATGCTCTATGACCAGAAATGACGATATCGGCACCCAAACCGTTGTTCATTCGTGATACGCCCAGTCTAAGTACCTCTGCAGTCGCCAAGGTATCCGCGCCGGCAAATATCCTGTCGCTGTACAAGTGCAATTCATCGGCATTGGAAATGATTTGAGCCTGTTGCAATGCTTGATTAGCGATGGGCGGTCCCATCGTACCAATTGCCACTCTAGCGTCATATTTTACCTTACAATAAAAGGCAGCCAGTGTGGCTGCAGCGCTATGAGGGCCAAGTATATTTTTTGTTTCTGCCCTGTTAAGTGTGCCATCAGGATTATAACTTACGTTTCCTTCACTAAAGTCCGGCTCTAATTTGACGATTACTCCCACATTCAATGGTCGTACTGGCATGCAGTCATACCTACCCATAGATACCCTTTAAATGGCTTTTGGACGATGCTCACAAGTAATCTTCACAATAAGAAGACTAAAACTAGATTGGATACTATGTGTTGACAGAAACTAAGGATTATGAATATGCATTCATTTCTACTGGGCTTGAGGTAAGCTTAAGGTTTGCTCAAGATAATACGAACGCAATTGTTCGTATAAGCCCCTCAATTCCTTGTATAACTCTGGCATTCTTGGCTCTAATATCGTATAGGATAGATAAAAGTCCTCCGCCTCCAAAAGGTATCTTTTTATCTTCTTATAGACTACGGGTTTCTTATTCGTTGAAGCGGTATACTCTATGAACTTCATGTTGTTCACCCGATCTAAAAGCTTGATGCACTTGAGGTCATAATCTGCATTGGCCAAATGAGCACAATAGTTTTGAAATCTTTCTTGTTCAATGTCTTTTTTAGCGGCCTTACTCCCGTATGATTCAAGTGAGGGAGTTTTTAAAGTGTGAAGCACATTAAGCACGCGACTTCCGAACTGATATCGCAGATATGCGTCAAATCCATAAGATCTAGTTTCATAAAGATTAAGGATTCGATCATTATCCTCTAGGACGTCATGTAGAACCGCGCTTGCAATCTCCACTGTTGTAATGGCTTTGTTATTCTGCCTATAATGAACTGTCACGTTTTTTGCCACTGGCCAAATATGGGTATTTAAGAATGAAGATACCCCGTCTTCTCTTTTGACACCT
Organism: uncultured Nitrososphaerales archaeon; assembly: GCA_963841565.1. Taxonomy (GTDB): domain Archaea; phylum Thermoproteota; class Nitrososphaeria; order Nitrososphaerales; family Nitrososphaeraceae; genus TH5896. The sequence continues at coordinate 72,193 of CAWJCY010000001.1, forward strand.
TCATGAACTTCTTCGGCAACAGCCATCGCGCTCTCAAGGAAACCATCTACTCGAATATTTGCATCGTTTTCTAAAAACAAAAGAAAGGATTCTTTGCTAAGCGATTCGATGGACAATTCCATATTATGATATAATCGGAGTTAAAGAAAAGGTTTGCTCGACGTTTTTTGGTCAAATGAAAAAAGGCCTAATTAAAGATTCACTCATTCGCTCATTCGCTCAATGACCACAGCCCCATTAATACATCAATCTAGTACCGATCAAAATTTGAATCATAAGTTCTCCTATTTTCTTAATGAAATCTCATTCCCTCTAGGCACAGCAAAGTCTCACAATACATACCAGACCATTCGTCTAACATGATCTTTCCGAGTAACACCATTGTGATTAGGTTTTAAGATTCGCTCCGAAAATTTTTCTTTACAATCTGTTAGTGCGACCGCTCACGTTGAAACCGCCTGTTCGCAAACCTAGAACACAATTATTTATCGATCTAGATTATGTTAATTAAGTCACTTTAGGAGTGACGGCAGTGACTGCAATGACTGCAAGTCTAGTTCTTACACGAAATACTGTGGCATTATTAGTTGGGATCAAAGTCCATAATTTTATGTACAAGATATGTTCGATGCCTAATTACCGACGCAATTTCATGTTCTCTTTAATATCTAAGTCACGATAATAATAATTAAAAATACTCAGATAACATACCCCTAGCGCGTATGCAACTGGGAGATTGACCTAGACACCCTGAGGGCCTTTTGGAAGTCTCTTATCAGCCCTACTAGTTCCAATTTAATTCCATTGCTACTGGCATTGGCTAAGCCCTTGTCTCCTTTTTGCGGAAAACGGAAAGTCCCTCTTCTAGGTCATTGCCGCTCTCTTAGGCATTTTCCAAATTACGTTCTGGAGATAGATGAATTTGCGAGTCCCCGATCATAGTCAGTAAATCATATTATCATATTATTGCAATTGCAATATGCACATGTAGATCCAAAAATATATAACATAATTACAATAACCTAGTCTATCTAATGAATTTTTATTATCACGTTGCGAACTTGTTCAACGGAGTCCAACCGTTTATTTCGGACCAAACTAGTTATCAAAGCTATTCGTATTGTGAAACAATAACTGCATTAGCCAAATTGCTCTTTTTCATCAATTTAGAGCAAAAAAAATACATGTGTAGATGAATCTTTTCCTTTGATTTAGGTTTGTAAATAGTATTATATTCGCGTAATGATCTTTGTAAGGATGAATTGTCTAGGAGCAATACTAAGTCTGGTAAGTTCATGCTGTCTCCGAATAGCTTTCCTCCAAGTGGAGATCAGCCAATTGCGATATCCAAACTTTCATACGGAGCCCTAGAGAAGAGTGGTTGCCAGACTCTACTTGGGGTTACTGGTAGTGGGAAAACCTTTACAATTGCAAATGTGATAGCAGCTGTTAACAAGAACACTCTAATAATATCCCACAATAAGACGTTAGCAGCTCAGCTTTACACCGAACTAAAGGAATTTTTCCCGCAAAACAATGTAGGTTATTTTGTGAGCTTTTATGATTACTATCAACCAGAGAGTTACCTCCCTCAGACGGACACTTACATTGAAAAGGACACTGAGATAAACGAAAGAATAGAGAAGATGCGGTTAGAGGCTACAGCAATGTTAATGTCTGGGGAGCCTACCATCATAGTTGCTACCGTTTCATGTATATACTCTATAGGCTCTCCTGTTGAATGGGACCAGAATTCAATACTGCTAGACAAAAATTCGAAGGTTGACCGAAAGTGGATTATCGGTAGGCTTATAGATGCTCGTTACGAAAGGAATGATCTTTCATTAAAGGCTGGAGGATTTAGAGTTCGTGGTGATACTATTGACATTATCCCTGCATACTCTGAGGAACTTTTGAGGATAGAGCTCTTTGGGCAAAATATCGAAATAATGTCTCTTCACGATCCTATCACCATGGATATCAAGAGAGAGATACAGAGAGTTAAGATATTCCCAGCCAAACATTATGTTGTTAGTGACGACAGAAGACAATCAGCTATCTTAGCTATTCGTCGGGAGCTTGAAGAATCGCTACCCAATCTCTCTTCTGAACTTGAAAGGCAGAGGCTCACCTCCAGAACTAATTATGATACAGAAATGATACAAGAGTTGGGCTATTGTCAAGGTATAGAAAATTACTCCAGACACTTCGACGGAAGAAATCCTGGTGATCCTCCGTATTGCCTTTTGGATTTCTTCGGTGAGGATTTCATTCTGGTTTTAGACGAGTCTCATGTTACTATACCTCAGCTACATGCTATGTTTAATGGTGATTATGGAAGGAAGAAAACACTTATTGATTTTGGATTTCGACTCCCAAGTGCGAGCAGATAATCGACCTTTGAAATTCAAAGAGTTTGAAGAGTACATGAACAACGTAATTTTCATTTCAGCTACCCCAGCCGATTATGAATTGAAACGGAGTTGGCAGGTTGTCGAGCAATTAGTAAGGCCAACCGGTCTAGTTGATCCTGTAGTTGAGGTGCGAGAGGCCCGAAATCAAATGCAAGACCTAATCCAAGAGATTCGAAGGCAAATAAAGAAGAAGCAGAGGACGCTAGTCACAACTTTGACAAAGAGGATGTCAGAAGACCTTGCAGATTTCTTAACTAAAAAAAATATTAGAGTAAGGTATATTCATTCGGAGATAAAAGGCTTGGATAGAACTGAGCTCCTGCGTCAATTGAGAATCGGAGAGTTCGACGTATTGGTAGGTGTAAATCTACTTAGGGAAGGTCTTGATCTCCCCGAAGTATCACTAGTCGCAATTTTGGATGCTGACAAGGAAGGCTTTTTACGAAATTCTACCAGCCTTGTGCAGACTTTTGGAAGGGCTGCAAGAAATATTGATGGAAGAGTTCTCCTTTACGCGGAGAGGGTCACTGATTCAATGAAACGAGCAATTGGTGAGAGCGATCGGCGGCGTGAAAAGCAGGTTGAATATAATACGAGAAATAACATTGTACCAAGATCCATTGTGAAACCCATAACAAGCGCTGAGAATGATTCAATAGATGTGAATATTAAATCAATGAGTCGGTCAGATCTTGCTAAACTCGCGCGCAATACAGAAGCTCAAATGATAAAGAATGCAGATGATCTTAATTTTGAACGTGCAATTGATTTGAGAAGCAAATTGTACAAAATAAAAAAAGCCTTAGGAGAACCTGTATTTTAGAGGACTTAGGGATTGTCTATGGTTGACAATATAATCGTAAAGGGAGCGCGCGAGCATAATTTGAAGAACATAAGTGTTACTATCCCAAGGGATAAAATAGTAGTTTTTACTGGCCTGTCTGGCTCAGGCAAATCTACTCTTGCATTTGATACGATCTATGCGGAGGGACAACGCAGATACGTGGAGTCATTATCAGCCTATGCTAGGCAGTTTTTAGAACTGATGGACAAACCTGACGTCGATTCTATTGATGGACTCTCTCCGGCTATTTCGATTCAGCAGAAAACGACAAACAAGAACCCACGTTCCACCGTGGGCACGGTTACAGAGATTTACGACTACCTACGTTTGCTGTACGCTCGAATAGGAATTCCGTTTTGTCCCAATTGTGAACGAAGAATCAGTCGACAATCAACAGACGCCATCAGTGATTCGATACTTACATCTTTTGAATCAAGAACTGGGATTCTGCTCGCCCCATTAGTACGAGAGAAAAAGGGATCTTTTAGAAAGCTACTGGAAGGCCTAAGAAAAGACGGATTTCCGAAGGTAAGGATTGATGGCGTATCGACGAATTTAGATAGTTACGCCAATAGCAATCAGGTAGGTGGTAATGCCGAGAGGGGGTCAAATTTACCTGATCTGGACAAAAAAAAGAAACATTCCATCGAGGTGGTTGTCGACAGGCTCGAAATATCCAAGGAGGAGCGAGCCCGGATAATTGAGTCAGTTCAATTGGCATTGCGTTTAGGCGAGCGGATTGGTTGCTATGCTAGTGGATAACGAAGTACACCTCTATTCTCAGCAAAATGCATGCCCTAAATGCGGAATAAGCATGGCTGAGTTGGAGCCTCGCTCCTTTTCATTTAACTCGCCATTTGGGGCTTGCAAAGCCTGCAATGGATTAGGCTTCAAGCTAAAATTCGACCCTGATTTAATAATTCCTGATAGGTCCAAAAGCATACTGGAAGGGGCTATCAAGCCTTGGCTAGGACGATTCGCTTCTTTCAGGTCCTCGAAACTCAGAGATGTTGGTAAACATTTCGGTTTTAATTTGAATGTGCCTATCTCGAAATTTACTGAAGATCAACTTAAGGTAATCCTTTATGGGACCGATAGACGCATTCATTATATTTACAGGTCGAGAAATTCGGAAAGCAAGTGGGAATACACTGGAAATTTCGAAGGCGTAATTCCCAATCTGGAAAGGCTCTTTAGTCAGACCGAATCCGATTCAAAGCGAGAAGAAATAGCCAAGTATATGCGAGAACATCTATGTGAGTTTTGTGGGGGGAAAAGGCTTAGAAAAGAAGCGCTATCAGTAAAGATTGACGGCAAATCCATAATGGACGTGTGCAATCTTTCAATTGGTGATTGCCTGGAATTCTTTAATCAAATTGCGCTTTCAACGAATGATCTGATCATTTCAAGAACCATATTGAAAGAGGTAAGAGCTCGCCTACAATTCCTATTGGATGTAGGCTTAGACTATCTACAGCTAAATTGTACTGTCTCTACGTTGTCAGGAGGTGAATCGCAGCGAATTAGGTTGGCTACTCAAATTGGTTCGAATCTTTCAGGGGTTCTCTATGTCCTAGATGAGCCAACCATTGGGTTACATCAAAGGGACAATGCAAAGCTCATTGCAACTCTGAAAAAACTTAGGGAATTAGGGAATTCGCTTATCATCGTCGAACATGATGAGGAGGTAATAAGAAGTTCTGATTGGGTACTGGATCTGGGACCAGGAGCTGGTAACCATGGAGGCAAGGTTGTAGCAAGTGGGAATGTAGAAGACGTATCTAAGTCGGTTGAATCAGTTACCGGCCAATACCTAACTGGCGTGTTGCTTGTCACAAGACCAAAGGATAAGAGAAGGAGTGCAAATAAATTCATCACAGTCCTTAGAGCAGAAGAGAATAATTTAAAGAACATTGATGTCTCCTTCCCGTTGGGTTGTTTAACTCTAGTTACTGGTGTCTCTGGTTCGGGGAAGTCCACTCTGGTCAATGATATACTGTTTAGAGGATTATCTGCTCATTTCTATCATTCTCGAGAACGGATAGGGAAACACAAAGGGATTAGTGGACTTGAGTTGGTGGACAAGGTTATTGGAATCGATCAATCCCCAATTGGTCGTACTCCCAGATCAAATGCTGCAACCTATGTAAATGCATTCACTCCTATAAGAGAACTATTCTCAAATACTCCTATGGCGAAGGAAAAAGGATTCAAGCCTGGAAGATTTTCCTTTAATGTTCCCGATGGCAGATGCGAAGAATGCGAAGGTGTCGGGGTAAAGCGAATTGAGATGCAGTTCCTAGCTGACGTGTATGTAACCTGCGATACCTGTAAGGGTAAAAGGTACAATTCAGAAACTCTAAGCATTACCTTCAAAAAAAAGACAGTCGCAGAAATCTTGGCTATGACTGTCGATGAAGCACTAGAGTTCTTTTCGAATATTCCAAGCATATACAGAAAATTAGTCTTTCTTAGTAACGTTGGTCTAGGTTACATACGTCTGGGGCAACCGGCGACAACGCTTTCGGGCGGGGAATCTCAAAGGATCAAACTTGCGGCAGAACTATCGAAAAAAGATACAGGAAATACCGTCTATATCCTTGATGAGCCTACTACTGGGCTACATTTCGCAGATGTTAGCAAATTGCTTTATGTCTTGCAAAGATTGGTTGACATTGGCAACACTGTGATCGTTATAGAGCATAATTTAGATGTGATCGCCTCTGCCGACTGGATAATTGATCTTGGGCCTGAAGGAGGACAATTGGGAGGAAGGATAGTTGCTTCCGGCACACCGGAAGAGATAGCACGAAATGATTGCAGTCACACAGGTAAATACCTCAAATCAAAATTGTTTCCAAACCAGGTACTTAACACTATGATAAGAGAACAGGATGCAAGAAAATGAGCCTAGAACAAAAAATCATTCACATTCCCGACTGTCCGGGTGTCTATTTTATGAAAGATCAGAGCGGTCGAGTAATATATATTGGCAAAGCAAAAAATCTAAAAAAGAGACTAAAAAGTTATGTTGTGAACAAGTTTAATGATGGTTATCACGCAATCAAGACAGCACGATTACTCTCAAGGGTTTCAGACATTGATTTCATTGTCACACTCAATGAAACAGAAGCATTTCTTCTCGAATCAAGTTTGATAAAACAGTATAGGCCAATGTTTAATATCGAGCTGAAGTATCAGCAAAAATATACATATCTGAAAATAACGGAGGAGGAATTCCCTCGTCTTCTTGTCGCTCGAAGGAACAGAAATGGCGACTTTTTTGGTCCTAAGGGAAAGGTCTACGGTCCATTTGTTTATGGTAGCTCCAAGATATTGTCCACAGGATCGTTGAGAAGATTGTTTAAGGTGAGAATTTGTAAAACATTGCCTAAAAAGCCTTGTTTAGAATTTTTTCTTAAGAATTGTGAGGCTCCATGTATTGGGAATGTAACAAGAGATCAATATAGGGACAAGGTGACGATGTTACATGAGGTGCTTACAAAAAGGAGCAATATGGAAGAATTAAAAGGTAGATTGAGAGAAGAAATGACTGAAGCATCAAGAAAACACAAATATGAGCTAGCAAAGGACCTTCGCGATACTATTCAAAGGCTTGAGAATATTGCAGTAAAACAAAAAGTAGAAACAAATTCAAATCGAGGTGCAGATGAAGAATTCTTCGGTTTCATGGCGAACGAAGATACGGGAGTTGCCCACGTACTTACGTTGAAGCGTAGAAAAGGAGTAATAATGGATAGGAATCATGCTAGCTTTGACCTCGTAGGAGATAATTCCTTATCTACATTCATAACGCAGTACTATAATTCAGATAGTATGATTCCAAGGTATATTTATATAAATGAAAAAATTCAAGAGGCTGAAGCACTTCAAAGGTATTTAGAATCTATCTCCGGGCATAAAGTAACAATACTACCAGTTCAAAAGAGGCTTCATCATGACGATAGAAGTAAAATTATGGATTTAATTATGACAAACCTATTTCTCTACGTCGAACAAGGGTATCACCCGTCTCTTCTAAATCTTAGGAACAGGCTACAATTAGAATCTATACCATATATTATCGACTGTTTCGATGTATCAAATTTAGGAACAAGTATAGCTGTCGGCGCGTGTGTACGGTTTGTAAATGGTGAATGTTCCAAATCCGGATATCGGAGATTCAGAATTCAAAATAAGGAAATACAAGATGATTTTGCCATGATAGAGGAGATAGTTAGGAGAAGGTATCGACCAGATTCTAGTGAGAGTGTAAGCAAGGGTTTGCCACTGCCGGACATGATACTTATAGATGGAGGTAGGGGACAGCTAAACTGTGCAATCAAATCTTTGAAATCTCTTGGCTTGGAAATACCTTGTTTCTCTCTTGCCAAAGGTAATGAAGAAATCTATTCAACGAGTAGGAAGTACCCTCTCATTCTACCTGCTAATGATGAAGGGTTAAGATTACTTAGGTATGTAAGGGATGAATCTCACAGGTTCGGCCTTAAATACAACATCAACATTCGCAGAAGTGCGGTTGGGAACCAATGACCAAGTATAATATTTCAGACAACCATTTTTTGGATGCTATTTGAGCCTGAAAACTGCGGAAACAGATTTATGAGGTGAGTAGGTACCTATTGCAAAAGCCGGTGTTTGTCATCGCTGGAACAACTAGCGGTGTAGGAAAAACGACTGTATCAATGGGAATTATGCGTAAACTTGTAGAATGTGGATTTATGGTTCAACCCTTTAAGATTGGTCCAGACTTTATCGATCCTTGTTACCATACTTTCGTTACTGGTCGTCAGTCAAGGAACCTTGATCTCTGGCTAATGGGAAAAAAAGGAGTTTTAGAATGTTTTGATAGAAGTTCTTGGGATGCAGATCTCTCTGTAATTGAGGGGGTAATGGGCCTATTTGACGGGATCTCTGGGAAGAGGAATTTCGGAAGTACTGCACATGTCTCTAAGATACTTGATGCTTCAGTTATCTTAGTAGTAGATGCAGCCAAAACTTCACAATCCGTAGCTGCTATGATTCTTGGGTATACAAAGTTTGATCCTTGCCTGAATGTGGCCGGGATTATCATAAACAATGTTGGGAGCCAAAAACATTCTAACATGATACTTGAAGCATTGGGTGTTCACGTAAAGAAAAAACTTCTTGGGATCATTTACAGAAATGAGGAGATCCGTTCCGCCGAAAGGTATTTGGGGCTTATCCCCCCTATAGAAATTAAAGGCAAGGCTAAAAATGCTATTCTGAATTGTGCTAAATATGTTGCTGATCAGATCAACCTTGATAGCATACTGCCGCTTAAGAGCCGCAAAAGAAATCAAATTAAAGCTCACCGACAGCTTAAAAAAGAAAGAGAACCCTTATGTAAAATTGCCGTCGCATTTGATGAATCATTTAATTTTTATTATGATGATAATCTAAGTTCACTTAGGAAAAATGGTGCCTCGTTAGTTTTTTTTAGCCCTATCAAAGATATGTCGGTACCGAAGGATGCTGACGGACTCCTGATAGGTGGAGGTTTTCCCGAAATATTGGCGCAACGATTAGAAATGAATCATTCAATGAAAATGTCAATACACAAATCGATTGTCAATGGAATGCCCACAATGGCGGAATGTGGCGGGTTAATGTACTTGACAAAAGTAATAAATGACAATCGAAGAATGAAACGGGGAAGATATTCGATGGTCGGTATTTTTGATACAGAAACTTCCATGACCAACAGAGTTACAATTGGGTATACTGAGGCTCAAGGTAGTGGTGAGCTAATGGATCGAATCTCTCATATCCACGGCCACGAATTTCACTATTCTGAATTAGTAAACGTATCTTCAGATTCTCAATTCTCATTTGACATGCAAAGGGGGCGAGGAATTAATGGGAAATACGATGGTTTAACCTATAACGCATGCGTTGCATCATATATGCACTTACATTTTGCGGATACGAGAATACTTGGAAGAATTTTAGATAGGTGTGTACATTTTAGAAGGCGGTAAATCTCATATAAGGTAACTTTCTGTAAAGCTTTTGATTTTTCCCAGTATTGATGAACCTCAATTATTCGGCTATGTCAGCGAGCATTTTACTCTCTCTAATATACAAAGCAGATGACTTAGACTGAGTATACTACTAAGGGTAAAATTACTTCGCCACCTTTTGGCTACTAATAAAGTGACAGGCCTATGGTTTGCAGTCAGTGCTCGCATTCGTTTGATCGGTGCATGCATTTAAGATACTCATGTGACAAAGTCCACCATTTTCCATAGGAAGTAATGTCAAATATAAAGCTGAATTGTACTTCAACTATAAGAAGAATCTGTTCTTCCAAACTACCATGGGTTGTTTGAAGTGAAAATATGTGGTTTTATCTCAAATAGAATTACTTAACACGAATTATGGCAATTTTGACTTAAATAACTGAGGGCGAAAAATTCCCGGAGCTGTATCAACGGCCTGATTTGTAATGCAAGATGTTGTGAACTTAGACTGCCCTAAGGGGGTTGTCTAGAACAAGTATACTTTATTTTTTAGGTTATGCCCAGAATTGATCATATTTCATGTAGTTCCTGTATTACAGGCTAAATACTGCTAACTAGAAGAATTGAAATCGATCAATTTGGTGTTAGCTCAAAGGTATTAGTCATAAACCAATAATGCTCGGACGAGGGTATCATTCATTACTCTCTGCTCGTAGTTTTAAACTAGAATTCATCATTTGAAAGCTTATTCGTATGTCATCGAACATTCTGGCATTTCCCAAATAAGCACCTAATCCCTTGAATATCTCTTTTTGAGTAAAGATTGTATCATGCTCTTCGTTCTCATGGATTGTAAAGATATGCTCTCCATCCAATATTAGTGGGAGAATCGCTTTTCCATACCACCTCAATTCTGTAGGTGGATCCACCTTAGTAATCGTTGGACGATAAACACGTGTTTTTTGAGCCGCTGTCCTTAATTCTATTTCGATCTTCTCTCCCCTAATAGGAGCCCCAGCAATCCCAATTATGAACGGGTTCCAGTACTTATAAAGTTGAAAATCGGTTAGTACCTTCCACACCTTCTCAGGGTTTGATTTAATTTCTATCCGTGCGATTATCTCTTTCAAGAGATAGGCGTCTCCTTTTCAATGGAAATTCTGTTCGCAATAGGCCGAGTAAATGTACTGATTGTATTATTGAAGTTTGGAGACAAAAGAATTCCGACCCACACTCAGGCTCACCCTGCTTTTTCTTGTTCCATCAATGATTCTAGTATACTAGCATTAACTTCGTCCAAATCGATATTTTGCCTTAGATACGTGCTGAGATCACTTGTGGTGAGAATGCCAATCAGCGTATTTGCATTTTTTACCAACAGATGCTGTATTTTGTTATCAACCATCTTCTTGGCTGCATCTTCGAGGGTTGCCTTATAATCAATGTATACCAGGGGAGAAGACATTATGTCATTCACTAACACCTCTGTGCTCTTTTTGTTCTGAATGCAGACTTTTGAGACTAGGTCTTTTTCGGTTACTATGCCAATATGCACGTCAGATTCATCAACCACTAACAACGATCCTATATCCTTATGCTTCATCTTCTTTGCAGCTTCCTGTGCCGTTTCATGTAGATGAATTGCTTCTAACTTGTGGGTCACTATCTTGTTCATTGATTCCAGTGTTAACATCGATCTATGGATATTGGATGAAGTATATTATGGATACGATCGATTCGCTGACTATATAATTTGCAACTCAATATGCAGACGAAGTACAAAGTGATCATCACCTTTTATCCTTGCAAGGAAAGCCTTTCAATTAACTAATGAAAAAATCCTAAGTCTACTAGAATATTACGTTAATTCTGATGCAATCTGGTCTTATAAATTAACATTAACGCATTGATTATTGAAGAGGCAGCTGCGCTACCTCCTTTGCGCCCGATATTGGTAATGGATGGAACTGGGGTACGCAATAATTCTTTTTTTGATTCGAGCGCAGAAATAAAACCTACTGGTATTCCAATTACGAGAGCAGGCTTTACTCTATTTTCCCTGAACATGGATATTACTTGAAAAAGGGCTGTAGGGGCATTACCTATAACCACTATACCATTTTGAATCTGAGCTGCCGAAAAATCCATTGCAACCTGAGATCGGGTCAGGTTATTATCTCGAGAGTACTTAGTAACTGAATCCTCTGAAATCCGACACAAAGTTTTCAGATTCAATTCCTTTGCCAACTGCTTATTTATGCCTGATAATACCATTTCTACATCGGATACAACATGGCATCCATTCTCAATCGCTGCAAAAGATGATGCGAATACGTCTCCATGAAAGGTAATTTTTTCTTTCCCTGCAAAATCAAAATCAGCCGTAGCATGAATCACCCTTCTTACGATTGCCCATTCAAGTGCATTATAGGTATGCGCTCCCACTTCACTATCGATTATCGCGAAACTATCATTCTCGATTCCAAATGCTTTAGTTGACATTTTGCGCAGATCATGATCTGCGTTGTAGTAATTAGGTCTGGGGGAAGATTCCTCGCTCAACTTCCATTGCCCTTTCCAAAACTATATTTGCTAATTGACGGTCAGCTCCCAAATGCTCTGTGAGGTACATATTAGTTGGATGTTGTTCCTTGATCGACGTATTGATTTCTCGCATTATGTCATATTTAATGTGAGCTCCTTTGTGCAAAAAATATGGCACTACCAGAAGACATTTGGGTGAAGAGGCCAAGGAATTTCTGATGCCCTCCATGATATCGGGCTCGTCGAGCTCAAGGAAACAGAATCGGACGCTTCTGAAATAAGACTTAAGTAAATCTACCATATAGTTGAACGCTTCTCTAGCCCTTCTATCACTACTACCATGACCAATTAGTAATAAATCACACTCCGAGTTTGGCAGCTGTAGGGCGTGCTCTCGCTTAGCTTCGTGGACTCTATTTACCACGACTTCGACCATCCGGGTGTTCCTGCTAAGTGGCCTGGCGATAGCCACTCGAACATCTTTTTTCACAGATATCGATGCTCGCTTTCTTCACAGAATCCTTCAACTTCATACCCGGATACAGAAAGTATGGAATAATGGTGATGAAGTCGGCGCCGTTAGCAATGCATTTTGAAATCCCGTCCTCGATATATGGGGGAACCACTTCCAAAAAGCAGTAAGTTGTATATCCGTACTTGCCAGGATAGGTCCTGTTAATAGTTGAGCAAATAATCTCCAACTCTTCTTTAACTTCGGGCTCTCTACTGCCTCTATCAACGATCAGCATCGCCTTAATCAATTACTCAAATTCCATCCTAGCAATGGAAAGAGTAAGGTCAGGGGGAAATTTAAGTTTGGAGAGCACTAGAACGCCTTTAGAGCTCAACAGTGCAGCTGCTTCAGATACACTCTTGGTGCCCTGAAACCGTCCCACTTGTTCTGATGGATTAGGAACGTGGATTTCAGAAAGCTGATCGTCGTTGAAGGCTTCTATTGGAATTTGGTATGATCTTGAAAAATCAAGTAACCCACTGGCCTGGGCTTTATTTTCAATTGTAGCTATATTTCTTATACTCTTAAAGCTCAAAAGATTGTCCTGGAATACCCCAAAAATTGCCGATTCTATCTTTTCCTTGGTCGTATTCCAATGTATCCCGATCCCTACGACAAGACTCTTAGGTCTGTAGATTACCGATTTAGATGAAATTTCCTCATCTCGTAGAATCCTATCTGTAATTATTAGGCCGGCACGGAACTCTTCAGACTTCAGGTTATCAAGTCCTGGCACTGGTCTGACGTTCCGAGGAAGACCCTTCCTTGGCCACCAATTGCGCTCTCCGGAGTCTTGGTAGAGCCCTATAGGCATTTCATTGACCATGCAAGCGCTTACTTGTGTAACGGTATCTAGGCCATCTATTGTCCATCCTAGAGTTCTCCCTAAAATGTCCACAGCTATAGTTTGATTAACGTCGGCGGCGGTAGTTATAACCGCCTTACTTCCTTTGAAAAAGGTGGATAGATCTGTTGCTAACGAATTCGCTCCACCCAAATGACCAGATAATGCGCTAATGACAAAGTTCGCCCTATCGTCGATAACGACAACTGCGGGATCGTATTTCTTGTTACCTAAAAAGGGAGCAATAAGTCGGATCACTGCTCCAAGAGAAAAAATGCAGATTAATGCATTGTTTGTCTTGAATAGTCTTTCCATAATTTGTGAAGTCGGCTCTTCGAACCATTGAATATCTTTTGACGATTCATAATACTTTTGAGGGACATAAATCTTAACCTCAGGCCAATGTATCCTTATACACTTGGCAATTCTGATTCCATTCTTGGTTATTGCTACTACACTAATGGCTGATGGTCTTGGGTGATACAGATTCGATCCTATTGGGTTGGGTTCCTAAACCCTCTTTTATTCCTATTCATAGTAAGCGGATCATTGAAATCTGCGCGGATAAGATGCAGAAAAGAACTACATCTTTGATCCTCTATCAGAACCTGCGCTCAGTCGGGACTTTCCGTCATCATCTCCACTATGAATGAGGAATTGTGGTGTAATCATGTGGCTCAGCGGTGGGAATTTTAGGACTGGGTCATTATATTTAAATGGTATAAGTTAAGCAATTCTTTTCTAGATTTTCGTGAACTCATGGCGAGCCATTCACTGTCGCCATATCGAAAGAGAGTGAATTAGAGAGACTTCATTTGTACCATTACTGGCTATGATTTGTCCTTGGGTAAAGGCCACATACCCTTCCATCGAAATCAAACATTATAATTTGGAGATTCAACAAACGTTCGTCATCCTTGATTAATGATGCATAAGCGCGTTTGCAGATCAGGTCAAAGTATCCTGATATCCCATGCTCGGTTATGATCTCTTGAACGTGACGTGCTGTGTTAGCTTTCATTATTTTAGTTAGAATATCTTCGGAGCATGCGCAGTCTCTTGCAAGATTTGCCATAAATTCCATGTCAACGTGAGAACCTTTGACGTGAGTTTGTTTTACTCCCATAGCTATTTTCGTAAGCTTACCAATAAAGCCAGCGATGACCACATTCTTCACCTTCTTGATTCGACATTGCTTTATCGCGTACCCTACAAAGTCCCCCATCTGTATAAGGGAATGCTCTGGGAGAGTGTCATTAAAAAATTTTTTAACAAACTCCTCACTCCTACCGCCTGTTGTCAACGCAACGGTGTCAACACCCATAGCTAATGCCACATCTAAGCTTTGTCGGATCGATGCTGCAAATGATGCCGTAGAATAAGGAATAACAATGCCTGTTGTTCCCAGTATCGATATTCCACCCAGTATACCTAACCGAGGATTATCGGTTTTTTGCGCGATGGTCTCCCCCATTGGTACCGATATCATTACTGTAATTCCTTTAGTTTCAATGAGTCCATCCACAACCTCCAAAGCAGCTGTCTTGATCATCATGGATGGCACAGGATTTATCGCAGCTGCTCCTATTGGAAGGCCTAACCCAGGCTTTGTTACATGTCCGACACCTTTCCCTCCTTCTATTCTGATAGCACCAATGTCATCATTTAGTGAAACAGTAGATTGGATCTGTGCACCGTGTGTGGCATCAGGGTCGTCTCCACCATCCTTCGTGACAGCGCAGGTCACGGACCCGTTACCGACTTGAGTCCACTCAATTCGTATGACGATCTTTCCTCCCAATGGCAACGAAACCTCCACACAATCTACTTTCTCCCCCGATAGAAGTTGTATCAGTGCTGCTTTAGTGGCAGCCGCAGCTGAAGTGCCAGTAGTATATCCTTTTCTAAGTGAAGAGCTATTGAGCTTCATTTCACATCGAAACGGAAGTTGTTTGCATCTTCCTTAATATGCTTCCAACCATTTGCTATCTAAGACCATGCTTCAAATATCTCTTTTTTCATCGTTCCGAATAAAGATATGACGTTTAAACAATTACTTTGCCACCATCGATTATTATGGTATTACCGGTAGCATATGAAAAGCTTTCACTACCTAGGCATGCAGCTACTTTGGCGACCTCCTCCGCTGAGCCCCACCTCTTCATCGCCGATTCACTTATTGCTCTCTTCCTTCCTCGCTTAGTCATAGAATAATAAGTGGCATCCGTTGCAATATTTCCGAGTGCGAGAGTGTATGCTCTAATTTTTTTATTCCCATATTCAAGAGCAATATGCTTGGTTACGGCAACAACGGCTGCCTTGGCAATGGTATAGGGGGCACCTTCCCTTTGACCTGACAATGCAGGCGTCGAGGCAATATTAATTATTACGCCTGAATTGCCAGGAGAGCGATTAATTTTTCTAATCATGCTCGGAAGGAATGCCCTTGTCATATGTATTGTACCCTTAAGATCGACTTCCATAATGGAATCCAAAGCTCGATCGGTCATCTGATGATATCTCTTGTACCAGATCGCATTTTCGAACCGATGCCCAGCACTGTTTACCAGGATATCAATCCCCCCGTGATCTAATACCGCTCCTTTTACAACTGATCTTACGTCTCTCTCGCTAGTAACATCTAATTCGACAGCCTGAGTATTTCCTTCGATCTTTTGCGAGGCTCTTATAGCATCATTGATATTTCTAGAACATACCAACACAGTTGCCCCTTGATTTTCAGCGAATTCTTTAGATATTGCGAACCCGATACCACTAGAGGAACCAGTGACTAGAGCGACCTTGTTAACCAGGGCCAATTAAGTCTCACTAGAATCGTCAGCAAATTTTGTAAAAGCAAATATTTTGGACGTTTTAAACCAAATCACCTTTGACCCATGGATTGAGTTAAGCCTTATTTTCAACATAGGCGATAGTGTTCCAAAGTCAGCTATCGATAGCTCAGCCGGCCAGATCTGACATCTTATCAGTCCTTTCCCATGTAAATTCAGGTTCATTCCTCCCAAAATGTCCGTATGCCGCGGTCTTTTTATAGATTGGCCTTTTCAAATTTAGAATCCTTATAATATCGGCGGGCTTCATTTCAAATGAATTTTTGACTCGTTCCTCGATTAATTCGTCGTCGATTCTAGACGTCCCAAACGTATTCACCATTACAGACACGGGATCAGGCAAACCTATTGCATATGCAAGTTGCACTTCACATTTCTCTGCAAGCCCAGCAGCTACTATGTTTTTAGCGATATACCTAGCCATATAACATGCCGATCTATCAACTTTCGATGGATCCTTGCCTGAAAATGCTCCTCCACCATGTCTTCCCGCTCCACCATAAGTGTCTGCAATCACCTTCCTTCCTGTCAAACCGGTGTCAGCCTGAGGGCCACCAATAACAAACCGTCCAGTCGGATTTACCAAGAATTTCGAATTTGGGGTTATCCAATCCGAACAGATTTCCTTTATTACTTTACCTACAATCTCCTCTCTCAATTGGCTCAAGCTTATGTCTGGTGCATGTTGGGTTGAAATCACGACAGTATCAATCCTTATCGGCTTTGTACCTTCGTAAACAACAGAAACCTGGGATTTACCATCAGGTCTTATCCAACCTAGTTTTTTTTGCTTTCTGAGGGTAGACAGCTTCATAGAGAGTTTGTGAGCCATTATGATAGGCAGTGGCATTAACTCCGCGGTTTCATTTGTTGCATATCCAAACATTAAGCCTTGATCACCTGCTCCCTGTTCTCTATGCATATTAGGAGTGACACCCAGTGAAATATCAGGACTTTGTTCATGTATAGATTCTATAACAGAACAAGATTCGGAATCAAACCCGTATTCAGGTCGATCATATCCGATCTCACGTATCACGGTTCTTACTACCTTTTGTATATCGACCCTGCGTCTTGATGTGACCTCTCCTGCGACAAAAACTATTCCGGTGGAAGTTAACGACTCTACTGCAACTCTAGACTCTGAGTCACTTGCGAGAAACTCATCTAAGATAGAATCGGAAACCTGATCGCATATCTTGTCAGGGTGACCTTCTGTTACGCTTTCTGAAGTGAATATATACCTTCTTACCATTACTCCCCATATACCTTAATTCTCACAAGAATACCATTAAAGATCTTTTTCCAGTCTTATAAATAGAACATTATTTCCTCGAATCACTACCTTTCCGTAATTTGCTAACAGATCCTGTCGATTGAATTCCTCAGCATCAACTAATATCAAATTCATATATGTATCCACGTTGCTCATCCTCCCTCGATATTCTACTTCACTTTTCAATCGTACTGCCACTCGTCTATTTACTGAACGTTGTAATGTTGTTAATGGTCTTTTAGATTGCTGTGATGACGCAGGGGATGACAATTCAATTAATCACTTTGGAAGTGAAAGCACACAGGCTACAATAAAAAGGTTCCCTTGTTGGCTATTTGCCGAATATTATGCTATAATTATAGTTTTGCCGAAGCCAGAAGTTTTCATATATGTAATGTACCAGACTAAGATTGAAATGAATCAGTATCAAGACATGTTAGAGAAAATCTTTGATGAGCAAAGGAAGTTAGTAGAATATTTGGGAGTAGACAGGTATCCAAAAAAGACTGAGCAGAGGGTTTCGGCCCTGATGACAGCGATTATACACGAGGCCATCGAGCTACAAGATCTCACCAGTTGGAAGTGGTGGAAAAGACCTTCTGGTTTTGAAATCGAGATGGCTCAAACCGAATTGATTGATATACTACATTTTGTAATCCAAACCGCTCTTGAGCTGGAAATGACTCCACAAAAGGTGTTAGAGGTGTATTTGAATAAGAATTACATAAATCGAGAAAGAAAGAGGTCAGGGTACTGACGGGACACTACTATTTTCACGTCCGATAGACAGAACTATTCAACTGATATATTGCATTGCTCCTAGTAAAATTGTATTCTTCCCTTATCGTATGCCTAATCGATGTAACAGAAAAGGCTGGTTAGGGAAATGTGAGTCACAATTTTCTCATATTTATCTGGGTGCCCCTTTTATTTGGGGTTTGATTTGAGTATCGTAACGGATGTACACCGGTCTAGATTTGGTCGCGGATATACTCTCCTTTTCGGACAGAACTGGAAGATTGAAGATTCAGAAACTAGAGAGAATGCTTGATAAGTACAGTCCACAAATTTCGAATTGTCTACATGAATTAGAGCGATACGACCTTATCTCCTTCGATCCATCATTTTTAGAAGTTACAATGACCGTCAAAGGTGCAGAATTTCTAAATCTGTACAACGATCTTAAGGAACTGGTATGCCTAGATAACAACCTAGATCTGTGACGACAGCACGCCTATCCTAACATCCATGTCATAGGAATTAATATCTGAGGAGCAAAAAAATGTTAGTTTTGACCACTAAGGCAGAAAGTTACAAATCCCTCCAAACCGCACGCGCCTTAGCTAAAGCTAGAAAGCATATCAAATACGCAGATTGAACTGCAAGCCCGAAATATATTGACCAGGTTTCCGGTGTGGCAAGCCCCATACTATCCTGTATCATCAAAGATGCGTGAGTTGTCGGGACCGAGTAAGCTGAGGTACTGGAGGTTCAAAGGAAGCCGTTCGATAGAATAGTAGACTGGAGGAATTACAGCAAGTATGACGTTTACAAAAGAAATAATCTGAGTTGCATTTCGCATATGCAGCATGTGAGAAGATAGGAAAAAGCCCATTGCAGACATTGCACCCCAGGTCAAAAGTATGCTACAAATCAGTAGTGGTAGGGTCGATAGAGTGTCTCCAAATAATACGGCTAAGGTAGTAAGGGCTATTAGAGCAGGGAGACCAAATAATAGTTCGGACAATGCGAGCCCAGTCATATATGTGAGGGACGACACCGGTGCTGCGACGAAGACATCTTGAATCTTGTATTCAGTTTTGTAGAATGAAATGTCTTGCCCAAGTGCCAAGCCATAGCCGACAGTTGCCATGACAAGACTACCGGCGATCGCGAGATCTGTGTACTCACCGTTGCTTACTACAAAAAGGACAAACAAAATTGAGAATGGACTTAAAGCTGAAAACAACATCGAAAGCGGGTTTCTCCTTAGCCATAATATCCCTGTCATATAGGCTATGATGATGATCTGTCTAAATGCTATGATCAATTACGTTCATCTCTATAATGTTCTATTGTATTTATTTCAAGTGTAAATCACAAGATTGTTGCTGTGGCCACAGAAATAGAAATATTGAAATTAGATCGAAAAGCTTTATTCGTAAGCTAGGACGGATTAGGTTTGAATTTCTTGATCGCATGTGCGGCCCTATTTGGAGGATTATTGTTTGTAATTGTAAATACACTGGAATTGCATGACGGATATGTCGCTATCGGACAAGTTTTCTTTGACTTTGAAGAAAATTCAAGCAACATAAATTATTTAGTTTTTGATGATACGAGTTCGGGCGTCCGTATTAAATACCCTTCAACTTGGAACGTACTTGAACAGCTTGGAAATATTTCGGGTAACAATATCCTAGTGGACTTTTACCATACCGGGATTAACGGATCACTTGGTTACTCAGAGAATGCAAACATTGTAGTATCAGATTCCCACAGCATAGACCCTCAATCGCTTGATAAATTCACCAACTCTACCATTCGAATTCTTGCGAGCAATCTAAATAATTTTACCCTACAGGAATCTCTTCCGACTATAGTTTCAGGGCTTCCAGCTCATAAAATAACATATACCATAGCTGGGAATCAATCAGAAATTAAGCAGACTCAAGCTTGGACGATTAAGGGTAATAAATGGATTGTGGTTTCGTATTCTGCTGAACCATTAGCCTATTTCAATCCTAGAACGGCCCAAAATATATTGGACTCTCTCTTGATAAGATAAGATAACTGCTATTGGGCCAAACATTTCTTGCACAGATTGCCAGTATTTTTATAACAGATTGGAGTAGCCTATAGAATATTTACATTGATGCGCAGCAGTTTAATAACGCTAATCATCTACCTCATCTGTCCTATAGCACTATTTTATGCAGACGTCTATTCACAAGAGCAGGTGCAAACATCGCTCCAAAATATTAGCCACGAAAATCTTACAGTTTCTACTTTTGAAAACACAACTAAAACCAGGATCAATGAGACTGTAACCACTAGCGATCCTGTTACAATAGGGGCACTCACATCAGTAGCAATGAACAAGGTCATACTCAATGTTACCCAAAATGTTCTGAATGAAACTGCACGCATATTGGAATTGAAAGAGTTTGTTCTCCGTGTATCAGCTCAAGAATCCAACGATACAACCCTAAACCTTAATTTTTCTGCGTTAGACTCAGAGACGTCGTCTGAGCTTGCAGGAGTAAGCATCGATGGTTGGATAGCAAATGGAAGTGGCATTTCTACGTATTTTTTCAGTGGACTGACCGATAATAGTGGGAAATCTGCATTTACTCTACATACCCAAGCAGATGGGTTGTATAACACGACTCTTACGGTCGAAGCATTTCTGACAGGTTATTCTTCTCAGAAGCAATCCGCAGCATTTACGTTAGGTGATTAGCAAAATATACTTTGTCGGTGAATCAATAGAAAACATTACAATTGACACTATCGGCAAACTGGATGTCGAGAAGATTTTCGATGTATTTACCAGATGCAGGAATACGGATGAGAAATTGATTTGAGTTACATGATTGGGTATCGAAGAAAATCCCAAAAAATGTTACCCAATAAATACTAACTAACCGCGTGATACATGTATCCTCATTTGGTTACGTTCTAATGTCATTTTCTGATCAAAGTGCTGACATGAGGGAAAACCACATTAACTAACATTGTAAGAAGTCACGTAAAGATAATTTCCTTTTCAGGTGATGCAAAAATGGAATATGAACAATATGTGTCGAGTTTAGAAGTGATTTGCGCACATTGAACTAATGCTGGACCTACGAGTGCTTTCTGTCATATTCCCATACAAATTGCATGAGAGGATCAAATAGAGTTCGCGACCCTCATCACATCCTATTTAACGGATCGATACCAAGATAGTTTAACGTAAGTCTCATTACGTTGTTGAAGGCCTTTACTAACAGAAGCCTGGCAGAAACTAAAGATTCGTTAGCTTCTTTCAGAATAGGGACCTGTTCATAAAATAGATTAAACGATACGGCGAGTTTATGGGCATACCTTGCTAGGAGCTTTGGGTTCATTTGCGATGAACATTGTTCGATAATTAGGTCCATTTTTGACAATTCTCGAATCAAATTTAGCTCCTTATCATGTAAATGATTAGCAAAGCTGATACTATGGTGCATTAATTCTCCCTTCTCTATCAACCTTTGAGATCTCGCGAACGCATATTGTAAATATGGTCCACTGTCACCATCCAAGCTCAAAGATTCCTCTAGGTCGAACACTATTGGCCGTTCTAAATCCTGTTTAATCAAGTTATACCGGACTGCGGCCCTGCCTAGACTTTCAGAAATACCAGATAGTTCTGAGTCAGTCATATTCGGATGCCTACTCTGGATTTCTTGCTTTGCTTTCTTGTAGAGTATTTCCATAACTTGGTCAGCGCCAACGTAAATTCCTTTCCTTCCTGACATATGAGCTGACGTATTCCCAATGTCGATGCCTAACGACTTCGCGGTCCGAGAACTTAAAGTAACTGGTTCATAGCTTAGATGCATATAGCGCTCTTTGTCATAATTAGCAACGGCAGAAAGAGTACGAGAAATGATGGTTTGCAGCCTCGATTGTCTGGAGTCTATTAGGTTAATTATGATCTCTGCACCGCAAAACTGCTGATTTGGTGGAGAACCGACCGACGTATCAAGGGTATCTGCCCAGAGGATTGAATGGTCCCATTGCTCTGAAAATGCGTAATAAAGGAAAGGATCGGAAAAGAGGCCCAGTTTCCATGCTGCGTATGGCATATCCTTAGCCATATAAGTCAGGGTACCATCACTTCTGATCAACACCTTATCGTCGTCTCCGTTTGAGCCTCTGATCACCCAGCAACCTTTATTTTTTCCTTCAGTTTCGAAGACTGCTCTACCTTTATTTTTCAGGACCTCGAACATCTTCTCCCACAGCTTGGAAGCCACTATATCTGATTCGAAATTCAGTAAGTCGTACCTTACTTTTAAACTCCAGCATGTCTTCAGTTGATCCTTTAACACGCGTAGACTGATATCCTTTGCGAATCTTGATAGATCAGATTTACCTTCTTCAATGCTTTTCAAGACTGATTTCCGCTTCTGTTGTAGGTCTGGATTCTTGGCGTACAATTCATTGATTTTCACATATACTTCATTCCCACAATATTGGTCGAATTTTGTAGAACGATCGGGAGGATCTATGGGAAATCCAGCATATAAAAACCCGACAACTATGTCGGCTACTTGAAGACCTGAGTCGTCCACGTAGTAGAATACACTTGTGTCATAATTAACAGCTGAAAGGATTCTGAATAAAACATCTCCGATTATCATATTTCTCAAATGTCCTACATGTAATGCTTTGTTAGGATTTACGCTCGTATGCTCAACAATGACCCTTCGTCCTCTTCCAAAGTCAAATTTTCCGTAACTTTTATCCAGGATCTCACTAATTACTGCTTTCGGATACACATCCCAATCTGCCCTGAAATTTATATGTCCTGAAGTATGGGCCTCAATTGTCTTCAGCAGTGTCCCACGTGATCTTTGTTTATTTAGTTGGATTAGAAGTGAATCTACTAAATCCGTTGCTACGCGATACGGGTTACTATGAAATCGTTGTGCGAGCTGAAATGCAATATTGCTGGTAAGCTCTCCAAAATCGGTATTTGGAGGCTCGGTAAGTGTATAATTTATGCCATCAATCTTTTTATCTTGTATTAATTTATCTACAAGTAGTATCGCTTCTTTCCTGAGGTTTCTTAAGCTCATAGCTTTAATCCAAAAAAATTTTGAGACAGATACTGAATGGCTTGTACAAGTCCTTCGCCATGCTTAGCCGAAGTGACGTGTATCGCATTCCGTTTCACGTTTTCTTCGGCATGTCCTAAGCATATGCTATAACCGCACGATCTGAAAATGGGGATATCAGTTTCGCTATCTCCAATTGCTACACTATCCTTCGCTTCAAGCCCTAGTATCCTTAATGCTTCAGTTAGGCCAGTAGATTTGTCCACCCCAATCTGATTAATATGGTAGGCATACTTACTATCACTAAGATACAAGGGTAGTTTGTATTCATTGAGAATGAGTTGCGCACGATTAATGTCAAAGTTTCTGCATAAGACAACTTCGGACATTCGCCCAAAGACTGGCTTATTCCTGACACCTTCGATATGATCTTTTAGTACATTATACCCCTCCAGGCAAATTTTCTTATTTCCTAAGACCATATGTTCCTCTGGGCTCGTGGTGATTACTCCACCATTCTCGGAAACGGCAATCTTAGTTGTACCTGCAAAGACTGCCAAAGTATATGCTTCAAATGACGATCTCCCCGTTACAAAAATTACTTTAAAACCCATTCTCTCGAGAATCCGTAGCTCTAGGATGGCTGGGAGGTGAAGCATACCTCCACCATTCTCGGTGATAGTTCCGTCAATGTCAACCGCAAACGAGGTAATCTGCCGCAAAATGATTTGAGTACAAAACAGCTTTGTTTATTTAAACATTCTTCAAACGGAGAGGAAAAGCATTCTTTAATGCATGAAGGGCTCGGATCGCCACTTCGTCCAGAGTAGCATGCATCCTGCCTAAGCCTTGTTTGTAACTAGCCACAAATGTGTAGGTGGCAGGCCATCGTCCCTTCTAGATACCAAAAAAATAGTAAGAATAGGGATTAAGGGTACCTCTAAAGCTTCAGAATGGTAAAGCACTCAGTTCAGCTATGACGGGTTGGTTAGCGAGCCTTTCATGCATTCTCTTATCGCTCAACGATTTTTGTTTCTTAACCTTTACTTTGATCTTAAAGCCGAAGTGGATTCCATTTCTCCACTTATCTGCAGAAATGATTTCTCCAATTCCTTGAATCCTATCTCCCTCCCGTGTGACTACTGTGAACGGTGTATTTCGATGATACTTCAACATTTCAATCCGCTCGAAGAAATGATCCCAATCTAGGGGATTCCGGATCAGCGCTTCAAAAGATAGAATATCACCTACCTTCACTTCCTCCAAATGAGTACCCATTATTTCTAGTTGATCTAACTTTACATACACAGTTTAAAATAGACACAATTACAATATAATAGTTTTGATATCAAAAAGTATAATAATTTCTAAATATTTATATGGTTTGAATATTAATATCAATAATAGATCGATATTATTTAAAATGTCATACGATAGCACTTTGTAAAGGCTTTAATACGAAATTTTGAGTTAATATAAAATGGGTCCGTCGCCTAGTCAGGAGAGGGTGCTGATACAACAAGCACAGGCCTCCGAAGCCAGTTGTTGTGGGATCGAAGCCCACCGGACCCGAGAACCATTCTATGATTTAAGAACTAGCGGAAGAAGCAGATTTTATGCACGAAAAGACGGCTTTATTTGACCTTGCTAGGTCACCAGCTGCTATATCTCAGGCCTTAGCGATTGGAGTTAAAAACCATTCTCTCGTTGATGTTGGCAAAAATATTTATAGATAATCATAAGGAGAAAAGGCTGTTGTCGCAAGAAGTCGTTGGCCTGTCAGATAGGACGAATATATTGCTGAATAGGAGGGAGATCACAGTCCTTTTCAAGGAACAAGCGGGCAAATTAAGGAGAACCGAGGCATCAGAGATGGTTGCCAAAAAGTTTGGGCTGAGCAAGAATTGCGTCATTCCTATGAATATGAAGAGTGAGAGAGGCAAAAAGGATTTGATTGGAACGTTTTACGCATTTAATACTGAGGCGGAAACCAAAAGTCAAGTGCCTCAATATAGATTATTGAGAAATCTGTCTAAAGAAGAAAGAAAGAAGCTGATCAATGAGGAAAAGGCTGCTAAATTAAAGGCGAAACAGACTGCTTCTTCAGAGGCGAAAGCTTCGGGCAGGGGTAGGTAGTATGGCGAAAACGAATACAGGATCTGTATACAAATTTTATAAGATTGAAGGCGATAAGGTAACCAGGTCCAAGAGAGATTGCCCCAGATGTGGAAAAGGGGTATTTATGGCTGAACATAAGGATAGACTTAGCTGCGGAAAATGTGGATTTACTGAATTCAGTAAAAAAGATAACGCGAAAACCGGATCGTGAAGGGAGATTATTTCCACATTACAGTAAATTCATGCGTAGCTAAAGGTATAGAGATTCGAATCCTCGCATTATGTTCCACCTCAGTGACTTAGGACATTTTGTGGGAATTTAGGCAATTGTGGGGTTCCAATATTTTCTCGCATTTAATCGGTTGCTTCTTTCGTCTCATAAATTGAATCATTGTTGATCACATCATCAAGATCGCAATCCGTTTGTTTTCGAGTTAAGTACGTACTGGTTCCTGAATCGCAGTTGCCTTGCATTAATACGGTCCTCTAATGCAAGAGCATTAATACATTGAAAATGATGAACAATCGTACATACATCGACGAAATTGGCTTCAAAAGAGACCCATATCATGCCTTCTCGTTTACTGACATTTTTATGGATGAAGGTCGCTGAAAAACCTCCAAGGCATGTTGGTCTCGTAGCCATACATCCATAATATCAAAATTTAAGCACTCACACCTCACCCCCAGCATGGTTGAAACATTCGGTTCACAATACTCCTTTCCACCCACAAACTGTTTGATATGTAACCCACCTTCTGCATTGATTTCGAGATCAAAACTCTTACCATCAATCTTGCCTACCTTAACACTGTGCACATCCCTTCTGATGATCCTCTTCTTGTTTCTAAACCAGACCGTGCGTCCACTGAGTGAAGGTAAGCATTCAAGTTCCTTATTACTTACTAATCTTTCTGCGATAATTGAAACCCTAGTCATAGAATCAAATTTCATTGGATATCGCGGTAAATTCTTGGAGGCGCTTAACACAAAAAGCTCAATCCCTTTCTCCTTCATGTTAATATTGTGTTCAGTTATAATTCGCCGCTTCGGCTTTATAATCTCAGCAAAAAACGGCCTACCTTTACCAAGTACAAGACTTTCTTTATCTTCGCCACCGATCCATGAAAATTTTACATTTGCACCTGAAGTTAATTGCTTAAGATATCCAGATACCACTTCTTCCAAACTGAAGGAATTGTCGTATTGGGAATCATTATCCAAAAGTTGATCCTTGGTAATGGCCAGGCCTTTATGTTTTTGGGGTATCCCGCGCCTCTTTTTTAAATACTTACATGCGAGTACAATAGGTGTGGGAATGATATTAAAAAAAAACTCATTATTTTCATTGATTATCAGGTCTATTCTGAGATCTGGAGATATGTAATCCATTTCCTTATTTAGAGCATGTTTCAACATTTCTCTAAGGTTTGACAAAAATTGGTTCTTGATACTGTTTCTTCCTTTAAGCCTCAGTCTTGATCTAATACTGTCTTCTCTTTCTATGTAAGAGGAAGGCAGCGAGACCCCAATCTGAAAAGTTCTAAATTCATATCCTTCGCCCATTCTGCTGACTAGCGCATTATTAATGGTCTCCAGCTTACTCATCAGATTGTTACAAATAAAGCACTCGTTTGCTTCTTTTAGATTCCTTCTGTCGATGAACCCTTGTCTAATCCTGCATTCCTTACATAAAGATATAGAATTTTTCAAATCCAAGTATGACGCTAAATCCTAAATACCAACTATCCCATCCCGAATCGCCGGAGCATTCCCTGCATCTGCCTTCCTTTTGCCTGCTTCATAACCGCTTTAGAATTACTGTACTGCTTAATAAGGTCCTTAACATCATGTTCAGTTAATCCTGACCCTCGGGCGATACGTTTCCTCCTGGAATCATTCACGATATCTGGATCCGAGCGCTCCGCGGTTGTCATAGACTGAATAATAACCCTCCATTTATCCAATTTGCCTTGGATTGCATCTAATTGGTCTTCCTTTACCATCCCAGATAATCCAGGGAGGTTATCGATGATGTTTCTAAGACCCATTTTTCCGACATTCTCCATCTGTGAATAAAAGTCTTCTATTGTCATTTTCCCACTTAATACCCTTTTCGCCTGATTTTCATCGGCCTTAAGCTCTAATCCTTTGGCCATCTCAAGCAATGCCTTTATATCGCCCATCCCTAGTAGACGACCAACAAATCGTGTCGGAGAGAACATTTCTAAATCATCAATTCTCTCGCCTGTTCCAATGAACATTACTTTGGCTCCTGTAGCTACTACTGCAGCGAGAACCCCTCCGCCTTTTGCCGTTCCATCGAGTTTCGTGATAACTATGCCTCCGATCGGAGCTGCACTATGGAACGCCTTGGCCTGATTAAAGGCTTGTTGGCCTATAGTACCATCGATCACCAATAATACGAGTTCCGGTTTGGCGACTTCGTACATGCCCGTCATTTCGACCAAAAGACCGGATTCCTCCTTATGTCTCCCAGCAGTATCAACGATCACAATGTCAATGTTTTGTTTTCTGAAATAATCGATCCCTTCGCCAACAATCTTTATGGCATCATACTCGCCTTCTTTACCATACACTTCTACGTTGACCTTGCTACAATTCATCCTTAATTGAGTTAGAGCCCCAGGTCGAAATGTGTCCGCGCCTACTACACCAACTTTGTGCCCATGCTTGGTGAACCACCTAGCCAGTTTTGCGGAAACCGTAGTCTTGCCACTTCCTTGAATTCCTAACATGAGTACAACGTTGAGTTTTCCTGGTTTGAATGAGAATAATTCTCCTTCAGGCTGAGCCGACTTATCTATGGTTTTTATCTCTTCACCCGTATAACCTAGAAGCCTAGCTAATTCGCCGTAAAGTATTGTTATGATATGATCTTTGCGAGAAAGCCCCTTAGGCGGTTGCTCATTAAGGCGAGCGCTGTTTAATATTCTGCGTTACGGTAAGCACGAGTTTTACATTAACATCAGACTGCAACAATGCCCTTTGGACGTCCTTGCAAAGTGATTCTACTAGATCACGATTAATGTCAGAAGCGCCAATGATTTTCTTAAGTGCGCTTCTCAGGTTTGTTCTAAGGCTGTCGAGCATGTCCTTTCTTCCTTATTTTGATTTTAGCCCTACGCTAGTTATCTTAAAAATTCCACGCTGACCATCCCATTGAATTTCAGATTCCAAAACGTCAACTATTTCATGGTGGATAGGACTATCCAAGACTAAAGTTTCTGCTTCGCCTCCTTCAAAATTCAAATTAAAGTGATTACGATCACTCAACTCAATTAATCGTTCCAGTTGCTTGTCGTCTATTATTTTCCCCAACCAGTCTCGATCCAGACCCATAGTCGAAACACTTGTTATAAGAGTTTTGAAGCCGTTTGAAACTAGTTCTCTCATGAACTTGATTGCAGGTTTGCCCCATAGCGGGCTAACAACACGAAGACCAAACTTGGAACAGCAGTTGCTGAAATTGGAATTTTGAAATCTACTAGAAATACCGCCGTGCACAATCCCATCAATATGATATTGAGCCCTCGCTTGACTGATTAGACCTTCAATCGCTTTTAGCTCACATTGTAAATCAGTTCCCTTTACTGACGATGCTAAGTGGGGAAGTCTTATTGCTTTCGCCACTAAAGGAGTGATACAGACGTTCGGAAAATGAAAAAGTAGGCTTTCGTTACTTGGTGGGAATAACGTCAATAAGCAACTGATTTCGTGCCCATGCTTTATGCTTTCATAGATTGCATAGGTACTATCCTTTCCTCCAGAAAAAAGACATCCAAGCCTCATTCGGGTTACCTTCCATATGTAGCTATAAATAAGTATTGAATGGAATTTAGCTTTTTCCTCTAGGTTTATAGAGTATTGTCGAATATCAAAAGTCTTCATTAGCACTCAAAATCCCACCTGTACAACTGCAGCGATAGTCGTTCTTCCGTTCCCCAGATTGTCTTCATCCCCATCTTTTCATGCGTTTCCACCTTCCTGCTCTAGTTCCGATTCTCTGGACTTGTCGCAGGCCTGCTCATCATGCTGATATTGACTTGGCGCTTCTTTGACCTCCAGCTTTACATTGATGTCATCTTCTACAACAATCTCTCCATTAGAAACGTCTCCGACATTGCTGTCATTGTCATTGGAATCCTACTAGCCTTAATTTGCTATTGAAAAGCAGTCATTTTCCGTGTCCAGAATCCCATCGTCGTCGTCTGAATCAAATGTTTGCTCTCCTTCGATAAGAGTAAGACTGGGCGCTGGTGTGTATCTAAGAAAGATCACACACGTTGATTATCGCTTATACCATCATTATCAGGATCTTCTTAATCGGGATTAGGTTGAAACAATGGCAGATACTACTTTTGGATTGACGGGTGTAGTGGCGGCCATATGCCTGAAAGGTATAATGGATGTCATTAGTGAGCTCACTTGGGATTGGCAGCTTGCCCAATGAAGTCGAAGTAGGCTATGCTGGTTCTTCTTCAGGTAACCGTGATTCTTGTTTCCATATCTGATACCTCGCTTTCCCTAGGTCAACAAGTATAATTACATTTGTCTTAATCATATAAGGAAATATTATCGAACTTCGTTTCTCTCCCATAGGACTGCAAGAAGCGACTCGTTTAGATTCTATGCGTTTTTAACAGCCTCAAACCTTCCTCTACTTCTTCAGATAACCATTGACGTTTCACGCCTTTTGTTATTTTCTCGTAATGCTAAGTGAGCCAGCTATTCGACTGATTCAACAACTTACCATTGATTAGTATGTCCCTACTGGATGATGTTAGTTCGCAACTATAAGCAAGTACAAATGAATTGTACCGATCAACGTTTGAATAGACGGTCCATAATATCTGTTTGATACTCTCATAGTTGTCTCTGTTAGGTTGTTAAATTCTCTTGAGCATAGGTCAACTTAATTATCCAACTAGCTAACTTTATGTCTTCTATCTTGGCAAGTAAGGACTCGCGGTTTGTTCCTTCCGAACCCTCTGTCAAATCAAACTTAAAAATACAATGAATGGAATTGTGCGAATATAGACAGACCATTTCCAGATGATATATTTAAAGCCCTCCAGGTCAACTTCAAGCGTCGAAGTTGGCTTTGAAAAGTGGGAGTTCTAGGTAGTCCCATGTCATACATTTAACTAAGTATTATACGATCAGAATTTTGAACCTGGTTGATTAGGGGTGGATGGATGCTTCAGGACTCATAATCAACATCACAAAGGCTAATCTCAGACGGCTCTTCCTTTTCATCATTAGCATCCTTTGCCTCTGAAGGTGATTAAGTAATAAATGTATAACCTGTAATAGTGGCCTTCGAAGTAGGAATTTGGTGGCTCAAAATATGAGAGCCGGCCAGACTCGCTAGAACTTTAAATACAGACAAGTATAAATTAATCAATTGTCAGCTTTCTGTTTGAGTGGGCTACTAACATCTTGTTTATTTGTTAAAGCAAGCACTTTGAATATCTTGCCACCAGGGACTGTAAAGAATGAAGCTACTTTTTTTGCCATGGTAGGCATATTACTAGCTCTAGTTGCTATCGCATACATACTTCGAATACGAAATAGGCGTCAAGTCACTGATACATAAATGAATAGGCGGTGGTAAAGCGAATGACATTTCCCTGTTAAAATAGCGGCAAAACTCATATATTGCTTTCAAGGCGAAGTGTCATAGATGGAAATACTCCAGGACAGAAATTTGGGAAAATACCTATTTGATAAATACTGCACTAATCCTAAAAATTGGAAGTTTTTGATTAATCCTTCGTACCATAATGACGGCTTCTTTGATGCAACAATTTCTAATTTTGATGAGGTATGGCAAATTAAGGTAGATTCAATCTATAAGCCTGTCCCTATAATAATTGGAACAAAAGTTGATGCGGACGTTACCAGGGTTTATAAACAGATTGATTCTGCTCCATTTGGCTACAGAAAAATTGACCCGGACTCAATATTGAAGATTTTGCTCAGAACAGTCGACGACGAAACAGATACTGCGAAGCCAACCAAACTACCAAGGACTAATTTAGTCAATATATTAAATTCAATTGAACCAGTTATACCGTCTCAACAAGGAAGTTATGCATATGGTCCGTTCACATTTTCAAATACTAGCCCCGTCATGAAAAATGATCAGCAAAGGAATGTCAGCGAAAAATTGTCTCGAAAATTGAGACAAATTTTGAAAGATAGATATTCATTATATGGATAAATGAACTTTGACCCGATGTAGTCCATTAACCCAGCGAATTGACTTGATACCATTCATAGCAACAGGCCAGAATTGAACATCACCTTTAATCAATTTGTGGTGGTGCCTAAAATTCAGGTCACTATGGCATAGGCCTTTTGGAATAAAAAGCTGTACAATCAACGTTTCCCTAACTAAAACAAAGTTTAGAGGATTCGTCTGTAAAGTGTAAGGTGTCCTATTGAGACACATTACACATTGTGATTTTCGTATTAAAATATTGGAAAACTCTAGCAAGAATACTGCACGATTGGAAACGAAAACCTACTTACTGTGAAATTGGATTCGGTTAGACGTAAACCAAGGAGTCTGCGAGAGTTAAAAATTGAATTTAACTAATAGGTAATAATATAATTTGATACTGATCATTGGAAAGGGAATTTGTTACTAAATATTAGCCCATTTCCTAATTATTGGGAACAGTGTGCAGCCAAATAAAGCTCAACATAGGTCATATCATGTATTTGTTACACCGATCGATATCTAGTAACCTTCCGTTCTGTTCAAGAGTCAAAAGATGAAGTCACAATACATTCATTGCGATGCCATACGGGATCTACTCGTTGCTGATAATGCGACATTTATGTGTACAACTATCCGGTGTACTGGCTTTCGTAGGTTTACAGTGGACCGGGACAAAAGTATATGCTATTAGTATAAAGAATAATTAACCATCAAAATTTAAAATATCCGAATTTGGGTTTAGTTGTTTAGAACAGACAGAAGTTCAAATGAAATTATTTTAATCGTGGGACTATTTTCTGCTTACATTTATAAATCATTAGACTATCCTCTGAAATGAACGCAACATTGTATGTCACTTGTAATTTCACCAAGGTTGATATGACTTTTGATAATTCTTTCTTTATCAAACTGAAACTGAGGTGACTAAATTGGATCGCCCCAGATCGGCAATTCTTATCACCTACCCCGAAACAGAATCTATTGAAGAGGCGACTGCACTTGCCGACGCGGCCGGGTACAAGGTTTGGAAAACAGTTACTCAAAAGAATATAACGAGATCAAGATTTGGAATTGGTCATGGAAAAGCTCTTGAAGTGCAGGAGATGGTTAGAATCTCCAATCCAGATATTATTATATTTGATGAAGTCTTGAAACCGTCACAGCAGTATAATATTGCCAGCCTATGCAGGATAGAAGTATTAGATCGTGAGAGATTAATTCTGGACATATTTGAGAGAAGGGCAATTACAAAGGAATCGACGATTCAGGTGAAATTAGCCGAGCTAAGATATGAAACAGTTAGAATAAAAGACAAAGTCAGACTTGCTAAATTAGGTGAGCAGCCCGGATTTTTTGGTCTAGGTAAATATGACGCCGATGTCTATTCTCTAGATCTTAAGAAAAGAATTTCATTTTTGAAGAAGAAGCTGGAAAAGGAGAAAAAGAAAAGAGAAATGCACAGGGTACAACGGGCAAAATCAGGGCTTCCAACGGTTTCGATCGCAGGGTACACTTCTGCTGGAAAAACGACACTATTCAACAGACTCACCGGAGAGACAAAGCGGACAGGGGAAGGAATGTTCACTACTCTGTCTACTTATACTCGGTCGTTTAAAGTCAACAGAAATATGAAGCTCCTTATTAGTGACACCATTGGTTTCATTAATAAACTCC
Organism: uncultured Nitrososphaerales archaeon; assembly: GCA_963841565.1. Classification (GTDB taxonomy): domain Archaea; phylum Thermoproteota; class Nitrososphaeria; order Nitrososphaerales; family Nitrososphaeraceae; genus TH5896. The sequence goes on from CAWJCY010000001.1 coordinate 105,341, forward strand.
CGCCATATATGATAGATGCATTTAGGTCAACATTAAATGAGATGACTTACTCTGATTTGACTCTCTTAGTTATCGATGGAAGTGATCCATTGAATGTAATTGACAAGAAGATACAAAGTTCAACAAAGGTGATGAATGACCTTATGATCCCGCTAACCAAGATCCTTTATCTGTTTAATAAGGCCGATCAGATTAAAGACCACGATTCATTTGTTAAGGCACTCACAAAATCAAAAGTATTTGATCCTTTAGCTAGTCATTTCATGCTTATATCGTCTAAGACAGGATACAATATTGAAAAACTGGAAAATTTCCTTCGGCTTAGTTTCGATTCCCGATCATATTATGGATTACATTATGGTTCTGCCGTGGTATGAACATGAAATATGCACAGAGAGCTAATAGCTGAGCAATCAAATTATCAATTAGCAGTCAATAAGTGATATATAATGCAAGAGATTATGGCCGTTTTTAGAAAGTGAGCGGTATTACAAGGGTATTTTTAATAGCGCTAGCCACGTAAGCGAAGGCGCGTCCTGGACATGCTCTTTTGAATTGCGTCCATTTCCTTTGCTATTGCCAACACTTGTTTCTGGTCTAGGTCAAGTAACATGAGGAACTGTTCAAAATTTCCATGCTTTGACAAGATGGAAATAAAGTAAGGCAGGGTCAAAGATCCACATGCACTATTCCCCGAATGAGTCTCAACTGAAAGGATTGGGAATATAGGCCTAAGGCCTTGGCTTCTTGAAATTACCTGCATAATAGTAGGCCACAGGAAACTATACTGAGAATAGTTAATTCCCCTGTTTCGGGATAGGCTATATATCTTGTTTACAAGCATCTCATCAAGATACCTTAACAATCTCCAATTTCGGTTTTGAAATATCCTCCCAATCCAGATGTCAATCGAGGATAAAATCTCAAGAAGGCCTGCTCTTGTGTTCATATCTAGTGTGCGACATGAAATAATACTTGTATAGAATGCATACAGAATATCCCTTCTCCTGTCTTCAGGAGATAACCCGAATCGTGGGTCTACGTAGTGGGAATCTGATCTGGCAAGGATACTCTTCGCATTTTCTAGAGAGGTATCAGCAAAGAATGCGTTAACAGCTGGCCCTATATCTATTTCAGACACGTGCTCATTGTCTGTCATATACTGAGCATCTGCGGATTGTGCAAGGTTAAGTAGAGAACGGATATCTCCATGACTTCTCTTCAAGATCAAGTCTTTTTCCGTTATAGTAAAGTCTAAACCTTCTTTGGACAAAATCCGGTCCAAAAGTTTTTCAGACAAGTCTAAGGGAATTGAATGAAATTCGATTACTTTGCAATTCTTAGTTACCTCCTTGATCCGCTGGTTCCTGGAATTGGATGCCAATACTATTGGTATTGTGGGTTCCTTTAGGATCCTAATTAGGAATTCAATTCCCCCCGTGTCTTGCCTTCGATAAATTCCGTCTACCTCGTCAAGAAACAAAAGAATTCGTTTACCATAAAGACTAGTATTATTGAGTACTGGAAGAATTCTAGATTCCAATATATCTCTAGTTCTTGAATCGCTAGCATTCATTTCGATTAAATCGTAGTTATATTCAGCTGAGAGTATGTGGACAAATGATGTCTTGCCAACACCCGGAGGACCTATGATAAGCAACGGCCTTTTTCCATTTACCCAAGTGTTTAACCATTTTATAATCTGTGACCGAGCATCAGGATTTCCAACTAGCTCATCAAACCTATGAGGTCGATATTTTTCAGTCCACATCATCTAATGCGTAACAGTTCCAAGCCCATTATTTACTATTACTTTAGATATCTACCGAATACGTATTGTATGTTTGACTCATGAAAGAATCTAGTCATATATGTCAATTCATTCGTTGTGATGCGCACACATAAGTCAGAATCATCTTTTCAATCATGAAAAACCAAAAAGAGGAAATCACCTATCCTGTATAAAACGTCTAAGTAATGGTCGTTGGTTTATAGACCTGTATAATTGAATATCTGATCGATACAGACTAAAATGATGTTGATGTATACTTGTTACGGCATGCTAATTCAAGTATAGCCCATGACGTATACTACACATTAATCGACGATCTGGATTTCTCGAGAAACTACCTGGTGTACGCTTAACCCTGGTTAACTCTTGTATGGATATTATCTCATAAGAATCCAGATATCATCCAAGAATTCATAAATGTCTATACAAATGGTGGTATGCATACTGCTAGCGTGGTGTAGTACATGTTTATATACTATATCGTCTTTTTTTCAGATTGCAAAACTTCAATAGTTGTTGTGTTATTAGATACTACGACTGGCATGTAAGTTGAAGTGGTTTACTAATTGGTTTTCATTAGCATATACTAACGGTGATTAATTTCTAAAAATAGTATTCAAATGTCCTGCAATTGGTTTTATTAGTTCAAAATTTGAAGTCAAATGGATTAATCTTCTCGTAGACAAACCAAACAATGATAGAAGTTTCACATGAGCAGCGTGAACTCCGAAACATAAAGTCTTGGCATATTTAGGAGGTTGGGAGTTAAAACAAACAAGATTCTTTATACAAAGATATTATCTACTTTGTAGTAGTATCCCAGGAGTCATTTGAGTGGCCTGGAAACACGATCTCTGTATGACAATTTTGCTTGGAATGTGGCATCTACTGCGAATTCAATAGCTCGTATAGTACTCCTTCTTGCAAAACGACTTTTCTTAATTCTCTTGCCAAATCTGTTACGGTTACAATACCGACAATTTTCCCTTTCTCAAGGACTGGCAGTCTTCTTATCCTATGATTGATCATTCTCTGGACAGCTACTTCCAATGGGGTATCAGGCTCAGCAGTTATAGATATGTTTGACATTATCTCAGATACCAAGACCTCGGAGGAGCGGAGGTCTTTGGAACAAACTTTTCGAACAAAATCCCTTTCGGAAATAATTCCAACCGCATCGTGATTCTTTTCGACAATTAATGAGCTTATTTGATTACTTGTCATCAATTTCGCAGCGTCCACGATATTCCTATCGTTGTCTATAGTAATAACTTCTCGAGTCATTATATTCTTTACAACTTCTGGCATGGCAAATGTTAGAGTTTTTAAACAATAAATATGATCCGCATCACTTGTCGAAGCAATGTCTGACTATGCGGCTGACTTACAAGGTTGATAAATCTAGAAGGAATAAAATAGTACAAAACGACGTGCCAAGCTGTGATGACCCATTCATCATATTCGGAAGCGAATGATGGGCACACTCAACGGGAGCGACCATTAGCATGAATTCTACGATTGAATTGTGCACAGTCTTAGGCATCTATTTTAAATGAACGATTCGATTGATTGCGTTCTATATATTTGTCATCAGAATATTTCATGCATTGTATACAGGATCTGCTTACAAATTAGGGTTCACTGGAATTAATGAATACCCTTCTCATAATTACCAATGAGTGTTTGATTGGCTTCTGTTCTTCAGAGATCATCACTATTGTTTGAATTTCAGATATTCTCACGGGATCAATTGCAAATCCTTCTGGGAAGGACTAAATTGGATTTAAGTCTACCAGAAAGCTTTTTGCTCAATTCTGGCTCAAATTTTGTTGTCAATGGGATTTAAGATACAATGTCAATAAGGTTCGTTATGAATCAGATAGAAATAGGACACAAGGGAATGTCGAGTGTGATCGTATGCAAAAATTGTGGATTTCATCTTGAGATTGATGACGATCGGGACGCAATAGAGATGGTAGATATTCACAAGAAGATAGGTTGCAAAGTTTTCAACGAGAGGTTTAGTGAATTTACATAACCGAATATCTGAACCTACAGTAGCAATTCGCATAGATTTCAATCTGTCCACATCGAATCCCGAATGTGATAAAAATATCGACAATCAACACTGTTCATTCCTAAAGTAATTGAAATTACCAAAGATCGTTTTGAAAATTTCGTGGAAACTTAAAACTAGCAATTACTAAAAGCTTGGTGAATAGGGCATATTTCAGTCGATCGATACCTTAGTCAAGATAACGAATTGCATCAGAGTTAACATATCGGAGGACTGTGGGATAACTTTCTTAAAAAAATTATGAGGTACGGAAGGAGAATTAGTTATCATTGACTACATGCTAATGTTTTCGCGTCTCTCCCATTGACCCCAGAAGATAGCAAGAGCATATTTCTGCAATCCATAAACGATCAGTTTCTTAATGCATTACATGGAGCTATCTATAAAAGTTCAAGATGGGTTTACCCGTTATTACTTGCGTTGAGGTAATGGCAAGGTATAATTGAAAAGTTTACCTTCAAGCGGAGGTCCAGACTACTGTCGCCACAAAGTTGCAGATTAAGGCTAGTCCATGAGGCATTTGGCTATAATTCTTGAGTAAAAGTTTACCTGGTAATAATCTGCGATTAGTCTATTCTTTTCTCCCGAATGCAACAGGTAATATCAAGATACACTTAGATAGCTTGTGCCAGCTCCTCCATCTTGTGCCCGATATCTGACGACTGAATGAGACTTGTTCCTATTAGAAACCCATCTGCTCCAACTTTCCTAAGCTCGCGGATTGTTTGTGAATCTGAAATGCCACTTTCACTTATTACCACATTCTTGCCCTTGCTCTGATTCGTAAGGATCTCTGAGGTTACCGATGTATCGACAACCAGAGTATCCAAATCACGATTATTTATTCCAAGGATATTATTGCTCGAACTCTCTATTAGTTTCATTGACTCAGCAAATTCTAACTGAGTATGAACTTCAATGATTGCCCCCAACCCAATCCGATTTGCGTAATCTAGGTAGTTTTCTATATCACCCTCCGCCAAATTGTTATCGAAGACTGATTTGATAAGTAATATGCTATCTGCTCCAATTTTTCTGGCTATGCTAACCTGTACATCACTGACAACTATATCCTTCATGAGAATGGGAGCATTTATTTTATGTCTATTGTATGAGATATGGGATATAGAGCCGTGGAATTCATAGGGCTGAGTCAAGACCGATATTGCTATTGCTCCAGAATTTATCATAATTTCAGCTATGTCTGAAGGTTGGAATTTTTTATCTATCAAAAGGCCGCGTGATGGCGAGCGGTATTTTATTTCTCCTATTATAGGTACATATGGACAAGAGACTATGCGTTTTCTAAGATCCAAAATATCGTGTGATCTGAGATGCAAAGAGTTGAAATCATATGCTCCATTATCCAATGCCCTGTAAGAGTTGTCAACTAGCCGGTGAAGAAAGCGTTCATGATCCAGGAATCTTACCATGGACTATTTTTGTTCTCCTTCTGGGATTTGCGTGTTAAACAATTTGAGCGTTTCCTTTTACCTTCCTTTTTGGAAGTATTCTGCTGATAATGGAGCAGAATGAAGAGGGTGATTTGGACTATAACATGTCCGTTGGTGTAAGTTGACAACTATCACTATCAATAAGCGCCGGATTTACGAGAATGAATATATGGAAAGGGTCGTCGCATTAGATTCGATTTACTGTTGCGTGACAAGGTTTCTCTAACTAATGTAACTGGAAGGCTAAATTTCATGTTGTCCAGAATCATCCCTAAACACTGGTGGCAATGCTTATTAGATCCGTGACGCTATTATTTCATAAATATGGATTTTGACAGACTCTGTAAGGATGTTCTCGATTTGGAATCTGGAGTGAGGTTTGCTGGTGTCTGTGACGATTCAGGAGTAATAAAATATGGTGGTCAAAGAGAAGGAATAACCAATTACCTCTCTCCAGACGAAACAAAACGATCAAATTTGCAGGCATTGGCGAGATGGGCATTACGGAATTCCCTCGCATCAAAAATAGGAGAAGGGAGATATGCGATGGCCGAATATGAGAAAATCAAGAGAATAACTGTTCCATTAGAACAAAATCACTTACTCCTAGTAACCACAGAGGTTAATGCAGATCATAACAAGATTATAGAGAGTATTCTGAAAATGGTTGGGAGATAAACTATTTAGTGAAATATGTTGAGGTGTTGAGCGTAGTTCTGCACTTTTGCCGGCGTGATCAAGTAACGATATTATTTTAGTGCTTCGCGCAAAATAGTCACCAACGTCAAAGTAATATTTCTGGAATTATCAAGAAGTAGGGATAATGAATAATGTATACTTGCTGCCTCCGTTCTTCATCGATTGTCAGACAAGCTTTTTGTGGCATCAATAATACCATAAGCAATTGTAAAGCTAAATGTTGAGCCTTTTCCATCAATATTATTTTTTGCCCAAATCTTGCCCCCATGGGCTTCTATTATGCTCTTACATATGAATAGACCCAGCCCAGTTCCAGTCTCCGATTTGGTCGAGAACTTTGTAAATAGCCTAGTCGTGATATCAGAATCGATCCCCTTACCAGTGTCCGTAACACTGACCACAATGTCATGAAAATTCTTTTCGACGGCAACACGTATGTATCCTTCCTGCGTGAATTTTACTGAGTTAGCTAGAAGATTATAGATAACCTGGTATATCCTTCCCTTATCAGCATAAACTAGAATTGATCCTATCGAATCGTATTGAAGCTGGACTTGATTTGATCTTTCTTCGTCTGCCCTCAAAGCGGTCTTCGTATCCTCCAGAACTGAATGAATAACGAGGTCGAGATCAAACGGTTCCTTATTAAGCCGAAGGCTTTTACTTTCTATGCGGGTTACATCCAAAATGTCTGAAGCCAACCTTACTAGTCTTCTGGCGTTACGCATGATTGATTGAACCTGTTCATTGTCCACTGCCACTAAAGGCTTCGATGCCATAAATTGACGTTCAATGTACTGCGCCTCACCCAGAATAGGCATGATAGGAGTCCTCAATTCGTGGGCTGCCACATTTATGAACTCTTTCTGCATCTTATCATGGATTTTAAGCTGCCTATTGGCAACTGCCAGGCGTCGATTAGTCTCCCCAAGTGAATTATTGATCTCCTTAAGTTGACCAGTCCTTGATCTGATAGCGTTGTCTAACCTTCTATTCCAAGATAGGACGATGAATGAGACAAATACTGCAATGCATGCAGTAGTTATCACCACTATCGTACTAAATGTGCTCAGTTGATCTATTAAGCCCCCCACTTCTGTTGCAAGACTGTGCGGTACACTCACGAAAAGCGTCCACAAATGTTCGGTACCTATGCGGACAGGTTGATAGGCCATGGTCACAATAGAATCTGTATTAGGAAGCTCTATATCGTTAACTCCTCCATTCCTATCCCTTAGCGAGCTATTTATGATTGCATTATAAGAATTCTTTATATCTTCAGAAACAAGAGACTGAAATTCAGCAGACAGATAATTCTTCCCAATTAAGGAAGGCTCCCTTGCATAGACAATCACTCCATCTCGGTCCATAAATCCCACGTTACTTACTACTTCGGGCGACAAATCTCGCTGTAACATTTCGCCTACAATCCTAAGATTGATGGCTGCAACTATTACACCGACAGGAGAGTGTTCGACAGACATAGTAGTTGAATTAGATATCTCTGAACCTCGACTGCCTGTTCCAGGGCCTACTTGAAATATAGGATAAGAGATTAAGAGCCTTGGTTGATTATCATGAAAGTTAAGAACATTGCTATAATAGGGCAATGAAGTTTCGAGAGGAATTCGAATGAATTCCTCATCCTTCAAGTCTGAAGACCCTAGTGACGTAAGATTATTAGGATCTAAGCCGGTCCACGACAGTATCTGTCCGCTCTCATTAAAAAGATAGTATCCTTCAGTCAAATCCATTGTGGAATCCTGTGCAAATTTGAGAAGGATTTGGTTCATGCTTTGGTTGTCAAAGCCTCCTGGGAGAGTACTCGACAATACGGCTAGCTTATCCACGACTGGATTCACAGTATGGTAAAAGATTCTTGAAAGATCAAATGCCGTTATCCTCGCGTTTGACCTTATATTATCAGAAGCCAATTCTTCTACCTTGTTAGCCGTCATGGAAGAGTATTGATACGAAAGGGACGAAGATAAAAAGCCTACAATGACTATGATCACTAGGATAGTAATATTAAGTTTTGATAGCCTTGCGTCTATCATGAACTAAAAATGCCCCCTCTAGTGTTCATTTGGAATAAATCATAATGTGGGAACGACTTTTATACTTGTCAGACGCTTCGGTGATGTGCCAACGATATCGGCCATCAGGAAGTATAATTCAAATTATTACCTAACGATTTTTCAAGAATTATTTGTCATTGGATTTAACATGATCCAGGTATCTTATGTTAATATCTATTATTGGTCAAATTAACATTAATTCCTTTTCATGAAATGAATCAAGATATAGATTTATTTTCAACTAGGCATATTCGACAGTGAAAAAATGACAGATGAAATATTCATGTATGGAATTGCCGCTGGCGCGTTTGCAGTCCTAGCGGGAATATTATTCGGTTCAAGGAGTAAACGTAAAGCTGAAGAGAGAAAATTAACAGCCGGTTCAACTGGATCATCAGAGGCTGGTAGAACGGGAGTTATATAGTTTGTACCAGCTCTACAGTTTGATCCTTGCTGAATAAAAATCTGATTGATGTAAAATATTCCAAAACTCACCTTCCCATTCGTCTTTGATGGTAAGATCGTACAACGAAACATCAAACATCTTACTAAAGGTATTGCATAAAATATTTGGTATCGACATTAAGATCGGTTTGACCTTTGTAATTGAGTGAGTAGTATATTTTTGAGTCCTCTTGTCCTAATCTGCTGTAGTGAATGTTTTGGTCCAGAAAACACACTATAAAGGGGGTGGGAAGGAAAAAAGCATCAGCCCCTACTGCAATAAAAAAGAAGCTTCGCTGTACAAAGGCGTTTTGGCCATCTTGACCCCTTCTAATTGGAATCATTTTTAATCTGTCACTTTACTTTAAGTATACACTTTTTTCCTCTTACAATGGATGTTTCATTACATGGTAATTACGAGTACCGTTCTGGGAACAACAATTTGTCAAACGTTCTTCTTTCTCTTGTTCAACTTGAGTAGGATCAACCCAGCAACTCCCCATAGCATTACCGCTACAAAGGTCTGCCTAAAAAACCAAGCAATTCCACCAGTAACTGCAAAGACCATCCCTAAGATTCCTATGGCCTGCTTTCTCTTTACCATTAGCAGCATCCTCAAAGGGATCGATCTCAATTAACCCTTTCGCCACAATCAGTTCATGACAGCTGTTAATTTACAAGATAAGTAGTATGGATTCAAGAGCGCCATGATATAACAATTACCCACCAGTTGGAATGTCAAAATTGTATTTAGAAGGACTTAAAAGGAATATTGAATAGTCCGATTCTAGTTGGATAGGGTTACTTGGTGCAGATTGTGAAATGAGTTTTACTTTGCAGGTAATACTTGATACAACTAAAGGATCTCCTTCGATGCGTATTAAGGTATGAATCCTCGATGATGAACCCCTATCCAGACTCGACAGATTGAGTAAGTGAGTATGTGCCTGTCCATCGAAATAGAACTATGAGGGGGAATCCGGAAACATAAAGGCTATATACTTTTCACCTAACGAAGTTGTATGGCACTATTTGGAATATTCGGCACGCACACTGTGGATCTGTGTCCTTTAAACAACAAAACAAGTGCTAAAACTATGGTCCAAATGTCAGAGAAGAGTGCAGATGCAACAAATAACCGCTCTAAATATGGAATAAGCAGGATCATTGGTAGGTACCACTCAGCATTGGAGCACACGTTTGTTTGGATCGTTGATGCAGAAAGCGCACATCAACTAGAGAAATTCCTAATTGATATAGGCTCTGCCAAGTTTAATTCATCTAAAATAGTTCCTTTAATCAATTTTGAAGAGGTTGTGCGGAAGGGGACCGACGATCTTCAAAGCTAGTATTTTGTACGAGTTCCCTGTGGAGTAATTTATACTGTTCTTGATTTTTTTCTGTAACCCATCCCACTGCGTCAAACAAAGTTAACTACGGTCCGTTTTGAATACTTATTACATCTGACTTAATTCATTTCGATATCGCTGCAAGTTGTAGGAGTGAATATTTCGCCACATCTCGATTAAAAAAAGGATTAGAGTATTGTTCATGTATTCAAAAAAGATTACACAATGTTAACGAGCACACGTTGTACAATTGAGCGTCATATGGTTAATTGTAGTACTCATTTGCACTGACATAAGGTTGGCTGTCGATATAAGTAAGGTCAATACTAATCGGCTCTACAGAGAGAAGTGTTCTTTCACACTGTAATGACATTTTGGCAGTACTCAAGGAGATATTTGATCTAAGAAGTTTAATGTTCTACAGATACGGCGGATCCCTTGATATCATAAACCATGTATATATTGCCTTGTGGTTTAGATAATACATGACCGAGCGCAATGATCCATACTCGCAATCGTCGTCCCACGTTATTGCAGAGATTTACCAGAGATTGCAGGATAATATATCAAGAATCCAGGGAATAAGAAGTAGGCCCCTAACTTTGAGTGAAAAGGTACTTATTGGCCATTTAGATCATCAAATTGGGCCTGATTTAGAGAATAATTTAGCGAGGGGTAAGAGTTATATATCACTAAGGCCTGACAGGGTAGCGCTTCAGGATGTAACTGGACAAATGACGCTGCTCCAGTTCATGCAAACCGGATTGCAACACACACAGGTACCCACTAGCGTGCACTGCGATCACCTTATCCAGGCAAGAGTTGAAGGAGAGCAAGACACACGTGCGGCACTCTACGAAAATAGTGAAGTCTACCAGTTTTTAGAATCGGCATGCAAGAAATACGGAATAGGATTTTGGAGGCCTGGTTCAGGTATTATTCATCAAGTTGTCCTAGAGAACTACGCGTTTCCGGGAGGCCTCATGATTGGTACCGACTCGCATACCCCTAATGCAGGTGGTCTTGGTATGCTGGCTATAGGAGTTGGAGGTTTGGATGCGGCTGAAGTAATGGCAGGACTACCTTGGGAATTATTGTACCCCAAGCGAATTGGGGTACTCCTCACTGGAGAGCTTAATGGATGGACATCTCCTAAGGATATTATCTTACATGTCGCCTCAATTTTGACAGTAGCCGGGGGAACGAACGCGATAATTGAATATTTTGGTCCAGGTTGCACAACCCTCAGCTGCACCGGGAAGGCAACCATTACTAACATGGGAGCTGAGATTGGTGCAACAACTTCAATTTTTCCTTATGACAGAAAGATGAGTGAATATCTTGCAGCCACAGGAAGAAGTGAAATAGCTGAGTTAGCGAACCGGCATTTTAGCTTACTGCAACAGGATCCGGAAATAGAGCGTCAAATTCTACTAAACCGGGAGAATAGCTCGAAATACTTTGATCAGCTAATAGAGTTGAACCTTTCTGAATTGGATCCTTATATTGTCGGTCCTCATACCCCAGATCTTGCTCGCCCCGTCTCAAAAATGGCATCTGACGTGAAAAGAAATGGATATGTCGACGAAATATCTGTTGCATTAATTGGTAGTTGCACCAATTCGTCGTATGAGGATATGTCACGGGCAGCCGACATTGCAGAACAGGCCAATGCTCGAGGATTGAAGGCAAAAATACCTTTGCAGGTCACGCCTGGCTCTGAAATGATTAGAACCACAATTGAACGAGATGGACAGATGGATTTGCTTAAGAGAATTGGTGCAAATGTCCTGGCTAATGCGTGTGGACCATGTATCGGTCAATGGCAGAGATCGGAATTGAAAACTGGCTTGCCTAATACTATCGTCACATCGTACAATCGTAATTTCCCAGGAAGAAATGATGGTAGGCGCGAGACTATGAATTTCATATCTAGTCCAGAGATGGTCGTTGCATTAGCCTTGGGCGGAAAGCTATCGTTTAATCCCCTAAATGACGAATTAGTAGCTAGCGATGGAAGCTTGTTCAAGCTTGAACCTCCCAAAATTGCGCCAGAGATTCCTAGCCTAGGATTCGCGGACGTCGCTGATACATTTGTCGCACCAGCCAGCGATTCGAAAAACATCAGTGTCGTTATCAGAGAGGATAGTGATAGGCTCCAAAAACTTGAGCCATTCCCAGCCTGGGATGGAAGGGATTTCGAAGACCTTGCAATACTAGCCAAAGTAGCTGGGAAATGTACCACCGACCATATATCTCCCGCAGGAGCATGGCTCATGTATCGAGGTCATCTTGATAAAATAAGTGATAATCTGCTTCTGGGCGCAGTGAATTCCTTTAACGGAAAAATTGGCATTGGAAAGAACGTGTTCACCAATCAGATTGGTTCTTTTCCAGAAATTGCTAGAATATACAGGAATCAAGGAATAAAATGGATCATTATAGGCGATATGAACTATGGAGAAGGTAGTAGTAGAGAGCATGCTGCCATGTCTCCACGGTATTTAGGCTGTGTTGCGGTAATCGCTCGAAGCTTTGCAAGAATTCATGAAACTAATTTGAAGAAGCAGGGAGTCCTTGCCGCTACTTTCGCCAACAAGTCAGACTTTGAAAAAATACGTGAAGATGATAGGGTAAGTATACATGGATTAAGTCGACTAGAACCCGGCAAACCTCTAGAGTGCTTACTACATCATGGTAACCAAGGAATAGAGACAATCTGGCTTCAGCATTCCTACAATGAGGCTCAAATTGAATGGTTCAAAATGGGTTCTGCACTTAATATAATCAGAAGTAGAAAAACATGATTTGATCAGTTACATTTCAACTTTCAGCCTTATCATATCCCAATGAAGCAAAAAGCAAATTAGTTGTGTTAGCGTTCAATTTTGCATCTAAAATCTTATCACTTTGATCCTACGCACGTCTAGGAATCCTTTTCTATCTTCTTCGTTTGATCATGTAATAGAAAAGCCATAAATTACGCTAAACTAAGGACTTCGTTAAGAGTCCTTCTTGACAAGAAAAGGACTCGCTTCAATTTCGTTATAGTAGTTTTCAACTTGCGTGAAACCTCGCACTTATTCTCCAAAATCTGTAATTTATTATCTATGTTCCTCGACAATAGAAAACATCTGATTATGATTTTATGCAGTGATGATGAGAAAACTTAATAAGCATATTTCTTGTCATAAGGAGACAAGGCTAAAGAAGTATGACGTGTAAAGGAATATGTTCTAGGCATAAAGCTCAGAAGCCGGTAGGAATGGGAAGATACGCTAATGGGCAAAAAAGATGTCAGATATGTGAGATTTTTTTGAAATGGGAAGGATTATGGTGCCCATGCTGCGGATATAGACTAAGAACTAAACCTAGAAATTTGAAGTATAAGGCCAAATTGCGGCAACGCGAAACAGTTATCACGGTACCCGAGAACATTATCGTTAAGAAAGTACCTAATGCATAGCCCTTAAATTTCTCTTTTTTGCTTTGCAAGCCGTAGCGGGTACAATGCAGGCATTTGTGTACTAGTAATTTAACGAACATAGATGACGATCAGAAATGTGGCCTTTACACGGGTGTTCGGCTAACCGAGCATAATACTTGTAGATGAATTCATGGGGGCTCTCATCGCAACATAGCAAAGCTCAGTGAATGATGTACGCTCATTGTGCCATAGTTATGCTCACGGATCCTGTCAAGAAGCAATTAGAAATATTAGGCTGCGAATTGGGCAGTGGTTGTTACCCATTTATAGTGTTTGCTTCAGAATGCATTACAAGGATTGCGGAGCGTAATTATCATGAACCACCGAAAATAGGGCAGATGGATTCTAAAAATCCATTAATAGAAGCAAGATATCCTTTTAAATAATTATGGGATGAATATTGCATAACGATACAGATTGAATAAAAGCATTATTTTAAGAATAGCGAATAGTACAAAATTTCAGATCGCCTTTGATTAGCAAGATAAGAAGCTAACATATTCGTATAGAAAGGAGTACAACTATGAGTGGTATATACTGATCCAAAATGGAAAAATAGATCAAAAATATTATAGCCAAATCGAGTAATATATATCTCTATAATAGCTCACAGGTCATATGCATTGTAGTCAATAGTGATTAATGCGAATGTCAGGCAACACTTAGCAGCATATTAAACCCAACAGTAAGACAAGAGTAATTTCTAATATGTGTGGAAGTAACCTCAATTCAATTGTTATGATTAGTTAGAAGATTCTTTAGAAGACAGTCATACTCCAAAGTTAGCTGAGATTTATCTAGACCAAACAGTCAATGTCTTATATATCATTAAATGCAATTTTTATTATGGTAAATGATTCTAAATCAAGTAAACCGGTTCAGCGTTCTAAAAGAAGTATATGATTTACTGGATGGAATGAAACGTTATATGCGAATAGAACATCAGGACGATGACAAAGAATTACTGGAATATCTGCGAAAGCAAGCAGGTTTACATCGGGAATAGTGTTCTGGGGGCCAGATTATTTTCCCTATTTGAAATAGCATAAAATTCAGATTTATGGCCATATCTGAATTTGCTTAATGCGAGCAAATGAAACGCTCTTTGCTCCTAGAATAAATACTACATGTTTGGTCACGGAGGCAGCTGTGGCACTCATGCTCATTGGAGCAGCAGCTTTTGCAACAGACAGCGCATTTGCAGTCAGACATATACACAAGAAGTACGATGAGTCAATCAATTTTACATGCAAATGAATGAGGACAAAAGGATTCTTGACAAAGAACTTCGAATTTCAAAATACTGCATCTCTGATTCAAGGAGATGAGAACAAAGTGCCACAGGCATTAGTGTTAGTATTCGCAAACGTAATATGATGGGAATGAAAGTTAGTAATTGAACTATTTTTTCTATTGTTATAGCAGCTATGCGTCATCATACCCGATTTCTCTGAAATATGACCCAGATCTAATTATTACTACTCGAATTTCATCAAAGTATAGAGGAGCAAGATGTAGATATCTTTTCTTAGTATGAAGTTTATAATTACTGAGTTCAGAAGCTGCTATTCCAAATGGACAAAATAGAACGGTCGTTTGAATGCCGAGTGAACATACTATAAGGCAATTCTTTCTGAATACTTTGAGAATGATAATAAGCCTTGACCGGGATTTGGACCCGGGACCTTTGCCTTACCAAGGCAACGCTCTACCAGGCTGAGCTATCAAGGCACTAACAACGCACTGCAAGGCTGGAAGTAACATTCGCTACGGCCACCTACATAAGCTTAACTGCACTCTTTTTACCCAAGTTCGCATTTTCACCTCAAGGTGCAGCGTCCTAAATTCGCTATCCTTCAGCATCTTAAAGTGTTCCCTTATTGGATTGTCGATTTTCGTGATACGGGTTTGGTAGCAGAGAAATTTTCAGAATCTGGAAAACAAGCCCCATTTTTGGACTGTTCTCAAATTTGCTGGTTCTTGTAAGATTTAAGTAAGGACTAGTCGATCCGTCTTATGAAGTAGCAGCGGGGGTTGTAGAGCCTGGCCAAATTGTTATCGTATGCTTGGAGACGCGGGACTTAAGATCACAGTTATAGGTGATCCCGTCTCTCAGGGGTTCGTGGGTTCGAATCCCACCCCCCGCATCAAATTGGTGCGATCCCTGAATTCATTGGCAGACCTGATAAGGTGCAGATGAAATCTATTGTCAGAGCCAAGTTCAGGATGAAAAGCTGTGGCAATTATATTGTCTTGCTTTACTGCTACAACCTTGTCCTCTAACTTTGCAATAACTTGAACCCCTTCCTCAGCTTTCGACACTATGGGAGCCCGTATAAATATGCCTTTGAAAGGCCTTTTTCCCATCATAGGGATTTCCAAATTTGCCTCAAAGGAATCCTTTTGCCTTCCGAAAGCGTTTCTTTCTACTACTATGTTCAACAACGATAGTAACTTTTGTTTTGTTTGTCCAATTACCCTATCATGAGCTCTGGTGGATAGGATAATCATACCTGCACAAGTTCCTAGAACTGGCATCCCCCTAGATACTACATCGGCGATTTTACGAAAAAGCTCCCCATTAACTGTAACCAATTTGCTGATTACAGTGCTTTCTCCACCAGGCAAAATCAAACCACTAATTCCAGAAATGTCTTTAGAGTGTCGAACAATTCTTACGTCACCTTTCTTTCCGAGATAATTAAATGCGGTCCTTGTCTGGGAAACGTTCTCCTCGACATCTCCTTGAATTCCTAGTACTCCTATTATAAGACCGTCCTTTCTCATACGGATGGTCCTCTTTCCTGCATCCTCAAAGCTAAGTTCTGAGTATCAAGGCCTAACATAGATTTCTTTTCGTCAACCATTTTCTGTGATTCAAGTACAGTTGCAGGGTCATCAAAGTATGTAGTGGCAAGGACTATCGCCTGAGCTCGTTGTGAAGCATCATCTGCCTTGAAAATACCGGAACCTACAAACACGCCGTCACATCCAAGATTCATCAGAAGTGCGGCGTCAGCAGGTGTGGAGATTCCACCTGCTGCAAAATTTACTACTGGTAACCTTCCTAACCTAGCCGTCTCTTCAACAATAGGCAAAGCCGATTGTAACTGTCTAGACGTCTTTATGAGTTCCTGCGGATCATCTGCTATTGAATTAAGCCTTCGTATATCATTATTGACCGCCTTAATATGTGAAACTGCTTCAGCTACATTGCCAGTCCCTGGTTCACCTTTGGTTCTAATCATAGAACATCCCTCTTCTATTCTGCGGAGGGCTTCGCCGAGATTTTTAGCTCCATTTACAAATGGTACCCTGAAATTCCATTTCCAAAGATGGTTATCTTCATCAGCTGGTGTAAGTACTTCGCTTTCATCAATCGTATCAACACCTATCTCCTCTAAAATTTGAGCTTCTCCGAGATGACCTATCCTGCACTTGGCCATGATAGGGATCGTAACTGCGTCCATTATTTCTTGGACAACCTTCACACTAGCAGTCCTTGCTACACCGCCTGCCAACCGGACATCGAATGGGAGTTTATCGAGCACCATTACAGCAACCGCTCCTGCATCTTCCGCAATTTGCGCTTGCTCAATATTGGTGACATCCATAATAACTCCATGTTTCTGCATATGCGCGAATCCTCTCTTAACCAAGGTTGTTCCGGTAGTAAATGGAGAATGAGAACCGATAACACGCCTTTGAATAGTCCTCTGCTCAATAATTTCGGATGGGACGAGAGATATCGTCATTTAAAAGAGTGTACTGCTAACAGTTATTTAGAGATTAGTGTCAAGTATCAATTGGAGAATGAGCACCCCTTTTGAACCATGTTCAAATTGTTATTAAAAGTATAATAACTGACAAACTGGATATTTTAAGATATGGTTGATGAGACCAAGGTGGATCCTCCGCCATGCGATATATGCGGCAACGCTTTAGAAGCATGCTTGTGTGTTTGTCCATATTGTGGTGAACGAGATAAATGTGAATGTTGCCTCTATGATGCTGCGACTGGTGGCGGATGAATTCTGGTATGAAATAAAATTGTAAACTAATAAAAGCTGGCTAATTAGAATCATTAACATCGATGTCCCTTACGAATAAGGTGAATAACTCTCTCAACTGGCTTATAGGTGGTGCGCAAGGTAGCGGCGTGGATTCAGCTGCAAATATCTTTTCACGAGCATGCGCAGAGGGAGGACTACAAGTATTTGGAAAGCGTGAGTATTACTCTAACATAAAAGGGGAACATAGCTATTTTACCGTGAGAGTCTCCGAGAAAGAGATTCGATCACACGTGGACGAAGTTAGTATGCTTGTCTCCTTTGACACGGAAACCTTGCTTAGGCATACTGTTTCAGTTATTAAAGGGGGCGGAATCGTATATGACTCTGAGCTCATTGACGTCAAAATAGGAGAGGTACCAACATTGGATGACGCCTTTAGGGATAGACTTGTTGGTCTTCTAGAGAAGGAAGGAAGGCCTCTAACTGTTCAAGGAATTCTTGACTATGCATCTGATAGAGGCGTAAGTCTTTTCAGTATCCCCTACTTCCAATTGCTCGAAGAATTTTCGGCCAAGAGTGAAGACCATTCACTGAGCAAACTATCACGAATGGTAAATGTTATGTCATTATCTTGCTCGATGGCATTGCTAGGCTTTCAGTTTGAAACCCTCGGAAGCGCGATAAAATTTATTTTCAGATCCAAACCCAAGATAGCCGATTTGAATGTCATGGCAGCCAAGTATGCTTATGAGTATACCAGAACACATCATAATGCAAGTAATCTGGCTTTTAATCTAACAACTAAGAATCCTCTCCCTGACGTGATACTAGTTCAGGGTAACCAATCATCGGCTTTAGGTAAATTGACTGCTGGTTGCAGATTTCAGACCTATTACCCAATAACACCTGCCAGCGATGATAGTGAGTTTCTTGAGGCCAATGCAATAGTGCCACAAGTAGAAGGTAAGGATGGTTCCATACTAGTTTTACAGACTGAAGATGAAATAGCCGCCATAACCATGGCAATAGGAGGAGCGCTTACCGGCGCACGTTCTGCAACGGCAACGTCAGGCCCGGGATTCTCTCTGATGACTGAAGCCCTTGGATGGGCTGGCATGAACGAGGTCCCTATAGTGGTTTCGTTGTACCAGAGGGCTGGGCCGGCTACCGGCTTGCCAACAAGGCATGAGCAGGGTGATCTCCTTTTTGCCACAAAGGCCGGACATGGAGAGTTTCCCAGAATTGTGTATTCTTCAGGAGATATCGAGGATAGTTATTATGATACCATTAAAGTCTTCAATTTTGCAGAAAAATTCCAGATGCCTGTGATTCATCTACTTGACAAAGCTATTGCAAATAGTATCACCACTTGCAAAATATTTGATCAACAAAGAATTTCAATTGACAGAGGTTTGCTTGTAGAAAAAGTACCTGATTCATCGCCAGATTTGGGTGATGCTAGTCACTATCGCAGGTTTAGGTTGATCCGAAATAACAAGAATAATAAGGATAATGATGGTAGATATTCAATATCTCCTCGAGTTTTACTTGGAACCGAAAATGGAATATTTTGGAATACAGGTGATGAACATACTGAAGAGGGTCATATTACAGAGGATCCACTGATAAGAACAGCGATGATGGATAAGCGAATGGGCAAATTGATGATTGCGCTTGAGCAAATAAGCGACGAAGACAAGGCCACCTTGTATGGAATTGATGAACCAGATTCTTTGACCGTAATAAGCTGGGGTTCTACTAAGGGTGCTATTCTGGATGCAATGGACAGGCTCATAGAAGAAGGTAAGAAGATCAGGTTTGTACAACTGCGCCTGCTGAATCCATTCCCATTTAAAAGAGTGCTCGCCTTGATCGGGGGCCACAAACAGTTAGTTGATATTGAAATGAATTATTCGTCTCAACTCGGGTTGCTAATTAGCGAAAATGCTGGTATAAGTATGGATCATCTTATTGTCAAGTATAATGGCCGACCGATTTCATCTAGTGAGGTTTATAATGCGCTAATGAGAATTATGTCGGGAGAAGCTTCTAGGAGGATCGTTTTGGAACATGGCGCTTAAGCTTAGTGATTATAAAACAGAAGTCCATAATGACTGGTGCCCAGGATGCGGGGACTTTGGCATCCTTAATGCAATTCAGATGGCTCTTGCGGAGATGGGGATTCAGAAGCATAGAGCTGTTATCTTCTCAGGAATTGGATGCTCGGGTAAAACGCCGCATTTTATTAATACATATGGGATACACACGCTACACGGTAGGGTACTCCCTTTTTCCCAAGGAGCAAAACTCTGTAATCCGGAACTAGAAGTAATAGCTGTCGGAGGTGATGGAGATGGGTTAGGTATAGGTGCTGGTCATTTCGTTAGCGCTGGAAGACGAAATGTTGACATGTTATACATCATTTTTAACAACGGAGTATATGGATTAACAAAAGGGCAAGCTTCACCTACGTTGAAGTTAGGGTTGAAGACTAAATCACTTCCATTACCAAATTCTAATAATTCAGTCAATCCACTTGCCCTTGCTGCTGTGTCCGGCTTCACGTTTATAGCTAGGGGTTACTCATATGACGTTCGACATCTCAAAGATTTGATAATACAAGGTGTCTCGCACAAAGGCTTGGCATACCTGGATGTATTGCAACCATGTCCCACTTACAACGATATCAATACCAGAGAATGGTATCAAGGATCAGATAATCCAGATCCAGAAACGGGAAAGCAGATTCCAAGAACATACAAACTCGAAGGAGCAGGATATGATGGAATTGTTCACTTAGAAAATGAAGCAGATAGTAAGATGTCCAATGCAATCTTGAAGTCGTATGAATGGGGCAGAAAAATACCAATAGGTGTATTCTACAAGAACGAATTCGTTCCGACCTATGAGGAGAGGATTGCCGCAAAAATTCCAGACTATGTTAAAAACCCACCTTCAAAACAAAGGGTCTTTTTAACTGGAGGTAGATCTAGCTCTGATATCTCGAACCTGCTGGATATTTTGAGAGTAAGTAGCTGAGCTAGCCACTAGATAACCACCTCTTTTCTTATTGGGATTCAGGGTACTGGACCTATTTACAACTATTTCTGATCAACAATCAGTGGGTTCTGGCGACTACTAACGTCAGAAGCAGTTTAAGAATACAACTAACTCTTACTGAAATGAAAAGAAAAAAAGAAAAGGATTGCCGTAATTTGGCTTAGTCCCACTTACTCCAAGCGGCCATCCATCTGTAAGTCCACGTATTGAGTTTTGCACCCAAAGCTGCTATTGGCACAGATAGCACGGCTCCCGCGCCAGCTCCTAAGGCTACTGGACTATTATAGAATTTACCGACTTGTGGTTCGATTGGTGTCATGTATGGAGGCAGTGTTGGTCTTGGATACTTGAATGCCATTTCTAGCGGATCGCGTATGGTCAATAGGTTGATCATGTTAAACAATGGCAGTGAAAGTCCAACCAATGTTCCTCCTATTAGTATCGCCGCATGTTTGTTCCTTCTTGTTGCCCAGTAAGACAGGTCCAGCAACATTGCAGATGGAATCCACACCGGTACCGTAATGAAGTCGTATGGATATCCAAGAGCAAACCAAGCCCCTTTCGCAACCCATGTATAAATCGTCATTATAGTGGCATAGTAGGTCGCTGTCCCTGGCACTCCCGTAAACAACATGTAATATATGGCACCCACAACGAGCATCGTCGACTGCGATATAGAGAACACGACGAATGAAGTCCAAGCCCAATCAGTGTAGAATATGTAGTCTCCTGCATTAATAGTCAGCAGCGTGCTGTTAACAGCTACGACAACTATGAACAGATAATGCGTTGTGCGTCTTAGCCAGACCATTAACAACTCTCTGCTAGAGGTTATATATAAAATTTATCTACGCTCGCAAAAAACTTGCTGATAAAAAACAGTACTATAATGCGTAACTTGCCGCTAAAAAATAAGGAATAATTCAGTACGGACGTAGAGGTTTTTCTGTTGCGATCTTCCACATCCAGAAGAAGCCTAGAGCTTCGATAACAGTAAGCACAGATAGGGCGTATATACCACTTGGCAGAGGATATGCCCAAGGATAAACAGTTACGCCTACATAAACACCGCCAGCTGTTGCAGCCCAGCA
This sequence comes from uncultured Nitrososphaerales archaeon, assembly GCA_963841565.1. GTDB lineage: Archaea > Thermoproteota > Nitrososphaeria > Nitrososphaerales > Nitrososphaeraceae > TH5896. Next base: position 126,885 of record CAWJCY010000001.1, read on the forward strand.
CAATGCAAAGCCTAGAATTAAGATACCCCTGTAATTTTCGACTCTGCGTCCGATCATCTTCTCTACATCGTCTCTACTACCGCCTCCTTCAACTCGTCTGCCACCAGGCCCGAATCCCTTTGGTAAAGTCATCTTATACAATACCTGATCAGTACTTACCTTTTTAAATTTTGCTGTGCAAACTGAAATCAGATTGAAACCATGTATGCCAAAACAGATCCCATATCCAGGATCATCTCTATTCAAAGTTACAAATGAAGGAAATTCTTTACGGATTATGAATTCATTTCGAAAGTTTTGATCTGCCAAAACCAAGTTGTGCTTCATGAAGGAATAGAATTTCGATCTGTCGGTAACAGCAAAATATATATCTTTGTTTCTTCTGGTATCGCTTAGAAACGACATATGATTAACAAGGCTATAGTCTTGACAGGATTGGCTGCGGTATTAGTAATGTCTAGTGCATTCGCATTTATGCCTTCTGTAGAGGGACATGGTGTTCAGGCCCAGCTCCAGAGTAGGTTTGTGAGAATTCAAGACGAATCTTTTTCTGGTCAGACACTTCAGACTGGTGATGAGCTAACAGTAACTGGAACACTACAGAGTTTGGTGAACAGACCACTTAGAGCGTGGTTGTCGCTTTTCAGCGAATCAACAAATGCAGGCAACAGGTGGGAGTTCATAGCTCGTGATCCACCCGGCAACGTCTTTGACATTGAACCAGAGGCTACAATTCCATACTCACTAACCGTCAGAGCGCTAGAACCGGGTATTTATCATGTCCATACACAGCTCAATATTCAGACCATTGGTCCAGGACTAGGTCCAGGACAAACCGTTCAAGTGACGGGCGACCCAATTTTCAAGCCAGTTCCATGGACGAATGTGTTCTATCAAGTAATATTGATCGGAGCAGGCTTGGGCGTAACATTTGCGACTAGACCGTGGCAAGTGATCTAGTAATCACACACACTAACCAACCTCCCTCCTTTTTGTATTCGTTCAATAATTAGAATTCTATTTAGAGAAAATCATTACGTTCTTGAAGCATTTATCGGGCTGAAATCACATCAGTTCCTACGAATCTCTTCAACGGATCAGGTACTTCTATCGTTCCGTCAGCGCGTTGAAAGTTTTCAATAATTGCAACCAACGTTCTTCCAGTCGCGACCAGAGTGCTGTTTAGGGTATGAACTAAGCGAGTTTCTTCATCAGGCCGATCTCTAAATCTTATTCTTAATCTCCGAGACTGATAGTCTAAGCAATTCGAGCTCGAGACTATTTCTCTATAACAGTCTTGTCCTGGCATCCAAGCTTCTATATCGTAAGTTTTAGAGGAAGTCTTACCCATGTCACCTGTACACAGAAGGACTGTCCGAATGGGGATTCCCAATTTTTCATAAAATTTCTCGGCCAATTCTACCATTTTCTGATGCTCTTTTTCCGAATCCTCTGGACGTGTGAATATGAATTGCTCAACCTTGTCAAAGTGATGCACTCGAAAGATGCCTTTCGTATCCTTTCCGTGTGCACCCGCTTCTTTTCTAAAACATGGACTGATACCAGCATATCTCAATGGAAGAGCAGATCCCTCAAGAATTTCATCCATATGCATTGCCGCCATCGCGTGCTCTGAGGTACCAATCATGTGTAGATCTTCTCCATGGATTTTGTAAATCACATGTTCAAAATCTTCCAATACGACAGCACCTTCCATTGGCTCTCTTCTAATCATGTAAGGAGGTTGCACAGGTACATATCCTTGATCTTGTAAATAATCCAGTGCGAATTGGAGAAGTCCAATATTAAGCTTTACCATCACATTCTTCAAGAAGTAAAAGCGAGAGCCAGAAATTTTTGCAGCCCGCTCTAAATCAAACAGATCCAACTTTGTACCAAGATCGACATGATCAAGAGGGGCAAAATCGAACTTGCAAGGTGTTCCTATCGATCTAATTACCACATTATCTTGCTGATTCGCACCTACAGGTACAGAACTACTGACCAGATTTGGTAGACTCATAATCAAATGCTTGAAATTTGAATCTGTTTCTTCAAGATCTTTACCAAGTTTGAGAATTCTATCACCAATTGATTTCATCTCCCTGAGCTCTTCTGAGCAGTTCTCTCTAGTCTTCATCTTTCTCGCAATAATTTGGGAGATCACATTCTTTCGGTGTCTTGCCAAATCGCTCTCGGAGATTAAAGTGCGTCTTCTCTTATCTAGCAACAATAACTCATCTAACGGAAAAGATAGATTTCTATGGGAGAGCATTAACCGTATCCGTTCTGGATCGTCTTTTAGTAGTCGTGGATCAATCATCATTAAGCACCATTTTCCCAATCGAAATATGACTTAAGACTTCGTCTACTGTATTGGTAATTGTCTCTATAGAACCATCACTATTGAACTCGATTGAAAGTATGTTCTCTGAAAGAGAATGCATTTGCATTTCTAGGCCTTGGGGAAAATTGATATTGTCAGCAATGAGTGATCTCATTATTGCATCTCTTTTGCCTTCATCTTCTAGATCTAGTTCTATATATATGGTGATTTTATTAATGAGAGGCTCTTGCATTTTCACCGGTCCTAGGTGCAGCTTTCAAACACGAGACAAAACTTTCTAGACCGCTAGGTGGGACTTCGCAACATAGCACATAATGCTCAAAGGGATGGGGGAGTGCATGAGAAACACTAGAGCACTTCCGTATCGCTGAAGCCATCTTTGTGTATTTTGCCAAGTCACTTGTCCGACAACAATACTTGTACGTGCCTGTTTGTGTGACTGTCCTGCCAACAAGGATCTTGCGTAAGAATTGTGGAGAGGACTCTAGAAGAGTCACGATATCTTCGAGGGCATTCTCTGCCACGGCCCCTTCCCCGTTAATGAAGACCATGTCTTTGTCAACCCAAATCCTCCATTTCTCCCCAAATAAAGTGCTTAACGATCGCCTCAGAATGTCAAGATAACGAACCACAGTTTCTTCAGCTATTGCTAACATCTTGAAGCGGTCCCCAAGGCAAACCGATATCGCTACTCCTGATTTTTGTACTCTTCCACAGACTCCAAGGAGATCTGAGTACTCCCTTGCGTCACGAAGTGGGGTTCCCCTGTCTTCCTTAAGTAGGGTGTAACTGATCCCACGTATGCCTTCCAAAGGTAGCACCTCTGTGCCAGAATTGGTGGCAACGAATTTTGCAATCCCTTCATAGATTGACCATTTCTCCTGATCCAGAAGATCGGTGAAAACTCGCCATTTTCCATTTTCCTTCAACTTGATCCCGGAATTTTCCACTATTGACTTAGCCCTCTGTAAGTTCCAAGTTAGTCCGTCGATGTAAGGAAAACGAGTCAGAGCGATTGCTTCGTGTATTGGCCTCCATTCTCGTCCTACCATCATAAGGTCGTCTGGTTGGCTTCGCAACAGACCTTGAGATTCACCAACCTTGGCTATTTCAGCGTTTATCCCCTCAAGTGATCTCCCTTCTCCGCGATCCTGTCTCTCACCAAGTGAAGATAGGACAGCCAATACAGAGAGATCCTTATTTTTTGTGTCTAATGTTATCGACAGTAGATAACAGATGCCTGCAGAGGTTATTTCTGACCAGCCATTGAGCTCGGTACCTATTGATGTTCAGGACTTGCTGGCTATATGCTTCGTTAGATTCGGGGGCTATCTCATCTGATAGATGTCGGATCAGCAACCATTTGTTTTGAAGGCACTTGTCAAGCTTTTCGACTGATTCATGTTCGAAATCTAATAGCAAACACAAATCATACTCATCGGAAATCGAGTTTCCAACGTGTAGAGAATCTGTTAAACTAGAGGTGCTTCTCAATACACATTTGGTGTTTAATCTTTCAAGAGTTTGGAAGACTATACTACTTGCCGCTATTCCATCGGGGGATGGACTCGATAGAACAAGGAACTTTCCCTCTTTTCTTACGAGGTCACGAATATTATCTGAAATAGACTTGAGATCATCATCTAGTCTATTTCGTGGGTTCATCGAGAGGTCGTGAGTTTATTGCGCCTGTGCTATAACCGCAGCATATTTCCAATTCTTGCCAATTTTGTCCTTTATCTTGTAATACCTTGATAGACGATGTATCTTCGATTCGATCAGTTCTAGGGAACGAACGTTTCTTCTATCGCTGTTGTGTGTTCTGAGATGTCTTTGCAAGCCAAGGGCCTTTTTCACCAGCCTGTCTAGATCCTCTGGCATATCCTGCTTAACACCGTTCTCTCTCAAAACATCGGTTATGGTTTTTCCCAAAATTGGTTTCACCAGTGGTATCCCATACTCATCTCTAAGAATGATACCAATTTGGGAAGCGGTTAAGCCATCTTCATTATACATTTTGATGATAATAGATTTAAGGTCGGAATGACTGATGTCAACCCAAGTCGGCACACTCTTGGAGGTAGGACGTGTTGAATGAGACTTGCCGCGAGTATGTGCATGCATTCGTGCCATTGATAGACAACGTTCTGAGGGTCGACATCTAAATGTTACGGACACTGAAGACGGAACAGGCTTTACAAAAAAGTTAAATAATCGAGATTCGAAAAATGAACATATGAATAAAGCCTACCTACTGGCTCTATCCACTATGGCATTACTCATGGCAACCGCATTTGTTTTGCCTGGTATTCAGACAGCGAATGCTCAGTACACAGGCGGCGGGGGCGAGGGAACGACATCAAGCAGTATTGAGGAACAGCTGAAACTTGCTAGAGAGAAAACATCACTTGCTGAGCAACAGGGTGCATACGGTTCCGGAACTTCCATGGTTAGTGGTAACCTTGACAACACTGTATTATTTATCATCATACTTGTAGTAATATTCGGAGGGGTGGCAGCCGCATTCTTCATAAAGTCCAGAGGAGCAAGAAGGGCAGTCACTTCACAATCCACGCGTCAGAGTGAACCGGATTGGAAGTTGGAAGCTCAGAGATACAAAGAAGAACTTGACGCTATGAAAAGAAATCAAAAATAGATAGGGATACTGAAACAAAACCATTCCTTCTTTTTGAATTTTATTTATGTTTTAGTGAACATTAGGGCTCTTTTTGCCAGAAATGCGTAATTACCAGTAGTGAGCAAATCTAGTAATTTCGTTATATCAAGTGGTGATCCGAGGGTGTAAACCAAAATGTATATATCATAGATTTTATTTGGATTATATCGTAATATGAGCGCCATTCTAAGCCTTGTGGGAATGTTCAGCACCGGATTGGAGAGTCTTCTGAAGCAGGTAGGACCAGCATACGACCCATTGTTCTTCGATGTAATGGTATACATATTTGGGACTATGCTTTTCGCAGTTTTCCTCCTGAGTGTAATTGCATTTTGGCTCAGACGAAAGGGACTTGGAGGAGGTTCAGCTGAAAGAAAAATGGACTCAAGAATTAGAGACTTACTTCGAGCGTGAGCAGATAGGTCTTATTCCTGACGAAAAGCACCACTGGTAGTGTAACTACTCAAAAATTTCTTTTATTTGTTTTTCTTAAATTCTGAAAGGACAGTGTTTTTTGGCGTTATGATTTAATCATCTACGTTTTCTTCGGCTACGACGTTAGAAGTTAAAGTTAGCAGAACAAAAAACAGAAAACCCGCAAATGGTCAGAATCTTCGAACAATCTTTGGTCGTAACATTTCAGGGTGACTTTTCAATTCATGAATTAGTCTCTGAAGCTTTGATTTTTCAAATGGTAGAGTCCCGCCAATACTGTATACATTTGAAGCATGATTTGCTCTAAAGACTACTTCTCTAACAGGATTGAAAAGCACTATTAGCCTTTCTAGTTCATTCAAGATCTCCAAATCAGTTAACCAGGAAAATGGCTCCTTAAACTTGGACATGAACTCACCACGAACGGCTTCGTCCAGTTGGAGGTTGAGAGCGGCAAGATAGTGCGGACTAATCTGGCTCACAACCTTGGCGGTATCAGATATGTGCACATCAGTATACGTTCTGCCGCCCAATCCGAGAATAACCATGCAAGAGAGTGTGAATTGATGATCAATTGCTTTCTCACAACTCTCAATAATCATTGAGGAAGATGCACCCTTTGTGACCTTTTGCAGCACGACGTCATTACCGCTTTCTATCCCAACATATAGCATGCTTAGTCCTCGATCTCGCAACCGCTCAAGTTCTAGGTCCTTTTTCTGGATCAGATTCCTTGGCATGGCATAGCATGAAATTCGCTTAAGACTCTTGAATTTTAGATTCAAATAGTCTAATATTTCAACCAGCCTTTCAGTCCTAACATTTATTGCATCCCCATCGGCAAGAAAGATTTTTTCGGTCAGGGGTTGGTATTTGGAAACTAAATCTATTTCGAACTTGATCTCCTCAAATGATCTCTCTTGATAAGATTTTGTTCGGTACATATTGCAGAATGAGCAGTGATTAAATGAGCATCCCAACGTGACCTGAAAGATCGTTGAGTTTGCCTCTGAAGGAGGTCTATAAAGAGGATAATCGTATACTAATTCTTCCAAGATATTAAAGAAGTAGTATCGCATGAATAATGTATATGTTGTGGATTGAAAAGGTCATTATTTTTAGACTGTCAGGTAATCTATCGATGAGATTTTGAAACGACCGCAAATATTTCATTTCGTCGTAACATGGTGACTATTTGTGAAAGTCACCCTTGAAATGGATAGCCAGGATCTAGACCTAGTTGTTTGGGGTCTGTTCGTCGCGAGGTCATCATAGCTTCTGGCTCTGCCTGGAGCAGCGATTATTCACTTCATCCCCTGCAACTATTGGTATGCTCCAGTTATAAATTTGTAAGAGAATAATTCCACATAGAGTCACTCGAAATTGTTCAGAGGATTCATTGACGGTATGGGAGATGTATTATTTTCAGGTCATGTGCATCTTCTACGTTCTCATGGATGAGGCGCGCTTCTGCGAGCAACTGGCTGCTCTGCCGGTATCTGGTACTAAAATGAGTTAGTACAAGCTTCCTGGCACCAGACTGATTTGCTACCTTGGCAGCTTCGGCAGCAGTAGCATGAAAGTTTTCGATCGCCTTATGTCGGAGCTCCTCAGCATATGTTGACTCAAATATGAGTAGATCGCAATTCTCGAAAAATTTAACAAGCTTTTCGGTTGGTCTTGTATCACCGGAGATTCCAATCTTCCTCCCAGGTCGTCTTCGACCTACCACATCAGATGATCTTACTATAGTTCCGTTGATTACAATATCCTTCCCCGATTGAAGCTGTTTGTATAATTTCCCCTCTGGTATTCCTAATTGTACTGCTCTTTTGATATTAAAAATCCCAGGTCTATCCAATTCTGTCAGACAGAATGAGTAAGCTGGTACATTATGATCTGCTTCGCAACATCTCACTTCATAATCCCCCTCGCGCAACAACAATCCCTCAGATTCTATATTGTGAAGATTTACATCGAATGAAAGCCCGAAACCTATCAGTCTTGTACTAAACTTTATAAATTCTCCGAGTCTTGGTTCACCATAAATATCAATGGGTAGGGTCCTGCCATTAAGCGATAGTGTTTGGAGTAGACCCAAGATTCCAAGTGAGTGATCAGCGTGCATGTGCGTGATAAAGACTTTCATTTTGCAATTCATCCTGAGACTTGATCTTACAAAATTTCTTTGCATACCTTCCCCTGCATCGAAGAGAAGTATCTCATTTCCTCGAGCAATTGCGATAGAAGATAGTCCTCGTTCATCAGTTGGGGTGGCTGCTGACGTGCCCAAGAAAACGATTCTAAGATCCATACATTACTAGTTAAGTTCTGGTCTAAGGTAAATCTACCTAATATTCGTAGAGTGTATTCTATTCATATGGCCTTCTGCAATATGCCGGTCTTCGGAGATCAGAGGTATCACATGTTACTATCTTCAAAGGGCTAGAAAGATCTCCTTTACTGGTTCTCTAATGCCTAATTTTCTAATTATCCCTTCAAATCTAGTCTTGTTCGACGTGATTAGAATCTCCGTGCGGCCAATCCCTTTCTTTTTGGCCATATGATTCGTAGAGAGGTATTTCCTCACATCATTTGCGAGAAGTTTTACAGGGTCAATCAACCTGATGGTAGGAATTAAGGAGACGAGATAGTTTGAGACAAAGGGTAGGTGGGTGCTTGCCAAAACCATAACATCAATGTGTGATTCAAGATTTTCGCGATATTCTATTGCCTTAGAGATTGCATCAAACGTCTTTCGTTCATTGGTGATATATTCACCATTTTCAACCAAGCCTATAATTTCAGATGCGTCAAATCTGGTTACAAGTATATTCTGTGGGACTTGGGACTTGATCAAATCGCCCAATTCTTTGCTCCTGATGGTACCTGCGGTCGCCAATATTCCTATATGCTTTTTCTTCGTCAGCTTACACGCGGTCTTGAGTGGAGGAATGATTCCCACGACACCCATTTTAGATGAGCGCTTGACATCATCAAGAATTTGAATTGAAGGAGTAATTGACGCAAGAACTACCAATTTTGGTTTATATCGCTCAAGATATCGTAGGATATCACAGATTATGGATAGAAGTTCTTGCCTTGTCTTATTACCATATGGAAAGTGTTGTTCATCTGCAAGGTACAATAGATTTTCGGTCGGTAAGTGCTTGCGTAATTGTTTTATTACTGATAAGGAACCTAGGCCCGAGTCAAAAACGGCAATCGGATTATCCAGCAACTACAAAAACACCAACAGACATGATACTCACGTCATATTCCTTAAAAGAATTCATAATTAGAAAGTCGTCGTGACCAGGTGACCAGGATTCCAATGCCTATCTGCCTGGAGGTAAGTTCCAGTCCCAGACATTAAACTAGTAACTGTTAAAAAAAAGATATGGCTCATCGGTGTTTCGAGAAATTTCGATCCATTTTTGCAAGCGGTTATAGTTTGGTCAACGACTTTTGCTGAATAAATTATTACTATGACCTCCCAATTACCTCTTCGCGAGTTCTTCGCTTGGCTTCTACCCGATTGTGGTCCAAGCTATGATCAATGGCCCTTGTCTGCCATACAAATTTGGAATAGAGCATCTTGGGGACGAGGCGTTTGAAGTCAATTCCTTGGCCTATATACCATTTAGGAAACCATTCGTAAAGGTGTAACCTAATTGTTTGAATGTATACTATCAGCCCCTCAATCAGCATTATACCAATATTTCCGCCGATAAGGACTGCATATCCTCCACCTGTGCCACCCAACGATTCGAATGAATCGATAACCGTTACAAGGAGTGCGGCGTGAACCAGTAGCATTATTCCGAGTCTAGAGTAGCTTATTGTGTTTGAAAGCATCTCAATGATTCTTACCATAATTACCTCCACCACTATACCTACCACTCCGCCACCCTCATCCTTCCCAAGTTTCTTGAGGTGCTTCTCTTCCTTCATGCCTCCGATAATCATGGTTATTACGGTACCAATGATTACAAGAGGTGCTACTTTTGCAACCAACTCTACGGTAACCCAGTCTCCGAAAACGACCGTCAGCCAAGGCACTGGTTCATCATGGACGACTCCTGTAATGCCAAACATGCCGATGATATCATATCCAGAGCCTATAGCTGCCAGGATAAGGCTTACCACCGCAAAGTATTGTACTATAGTTGGGATATCATGATAAAGGATCATAAGTTTATCATGTTTTTTGATATCTGCCCAGAGCCTCAAGAAGAAAGCCAGCAAGATATGCACTACCCCTATAGCGATTGATATCTCCAAAATCTTGACTACCTCCTCAAAAGTTAGCTCTGACACACTTAACATTCCCACAAATCCTAATTGTTCAGCAATAGGTGCTAGAATCGGTAGCTCAATAGCATGAAAACCAAATAATTCTCCCGTTCCTAGGCCGGCAATGGCTGCGGCGGCTCCACTCGCCGCTATTAAAGTTCCCCATGTGGTCAGAGATCCGTTGCCACGATATCTGAAAAGCATCCCAAGACCAAAGAGCAATATGCCGTGTCCTAAGTCTGCAAACATCAATCCATAGAACAGAGGCCACACGAATGCAATAATGGGCGTAGGGTCTCTCTCGTCGTAGTTGGGCAATCCCTGTGTTTCAGTAATGATTTCGAATGTACGAATATACTTTTTATTTTTCAGGAGCGTAGGAATTTTCTCATTGTGATCTTCAACGTGACTTTCATCAGTAGCCAAGCGTTCAGGAACATCCATCACCGAGACGTAGTCGCTTGTCAAGCTCTTGAATTTATTTTCCATCTGCTCAGGGATAAGGCCCTCAATCATAGCGAAATTCTTGGTGCCACCTGGCTTCCTGGTTGCTTCTAAAACATCTTTTGCCACCTGAGAAGCTTCGTGTAATGATAGTAGTCTCGTAGTAAGCGATAATTTCAATTTCTCAACCTTCTTGCTTAGATCTGTACTTTGCTTCTCTAGTTCCTTTATTTTGGCCTTAGACTCAGCATATGCCAAATGAGGATTCTGAGGCATGTTAGGGGGTACCTGCAAAGGGTGCACTCCGAAGCTTCTCAGAACTTTGATTATTCTATCAGCGTCGCTTTCAGCTGAACCTAAAATGATTAAGGCAGATTTGTGATCATTTAGTTTAACAATCTGTATCGGCAGATCTCCCAAGCTTTTCTTGATCTCATCTTGGTCGTTATTTTCAATGATAAAAGTTGCAGCATAGAATATTTTCAATTTAGAGAAAATTCGTAGATCTAAATTCAATTCTGATGCCATTTCCAAGGTCAAAGCTATCGTACGGTATTCTTCCAACTGTTTTGAAACCTGACTCTGTTCCAAAAGGATCCTTTTGGGCTCATCCAAGAGCGCCGCACTTCTTCCCTCCAAATCAACTATGAAGCCTTGAATATCTTCAATCTGGTACGATGTCTGCTCCTTCGGAGCACCTTTAAACATCGTATCCATTACACCCGTTTCTAGAGGTACTCCCAAAGCCTTGACTACATCGTCAATTTCTTGGAAGAGCCTCTGCGCCTTCAATAATAGGTCGTCATAATAGGGATTTATGTACTCAGATGCATGTTGTAATGGATGAAACCATTCAAGTTGAGCAAGTCTGCTTACAACTTGCTGCGTCTCAGTCCTAGGTAGGACGAGCGTTGTTTTCAGTAACTTAGCGGTTCCCATTTAGTCCCAGTCCATCCGTAATCCTCTTAGTTGGAGGTGCCTGATTAGGAATCTCCTGATTTAGGTCACGCTTGACCTAGTATGATGAACATCATGACGATACCGTAAATAGCAATTGATTCTACCATGCCTACAATGATGAAAACCCTGGACTGCATTTTAGGATTATCGCTAATTGCTGCTAAGCCGGCAGCTCCAACGTAACCAAGTCCGATACCCGCGCCAAGAGCGGCCAAGCCAAACGCCATTCCTGCACCTATCAATTTGAACGAGCCTGCATCACCCGCAGATGCCTCTTCCTGAGCATACGCTGTAGACCCAATGGAACTTACGGTTATGAAAGTTATTGTGGTCAGTGCCACGATAACCGGGATAAAAATATGTCCTCCCTTTCCTTTCTTCATAGGGGTTCGAGATGGGACGCCCTATTTAATTATATCTCGGCAATTGGACAATTCTATATATTAAAAGGATTTCCAGAGGATTGTTACTAAGCAAGAAATCAGGATAAATGAACTAGATTTTGGAGAGCGCTTTGCGTTTACATTCACCAAGCATCTCTTTAGTATGCTCCACCATAGTTTCATATTCTTTCTTGAGAACACCCTTTGATTCCTCAAAAAAGGTTGTGATAATATTCTCGCTCATGTCCCGATCAGTTCCCAGAACAATCCCGACGGTATTAAAGCTTTTTCCTTTCAAGTACTGCTTTAACTTTTTTGAGTCTTACGAAGTCTTCTCTTTCTCGTTCTTCGAGGGTGGCCCGAATAAATGCTATCGCACTCTCATACTGTGGAATTATCACGTACTCCAACGCGTTAATCAATTTCTGAGTTCTCTCCAGTTCCTTTGCCAAACTAAATATTGCATTCTCGTATTCGGCCGCTTTGCAAATTTGTGGGAGTATATTCTTTATTAGTTTCGCGCCTTTATCTACTGAGGCGTTGGTTTCCACGAAACCGTATGATAATTCTTGCCCCCCCTGTTTATTTCTGACGTGGAGTGTCGGGATCCTTACGTCCACAACTCTACGTACATTAACGTCAACCTCCATGATACTGGGAGTAGAATCAGATATTGATTCTAGTGTTGTCGTTCCAAGCGACATGTAGGAATCATATACGGAAGAATAGATCTCCGCTAATGGTGACCAGATATCACCTCTGGCCTTGTTAGCCTCCTCGATCATTTCGTCTATCTTTTTTAACAGGACCTCTCGTTTGTCATCAAGAATCTTGTGAACCATCTTTCCTACCTGCATGGAACGACGGATCTTGATCAGTTCAATCTTTGTAGCAGTAACCCTTCCCCCAAATGACATAACTAAAAGATCATTTGGTCTCCTTGTAGTATTGTCTCACATGCTTTTCTTTTATCTTCGTGAGCTCTCCCTCCGGTAAAGTTGAGAGTACGTCCCATGTTCTTGAAAGCGTCTCCTCTAATCCCCTATTCTCGTCTTTTTCTTGTTTCAGAAAATGGCTTTCGAACAGATCGCCTGCATCCAAATACTTGAGGTCTACTCCAGTCAGTCCTGATCTTCCTACGATTTCGGCAAGAGCCCTTACTTCTTGAGCTCGAGAATAAGCGTCGTATAGCTGGTTCCCAACTTCCATGTGATCCGATCTCGTTTTTCCCTCCCCAACACCGTCTTTCATAAGTCTTGATAGGGACATGAGGACGTTCACAGGTGGATACACACCTTTTCGGAAGAGATCTCTTCCTAACACAATCTGACCTTCAGTAATGTAACCGGTAAGATCCGGAATAGGATGAGTTATATCGTCAGCAGGCATGGATAGTATAGGCACCTGAGTTACACTGCCATCTTTACCTCTAATACGTCCAGCACGCTCGTAGTTGTTTGCAAGATCGGTGTACAGATAGCCTGGATATCCTTTTCTTCCAGGGACTTCTTCTCTTGCAGCGCTAATCTCACGCAATGCCTCAGCATAATTGGTCATGTCTGTTAATATCGCTAGCACATGCATCCCCAAATCAAAGGCCAGATATTCGGCTACAGTGAGTGCTACCCTAGGAGTTATGATTCGCTCGATGGCAGGATCATCTGCTAGGTTAAGAAATAATACGCTTCGTCTCAGGGCACCGGACTCTTCAAGGCTTCGTTTAAAGTATTGCGCCTCTGAATATTGAACTCCAATGGCTGCGAAGACTACGGCAAAATCTTCCTTTGTTCCTACAACAGTTGCCTGCCTAGCTATTTGGGCTGCCAGAATGTTATGTGGCATTCCGGAACCAGAGAATATGGGAAGTTTCTGGCCACGGACGAGCGTGAGCATGCCATCAATTACAGAGACCCCCGTTTGTATGAATGAAGTAGGATATTCCCTTCGTTCAGGGTTCATTGGCTCCCCGTTTACATCAAGGAATTTCTCCGCTATAGGGTCGGGGAGACCATCATTAGGTCGGCCGAGTCCATCGAATACTCTTCCTAAGAGTTCCGGAGAAACTGGCATAGTCATGGTTTTACCCAAGAATTTAGCTTTTGTTCCACTGATCGCCAGGCCCGTAGTACCTTCAAATACCTGCACTACCGCCTTTCCGTGGCCGACTTCGAGCACCCTGCCTAATCTTATAGCGGAATCTGAAGTCTCGATTTCAACTAGCTCATCGAAGGACGCTTTTGTGATGCCATCAATGATTATGAGAGGACCTTTAATTTCGGCTACTTTAGTATATTCTATGGCAGCTGATTCAGACAACCACTTTCACCTCTTCTTTACTTTCAAGTCTTCTAAACTGTTCAATCATACCGTTTTCGAGGGCGTCTAGTCGCTGTACCTCCTCGTCAGGAATCTCAAATTTTGCTTTTAGTAGAGAGCTAATAACTGGCATCGCCCTTATATCGGCCAGGGAAGTTCCCTCTCTTAAGGCTTTAAGTGCCTCCTTGTAGAATCTGACCATGACCTTGACTAATTTCACCTGCTTTTGTGGACTGCAATAGGTATCAACCTTGTCGAAGGAATTTTGCTGCAGAATTCCTATTTTTATCATTCGTGCAACTTCCAAGATAAGTTTTTCTTCGTCAGGAAGTGCTTCCGGTCCAAGAAGCCTCACGATTTCTTTTAGCGTATCCTCTCTCTGCAAAATATGATATGACTCTCCTCTCAACTCAAACCATTCACTACTTACTTCTTCCTTCCACCATTTGGCAACATCCTCCAAGTACCCCGAATAGGACTGCATCCAGTTAATCGAAGGATAATGCCTTGAGTATGCAAGTCTAGTATCCAGAGCCCAGAATGTCTTGATGAATCTAATGGTATGCGTCGTCACGGGCTCTGTGAAATCGGCTCCTGAAGGAGATACAGCTCCTATCAGAGTCACGGATCCGCTTCTTTCTGGCAGACCCAAAGACCTAACTCGCCCAGCACGTTCATAAAATTCTGCCAATCTGGATGCAAGATAGGAAGGATAGCCTTCTTCAGCTGGCATCTCTTCAAGTCTTCCTGACATTTCTCTTAAAGCCTCAGCCCACCTACTTGTGGAATCAGCGACAAGGACAGTGTCAAAACCCATGTCACGGTAATACTCTGCAATAGTCACACCTGTGTAAATAGAAGCTTCGCGGGCGGCCACGGGCATATTACTGGTGTTTGCCACAAGAACAGTTCTTTCCATTAACGGCCTACCTGAACGCGGGTCAAGAAGGTGAGGAAATTCCACTAATACCTCAGTCATTTCATTTCCACGTTCGCCACATCCAATATACACAACAACTTTTGAATCAGCCCATTTTGCTATCTGATGCAGAGTTACAGTCTTACCAGTTCCAAAACCACCTGGTATGGCTCCCGTCCCTCCCTTTGCGATCGGGAAATATGTGTCAATAATACGCTGGCCTGTGACAAGAGGCACTGTAGGGTCATATCTTTCGGTGTAAGGTCTTGGATGTCGAACTGGCCATTTGTGGTACATCTTAAGTTCTGTATGATCGCCACCATCTTTTTGTGTCTCAGCCAAAACTTGTTCCAAGTCATATTCACCTTCACCAACCATGTTTGTTATTACACCTCCACGATGGTTTGGAGGTACAAGAATGCTATGAGTAAGCAACGGTGTTTCATCCACCGTGCCTAGAATGGAACCACCGGTAATATTATCTCCTTTCTTTACCGTTGGAATAAACTTGTACTTCTTCTTTAGATCTATTGGTGTGGTCTCGATTCCCCTTCCGATGAAATCGCCTGATTTCTTCGCCATCTCGCTCAATGGCCTTTGTATCCCATCATAGATCTGGCCAATGATCCCTGGACCAAGAGTAACGGATAGCGGTTGACCTGTTCCAACTACAGGTTCTCCAGGTTTCAGACCTGAAGTTGTCTCATAAACCTGAATAAATGCTACGTCTCCGGTAAGCCTAATAACTTCACCAATAAGTTTAGATTCACCTACCTCAACGGTTTCGTACATCTTTGTAGATGACATACCATCGGCCCTGACCGCTGGACCGCTAACCCAGACTATTTTACCTTTTGAGACCAACTTTCTCTTTCACTCCCTCTCAAGATTTGGACAATGTTTTTCCTTATTAAAGGTTTGAGCCGTTCTATTCTAGAATCAATAGAATCATCATAGGTCAGTGTTCCATCTGATGACGTAGCGCGTATCCCTCCTAAGATGTCAATATTCTTATCTGCCACAACCATCGTTGTTCCCTTTTCTTTGTTAATACTATCCACAAGCTTTCGTACCAACCCAGAATCGGTTTTGTTACATTCGATAATAAGGTCGTTCTTGCCGATTTCATTGAGACTACCCAATAAGGCTTGCTTCATCAACTTTTCATAATCCGGTTCCTTGTGTAAGGATAACAATCTCTTCCTTGCCATCTCGAAAACGGTTTTGACTGAATCCTCTACTAGGATGAGCTGATTGTTCCTTGCAGAGAGCCTACTTGAACCAACGATCTGCCTCTTGAGATTTTCAGCCTGCTTCTTTGCATTTTCAAGTATTGCCATGTATTCAGAATTGAGTTTACTTTTAGAGGAATCTAGATTCCTCAGTGATTCCTGATAGGCTGATTCTAACTTTGAAATTAATTCACTCTCCTTTTGTGATAAAACGTTGTCAATAGTCCTCTCTAGCGGCGAGGATGAACTCATTATGGTCTGAAGTTCTTCGGCATACGTGATTTTAACCTTTTGCTAATTTTGGGCAGTCAGTGGTCTATATGTTGCTAAGGCGAATCTAGCAAACTGAGATTTGACCAATTAAGGGAATCAAGACATACTGTACAAATCCTGAGTAACAGATTCGGCTAGAGAAACCAGTGCTGATTTATGACTCCCTTCCCAGTAAATTTTCTTGCATCTGCAACATTGATAAAAATGAGAATACACGAGATACGATTTTGGAGGGATCAAATTCTTTATGTCGTCTATCTCTCCTTTCATTTTCTTCTCGAGTTTAAGATTGCATGTGGGACATCTTGCATATGCCGTATCAAATAGTATCTCCGTGATGCTGCATTCTCCAAAGATTTTTACCATATTCTCCTTATCTGAATGACCTTGCAAAAGTACGCAACCAATTCTTTTATTTAGAGATCTCTTGAACAATTCTTTATCGGATGTTAAAAGAATTCGTCGTTGGTCATTACATTCATTGAGTAAATGATCATCGGAAATTGAACTACTGTAGGCTGTATCTATTCCGAATATCCTAAGCTTCCGAGCCAGACTTCCATGCATCGAGTCTGCGAAAAAGGCTAGATCTCTATACGGTTGCCGCTTCGCCTCTACATTCTTCACAAGTAAATGTTCCTTGAACGTATTGCAGCAAATCAGACCATTCGCCACATTCATCGCAATATCCCGATACATTGCCTATGGGCCGACCAATTTCTCCTCTGATCAGCGACGCCTTCTCGGACACAACGTCTACCAACTCTGGAGTTACGGCGATAACGTCTGACGCAGAGATAATGCCGACAAGCCTTCCTTTATAGACCACACCCAATCTCTTGATGTTTTTTTGCCTTAGCTGCCGTGCTGCTTCGGTAACACTATCTTCTCCTTCAATAGTATAAAGTCTGCTTCATTATATCAGATCCTTTCATCATGCTAGGCCTGACGTCCTGTACGACCGTATTCGTAACTATATCCCAATCTGTAACTATCCCTACTGGATTTTCATTTCTCATGATAACTATGCTGCCTATTCTCTCATCTTTCATCTTCTTGGCGATTTCATTCACCGAGTCGTCGGGGTGACAAGAAACAACGGTACTATTCATAATATCCCTTACAAGAACCCTAGTAGTCATATTTGCATCCCGGTGCTTGCTTATGGAATCCCTTTCGGCCACAATAGATGAAGACTATGATTTACTTAATTACTTTGCTAGAAACTGAGAGGTGTCAGTTTGCATATTTGCAGGTTTGACATACTTCTGGCGACTGTTTAACCCATTCACCTAAGATTGCAATTCTCCCATCGATCGGGCCAGAAGATCGCCCTTCTTTGTAATCAATATCTTTGATTGCCCATGAGGAATGGTCTTTACAATTTCGTCAATTGAAATCGACTTAAGGTACTCTAAAAGCTCTTTGAACTCTTCAGAAATGTCACTACATACTCTTACCAGCTCCTGCTTAAATTTTTTAGCCACATTAGTTGGATCGTTTCCCCCTGGCAGTAGCACGCAATATGCGATTGACTTCTTTTTCACCGCTTCCTGAGGACCGCACATTAAGGCGTATTTTTTTTCCAAGATTATTACACCCAAAGCCAGCCTAATTTCAACTCCTTTGACAAAGTTCCTCTTTCCTTGTATGACAAAGGAACCTTTAGGCAGAAACTGTCCGGTGGGAGCGCCTTTCTTTACCTGATCTGGGATGACCCAATAAGCGTCAGCAACTGACAATCCGTCTTTCCAAGCCCTACTAAACGATACTGTTGCCTGAGCAGCTTCCAACAGACTTGTTTTGAGTTGCTCGGCGTCATTGCTTGGTACATTCTTGATAACAAAGAATGGCGATCCATGGACTTCCGCATGAAATACCAAGTCTTGATCCGTTAAATGCTTCCTTATAATTGCGGAATTCGATGACGCATCTCTTCCTCCGATGCACAAAAGCCCCTCGCTCCCTATAAACCACCTATATCTTTCAAACCATTCTTTTTCAACTTGGGGTTTTACCGCGACTTTCTTTTGGAGCAAATCAGCCCTTCGCCTTAGATCCTCCATTTGTTCAACTAGCTTAGATTTCGCGATTCTAATCGATTGACAACCCCTTTCCAATTCTTTTGCTCTATCAAACAACAACGAGGAGATTCTTGGCAAGCGTGATTCGAATGGTATGGATTCATCGACAATCTCAAGGAATTTTTTACCGGCGATCGTAACGATCTTCGAGGAGTTTTTCTCTAGAACTGATGATAGTGACTTGTCTTGGATGTCAGTCACAGCATTTGGAAGGGTTATGAGTTCCTGTGCCAATTTCCTAATTGCATTAGACTTCGCTATAACTTCTGACTCGGCTTGATTCTGTTGGTTGTAGTCATGTTCTAGAACAGCAATTTTGTTATCTAAAACAACCGTACGAGTGCTTGAACCCTCTTCTATCAACACCTCACTGAAAACAGAGTCCACAGCCTCCATCAGAGTTTCATGTGGAACGAATGCCGCTCCCTCTGTTATTGATTCTAATCGGAAGGGTATTACATTTATGGGCCGACCTGCATTGTCTAAAACCACTAATGGTTTATGCGTTGATGTATCGCATACATCAAATACAAGTTTTCTGGTCAATTCAAAGACCACTTCTATGTCTCCTCTGGTCGTGTCACTCAGTTTCCTGTGCTTCATTCTGGCCCTGGTAATTACTTCTTCGATGTATTTTTTCGATAGCGAGATATTCCTGCCAAACCATTTCTCAACCTCAATGTCGGGATCTATCTCCTTATCGCGCAATTCCAATAAATCACCGATTGAGAGATCAAATATGTTGATTCCTCTGGGTGGAGGTGACTGATAGGTCATACCGGTTCTAAGTATCCTATGTCTAACCTCAACCGGATTCAGAATTGTAAGTATCACATTATTTTCGTCGCATACGATTACATTTCCCTTACGAAAGAATTCGGCGACTAGGATTCTCAAACGACCATCAAGATGTCTAAACTTGAGATAGGCTACACGCTCATCCCCTATCTGTTCAATACTCTCGAATTTTGCTCTCTCTATCTCTGATTTCATACTACTAGTAATTGGACTATCTTCGAAAGTACGGAAGTTCATCTTTGTGATCCATATCCCTGTCGTAGAAAGGATCAAAATAACATCAGAGAGACTGGGATGGCGCATTTTCAGGGAAAATGAATTTCTTGAAATACTGGATATAGCACCTACGTAATATCCTTGATTTAGCTTTTGATTGATATCTTCGATTAGACAGTGCAATTCAAGACCTGATAGTTCCATGATCTTCATCGTGACTCTACCATTATCCAATTATAACACTTTTCCACGCTAACCGTAAGGAATTAAACCAGGATGCTTCAAGACTGTAATGGTCGTATTGTACCTCGTCGATAGATTGGACATGTTCGATAGAATTTATTTCATGCGTGCAGTGCTTGGTGTCATTGGAGGAATTGTTGCCGGCCTTGTCATAATACCGGGTACCGACCAAGGGACGATAATAGGCATCGTCATACTTATCGGTCTGTTCTTTTATTTGATATCGTACGTCATATCTAAGAAGATTGGCCGAACGGTTCAGAAACCCCAAAGGAGGAAACTTGCAACTAACGGGATTTTCCCCTTCATTTTCCTCCTTTTAATGTTCATGATTTTTATATACACAGGATTACATCAAAGTCTCGCACATTAAAATAAGGGAAATTGCCAAAATTTTGGCAAATTGCTTTGGAAATACGATACCCCAGGGATCCCTGACGAGCTATTCGAACGAACCGAGAAGGTGCCCATAACGAAGGAAGAGGTTAGGGCTATAACAATAAGCAAGTTGAGGCTGAAGGAAGGCTTTACTGCAATTGACGTTGGCTGTGGCAGTGGTAGCCTGACAGTTGAAATCTGCAATCAGATCAGAGGAGGAAAGGCTTATGCAATTGATTTTGATGAAAAGGCAGTGGAATTAACAAGGCAGAATTTGAGTCGATTTGGATTCAAAGCCGAGGTCATCTTATCTGATGCACAAGATGCGCTTCCCAGGCTTCCACAGGTAAATTCCATAGTTATTGGCGGGACGTGGAGTAATACAAGAAAGATTATCGAAATGGGAATATCGAAACTACAAACGAATGGTCGATTGGTTGTTAATACCATACTAATAGAATCAGCTTATGATGCACTGTCTACAATTTATAGCGCTAACCTTGAAGAGGTAGATGTGACACAAGTCATGATTTCAAAATCGAGGAAAGTAACGACCGGGACTATGATGTTGGCGAGAAATCCGGTTCTTATAATCTCGGCAACTAGGCCCACTTCCTGAATTAATGACATTTAGCAGGAAATGATTGTCTATAGAACAACCCTTAACCTGTTATCGTATGCATCTGTTCTTCTTTGAGCTTGAATGAAAGGTAAAAGTTGTATGTGTGTTTAAAGTATTCCATTGATTTGCTTCATTCCAAAGCGTAACTTAAATTACTGCTAGGTCCATTTTCGAAAAATGAGGCTTTCTTGTATTGGATGCGGGCCAGGAGATCCAGAGTTACTTACTGTTAAGGCGATAAACAGATTGAAAGCGGCAGACATTATTTTCGGTCCGACTTCAAGGGAAGGAAAACAGAGCATAGCTATCGGGGTGGTTGAGAGGTATATCGATAAGGAACACCAAACTGTCAGAGCCTTGGTTTTTCCAATGAAAAAGGACAAGGAATCATTGGTAGAATATTGGAAAAAGAACGCCTCCGAGATTGCCGAATCCGTCTATGCGGGGAAGAATGTCGTTTATCTGACTGTTGGGGATCCATCTCTGTACAGTACATGGGCTTATGTGTTTAAGGAGTTGAGAGAAAATTTCCCTGATATTGAGATCGAAATTATTCCCGGTATTACATCTATGTTCTCTTTTGCAGCCGAAGCGAAACTGAGTCTAGCTGAAGGAGAGCAGACAGTGGGCATTATTCCAGCATGCTATGACATCGAGAGGGTAAGAAACACGGCAAGTACATGCGATACTGTGATTTTTCTTAAAGACGGGAGATATTTCGGCAAGGTAATACAAATGTTGCCGTACGCCGGATTTAGTAATGATTCGTTGGTGACTATAGCTCAGGACGTCTCAGTCGATGAACAGACAATCAGAACTTCTCAACTTCGAGAATTACAGCAAGTGACCGAGACAGGAGAAAAGTATTTTTCAATAATGGTTGTGAAAAAGAAATGACCTACCGGAAAACTAGCCACCCTGTTGTTTACTTCGCCGGCTCAGGTCCTGGGGATCCTGACCTTATTACGGTGAAGGCAAAAAAATTGCTGGCAGAGGCCGATACAATTGTCTATTCGGGTTCTTTATTAAATCCAAAATTACTAGAATGTACGAAAAAGAATGCAAGTTTGTATGATGCCTCATTGATAGATAGGGAAAAAATTTATGTAATATTAAGAGACGCATCGTGGGCAGGTCAACTTGTCATGAGGTTGCATGATGGAGATCCGAATATTTATGGGGCTACTAAAGAACAGGTCGATAAGCTACAAGCAGATGGAATAACTTGTAAAATGATTCCAGGAGTTACTTCCCTTCTAGGAGCTGCTGCGTCATTGAATATGGAATTAACGTTACCTGGGAATACTCAGACGATAATTATTACGAGAGCAGAGCTCAGAACTCCTGTTCCTGAAAAAGAGAAGATTTCCCAACTTGCATCACATGGCTCAACTATGGCCTTTTATCTAAGTGTTCACTTGATTAAGGAAATAGTTCGACAGTTGTTGCAAGGTGGAGCATACACTGATGATACCCCGGTCTGCCGTCGTTTACAAAGCTACTTGGGAGGATGAGGTCATTATTACAGGGAATTTGGCAGATATTGCTGACAAAACTCAAAATGCACACATAACCAAGACTGCGTTGTTAATTGTTGGTAACGTGGTTAAACCAAGAGGTTACCAATTTTCGAAGGTGTATGACCCAGACTTCAGTCATGGCTACAGACGAGCATCAATTCAACACAGGCTTGACCGCTAATTGATTCAAGACAATGGGGTGGCTGCGACTACCGCTCAACCCTCCTTCAAATCCCTATTCTAAAGATCTCTTTCTGTCCAACCGTAGCCCAGGCACCCATAGCCATTGTAGTCGCTGGTTGTTTTTGATCAGAGGGTTCTGCTAAATTAGTGATCTCACTTAAGATAATTTCTTTGGGATCCCAAGGAGGCCACAACATGGCTACATATTCCCCTGTTTTGCCTGCTTCCTCTAGGCTTGCCAGCCTCATCCTCTGGGGATCAAAACCTTTCTTTCCCAGTAGATCTTTAACCTTGTCAAATAAGACCATCCTTCCATGTACAATGATATGAACAGTGGCATTCTCTGGACTTGTTGCAGACATAATTCTAGTTGTATCATATAGGGTAATGTATAAACGTGTTTGCCAAGAAATTCAATAGACACGTTGACGGCATTTGCCAATTCTTACATGGGTCTGCTTTTTCCAGAAGATCTTCCCGAAAGGATAAAAGCATTTTTGGCTGGTAAAAGAGACTTTCCCTATATCTCCGCAGACGAGATCATCGGGTTGTTCTATATTTTTGGAAAGCAGAAAGAGCTATCTTCTGGAATAGAAACAGCACAAATATTGCAATTGTGCGGCAAAACCGCCCGCGATTTCGACAGGGCAATTGCCCAATATAGAACGAATGTAGTCCCTGTAGATTCCAGTTTTACTAGAGGCAAATACTTGAAACGGCAGCTACAAATCACCGTAGAGATGAAGGGAAGATCTACATCAGAAAAACTCTACAAAGACCCAATTATTGTCACTGATTCGATCATACAGCATATTTCATTTCATAATGAGAAATACTTCTTTCAGGTTTACGGGCCATTAAAAGAGCAAGAAGTTGTAAGAGATCTACACAAGTCATTGCTAGGCCGAGTTGTAATGGTGGGATTTAATCGGGAAGGTGAAAAAAGTATCCCCTTTACTCATCCACTCATCCCATTATTTGCACATTTACGCCAGTGAGTGGATGGTTAAATGGTGCAAGTAGGCGAGTTAATTGTGGTAATGTGAGAAGCTTTAGGCTCGAAAACCCCAAGACCACGAGGGCTCAGTCAGGAGTCACAAGTCTAGAGACTATTACATCATGAGACACTTTCTGCTCGACACCTGAAATAATTGCTGATAGATTCCTTATTTCTATCATTATGAGCTTTAATGCAGCGAGCATGATGGCAACACTGAAAACCGATCTAAAAGCACTAAAAACACGTTTCAAACTTATCCCTTCAAAGCCTGCCTCTAATTGCATAATAATATCAATATCGTCGGATACATTCTGAGGGATGATTTCTCTATATACTGTATCCCCTAGTTCTGAAGCTGCCTCTGATATTTTTTCGGCGTTCATGAGCTTTTGCAGGGTCTCTCTTGTGACCTTTGGGGTCGTAGATACAATTCAGCTCATTTATGTCTGTAGGGCTTAAGTTCCAATACTTGCCTCTAAGTACCGCTAAAACGTTATACGAATCTATATCAACTGAGACCACCCTCTTTATGTCTGGATCTTGTGCCTCAGACTTCATGGCTTTATCAAGCGTCTTAAAGAAGACATTGTCTAGATATATATCAAATAATCTCAGGTCTTTTTTCTCCTTATAAGCAGCAGCTGCTTTGGATGCCTGTTCAAAAAATTCACTCCCTGACAGGACTGAGACAGCTTCGTCAAGGTCTTGAGCTACTAGTGCTTTCACTACCAAATCTCTCCTGCCTACTAACTCTTCCGCTCGGAGGTTAATTTTTGGTAATAGCTCCTCGTAAGACTTGCCCAAAGCCTTTCCTTTTAAAATCAATTTAAGATTCCAAGTAATATACTTTGTAAAGTAGGCGTACAGTACTCCTGAGCCTCCCGAGATATTTACTAATTTAGCATGGACGTTGACCAGGTACTCGCGAAGCGCGCTCTCAGCCTTCTCCGCGGTATAGGGCTTTGGGAGTTTTGCTAGTGCGTCAAGATATACCGTGTTCTTCATTCGTGTAACGAGTTCATCTATATCTCGCGATTCAGCAAGTGTATGGAGCTCATTCTTAGATAACATGCGTCCTCTCAATCCGTGAGATAACACTGTACCAAAAATCTTACTTGGCATACTTACAGTAGTACTCATTTTAACCTAAAATCTCCATAAATATTGGTATCGTGACAAGCATTTTAACATTTAGCTGACCCTTCATTGTACGGAAAATGAGATTGACGATTAAAGTCTTCTCAACCTCAACAGCAATGACGTAGCACGACCCTTCAGATACTCATTCCATGAATAGTCTTTCCAATTGTGAGCAAATTCTAACGGAGAATGCTAGAATCACAAAGTGGACTCCAAATCCTATAAGTGAGGCAATCAGAATATCCTCAGTACCGTGGTTTATCCCGACAAAAATTGCCAGCGGTGGTAGAACTAGAACTAGGGCCATTGCTGTGCTTAGCCAAAACGATTTTATTAAATCGTCGGGGGAGAAATCCTTGCTACCGTTATAGGAAAAAACAATCCTCGTGGGCGGGGAATGCATATAATTCTTGTCATAATTTCTTACTTAGCTACGAAATATAAACATTGGTCATAGAACTTTTTCAGCTTTCTGCTTCAATCTGTCCAAGAAAATAAAACTGAAGGTTGATGGGTGAGGATAATTTAACAGCAAAGCTCTTTTTCAATCAGAAAGAAGAACGACGACGATAACAGGCCCTCTATATCTGCAATGAAAAAATAAAAATAAAAATAACGTAATCAGTCCATTCAGCATAGATGGCTGACTAGTCGACCACAATATCGGCTGTCGTTTTTTTTGATACGTTTCACTATCCTCTAGCCAATAATGATATCCAAGGAACTGATATTGTGAATTTAAGAAGAATTGTCCCCCGCAAGCTTCTTTTAGAAAACAATTGAAATCACAAAATTTCGGCTGTGCCACCTGAAAAAGAAGTAGATTAACTGTTGCCAAATCATAATCTTATTGCAGGTCCAGGAAATTCAAGGATATGAACAAATACATGTTCCTCTTCATGTAAGAGCGGGAAGGATTTGTAGGTCATGAAAGGGGGGAATGATGAATCCAGTCCATTAAGCAAGACAAGACTGTTCGGAGTGAGCAGCCTAATCGCATTAATTATCGCTATCCCAGCACTAATCGTGACTTTTTTGATGCACTATTACGTTAAAGCAGACCTACTGGTTACAATGTCGCTTGGTCTATTGACTCTTTTTATTGGAATGGGAGTGGGATACAGAGTCTCAAAGAAATTCGTTACGATGGATTAGATTAATTGAAATAATTTCCTTTCCGAGTTTCAAAAGTAGGACGAACGGTTTAGTGTATAAAGACAATTGCAGATTACTTGATGTGGAGATGTGCTCAAATTTTGAGGCCAAAAATGGTGAATTTAAGCCCTACTTTGTTATTATCCCAATCTGTTCAGACATAAACGCTTAAAAAGCCAGGATTTATTATTATTCACAAGATGACATTACCAAAAGGATTTGGTGAGCAGCCCAAGAGTGGAACAAAGAGGACCTATGAGGAATGGTGGGCCACTGTTCCGAGCGATTTGAAGACAAAGACCAGAAAAGGAGATGAAAATAACAAACCATTGCTAAATCAGGTTAATTATGTACTACTGCACCTCCATCTGGCAGGAAAACACGACGCAAAGCCAAGTCACGAAGAGCTAAAGGACTGGCTACACAGTGGACAGGTAGATGTTCTAAGAATGACCAAGAAATAACTTTCAGAACTGAGCAGAACTTCCATTTTTCATTTCCGATTATCTTTTTTTTCATTTTATTCATCTATCTTTAATCGAGTATCGTTCTTGATCCTTTCGAATGCAAATAATTTCCAATTGTGCTTGAAACTACAACCTAGATGATGTATATTGATTCCTTTTTTTCTCAAGCTTTTTGATGTTGGGGTAAGGTAATTGGGATTATGTTCCTAAGAACCCACCAGATCGCATCTCAAGACAAAAGTTCATCAATACCAACTACTCGGGCGCAATATCTGCATCTTAGGACAATATTCTGTTTATCGATAATGTCGATCGACGGTTTAATATAATCATCGCTATTGGTAACACATTTCAGATTCGGACACCGAAATATTCCAATGATTGCATCAGGAAGCTGTATTCTTCTCTTTTCCACAACTTTGTAATCGCTTATAATGTTAATTGTGGCCGTTGGAGCGATAAGAGCGAGTTTGTCAGTTTCATCCTTTTTTAGAAATCTGTCTTCAACTTTAATAATGTCTTTTTTAGCATGTTTACTGCTTGGCACATTTAATGCGACTGTAATTACATTACCTTCTGTACCCGTGATATTTAATATACGCAGGACAGTTAGGGCTTTACCGGATTCGATATGATCGATGACCGTCCCCTCTTTGATTCTTCTAACAAGAAGTTGGCTGGAATCAGACATTATGATTTCAGATGCCTAATGTGAATAAAAAGTATATGTGGTTAGATATTGCAATGAATATGTCACGAGCTGCACTCGGATCCCCCATGTCACAATGATGCTATGTTATTTGAAGATATTTTTCAAAAATAGGCCTCCACTTCTTGCATTAACTAATAGCCGACTCATGCAAAAAATGCAGTTATGCATCGACTCAAATA
The DNA here is from genome assembly GCA_963841565.1 of uncultured Nitrososphaerales archaeon. GTDB lineage: Archaea > Thermoproteota > Nitrososphaeria > Nitrososphaerales > Nitrososphaeraceae > TH5896. The sequence goes on from CAWJCY010000001.1 coordinate 153,864, forward strand.
TTAAGAAAGAAGTGTTGCTCTTGACTTATCAAACGTTATCGTTGTTGGCGCAATGTGAACGTCCAGCGTAATCAGAATTAAGAATTCCTTAGTAAAATATCAAACAAACTAACTATTCAATGAGCTCGCGAAAAAAAGTCGTGTAGAGATCGACAAAATCTAGATGCTTGACTTGAACTTTGTGCAATGGGGCTATCAACCAAATAGCTTATTGTAATTGACATTCAACATGGGCAAATCCCTGTTCAATGCTTACTTTCGATAACTAGTTAATTTACTTCTGTAGATTTTGCAATATTGTGGCTCAGTTCGCCGGCATCAAATGGTTGATCTCGTCGGAACAAAGTGTTACTTGGTAGCCTATTGCCCAGCCTATACACCCATTCTTTCCCTTTCTTTATCCTTGTAAGTTTTCCTTTCTCTGAATATCTCGAGAGATAAGTGGAGATAATGCTCAATTGTATTGGCTCAACATAATCTGCTTCGAACATTTCTTGAATATCTGATGAAGTGAAAGCGTTAGAACTAAACTTGTTCGCAACGACACTCCAGATCTTGTCTCCTACCGAAATAGGCCGATTTTCATCCACTCTGCTATTTGAACTGGAATAATTATCAACTTCTCCACGACTGTTTCCGTCATAATTCCTTGTCTTCCCATCCATCATACTCATGAACTCGTATAGCTTTAGGATCTTTGTTTTAGATATACTACCTTCTAAAGAAAGGTTATATTTGGCCCCTTCCTCGTCTTCCATTTCTATCTTTATCTTCTTCTTTCCTAGGTTCAATTTCGGGAATAGACTACAAATTCTTGATTAGAATCAAATACTTAAGGCAACAAGTCACGGTTTTAGTGACTAAAAGATTAGCTTTAGTTAGCTAACACATTCACGGCGAAATGCATTTAATAATATTGACAAATCTCATAACATACAGCAATAAAAAGTAGCGTATATAAGATAACATTACGTTATTTTCAGAAGGATTGTTATGATTCGCAATAAAAACTTGTCCACAGGAGCTATTATTATTATTTCGACATTTGCAAATGAAAAGTCGTTACGCGATACTGCACATGAAATGATAGTGAATGCAAAATTATGTGCCTGCGTAAATTACACAAAAGTGCGCTCTTTGTATTGGTGGGAAAATAAACTAAATGACGAGGAAGAGTTTATTGCGTTGTTCAAGACAACCAAAAAAAAAGCCAGAGAACTAAGGAGTAGGATTGCAAAACAGCACCCGTATGATATTCCTGAAATTCTCCAAATATCTATAGACAAAGCTTCCAAACCCTATCTTGACTGGCTGATTGGGTCTACATCGATTGCTGTAGGCGATAAGCGGAGACAACGGTTGAGGCACTGAGTATTGACTTAAGATTGGGAGATTTCTAATGAAATAGATACCACTTAAGCCTAATTATAAGGAGTCAATCACAATGCCCCGTGCCTGGTACTGCACTCATGTACTAATTTGATATCTCAGAACTGAAACAATTCCTCCAAGTGACGAGACTCTCATTCCGATGTCCGTGGAAGAGTCTATAGCAAACGCTGAAGCACCTTGGCTTTCTATCGTATTTAGCAATTTAACCAACTCGTCTTCTTCCACGGTTCCAAATATCGAGCTAGAGAAAATCACTGATTCTACAGCACGCATGGCAGCAGCTTTTGCTACGTCAGCGAAGCCCATGGCGAATCGATTCTCCCCTCTACTTACGAATATCATGATCTCGTCTAACAATGAGAGGACCGTAGAGATCTTGCTGTTTTCCATGACCTCCTTCATTCTCGGTGAACGGACAAATAGCAATATCCCGTCTTCACCTGCCACATCTATTCCTTCGATAACTGAGGCCAAATTTGATAGATTCTTGTCCTTTCGCACAAGAAAGTTATACAATCGTTTTTTCGTTTCGCCTGGCCCAAAAATAATCACTTTATCAGTCGTGAATTCAATATCTTCCGCGCTTAACTGTGATTTTATGACTTTAATTATTTCATCGAAGAACTGTTCAGGTTCGCCAGTCTTAGAAGTCTGAACGTGGTATCTTTTTCCGCTTTGGCCCGAATAAATGTTTGGGACTATTCCAAGATGTGTTCCGCTTAATTTGGCCACTGCGCATTCTTGAATATCCACAGCAACAAGAAGATATAGAGAGGCATCAGAGAACCTGTGGATAATATTTTTCTCGTAGGGTAACCAGTCCCTCTTCTTTTCAATGGTAATGTTGTCCCCTATCCCAATTGTTAGCGAATGATGAGAACCTCGCGGTACGAGTTCACTGCTTGCATTAGAAATTATTCCCTTAATTCGTAGTCTGTCAACCATCTTGTCGAATCCCAAACTCTCAACCCGGAGCCACACCTTGACACTGATTCGCTCACCTCTTTCTGGGCGAGAATATTCTTTCTCTTGTTTAATCACACGAGTAGTACTTGCAACAACTAGGTCGTCACGTGAAAGTATTCTTCTTACACTGAATAGGTCATCTGCGTCTTGAGGAATTAGGAAGTACGCCTTTCCCTCTGATCCCTTTACTTCTTTGACTATCATACGACAATCTTACCAACCAAAGAGGTTTGAAAATCTACTAATGTGGGGTAATTACTGACTATTGGAAGTCGGAGAATGGGTTGAAGATGAAGGTGGAGGAGGTTGGGGGTGAGAAGTTGATGATGTTGAATGAGGAGCAGCAGCGGCCGGTTCTGCAGCAGCTGATTGTAAAGGCTGGTCAATATTCTGCGAGGTTTTTCGTGAATGGGAAGCCCTTATGTAGTTGTCTACCCATTCCTGAGTTAACACTCCTGCCTCAACCATATTCACAAGAGCATTCGACGAAGCATCTCCTTGCACCTTACCTATTTTCTTTCTTGTCTGTCTCCATTTCAGTCGAGTATTCCCACTCTTTGATGAGTAGATAATACCTAGAATTTCCTTAGCATTCACGAATGTCATTTCCCTAATTCGTTTCAATGTTACCTTATCTGCCGCTTCGATATAGATTGCTCCAGGGCCCTCTTCCCTTTCTGGAAATACTTCAAAGTCCTTAAGATAGCTTTCCGGAATAAACGATCTACAAGTACTAACAATTATAAATTTTCGAAAACTTTCAAGAGAAGAAGTAGTTTCTATAACAACCAATATATATTATAAGATGGGTTCAGCTCCTTATCAAGTTTATGAACAAGATTTTATGAATTGACTAAATCCAATTTGTATAGTGATGACAAACTCCAAACTCAAGATCCTCGTCACATTTGATTTCGGAAGGTTTTTCTTGTCATCGTTTGTCAATGAAGAATTCAACTCAACATAATTTAAATGTCATCCAGAATTGAAGAATCACGGCTTATAGATGGCTGCCTTTTTCTGCATTCAAAGTTTTGAATTAAAAGCCGAAGTTATTATTAGAAATGATCGAGGTCTCCGAAGCTAACTACTTCATAACACAACAATATGATAGTTCGAAAACCATATGTGAAAACAAAAAAGGTATGCGAAGCTCTAGGCTCCAGCCATTCCGTTTCTTAGTTCTACTCCCTTGTGATCGTCGTCGGCGGAAGCCTCTGCGGCGGCCTTATGCATCTCTGACATTGCGCAACCCATCTGTGCTTCTGATTTTCCTCTTCTCATTGTTCCTCGGTAGAGACCGGCTTCAAGGGTCTGTCCGTGTGCCTTTTCCCAATCTTCGACCGGAATGCTGTATTTCTTCTGTATCCTATCCCTGTACCATTCAGGTATTACGTTAAATGCACAGAATGGTATTATCCTAAGATCTGGTGTCAGATAATGTATGTCGCATCTCTGAAGACGCTCTAAGTCTTCATTGTATTTATCCTGAAAATGCATCATACCAAGGAAAAGAGACCTGCCATGCCACGAACCTACTGAGTCGAAGTTCCGCTTCAGTAAAATACTGGAGAACATCTTGGCCAAATCTAATCCTCTCGGTTGTTTGCTCTTGTCAACAAATTGACCTATCTTTCTCAAAACTTCGAGCATTTTCCAATACCTATTAGAGCCAGACTTGATTTCGTCAACCTTCTCTTCAAAGTATTCTAACAGACCTTTAATGTCAACGAAAGAAGTGAGAGGCACTAAGCTTCTTGGTGTCGCTGTCTTCAAAGACATATGTTCCTGCTCCACATGCAAAGTGTATGGACAACTCGTATTTTGGCTTCTTTGAGAATGCCTCGATGACATTTGTCATGGGCATACATGATGGAACTGGGAACCAACCATCTGAAGGAATTTCGCCATTGGTCTGCTCTTCTATCCTCTCGATGCAATCTGGAATAGTTATTCTATATTTCTCCCGTTCCTTCTTTGACATTCTACCAGTCAATGAAACTGGCTGGAAATTAACGGCATGAACCACATCCATGTTCTTTTGAGCATACCTAATAATGCCTCCGAGTTCATGGTCATTTATTGACTTTATCACAGTTGGAACGAAGACAACAGTCGTTCCACACTTTCTTGCAGATTCCAGAGTATACGGCACCTCCCAGTGATTCTTTGGATTAGTCCTAGGTGTCACTCCGTCAAAGGAAAGATACAGATTACTCACACCAGCCCCCCTAACCTGGCGCATTGTCTCAGGGGACAATGCTAGTTTTATGCCGTTAGTATTAAGTTGGACATGATCTACTCCTTCCTCCTTGATGATCTTGATTATATCAGTAAGGTCGTCCCTGAGCATTGGCTCTCCTCCTGTCAGCTGTATTGAATTGCCAGCTATAGGTCGTTCAGCCTTTAAGGTCTTCATCATTGCTCTAACTTGTTCATGAGATGGTTCGTAGAGATACGCTCCCTCCAACCCCTTCTTGACGTAAAAGAAGCAATACCAGCAAGTAAGGTCACATCTATTGGTGACAATCATGTTAGCAAGTCCGGAATGGGATAAGTGGTTGGTACAAAGTCCACAATTATTGGGACAGGCACACTTATCGACCATCACATTTGGTGCATGTGCCCCTTTTCCATCCATCCAATAGGTGCTAAACTTTTGGTACATCTTGTAGGACCCAAAATAAAGTTCTTCGCACTCACCATGAGTCGGGCAGGTTTTGGTCATGTATACCTTGCCTTCTCTTTCGAAAACCTCTGCATCCAATATCATATTGCAATCCGGACAAATGCTCTGCGTATACCTTATCGTCTTCTTATCAGCAATATTCTTACTAGTAAGATTTGCTATTTGAATTAAATCCATTTCTATCTAACCCTTATCCTAATGTCAACGGGCAGTGAGCTCTGGATTGTATATAAACATAACCTTACGATTCATAAGGTGATTAGGATATTTTGACTAATTCTACACAAATACCAAACTTTTTCGATCGATAGATAAGATCCTGGTCATTCTACACTTGTGCACCATGAATAAAAGTTTGAGGAATGAATATATTAGAATTATTGTATCCCTTTCAAGGTTTTAATGATTATTAGCGACAAGTCAAGGAAAGCAATGGAAAACCTTGGCTTGACAGGCTATGAAATCAAAGTTTACCTTTCTATTTTAGAGGGTGGGCCTGCAATTGCATCAGAAATAAGCAAAGTATCAGGTGTTCCATATTCTAAAATATACGAGGTTATCAATACGCTGGAAGATAAAGGCTGGCTCGAATCAAGCAGCTCCAGACCACAGAAATTTTTTCCCAAATCTCCACAAAGTGCTCTAGCAGCAATGAGAATTCGGATGGAAAATGAGATCAAGGATAACGAAAATTTGATCATGAGTGAGCTGTTGCCCATATACCAAAAGAGAGGGATCAAGGAACGACCAGAAATATGGGTCGTTAGGGGAATACATAACATCGTCGGGAAGGTAAGCGAGATAATCCTTGATTGTCAGGCTGAATTGCTAATTGCACTTCCGGAGGTCGCCGAAAATATTGCGAAACCGGCTCAACCGATGTTACGGACACTGTATGAGAAGGGGGTTAACATTTCTGTGCTAGCTTCAGGAAGGACTAGCTCGGATACACTACGAGCAATATCAAGGATAGCTCAAGTCAGAGTCAAAGATCACATGTTTGGCGGTGGAGTGATCGGCGACAGCAGACAAGTAATGCTTCTGCTTGGAGAAGGTGGTATCACGGATAGTAATGGTTTCGAACCCATTGCAATTTGGGCTGAGCATTCTGGATTAGCGGGGCTGGCGAAGGATTATTTTGAATATTTATGGGCTGATGCTGAAAATAGATAACTACCTAATTGAGCATATGTAGCGTTAATTGTGAAAATTAAGTCAATTCCTGCGAATCTCACTTAATAAGATTTAAAATTTACACAAGATTTAAGTTGACCAACCTGTCGCTTTACGATAATGTCTACTATGAAATATATTCAGATCGAACCTCTAGGAGAAGTATGTTTATTACGTATTAATAGACCTGAGGCGTTAAACGCTATGAACACGGATGTCATAGCAGAATTATCACGATCCATTGACATAGTTGGATTTGATGATTCAATCAAGGTCGTCATTATTACTGGCTCCGGCGAAAAATCGTTCTGTGCTGGCGCCGATATAGCTTACATGGTCAACATTGATCCAATGAAGGCTGAGAAATATGCCTCTTCTGCGCAAGGCGTCCTCAACAAGATTGAAAAGCTCGATAAGCCCGTCATAGCAGCCGTCAACGGATTTGCATTGGGAGGAGGATGTGAACTTTCGATGGTCTGTGATATCAGAATCGCTTCGAGCAATGCAAAAATTGGCCAACCAGAGGTTACCATCGGTATACCACCAGGTTGGGGAGGTACTCAGCGTCTAGTAAAATTGGTGGGACCAGCAAAGGCTAAAGAACTAATCTTTACTGGAAAGATGATTTCTGCACAAGAGGCATATGAAATTGGCTTGGTTAACAAAGTAGTAAGCTTGGGTAATGAAGACCAGTTACCTCCAGAAGTAGATGACAAGTCAGATCCCAAGAAAGAAAAGGAACGTGCAGCTGAAATTGCAAAGATTCTCAATAAAAAACTGATAAATGAGTGTATTTCCCTTGCCCAGGAAATTACAAAGAATGGCTTCACAGCTATTAAGGTAAGTAAGACGCTGATTAACAAGGCATTGGACACAGATTTAGACACAGGGTTACGGTTAGAGATATATGGATGGGCTTTATGTTTTGCCCATGAAGACAGACAGAAGATGATGTCTGCGTTCTTGAACAAGAGCAAGAAATAACGAGCGCTACTAGGCAGCTGAGGCTGAAGATCCAGCCAAGAATCATGAAACAAGATCTTGACCCCTGATTGAAAAAAAGATAGCAATGAATAGAGCCAAGACCAGCGCTTCGAATCATATTCACAGATGAACTCATCTATACAGCACGATAATACAACTTGCTGGACTGGGTGGAACGCTTTTTTATATCGCGTTCAAAGTTAATTATTTGTAGAACCATAAACTCTAATCTTTACTTACTATCCTTGCTCCTTGACTTGGCGAGCACTTTACGGTAGTGCAGGTCAGATCACATTGTTTGAAACCATTTCTCATCGAATTTGCTATGGCCTCCAACTGATCTCCATCGTCGGAAGCGATAGCGACCATTGATGGACCAGCCCCACTAATGGTAACGGCCAACCCCCCTGCATCTAATGCATGAGCTCTAACATTGTCGAAACAAGGGATCAAGTGCTTACGAGCTGGTTCCACAATGATATCTTCTACACCTCTTGCTATCATGTTTACATCTTTCAGAAGGAACCCAGCAACTACGGTGGAAGCATTCGAAAGGGTATGAACGACGTGTCCTAGCAGAACTTTTTCAGGTAGCACTTTCCTCGCAAGTTCGGTTTTTTTTGCAGGGACATTTAGATTTGGGATTGCAAAAACTAGATGCAAATTCGTTGGGGGCGTGATATGGATGAACTCGGGAATTGTCGAGAATGGTCGGATTAACACAAAACCTCCTAATATCGATGCAGCAACATTATCATAATGTAATGACCCTGCACTTGCTTTTTCACCTTCTGCTGCAAATCGAACCAGATCTGATTTTGGAATGTGGAGATCTAGGAGAGTATCGATTGCCATAACAGCGGCGGCCGCAGACGCAGCACTACTCCCCATCCCATAACCGGGTGGGATGTTCTTTTGTACGGTAAGTGAAAATGAATCTTTAATTTCAAATTCTTTGATAATCTTCTGTATGGCAAGTCCTGCTGAATTTCTACTCGCTTCCACGGGAATCGTGTTGTGATATTGTCCAATCATCTCGATTTGAATTTGAAATGAAGATTCATCGATGCTAATGCGATCTTGTGAGCCAAAGTTACTAAGATCAGGATTATCAGTAATGGACCTCTTGACTGTAACGTAGTCATCGAACGCGTCGACCGCAAGGCCGAATATGTCAAACCCAGGACCAAAATTAGCAGTGGACGAAGGTGCTGATGCGGTAACAGAATGTGGTGTTAAGTGGCGTTCACTCATTTTTACCATACTTGGTTAGATTAGTTTTTTCCTCTATCTATTATTATTATTCTCATTATTTTTCATTGCTTCGCTTGAAGTACACGATAACACCTGACCAAAAATCCTAGCTAGTCCTTCCTATCCTCTCCTTGGCTAACGATCCTTGCTATAGTGGCCACTAGATTGATCATGCCGCTCATCGTAAGGCCTGAAACCACTATTAGATCTTGTAGAAAACCACCCATAGTCAGCGCTCTTAACACTTCCTTGCTCAATAGCGAATATTCTGCTTCTTTTTCTTGATTCAGACTATCCTCAAGCTTCTTGCTAGAGGAGGCCCATCCAAGTATCTGTGGAAGCTTATCTGTGATAAGGTCGCTCTTACTCAATACGTTTACTTGAGATGTCTTCAACCGGAGCATTACAGAGGAGGCAAGAAGTGAGATAGAGACATAATTTATTGCAGAAGAGACTAACGTGCCATCAAATACGAAAATATTCACCTTATAGTCTGCAAGAAAATTTCCTACAAAGTATGGACCGCTGGCTCGAAATGCAAACAATTCTATTTGTCCAGGTGTATCTATAACAACAACGTCAGGGTTTAGCTCATTTACTTCATTTTGTATTTCTTCCAGATGAGTAGATATAAGATCACTTGCAAATATGAGAGATCCGTTTGGCCCTAAATTATAATCCTCCATAATAGCTTTTATATCGACATAATCTCTGACATCTACGTCAGGTTCGTATGGAAGAGTTTCTGCGCCTGGATCTAGGTTTAGGGAAACTGGATAGGAACCATTGTCGGAATACCATTGGAGTAGTCGCGAGGCAAGAACAGACTTCCCAGCTCCAGCCGTTCCAGTGACGAAGATAGAATCCATTGTAAAATTTACAACCGATATTTTGTTCTGCCGTAGTATATTTGTGTATTCGGGGGATGATCTACAGCCGAATGGATACTTGTAACAAAATAAGATGCTCCATTCGTTTCCCATTCAATGGGGGATCGCTGCGAGACTGCATTTGATAAGGAGCGAAAGTGGCAAAATCACTCGGGGTTTTTATATGGCCTCATCTTATCAGACGGATGAAATATTTTGAACTGGCGTTTGCTCGCAATCCCGGCAAGCATAGTGCCACTAATCCTTATGGTGTTCTTCACACACATCACTGTAAATGACCTCTTATCAGTGGGGGTTATTCCGTTCATTATGTCCTCAGCGGCTGTGATGGGAAAGGTCATGTTGCAAGCATATAGGTTCAAATATTTTATTCATAAGTTCATAGGACATGATGTTAGCACCTTTTCAACGACGATTTCTGCTAGACTTGGTTCAGAATTTGTCTCACAAACGACCCCTTCCTACATTGGCGGCGAAATAGTAAGGATTGCATGGTTGACACGAAGAGGAGTTCCAGCTGGTAGGGCTGCTTGGATTACAACCATTGAAATAATCTCAGATGTCTTTGTAGGAACCATCTTAGGGATCGTTTCTGGAGTATTTGCAATTCTCAATGGAGGCTATCTTATTGGAACAATTGTAATTTTGCTGTCTATTCCAACCTTTACGTTTTGGTTCTTGCTAATGTTCTTTTCTGCGAAAAGAAACCTCAAACTTCCCAACCTTATAGAAAAAGTTATAGAGAAAATTTTAAGGGGAGAGCGAGGACGCAACCTAGTTATGTCGACGAATAAAGCAATAGCAGATTTATGCCAAATGAGCAGAGAAAACTTTAGATTCTCATCTTCAGCTATTATCAAAACATTCGCCATAGGAATAGCAATAACAGTTGTTGCATTCGTTCTACAAGGTATCTCATTTATGGTCCTGGTGAACGCCGTAGGTAACGGGATACCCCCTATAAGTATATTCGATTCGGTTATGGCCACATCTGCTTCTACGGTATTAGCCACTGTGCCCATAACATTGGGAGGTTCTGGCCTAGCTGAATTAGGGATCTGGGCTTACGTTGCAAATCTAAATTCTATACCCTCCTTCCAAGATCTCGTTACCGATTCGCATTTATCTGTAATTGTGGTTTGGAGAATTGCATCATATCATGTTCCCTTAGTCGTAATGTGGATTGCATTGATGAAGCTCACAATAAATAAAGATGTGGTACCTATGCAGAAGAAAAATTCTAAGACTGACCTCTCTGGACCAAACGAGGGTAGTCGTCACTCTGAAGGCGACAATCTTGGGTATAACCTGGGTAAACCCAACAATAGTAAAGGACAATCATCAGTGAGGGATGATTAGATGAACGATCTGGGGAATTAACACCGATTCTAGATCTCCTGGCAGAGTGGGTCCGCCCAGTCACCTTTTTTCTAGTTTAGATTGGATCGAGACTAGAATAATTGTATGGCTCTAAAATTAATCTGAGCTATCATTATCGGCTTCTGAGGAGCTTTCGTTACTCCCAGCTGCTACATCAGATTCTACGTCCAATATCTGCAAATTCTCCATTTCAAAGCGATATATGCTATCCATATCTATGGCATATTTACTCTTGAGTAGATCAGCCAACTTTGAGCTTAATTTACCTTTGTACATGTTGATTTTAAATTCATAGACGAAACCCTTCATAAATTCAGATATTTTCATGGCAGTTGGAACGTCCAAACCTTCTACTATGGTACGCCCGTCGGGTAGAGGTTCATACACTTGTATATCAACCTTGTAGTCCTTTTCATAAATATCAAGAATATAACCTGTCCTGGATACGGTTTGAGGATCTTCAAATTTCACAGATTTTATTTCATCTTCTGCCCACTTGGGGAGTGCCTCTGGTTCATCTTGAGACGTGCGCGCTGCTCTTGTACTTTTTGCCAACTTGATTACTGTATCGCAATAAACCTAGATAAAAAGCATTGTCCTTGGCCCCGTATTTTAGTTCGAATAGAGAAATTCAAGGCAGGGGGGAGAAGAAGACGAATTACTGAGTTAGTTTTGTCATTCTGCCGATAAGGTTTTAAATCCAAGACTACGGTCTTTCCCAAATGACCTTATCAAATCATCCTAAATCTCTCAATCTCTAGGAAATACGATAGATATCACATTATCAGTTATTTTTATCTCAGCCCTTCTTTGAAGTATATCATTTGAGAGTTCGGAAACCAGAGTTTGGACGTATAAGGACCATTTGTAACCAAGATCATGTTGGATATTAAAATGGTAGGAGCCATTTCTGAGGACGATATTATGTTGCATCCAAGATACGGTTAGCCACGTTCTCAAGATTTCCACGAAATCATCTACATCATGGCTTTCATTCATAAAGGTCAATATATTTTTGAAATTTTCCTTTTCAATCTTTTGTGCCAAATTCATGATTTGGTCATTTGTTAACTGGTTAATGACTTCCTTGAGAAAGGGTTTAGTCATTGGAAGCAAACCCATCTTCCGCTCATACCTTTCCCATTGCACGTGATTAGCAAAAATTCGAGTTACAAATGCATTAAGATTTATCTTTTCCAGTTCTGCATCCTTTCGCAGCTCTTCCAATAGTGCAGTAGATAATCTAAAAGTAATAGTTTCAGTGGGTTGAGTTCTTTTTGCTATCTTGCCAGCGGCTGAGGACGTGAAACCTAATTCTCCATTCCTTCCAGTAGGTCTCTTTCTGTCCCTGCTGTAGCCACTCAAGCGATACCAATTTCAATCAGGACTGTGAACATTAAAAAGATTGTTGTTTTTGGATTGACCTAAATAAGCATCCATCCATCTCATACTGGCTACAAGTTACCTATGATAATAATGGGACACTTACTTTGTATAGGCAGGTTCACGTTAGAAAGTCAAGAACGTACTTCATAATGTTATATTGTGTTATTATAGAATATAATGTATGCAGTTAATTCTAGAAATTGTATAAACTAAAAACGAATATAACTTGATGGTTGATTAGTTAAATACGATACATTCACTAATAGTATTCGCATCAAATTTGAAACCAGATGATTTAAAGAAGGTATGGCTCTGCTCTGAGTGTGGAATATGTTTTATTTTTAGTTCTGATGTCGATGATCACAAAACACTGGTTGGTCATTCGAAGTATATAAAATACGATATCCCATGGACTGAGACTGGAACATTCGCTACACTTTCACCTTCGTCGTAAAATCTTTAGCATTATTATGTCTGCGATGAGGAACTCAGGCACATAATTCGAAGCCATTTCTAATCCTGGGCTAATGTTATTATAGATAATTATGTCTTTCCTAGTGAATGTCAGTAATGGCAGGTTAGGGCTGGTAGTTCAGTGGTAGTAATGTTCGATTCGCAATCGAAAGGTCGCGGGTTCAACTCCCGCCCAGTCCATCACGTCTTGGTGAGGGTTAATGATAGCATTTTAAGCACGATTTCCGCTATTTGCTAACAAAGAAGAGCCTTTCTGTCATTCAAGAATTCGGGATATGGTAGCAAATTTGTCAACAACCAAAATGAAACCAACGAATTTCGAACAATCACTTGAAAGTATAGTCTATAATAGTCTTACCTAAGATAGTTATAAATATCTGATGCGATATAGGTATTGTATGTTAGGTTTTTACTCCATGAGTAACTGGAGTTGCTCCGGAGTAACTCCAAGATTTAAATGGCGACCCGCACAGCAATGAGAAATAAACACACCTGTCAAATCTGTGGTCAGCCGTTCTCAAGGTACTGGAATATGGAGCGACACATGGTAAGGAAGCATTATCCTCGACAACGGGTCTTCTCAAATTGCGTCATGAACCATCAGATCAGGCACAAGGCTCAGAAATCCGGTTACTACAATTCTTATTTGGATCTACATAATTCCTCTACCGGTTTCAACTGGCCTATACAAGGTGCCCTTACATTTGAACAAGAAAATCCTTCGTGGTTAGAGTGGCTTCGCAAATTGGCAGAGATCAGTAGCTTACTGAAAGAGATTATGCCGACACTAGCCTCGAATTTTGCTCCAGTAACTAATTTGTCCAGCACGTTGGTTCTTTAGCGTGTGTAGACATTTGAATACAAGAAGTTAGATAGGGATTGCTCTCCACAAGCTTGAAGATGCTCTGAGCCAGGAGGATGCGTTTCTCGTATGAAATGAATTCAAGATCTTTCTATTGAATGCTCAAGATTCAAACGGTATCTTTTTGCAATCTTTATTACACAGCTAGATTACACAACCCAATAGACTGATGGAAAAGTGAATCTTATGGTATTAGTTGGCCATTTTTTGGGAATGGCCGTTATCTTTTTGTGTATAGTGGCTATGCATGACTTACAGTATATCTCTGCTGGTTCAGTGTCCATGATTTCAGATACGACTAATGTTGGTGATTCGGACAATATTTTATCATCAATATTCGATAACGTAAGCAATTCGATAGTACAAGTCGTAAGCGTAATCCCTCCTTTGTTCAATTTAAATCCTCAAGCCCAGAACACCACAGAAGTGGGCGCAGGATTCATTTATGACGATGCAGGACATATTGTTACTGGCAACCATGTTTTGGCTGGGGCGAACAATGCTAGCGTCGTTTTTAAAGATGGAGATAGATATAACGCAACCGTCGTAGGAAGAGATGCATTTACAGACACTGCCGTGATAAAGATAATAGCCAACAATAATACTGCTCCCCCGGAAACCAACATATTCTTTGATCCAGTGACGCTAGGAAATTCCTCTTCGCTAAGGATAGGTGATCACGTTGTAACTATAGGCTATCCATTTGCATCCAAAATAGCCATGACTGCAGGAATTATAAGCCAAACAGATTATCTGCTATATTTCCCATTTCTGGGGTATTCAGTACCCGATACAATCTTGACTGATGTGGCCGTCAATCCAGGAAATTCAGGCGGTCCATTGATAAACATGCGAGGAGAGGTAATTGGAATGATATATGGGAGGCTAAACCCTACCACTCCTTCGCCTGAACAATTTCCTGGTTTGAGTGTGGCTATTCCATCTGATACAATTAACAGAGTTGCAGATGGATTAATTCAGGACGGATTTTACATACATCCAGCTGTGGGCATAACTGGTTCTACTCTTACTGTTGATTTGGCAAAGCAATTTAAGGATATTCCAGATGATTTGGAAGGAGTATTAGTAGATACCGTAGTACCAGGGGGTACTGCGGATATCGCTGGCATAGACGCTGCAACTACAAACAAATACGGAGAACGGCAGAGCGGTGATGTGATAACAGCCTTGGATGGTAATAGTATTGTCGATATCGAAGGTTTACTCTCTTACGTTCAGGAAAACAAAACTATAGGGGAAAACATTGTATTTACCGTATACAGGAACGGAGTATATTTGAACCTTAGCGCACCTCTCCAACCCATCAAATAATGATGATCGGCAAACTTCATCCATCTAATATTTCCATCGGCCATTGATCTGTTTGTTCAGATATCTTGGCAAAAAGTCAATTTGATAGGTGTAGCTGACATTTATTCTTGGTACACAGTTTTCCCTTCCGCGATTACTAACACAGGATAGCTTGATAAAGAGAACGGATCACCGTTCCAAATTACAAATGATGCCTTATACCCCGCCTTTACTTGACCAATGTCATTTACTCCGATAATGTCGGCCGCTTCTTTAGTAATTTTCGAGATAGCATCGGCTTTTGACATATCGAATCTTAAAAGATGCCTTAAAGTATAGAAAAGATTTCTCTGCAGAATTACGGGATGGTCACTCATAAATGAGAATTTTGCATTTGATGCTATCAGCTTTTCTACGTTCCTCCAACTTTCATGTTTTAGCTCTACTTTGTACGGAAAGGAGTCCATCGGTCCATAAACAACAGGTATTGAAGCGGCTTTTAATGCCGCAAAAACCTCCTCCCTATGTACGTCAGCGCAGTGATTTGCAACAGCCTTTATTCCAAATTCATTTACTAGTTGAATCAGCACCATTGCATCATCTTCTTTGTGAAGGTGAACCATCATTTTGTATTTATTCGAAAGGATATCCATGAACACATCTGTTAGTGGTTCCACTTCATCAGTAACCTTTTTTTCCATCTGTAATAGATGTTGCATTTTTCTTGCCTTTAACAAATTTTCGCGTAGCATAGCGATTGCTCCCATTCGTGTTGAAGGTCTGTCGCCCTTCCATTTTGTTGTACTACGGGGATTGTAACCCAACGCCATCTTTATTCCAACGTCTGAGATGTAAGCTTCGCCGATATCCTTTGCAAAATTGCGTATAAGAACCGCCTTTCCTCCAATTATGTTTCCACTTCCTGGTAAAACTGTCGAATAGAGTACACCTCCTTCAACCGATTCAACAAAAGAGGGGTCATCCATATAGATACTGTGTAAGGCATTCACTAGCGGATAAATAGGATTGAAACGCTCATTTGCCTCTTCTTCTCTATCAGGTTCGCCGGACCTTACTAATCCTATGTGACTGTGCGCATCAATGAATCCGGGAGTTATTGCATACGTCTTTCCTTCTGCGATAATTTCGTTGTTCTTTTCTGTGGTCCCCTCTAACTTTGGTGTTTTATCCTGTCCGACATATTTTATCTCATCGCCTTCAAATCCTACGTAACAATCACTTTTCTCTTCGGTCCCATCAAATAAGGTGTTGCACCTAACTAACTTCATAAAACTTGATCCTCGGATAGGATCTGTTTGTTGGCTTGTTCATAAACGTATGGTTCTCGCTATCACAAAGAAGACTGAGTCAATCGTGGGGGAAGAAATTCGTAATTCATTTGGATGTTACGAAGTTAGCATTAATTCATTTCTAAAACCCAGCAAGGATAGTCTGCTCTTCGAAAAAGCATATCAATCCAGAGAATTTCAACCTATCGGTCCTTTTCTAATATGATTGAATATGAAAAGTAGGGATTTGTGTAGTCCTATTTCCGGTGCTTAGGGTTACTTCCCCTTCGTTATTGCCTTCGTCTTTACTGTCGATTTCGCTCTTCTTATCGTCGCTGCCTTTCTTATTGTCGTCGTCGTTGTCGTTTATTGCGACAGCGGCCGCTGAAGAGCCACTATCGCCATTCTTCTTGTTTTTATCGGCACCAGATGCAGCTACTCAGGCTGCAGCCGAGCTATTATTGCCATGCCTCTTCTTACCAGGGTTGTCGCTGGCTGATGTAGCTGCCGCCGCACTTGAACCATCCGCTGCTGTTGAACCCCCATCACCACGCATTCCCATTTCCCATAGCCGCCATCTGACGCGGCTGCAATTAGGGTTGCTACTGAATCATCGTGACCAACCTTCTATTTGTGCCCCGCTCCGCCTTATGCGACTGCGCCCGCACTATCCGTTGCGGCTGCCGAGGCAGAACCGGCTGCAGATCCACAGGCTTGGGCGGCTGCTGCTTCGGCTGTCAAACCGGAAAAGATTGCGAATACTTGAATCGTTGGCACCATATGGGTTATTGCTCCAAATGGTATATCTATTTAGAACATACAATTGCGCTGAATTTCCTATGGAAGTTACGCTACGAAGAAGGCCAATGCTAGCTAACCACCTGTGTGCAGATACTTACTATTCTAACAGACCGCAGTCAATCCGCTCTTAAAGGTTAATAGGTACTAACGATCAAATACAAGTATGGCAAATTACGAAGCCGTAAAGGCCAGCGTGGAAAAAAATGGCGAGGTAATGATTAGATTGGATACCGGTGAAAAGATCGAATTACACAAGCATAATGTAAAGTTTGAAAATGCTACTAAAGAGATAGTAGTTGACGCGAGTACCGAAACATATTGGATTGGTGCCGACCGGATTTCATACTATTGGATTCATAAAGAGGGCTTTGAAAAGGAGTAATTGATTCACGGCAGATTCTATTCCTGTACACCAAAAAAAGGGGTTTTCTATTACCAGATTGTAGAGGTGTCCTCTTGGGATAGCATTTTGCAATATCGTGTCCGCTGACGCTGAGATTACTTATAGGATCTCTGGATATTTTATGACGCAAGCCTTTCAAGACATCTTGAACAATGCATTTCTCGCATTGCCGACAATATCGACTAGAAGCTGGCGAGAAATTGCGTATACTACCGCACGGATTTCTCTATTCTCAAATATTAATTACTACCATCCACTACCGTTGTGTGTAAAGCTTTGATCTTGAATCAAAGATGACAGGTTGGGGTCTGATCAAGTAAGGGACTTGATTTGGCTTTGGCGCTATCCATAGCCCCTTCCTTCTGGGATGCATTGTAAACAACCATTACGCGACACTAATCATATTGTATTTTAATACATTATCTTTGCGTTTATTCGATAAAGAATCTACACAAGAAATTTGTTCCTTTGTACTAATAGTATTGTTTCAAAATAGTCGGCATCGGTCAGTCAAACTAGTTCATATCTTCTACCATAAGCATGTAAGGCATTCTTGAAGGGCTCCAAGGGTGCCCTCACTAGGCCTGCCCCGATATAGCCTCCGCCTTCTCGCTTATGTGCAATAGCTGTATCTATAACAGGAGTGATCCCTGTTCTCATCACTTTTCTGATATCAATACCTGTTGCAGTACCTTGAAAGTTAATGATTGGTAAAGTAAATGTATCATTAAGTGAATTTGTGATTTTCCGCATCTCATATGTGTACCTTATAGCGTCCTCGGCGGATCCACCAATGAGTGCCAATATTGCAGGTGATCCTGCCAAAGCGAATGCTCCGATACCCGCAGTCTCGGTAATTGCACTATCACCGATATCAGGATTAGCGTCTTCTGGGCCATAACCTGGAAAATACAATCCTTGAATCATGTTTGCCTCTCCAACGAACCAGTCATTTCCCAAACCACTCACCTTTATTCCAAAGTTAGTTCCATTTCTTGCCATCACTGTTACTATCGTACTGTATCGAATATCATGAGCCGCTTTTGCTATTGCTTTGCAAGCGAGCCATACTTACGCACAGGAAAAAAATATCATTCTCTGAGAGGTATTTTGTTACCTCTCCTACCTCCTTTGGATTGCAAACTCCCAGTAGGTGAGGTAATATGGTAATTTCGAAAAGTAACGTACCAGCAGCTGGCCTATTATGCAGTTCGTCTCCCATGTGCAATGCCTTAGCCATTATCGGTTTAAGATCGATCCCCTTACTCTTACGGATGGCCTTGCCCAATAACTGAGATAGTTTTTCAGACCAAAATCTAAGAACATCAACTGACTCTTTATCGAAGAGTCCAAATTGCACTCTGTTTTCTACGAATCGGGCAAAACATGTCTTGCCATTACTTTGATCCTTGACAACAAGGATAGGCAACGATGGAGAGATTACTCCTGCCATAGGTCCTACTGCATCATGATCGTGGTTAGAAGAAAATTCGATTTCGCCCTCCTTTATCAATTTTACAGCATCACTCCAAGTCGTGGCTAATCCTTCGTAGATCATCGTACCCACGATTGCCCCTCGCAATGGGCCACACATCATTTTCCAATCAATGGGAGGACCTGCATGAAAAATTGAGTTCTTCTTCATTTGAGGGAGAATATCCATTGCACATTTAATATCGATGAGCATGGGTCTGGAAAGACGCATCCGTTCGAGTGCCTTAATGTTAGCTTCTTCTATACGCTCTTTGATTCTAATTTCATTATTCATTATGAGTATTTCCTGTAGTAATGGTCATCTAAAGAAATGTGTCCCAGATATACCAGCTAATGCATCAGAAAGGTGTTGAAGAGAGCAGACTATTGCCTCCTTTCCTCCGTTTCTTATAAATGAGATTGACGCTTGCACTTTGGGACCAATGCTGCCGCTTTCCAGGTCTTGCGAGCCCAATTTCTCTTCGAGATTCGTTCCCATACTGACAGTACCTATGAGCTCTTGGTTCTTCTTTCCATAGTTTCGATATATTCCATCTACGTTGGTTAGTAATACCAACGTTGAAGCACCAATTGACGTTGCTAGTCTTTCACTGGCGAGATCTTTGTCTATCACAGCGTCGACTCCTTTGGTATTCCAATTCTCCTTCATCACGGGTATTCCCCCCCCTCCACATGCGACAACAATAAATCCAGCATCTACCAGAGAACGAATTGCTTCATAATTTACGATGGTAATAGGCCTTGGGGATGGAACCAAGAGCTTGAACTTTGTGCCATCAGAGCCTACTTTCCGTTTCTTAAGCTGTACTATTTCATTTCTCAAGAGAACTTCGGTAATTTCGTCGTTAAATGTTTCTCCAATAGGCTTAGTGGGGTTGAGAAATGCATTGTCATTTGAATCAACAATTACTCTAGTAAGGAGAGTGGTCACGTTCTTATTCATGTTCGAACGGTCTAGCTCATCTTGTAATGCTTGTTCAATAATATATCCAATAAACCCTTGCGTTTCTGCGGTACATACGTATAACGGTAGGGCAGGATAATATTCGTCTGCTAGCCTATGTCTAACAAGGGTTGCTCCTACCTGTGGTCCGTTACCATGAGTTAGAACTATTCTGTTTCTACAGTTGTCCCTTTTCATAAATTCAACGATCTGCTTCACAGCAACCTGTACGTTATGGTACTGTTCTTCAAATGTTCCTTTCTCACCAGATCTCACAAGAGCATTTCCACCGATAGCAAAAACGATTAGATCTGATCTTGAATTACTCAAGGGTTACTAAACTAGGCATATCTTATTTAAATTTAATGCACAGAACATCTAAGAATTTGCATTTATCATAAAATCAGAATACATAGATATATAAATTATTAAAGACTGGTTATGGAAGACTTGCGAGCACTTATTTGTATTCGATCCTACTATTTGTGATCGATTTCAATTGGTAGTAAGGAAAATGCCTACGCATTGAAGCCGAACTAACTGCATTCCAGGGTAGGGATAAAATTTAAATTCTTTCGAACGCATTTTCTTGATATCGTTTCAGATATTGGTCTTTTTGTCAGTTTCTTGCCTCTGAAAAACTGTGAACCTTAGGTAAGAGATCTGTGCCAAGGAACCGATCGCCTAACGTGAATAAAGCTATTGAGAGACCGGTACCAATATCTATTCCAGAGGTGTGTCCTCTGCAACTTAGCGTAGATAACAATGACATGTAGCGTTCAATATGCCCTTCCCCAATCGAATTGATCAAACCTTGAATTTGTTCATCGACGATCAATTTTTGGTAGTATCCAATGAATTTGAAGCTGATCCAAGTGGTCAAATCGTAGACACTCTTCATTGGTAGCGATATAGGAGGACATTTTAGATTTTGTGATAGCCAATTAAACAAGGAACTAAAACCGCAGATGAAATCATCTCCAGACGGTGTGAATCCGGGGCCCCTTCCGCACATTTTCATCAATGAATGGGACAACATCCTAACAAATTTGGTGTCATCTTTGTTCCTAATGTTATTCTCTGAAGTTTCAGCAATGAACTGATGAAAGAGGCCTTGATTTGTTATCTCCGGTTCCAACAGACAACCACTCTTCCTTAATTTCATGAGGGAACTCAAAATTTTTTCTGCAGCCTCGCTAAATTCGACCAATTTAGTATTAGTAGGCCTCACAAAAAAGTTTTTAAAGATAATGCTCTTTGCTGTGTGCAATTTTATTCTCTCTCCAATGGAGACCCAGTCCCGGAATCTAAAGACATCACATCCATAATCGACAAGTCCTGCAAAATTGGAGTTACTAGATTGGGGCGTCAGGTTTATTGTGATAGGAGATTGTACCTTGTTTAGACTTATGACTAACAGTTCATTTCTAGAAGTCATGACGTTGAGACTAGAGGGAAACGAGCTTATGACCTTACCAACTAAATTCTTCTTGGCTGTAGACTTGCGCATGTATTTTTGCAACACTCCTATGCACTCGCAATTGAAAGAAACCATGTCTTCGCGTACCTCTGCTGTGGACGTATCTCCACTAGATGCATCTGATTGACATGTCAGTCTCTTCGCCTACATCAAGTTGCATTAACTCTTTTAAGCCTTTCGTATTCATTAATTATTGTTATCGATGAGATTACATAATTTTTGATAGAATCTCTTCACTAAGCTTGTCAAGGACAGGACCTGGTTTCCAGTCTACTTGAACGACTTTAATATTTTGAACCTTTAGTGCATCATAAAAGATGCTCATACCTATGTTAATTACTTTCAAATCTGTATCCAATAATTTCTTTTGTGTGTTGGTCATTATGTCAATTCGCCTAGATGTTTTTCTCCAATAAACTGTGAATATGCCTCTCGGAAGTCAATATGCCTTTTGGCTACTATGCCTGCAGCAGCGATTGCAGCGAAGGCATTGGTAGGGAGAACCAGGACACCTGAATCCTTCAATCTTGTCAAAGATTGATCGTAACCTTGAGGGTCTCTTCGCGTCCCACAGACATGAGCTACAATGCTAAGGTATCGCTTGGCTTTAGAAGCTATTAGCTTTGCATTTCTAATTTCGTCAATAACTGAGCCAACTGGATCAGGATTGGAGCCATAACCAAGTACAAAATCGAGGAGTATCACCGCTACATCCTTATAAGAGGCCTCTTCAACAATTCTGAGTTTTCTTATTGTAGGGTCTATCATTGGATGTGCCCTGCCTTTAGTAAACTCTTCCTCACCAAGATCGATAACTGAATTCTTGAAACTTCTCATTGTGTCCTGTAGAAGTTGTGCCTTGGTTAGTGGAGCGTTAGAATAGAGTGGCCTAACAGCAAGGCCATTAAGAATAACCTGTGTTTCATATGCAAAAGTGCCACCGGTGTATAATGCTCTTAGGTACTTTTGTTCATTCTTAAGGCGCTTCCTTTCTGTCATAACAATTCGTTTGAGATCCTCAATCTTGACGTAAATAGGATCCATTGTCGATTCAGACTTGCTTACGTTATCGATATGTTTTACGGTTGCAAAGACCGATGATGTAAGAGTACTGGCGATAATAATTTTGTTTGGTTGCCTGGTAAGCCTCCTGTTACTGCTAACTTTTTTCACTTTAGTATTCTCTGCATATGCGTTACTGCCGATAAAAGTCATTACGTACTTTTTCTTTCCGTGCCTTGTTGCATGATCAATTATTTTCTGCTGGACACTTGGTGCGGGAGGCTTTGACACTATATTAATCACATCGATATCTTCACATTCATCTAGCATCTTTAACGCCTCTGACATCATTAAGCCGCCAATCTTCTCTTTAGGATCATTTCCTCCGACCCCCAGTCCATGCCTAACCCCTATTCCACAATGATCTAGTAATGTAGAAACCTCTTGTAATCCCGTACCCGCTGCTGCTACAATCGCGACAGGACCCGTGGTAACCGCATTTGAGAACCCAATTCCTCTTCCATTGATAATGGACGTCCCAGCACCTGGTCCCAAAATCAATACATGATTCTTCACTGCATATCTTTTTATCTCAAGCTCATCATCCATACTGACATGATCGCTGAAAATTTGTTGATGAATTCCCTCTTCGATCAATCTGAATGCTAAGCCTCTAACGTGTTCACCAGGAACCGAAATTAATGCAATGTTAATGTCCTTAAAAGAACTAAGCACTGACTCAAGATCATGTGTCTCGTTAGTCGAGGAATGGTCCATATCTAGGGTTTGCTCGCCGCCAGTCCCACGTAGAATAGCTTCGATTTTTGGGATTGTTGCACTCAAGGAGCCGGCATCCTTAGCTCTTAAGGCAATTATCATATCGGAGTTCTCTGCCTTCGTAATTTGGTGAGTGGGAAAACCTAACTTAATCAAGATTTCTTTGTTAGTTTTAGTGCCCATAACCAGAGAGGCTTCTATTAGTCCAGGATATCGCTTGATCTCATCTGACAATCTAAGAAGTTCAAGTGAATCTCTATAGTAATTACGCTTAACTAGAACGTTTTGATGAGTATTCACAGAAGGTATGGAACTGCCCGTTTTCGTAGTTCAGCGTTCAAAGCTATGGTATTTAAGCATAGTTGCGCTTTCAGCTAAAAATGCGCATAAATACAGTCATCATTTGATTAAATTATATTGCAGATGTAATGAATAATCATAAGTGGTAGAACTACTTTTCCGGTAATTAGGATTATACGGGGATGATTGAAAGGGGTACTAGGACTCGCCACTGTTTGATAGTAGACTCCGGGAAGGTGAGGTTTAATTTTCGTTCCTCTAGCATCAGATGCGACAGGCATTTAAAAAAGATTTGATTTCACATATCATCCAGAGTGTGTACTAAAGCCTGAAAAACTTGGACATTTGATCTGGCACCTGTTCAATCTAAACTTTCTTTTTTATGATATATCATAAATCTTTAGCATAAATCAGACAAACTATATTACGATCTCCAACTGCTATAAATCCTGAGTATGCTAGCAAGATCTGGTTTGAAAAATTTGAGAGGAGAACTAATAGCATTTTCAATTGGATTAATTCTGATCGCGGGGTCTGGTTTGTCTTTCCCAGTATTGGTCCCAGTGTCGGCTCAAAGTGAAGGGCAGCCTTTAAAGGTGAAATTATTAACTGATGCGTTATTCAGCGATAGCGGATGGGGTGCTCCAGCATACAATGCTTCACAGGCTCTGAAAGAAAAATATGGCTTAGATTTAACTGCCGGCGAAAAGGTACCCATTCCTGACATAGAGCCAACTTTGAGAGATGCAGCTGACGAGGGCAATGATCTCATAATAGCCCATGGCTTTGAGTGGGGAGATCCTGCAAAAAGAGTTGCTACCGACTATCCTGATACAAAATTTGTTGTATTTACAGGACTAACCAACGGTAGTAATGTAGCATCTGTTTTTCCAATGCAGCAGGAGGGATCATATGTCCTTGGAGCATTGGCGGCTATGATGTCAAAGACTGGCACCATTGGCTTTGTAGGTGGTCAAGCATATCCTAACATAATAAATATATTCGAGGGGTATAAACAGGGAGCCAGGTCCATCAATCCTGACATAAAGGTATTAGGACAGTACATCGATACTTTCACTGACCCTGCTAGAGGGAAGGAGGCTGGAGTTTCATTAATAAATAATGGTGCTGATTTCCTATTTCACGTCGCTGACCTGTCAGGGCAGGGAGTAATTCAAGCAGCAAAGGAAAAAGGTGTATATGCTTTAGGAGCTGTAGCCGATCAACATAATGCCGCTCCCGATACTGTCTTGACTTCGTTTGTTCTTGATATAGATAAATCTTTTGAGCAAGCCATAAACATGGTCCAGAATGGTAACTTTAGTGGCCAGCTTTATAAGCCTGGATTAGAGACTGCAAAAGGTGCCTCCGGAGATGGTATCGTATTCATTGCACCATTCCATAATCTCGATAGCAAGGTTCCAGCTGATGTGAAACAGAGGCTTAACCAAATCGTCCAAGATATAATAAGTGGCAAGATCGTAGTTCCGGAACGGACAGAAGCGTCATCTTAATTTTTGTTCCATAGAAAGGGTCGGAAGAGAATCATTGGACATAGCAACCTTGTAGATTACTTGCACTGTCAATTCTCCAACCGTGAGGTAAAAAGTGGGAAGATGTCAACACGGGGAGGATTAATTTATTCATGATCCCGTCCACTTCGAGTATGGTGAGGATACCTAACTGTATATGTCTGATGCGGGTTCTCCTCCGCTTTCAAACTCGAATGTTGACCATCCTGCTTACACTTCCTCCTCCCTTTCGAACCCGAGACCCTCACAATCGGTTTCGGCCGGAACGCAGGATGACCAACCCGTGCTTTCTATGAACGGCATAACATGCAGATTTAATGAGGTTATAGCCAATAATGACGTGTACTTCGATCTTTTTAGAGGTGAAATTCATGGGCTTCTTGGAGAAAACGGTGCGGGAAAGACAACTTTGATGAGTGTACTCTATGGGCTATACAAACCAGAAGCGGGAGAAATTTTTGTAAAGGGAGAAAGGGTTGACATAAAATCTCCTCTTGATGCCATATCACTTGGGATAGCAATGGTTCATCAGCATTTCTTATTGACACCCAGCCATACGGTTACAGAGAACATTATTGTTGGGCTAAAGTCACCTGGAAGATCTATTTTCCTGAATACGGCGGAAGCCGAAAAAAGGATCTTGGAATTATCCAGGAAATATGGTCTTAAGATTGACCCAAAAGCAATCGTAGGTGACCTATCTGTGGGCGAACAACAACGTGTAGAAATAATAAAAGCACTCTACAGGGACATTGATATTCTAATTCTAGATGAGCCTACTTCAATGCTAACCCCCGTTGAAGAAAAGGCGTTGTTTTCGACACTATCTGCTATGGTAAAAGCCGGACTTTCGATAATATTCATCACACACAAGTTAAAAGAAGTCATTGAAGCAAGCACACGTGTAACGGTTCTTAGAGGTGGAAAAGTAATTGGCACGGTAATGACTGCTCAAACAACCGAAACAGAACTTGCAAAATTGATGATAGGAAGGTCACTCACTCAAAGTGTAGGCCAAAGCCAAGAAGAGATCCGAGCAGGAATTCAGAAATCATCTAGTGAGAGATCCTCAGCTGGACTTGCCAATGTGCTTGAACTTAAAAACGTGTTTGCATTGAACAATTCTGGGGTACAAGCGCTTAAGGACTTGTCATTAACAGTATCAAAAGGTGAGATACTGGGAATTGCAGGTGTCGATGGAAATGGTCAGAGCGAATTGGCAGAGATTGTTTCTGGTTTGAGGAAGATTCAAAGTGGACAGGTATTCATCGATGGACGCGATATAGTAGGAATGTCACCGAAGCAGATTAGGCAATGGGGCCTCGCGTACATACCCGAAGATCGACTCAACACTGGTCTTATTCTAGAATACAGTATTGCTGAAAACCTAATTTTGGACAGGTGGTATACTAGACCGTACTCTGGTAAAATATTCTTAAATAAACACGAAATGAAACGATTTGCTGAGGAGATCGTTACAAATTTTGATGTGAGAACTCCAAGCTTAGATATCCAAGTACGCTATTTATCGGGTGGGAATCTACAAAAAATCGTACTTGGAAGAGAATTGTCAAGGGAACATAAACTGCTTATTGCTCATAATCCAACACGAGGATTGGACGTGGGTGCTGCCGAATATGTCCACAAACAACTTTTTAAACAAAGAGATTCTGGAGTAGGAGTTTTATTGTTGTCCTTAGATTTGGATGAAATTCTCTTAGTCAGCGATAGGATAGCAGTGATTTATGCCGGTAGGATAATGGGAGTATTCGACAGGACAACAGCAGACGTCGAAAAAATAGGCCCGTTAATGGGGGGTTATGTGGTGGAGGCTAATGCTTGAAATGATGCCTATGGATTTTCGAAATATGGGAGATTGTGATCTACAGGATTGACCACAACTCTCATACTCGGGAAGAGACTCAGTTTTAAACACATCGTCCCGTTCCTGTCAGGTGGGCTGGCTTTTTTGGTCGGAGGAATCATACTTTATGCTGCAGGCGTGGATCCACTGGAAGCCTATGCTTTACTGATTAAGGGATCACTCGGAACTACGCGTGCAATTGCAGATACCCTTGTAAAGACTATATCGCTGCTCATTGCGGGTCTTGCAGTAGCTGTCGCATTTAAGTGTAAATTATGGAATATCGGCGCCGAAGGTCAACTCTATATGGGAGCTTTGGGAGGATTGCTGGTTGGGATTGCAGTGGTGGGTATGATTCCTGTAGTATCGGTTATTTTCGTTCTCATTGCAGGTATTGCATTTGGAGCAATGTTCAGTCTTGTGCCAGCGGTACTCAAGGTCAAATTGGGCGTAAGTGAAATAATTGTAACCGTTCTTCTCAATTTTGTAGCTCTACTCTTTATTTCATACCTTCTACATGGACCAATCAAAGCGCCAGGGTTTTTGCCTTACAGTCCTGATATTTTTCCGGAGTCTGAGCTGCCTATTTTGGTAGAACATACCAGATTGCATGCGGGGCTAATCATAGCCGCATTAGCCGCTATTTTTGTCCATTTTCTATGGAAAAGTAAGATTGGATTTGAATTAAAGAGTGTAGGCATGAATATTTCAGCCGCACGTTATGCAGGTATGAATATAACGAAAAGTATCCTGATAACTATGGCTATTAGCGGAGGGCTGGCAGGACTAACGGGAGCTGTGCTTCTAGCTGGAGTCCAACACCGACTCATTGAGGGTATTTCTCCTGGCTATGGATTCATCGCTGTGATCATTGCACTTTTGGGGAGAGAAAATGCCTTGGGAGTTTGTCTTGTCGCTTTCTTTTTTGCGGTCTTGTTAGCAGGATCCGAATCTATGTATAGAACGTTAGGCATACCAGTTGCTTTTGCTCAAACATTGCAGGCACTCGTTTTAGTTTTCGTGCTAATCGGAGAAGTATTTACCCGAATCCACCTTCCAAAAAGAATCAAGAGAGTCGATGAAGCCAAATTAGAGAACCTTGGGAAGCAGGTTGGAGCGCCTGCGGATAGGGGGAAAGTGGAGTGAATTGACAAAGTGGTAGAAATGATTGATTTTATTATCGGAATAGTAGCGTCAGGTATTCGTATGAGTACACCGTCGCTCTTTGCTGCTCTAGGTGAAAATATTGCAGAACGTTCAGGTGTCCTCAATCTAGGGGTTGAAGGAATGATGCTAATCGGAGCATTTGCTGGTTTTATTGGAACGTTTGTCACCGGGAATGTAATCATAGGAATTTTGTTTGCTATATCCGGCCCGATGGTCATGGCAGCCCTAATGGCCTTTCTAAGTGTAAGTTTACGCACGAACCAGTTGGTTGCTGGTTTGGCCATCTGGCTCTTAGGGGTCGGCCTTGCAGCGCTGCTTTATCGACTGACTTTTGGCGTAGTCACGGTGGCGCCCACAGTACCAACTATCCCTCCTCTCGACATCCCATTTTTGAGTTCAATTCCAATTTTGGGACCTATTATTTTTCATCATGACGCAATGATCTATCTTGCGTTTTTGCTAATTCCTGTGACTCATATTTTTCTCTTCAAGACAAACATTGGTCTGAAGATAAGAACAGTGGGAGAGAACCCAAAGCAGGCTGATACGCTGGGTGTAAACGTAAACAGGATTCGCTACATGTCGGTAATCATAGGCGGCGCGTTTGCAGGTTTGGGAGGCTCCTATATCGCCTTAGTAACTACTGGTTCTTTTTCTGAAGACATTGCTGCGGGACAAGGATGGATTGCTCTCGCAGCTGTAATCTTCGGCAGATGGAGACCTTTTTGGATAGTAATAGGGGCTCTCGTTTACGGAATGGTCAATGCAACGGTATTAGGGTTACAGTCGATAGGAACGACTATTCCTTTTCAGTTATTGCTCATGCTACCGTACTTACTACCAATCGCCATCCTGGCAGCTACGTTTAAGAAGAGTGTAGCACCCGCTGCATTGGCAACACCCTACAAGAGAGGAGAAAGATAGGATCAGTTGCTGTTCCTACTAATAGTAATCCATTCTCTAACTCGGAGTGATGGCTAAGATTTATTTTTCATTTTGGGTTAGCCAACACAATCAAAGCTAGTTGGATTTGCAATAATGATTTAGGGAGGAACATGAAATTACTAGTAAATATTTTCCGAAACCTCATGAATTGACTAGTTGACAAATTTTACTTTATTCCTTATTTTGCCTATTCCTTCAACCTCAACTTCTACGATGTCTCCATGTTGTAAATATTTAAGATGTGAAGACATCGATAAAGCCGTTCCGCCGGGAGTTCCTGTTGATATAATATCTCCAGCTTCAAGTGTCATGACACTACTTAGACTATTTACTATTTTCTCAATGTTTAGAACAAGCTTAGAAGTAGAAGAACATTGTCTAACTTCTTCGTTTACTTTAGTGATCAGCTGCAAATCGTTTGGATCTGGGATGTCATCGCGGGTGACAAGCCATGGTCCACATGGTCCAAATGAATCAAAGCTCTTTGCTCGACTATATTGCTTATCAATAAACTGTACGTCTCGCGCTGAAATGTCATTTAGCACGAAATATCCTCCTACATATTCCAATGCCTTATTCATCTCTACGTCTCTGCACTTCTTATCAATCACAAAAGCTAACTCTCCTTCATAATCAAGCTGCTTTACAAATGAGGGACAGATTATATCTTCGAAGGCCCCAGCCAAACTGGTTCTGGCCTTCATATATATCACAGGATCCTTGGGCGGAAACTTTCCAAAGCGTAACCAAGTGTCTTGGTCTTTGTAATTAAATGCCAAGCAAATTATCTTAAATGATCTAGTGATTGGTGGAAGCAAACGAAAATTGAAGATATTATGAGTTAGGTTCAATCCGTCAAGAACCTTTTGAATTCGATTTGAATACCCTTCAAAGATGAATTCTTCTAAAGTAGGAGGAATTTGAATATCAGTTTGAGACTCGATTTCGTCTGCTGTAATTGCATCTCCATTATTGTTGACAATGGCGTAAGTATCAGAATAAGGGTCAGATAGCATGGGCGTCAGTCTAGGACTCCCTCTACTGTTGTCTATATCTTCGGCCGCTGCTGATTCCTCAGACTCTAAATTTTCTTTCGCTACCCTAGCGATTCTCAAATCTAATGACTTGCTATCTTAAATGGTTAACCAACTCTTAAGTAGCTTTCATCAGAATCTACCTTCGCTTCCATCTCTATCTTGTGCAATTGAAGCCTTTCTCTTAAAAAATGATGTTTAAGACACAGAATCTGACAGGCAAGAAGAGCGAGCATTATACGCGGAATCAATGCCTACCGTGGCAACTGGGACCCCTTGAGGCATCTGAATCATAGAAAGCAAAGAATCTGTTCCGCTGCCCAAAAATGATGAAGCATGTGACAAAGGTATTCCGATTACAGGAAGGGTTGTAAGGGAGGCTATCAGTCCGGGGAGATGTGCTGATCCGGTTCCGCAAGCGAGGACAACTTCTATTCCCCTTACTTCAAGATTACTTGCATACTTGATTGCCCTGTTAGGAGATCTATGAGCGGCAACAATGGTAGTCTCGTAGGGGATACCAAAGTTTTCCAAGACTGAGCATGCCTCATGAATTTTGTTGAACAATTCAATTGATGGAGCAACTATCGAAACCAGGTGGTGGTCTGAAGAAGTACCTTGTACACTCTTTAAACGTCTTTTTCTGGGCTTTAATGTTGATTTCATACGGCGACAGGGTTGATAAGATAAGATTTTGTTTTTAAATCTATATTGAACATTCGCAAAGTAATAAGCCGTAAACCTTAGATGGCGTCACGATTTGCTAGAAGATGGCAAATTGATGCTGGTCTACAATGTCTGTCCCCTTCCTAGTTGCATACCTACATGCTGTAAAGATTATGAAATTGTTTAACAATATTCATGATTTGCATATATCCACAATGGTGCCTATATTGATATATGTAGCGATTTATCAAAATTATATAATAAGGATATAAAGTCGGCACAATAGTAACTAACATTGCAACAAGTTACACTGAGGCAGGGAAGAGAGTCAAATGGGAAAAAAATAGGACACAACAAGATTGGCTCCAACATCTATGAAGGAAAGATCTGTTTCTGCTGTCACTTATGACAATAAGGAGAATGAACAAATTAGTGCGGGAATCTTCAAGTACAAAAACTATAGGATCCAGCATTTATGAGCTCTCCAAGCTCATTTCTTCAAACTCTTTGTCACCGGTCGATCTGGTTGAAGATACACTTGAGAGGATCAATTCCCTAAACGAAGAGCTCCACGCATACATAACTGTGACGGGAGATTCTGCCAGAAAGGAAGCGAAAAAGGCAGAAGTGGATATACGTGATGGTAAATACTTGGGCCCATTGCACGGAATTCCTGTGAGTTTAAAGGATCTAATTTACGTTCGTGGAGTAAGGAGTACCAGTGGCTCAAGGATACTATCAGATTTTGTGCCTGACTATAACGCCACTGTCGTCAAGAAACTCAAGGAAGCTGGAGCAATTATAGTGGGCACGAACAATACTCATGAATTCGCTTGTGGAATTACCAACATAAATCCCCATTATGGTTCATCAAGGAACCCATGGGATCCCAGTAGAATGTCAGGAGGTTCCAGTGGTGGTTCAGCAGTTGCTGTGAGTGCAGGGATGGCTGTAGGCTCTCTAGGAACTGATACTAGCGGTTCTATCCGCGTTCCTTCATCACTTTGTGGGCTTTTCGGTCTAAAACCCACATACGGGAGAGTCAGCAAATATGGAGTCATGCCATTGGCTCCCTCAATCGATCACGTTGGGCCAATTGCACGAACTGCGTGGGATACGGCGGCGCTATTGCAAGCTATTGCTGGCTATGACACACAGGATGAATCAACAGTGGACTTACCCGTTCCCGATTACCTTCAAATCGTATCTGAGACCTTGGACAAGCCAAGAAAATTTACTTTGGGTGTGCCTAAAGAGTACTTTTTTGACTTGATCGATTCAAGAGTTATGGAAATCTTTGAAAATTGTTTGGATGAGATGCACGGATGTGGGGTTTCAACAGTTCCAGTTACCTTAAATGAGACACACAAGATTTCTGACGCTTGGAAGGCGTTCCGATTAGGTGAATCAGCGGCGGTTCATTTCCCATGGCTAAATTCCAGGCGCGATGAGTACGGAAGTGATGTGTTGGCCATGCTTGAAAGGGGAACGGAAATTACTGCTGTTGAATATATAACTGCGCTTCGCTACAAGAAGGAACTAAAGGAAGCATTTTTGAGAGCCATGAGGGGACTGGATGGCCTGCTAGTACCAACGACTGCCATTAGCGCCCCTAGGTTAGAAGACACCGTAATAGACATCAATGGAAAAAGTACGGAGGTCTATATAGCGCTCAGTAGACTTACCACTGTCTTTAATATAACAGGCCTACCCTCGCTTAATGTCCCTGCAGGGCTTGTAGACGGCAGCCTTCCCGTTGGTGTTCAGCTAGTCGGAAGGGATTTCGACGAAGGTCTTCTTCTTTGTCTGGCAAACGTGTACGAGAGGAATTCAAAGATTTCTGAAAGAATGATTGCACCACTATGCCTGAGGCGATAGGAACGTATGAGCTGATAACGGCTCACTAATGCCTACCAGTTAAATCGTTGCATGAATGAGATTACTTTTTCTTTCACGTATTCTGCAAATTTGAAGGTTGATAGTTAATCCTTATATCAATCCATCTTATATCGAATATTACTTGCATCGAAATTTGAAATTGCTTCCCGGAGTGACTAGACGTGCTACTCATTTAGTGGAATTTTATACTGCGTATCAGCAGCGTTTTTCTCGGGATTGATTATGTATATGTTGAGAAATGATGGGCTGGTAGCAGAATTCGGTGGCGAATTTTAATGAAGAAAACTAATCCTACAAGATCAACAAATTCCGGCAATGATACGTCAGGAAGAGTTAGAAATGAAATTGCGAACAGGGTTGAAATAGACTATGAGGAATTTAAGGAGAGCCACACATTCAAATTTCCTACCTGGCTTTACGGTCCGGTTAAAGGTAAACTTCTAACAGTAGAAGTTGAAGATTGTCCACGGTTTGGCGACAAAGCATTTGTTGAATTTGATTCGGCTAGAACTGCATTCATAAGTGTGGACATGCAGGTTGATTTCTGCGGTCCAAAGGGGTACGTAGATGTAATGGGATATGATCTTGGGTTAACATCTGCTCCC
>CAWJCY010000002.1:0-103572 GCA_963841565.1 uncultured Nitrososphaerales archaeon
TACCTAAATTAGTTGGTAACATTACAAAAGACCTTTTACCAGTAGACTTGTCCCAATACAAACTAATATTCCAAAAATTAACAAGTTAATGGGATTTTGAGGATCTAGTCCAGTCACATTAATGGGATTTTCAGTTACATTTGCATATTCCTTGTTAACGATAAAACCAACATATGAGAATACAAATACAATGAGAATGTGATTAGTATTAAACCTATTGCAACATAGCCTTTTTGATACCCTTTCACTGATTTGGATAAAGTGTATTTTTACTTAAGTCTTCTTTGAAAAGATAGTGGTCCTGACCATTCGACAGATCTACGGAGTCAGTATATTTCAGACGACTAGGGTATAGACATCCCCCTTTTTTGCCAGAATAATTTCTAGACAAATAAGCTAGTTTAAAATAGGAGTTGAGATGATAATAATATGAATAATAATATGATGTGAGATGCATCTGTACTGATAATAATATGATGTGAGATGATAATAATATTACTCAGATTCATTTGAACACTGCTTTCATTTTTTTATAATTCCCTTGTGTTTTTTCTAGCTCTAGGTATAGTTTGTCTTCTTAGGTTATCCATCAAAGAGGGCATTCTATTTTAAGTTTCTAAAAACATCGTCGCTTATTCCAGAACGTTGACCTTCCACAACAATAATTGATATTTGTCAAAGAAACCTTATCAGCAACAGCTGCCTGCTATTCACCTTTTATTAGTAATTCATAAGTAATAGTTGAGCTTATTTTGTCTAAACGACTATCGTAAGGCTATGAAAGGAAGAGGCACTGAAAAAACAGAGGTATATTATAATCCCTTTCGTGTAGTCAGCACTGTAATAGATTTTATAGATAATGCTACTGGGCGAATTGATGGTTGCGTAGACCAAACCCGTCCTTTGTTGCTTAATGACATTGAAGCACTAAGGACGGCCTTTGATGAGGCAAGAAAACGAGGTGTAAAAATAAGGTTTGTTACAGAAATAACAGATGATAACATTACTCACTGCAAAGAGCTAATAAAGTCCAGTGTAAGTGAGTTGCGTCATCTTGATGGCGTTAAAGGCAACTTCTATGTTAGTGAAAATGAATATGTGTCACCTGCGGCGATTCACGAGGAAGGAAAACCGGCTTCAAATGTAGTATACAGCAATGTCAAAGAGGTTGTTGAACAGGCTCAATATCTTTTTGAGACTCTTTGGAGCAGGAGTCTCCCAGCAGACCAAAGAATAAAAGTGATTGAAGAAGGGATTGAAACTGCTAAAATAGAGATTATCAGAGATCCTGACGAGGCAATAAAACTTTCTCGGGATCTGATTAAATCAGCAAAACATGAGGTACAAAGGATATATCCATCCTTCAACGGATTCCGGCGCCAAATACGTATCGGTGCACTGCACTTATTCAGAGAAGTACTTGAATATGGTATAAGCGTAAGGATTCTCGTTCCTGCAGATAAACAGCAAATAGATGAGATAATGGACGGGCTAGAATTGGCATTGCCGACGCTTAAGATAAGAGGCTTGGATAAGAGTCTACAGACTCAGATGGGTATAATAGTAGTAGATAGAAAAGAATCGATTATTATTGAACTAAAAGATGACGAAAAAGAGAGCTACCATGATGCAGCAGGATTAGCCTTCTATTCTAATAGCAGACCCATTGCGCTGTCCTATGCATCTATTTTTGAGACACTTTGGAAACAGGGAGAACTCTATGAACAACTAAAAGCATATAGCGCTGCGCAGAAAGAGTTTATCAATATAGCAGCCCATGAATTGCGAACTCCAGTACAGCCAATACTGGGTCTATCTCAAGTCCTGCTCACCGAGAAAAAAGGTTGGGAACGCCCGGAGTTGTTGCGTGTCATTAATAGAAATGCTGAAAGGTTACAACAACTCATCGAAAATATTTTGGATGTAACAAAAATTGAGAGCCAGTCTCTACATTTGAAGATGCAGAGATTCAATTTAAATGATTTGGTATCAAATATAATTTTGGAACATAAGAATCAAATTGAAAGGCAACAAAGTGACAGGAAAATAATACTCGACTCCAAGGATGAGATTAACATGGTAGGGGACAAAAGCAGGATATCACAGGCCATATCCAATCTTCTTGGTAACGCTATAAAGTTCACAGAAGAAAAAGGTGATATACTTATTTCTGTTGAACGAAATAAAGAGACTGATAAAAATGTTGTTATCGTCTCTGTGAAAGATACGGGAACTGGAGTTGATCCAGAAATGGTACCTAGACTATTCACAAAGTTTGCTTCAAAGTCTGAACTGGGAGGTACAGGATTAGGCCTCTATATTTCCAAAAGTATCATTGACGCACATAGCGGCAGGATCTGGTGTGAGAATAATAGTGATGGAAAAGGAGCTACTTTTAGTTTTAGTTTGCCCTTGGACTAGGGGCCATTATGAAAGTAGTCCTTTCCTGCTGGTAGGATGGTTACTGTAGTGGAAAATCATTGCAGTTTTCATTGGTTATAATGAATAATATAGATTTGGGAGTACGTTTGTGTGTTTTGTCGCATGCCTAACCTTAATTATATCTCAAAATTAGGTTACATTTATGAATAGAGTACAATCTTTGTGTTGCGTACACGGACGCAGACAAGCCAGTGGTATACACGGTGGTAGCCAGCTAAAGTCTAATGTTCCAGATGATGGCTCAACCTGTTGGATGTTAGGGTTAGATTCTTCATTTTGATCTGTGATCGATAGGAGTTTGAGAGTAGAAAAACGTTATTAATTATATGTAAACTTTCAGTGGAAACTATTTGTGCAGAAGAATTAAACCTTCGGTATCGTTTGGATAACAGATAGAACTACCTTCCTTAGGTGTTTTGATTCCTACGATAGCGTCCTTGCAACTAGGACAAATCTGATAATAAACATACACTTACTTGTTTTCTTTATTCAGACCTATGGGGAAGTTCCACATTTGAGTCGGAAGCAAAATATAGAAATCGAACCGAAATAATTGCTTCAGTATTAGAGGCTACTAAAAATCGTGGTGCCAGCGCCGAGTCGAGCCTACTCTGAAGACGTAATAAAACATTGAATTGTTTCACGGTTTGTTATAGAAGTCAGCTGATCAAGCAAATATTTGGTGTTGTTTTCCGAGCTCTTCATGTGTTTTTGTCGCGACCGATTTACTCATATTAAATAGTATATTTAGTATAGCTTATGGGGAATGTATGACTATAGGTAGGATATTAGATAATCATATGAAATTAGCAGAGTAATGGAATGAAAATAAATGAATGACTAATATTTTATATCCACGATCGCCTTATCTAAAACATAAAATGCCAAATGAAAAGGAGACAGAAGATATCATAATTAAGAAAGGTGAAATGCTTTACGAAGAATTAGGTGAACTTGGAAGACGTGAAAGTTCAGTAAGGGAGATACCATTAGAATCATATGTATACGCATATATGAAACTGATTCACAGTTCATACAAATACGTTATCGATACTCACCTTCACGATAAAAAAATGGGTCCAAGGCTGGATAATCTACAAAATAACTTTAACCTAGTCATGAAAGATCTATGGTCGTATTATAACGATAAGAAAAAGTGAATCTTATTTCTTATCCTCTAATGTTCTGCTTTTATCAGTAAAAGTTCATGGTAGCTTCTCACAATATTATTAATATTCTTTTCCACTTGAATTAAAGTGTGCGATATATTCTATATTTTTCTTGAATAAAAGTCGCCAGGCCTAAGTAAAAAATCTTGGCAATCCAACTACTTCATATCTTTGGAAGATGCAAAAACTCACAGGTCAGTATATAAAGTATAGCAGTAAGTATACAAGTGTATAGTTGATAACAGTAGTAAAGCGCTCAAAAGCTCGTATAGCGAGCTAAGCTTGTTTATTGATTATTATTACTCATATTATTTTCCTGATTCTGTAAGCAATTGATTGAAGTGTGACTTCCAATGTTCCTTTAACTTCTCATCGTCCTCTTTTTGTTCTGGAGTCTGGATATTTGCGAGATTAATCTCGCTCTTTTCCTCTCCAGATCCTTCAGACGCCATTGCGCTTTCGGTAGCCAAGGTGGAATTCAATACCGCCACAACAAAAATATTCACACACATCACAGATACGATTGCCAAACCAAACATATTTCGAGACTACTTCAACATAGTTAATAAAAGATAACAATATCAGTTTGAAAAATATATTCTGATCAAAGTATAGCTAAAAGTTGTACTGATTTCTATTCCATAGTTTCACTGAACACCTCAAAACCAATCAAAGCACTATATGAGAAACCTGCAGACGGGAATACTAATCAATTTCTATTTGGGGGAAGTAATGAAGGATCAGAAATCCGTAATTATTTGTTTGTTGATCCATATTCATGCCTGTGGCATTACGAGCGCATACCTACTTATGCAGGACTTGTGGTTCAAGATTTCAATTGATTAGAATGAGACTGTCTTTGAAAGTTAGTGATACCTCTAGATATCATGCATTTCGTAACATAGCAAATATGGCTACACTAGCAGATTTGCTAATGCTCACCGAGTCAGTAATACCATCACTGAGTGTTAAGAGGATTGGATGAGAAAAACAGTAGTAGCAATAGTAATGGAAATAGGAATAAAACCAGATCCTTAATTAAGCTGTTCTACTTGATGCCTCATTTACGGTTTAGTTAGCAACTGTTCTTTTACTCAATTCAGGACTTGTGTCAAGAACCTTCTTTGGTAAGACACGATTCTCATCCATGTTCGATCACCAATCCTTTTGATGTTCGATTTAAACACAACAGGAGTATCATAGGGAAGTAGACTTCAATACATTTCAGTCCTATATTAGTCCAATTTAAATTTGTGCTCAAGCTCGGTCATTGATTACAACTTCGTCCTTTCAATCCTAACATAGTTCGATTTAAACAGTAATCTCACATGCCAGTGTAGTATCGCCTGCCGCCTTTCAATCCTAACATAGTTCGATTCAAACATGTTCCAACAACGGTTTTATCATTCTGATTATCATTCTTTTAATCCTAGTATAGTTCGATTTAAACTAACATCGATATCAAATTTCCAAGATGCGATGAACCCTTTCAATCCTAATATAGTTCGTCTTAAACGCGTGAGCGTTGCTGCAAGTCATCAATACCAATGTCTCATTTCAATCCTTACATAGTCCGATTTAAACTTGCGCATGTGCCAGTGCTCAACGATACGGGTACTTTCTTTCAAACCTATTACAGTTCGGTTTTAACTGACGATACTGTGTATTGTAAATCTTAATCGTTGCATAGGTCGATTCAGATCATCTGCCGTTCATTGCTCTAGAACGGTCATCGGTCTTTAGTAGGAGCTCCTGTATTTCCTGCTGGGTATAAGCTCGGTCTTCTCTAGTTCCTTCGTTTGGAGGAAGGAATCGCATAACCTTTCTAGTATTCAATAAGATATCATTCATTTCAAAGAAATGGAATATTGAAAAACAATGAGTATGAATGGAGCCATGAGTTAGCTTTTGCTCTTCTGTTAAATGTTTAATGTGCCTAATGATCATTGCTTCAATATGCCTAGGGCTTTTGTCTGCAAGCTCCAACAGACTTTCTTCATTTGTTTGTTGAACCTCTAAGAAGTGATTAAAGTTCTTTCTGTAACCTTTCTTTGTGTGGGGCGACATCAAGTCATCTGTTACCGAATAAATAATAGTAGGAACTTGTTGATGAACAATGCCCTTGCCTTCCATAGCTGATTGTCTGGTAACCTCACGTATAAAAGCGTAGGATATCTAACCGGTTACTATAATAATTGGTTTGGCGCCAACGGGATTGTAGGGCTCGTGGCGCAGACTGAACGAATGACAAAATGTTCAGGCGTAGAATGGACAGCGCGGACGCCTCCTAAGCGTCAGGCCGAGGGTTCAAATCCCTCCGAGCCCGCTTTTCATACTGGTTCATATACTTCCTTCGACCGTTAACTAGCAGGTTGGTTGAGTCTGGATAAATATGCCATCTCGTCTTGTTTCCGTGATTAAGAGGATTGAATCGTTACCTCATGACAATAACAAGAGGTTAATCGACAGTTTCGCAGACTTTATGAAAAACATTGACATTACAGAAAAATACCAGAAGGATAACTTGTTTGTCATCATATTGTATGCAAGGTATTTAGGCGATAGGGAACTCTCTGATGTGGATAGAAAGCAGGATATCATAGAATTCCTTGATACCAGAACAAAGGATACAACTATAGACCCTGACCAGAGATGGATTAGGACATGGAATGATTACCTTCAAAGGATGCTTTTAAGATGAGCCTTCAGTTTTGGCATTGACTATGATTTTCATCACCAATAAACCTCTAAATATTTAACGTGTTAAGAAGAGTTTCCACATGTCAAATTCATCTGAGAGAGAAGGGAGACTGGATAATCTTAGCAGAAAACTCGGTCACGAACTAGACGAAGATTTCAGAAGAGCAGGGGACAAACTAAAGGACATCCTGATTCGTGACTTTGATAAAGAAATGGCGCTAGCCGACATATTTGTTGATCGTAATGATCTCACCGAAGCGGCATACCATAGAGCATTGGCTTATGCTATACACAACACTCTGAGGGATCTTGAAATGATGATTGGAAGATGATTCGAACTAGGAACTAGGATGTCTCTGCAGTTCTGACACTGATAACTACATTCTTTGGACCCATTGAGATCGCCATTCAGGTGGTTCGAAAGGATCTGCATAGTAGTGTGTTTCATGTGCGACCTTACCATCTCTGAACTCCATGATGGTTACCACATTGACCGGACGCCCATCATAAGTGATAATTAATTCAGTTATCCAGAGGTTGCCTTCTCCCCGTATTCGCAGAATCTTAAAGGTAAGTTTAGCGGGGTAGTGTGCCCTAAGTTCGTACAGGTTACGTTCGCCAGAGATACGTTCGCCCGATTGTGGAAATTCAACGATTAGGTTGTCATGATAAATGTCGTGTGCTCTGTCTAAATCTAGAGCCACTGTGGCCTCCCAGTGACGTTCAAGTTCAGCACGTATTTCTTGATTATCCAATATCTTCCTGAATCAAAAGCCTGGATTATTAGTCTTCTTTCCCTTCTCAAATTGAATGAGAAGAGTAACGGTACTTCGGATAAAGAAGCAACTAGTCAATGACGAGTGCTTTGCTGCGTTTAGATTATCTTTGATGTTCTGGCATTAATCTATCTAATACTTCGATAAGGATGTCTCCAACCGTGTCCTCAACTGCAAGCAGTCTAATCATGCCTAACGCTAAGATCGCATCCATTTCATCCATATCGATACGGCGTGACGGACTGCCTTCCCTTTTGGATACTGTTACCAAATAGCCATGAGGCACATTCATAACTGATAATCCACTCTCCTTCAACAATGCCTTGGCTTCCTCAACATTCATTTTTCAGTTGTATCTGGCCGATTTCGCTTAAAAACACTATGGAGATGAAAAGCGAGGGTATTCGGCCGATAATACTCCCTGCCAAATGCTTTTGAAAAGACCGATACAGTTTGTAAACTGAGTTTACAGATGCATGTATTCGCTAAAGGTGCGGACGATTTAAGGCCCAAAGACTAACCTTAATATGTTAACAGGATAGTCAAACCCGCAGACTCAACGGTTCCTAATCCCTCCGAGCCCGCTACTATATTGGTGCTTTTATGTGAGTTACACTATAAAAAGGTAAACAAAAAGCTGGATAATCAGAAAATAATGAGTCTGACGAGTTGGAATAGCGGTTATTATTTATTAACGCAATGAAAGTACCAATGATGGGAGATAGAGATCAAAGAAGAGTTGCGAATTTCTTTGAAATCACGGAATCGATGGAATAACAATAGAAGGAAAAGCCAGAAATTTTGCAATTAAAGCCAAGCGTGATTCTTCTTGGGCGTTCAATAACATTATGAAGTTTACTTTTTTTCAGAGGCAACGTAATGACAGAAGAGAAGTAACTGGTGCGACTGTTCACAATTAACTAGAGTATTAAATTATTCTGTGAGATGGCCGACATCCCTATCCAATGGAAAAAAATTACCAGAGGAATTCCGAGGGATAAGAAATATACTGACGATGGAAATTCCTACACTGATGTTTCTATTGGGTATTCCTAAGTTATATCTAATTCATATACTTTGAAGAATACAAACAAACAATATAGAAAGGCACAGGGCATATTGGATGATCAGTCTTTTTCTTTGGTACTTCCAAAGATATACGCACAGGGTCTGACATAGCTAAACTCGAGCTCAGAAGTATTACCATTTTGATAATAGGGTCCATTTTGTGCTGATTTAGCCAAACGGAGCCCGTTTACAACCGTTTACATTTTTGTTAACAAATTCTTAGACGTGTTCACAAATGTGTTAACTTTATCGGTTGTTAACAAATCGTTCAGTGCGTTCAACGCACTTTCACGAGTGAATCATTTTGAACGCTTTGAACGATTGCATCGTTCTGAATGGTTCAAAAAGATTTACCTTATGGGGCGTTCAATAGAACGTTCAATACGTTCAATAGAGTTGTTCAAAACGTTCAATACGAACCATTCTGAAAGAAGGGCTTTGATAGAAAAGATTCATTGAGTATTATCGAATGACAATGGATGATGAGAAATGCCTCATTAAGACATTGTGACAGAGCTCGAGATATTCTTGAGCTTAAGAGTCACCTACTAAAAATGTATGTGATTAGATGAAATCGAGCCGAGAAAGGTAATACAGTAATCATACCATACTTTGTGTTAAGCAGTACATTACATAAGTCTAGAAACTCCAGTCATTAGATAAGCTTCTATTATTTTAGTCGTTGACACTTTAGTTCGCCTGTATGCCGTAAATTTGTAACTCAGGTCTAAAAGATGACATTTGGTCAGGGGATCGTGTTTTCAAAATATTTTACTTCCCAACTATTCCCCACCGGAGCATTTCTCTCCGGTTACCAGTCTTCGTGGCCTAGAAATGGATCACTCCATGAGGGCCAAATGTACCAAAGAATTTGCTAAATTTGGCTTTGTAGGATAGGCGTCCATTTCAGTCTACTTTCTTTAGCATTGAGGTGATAAGGATTGCTAAAAAAACTCTTCGAATACGTATTAGGTAGGTAGCACATGGTTGAGAACGCCCAAATGGTTAGTGGATTGGCCCGTGATATGACCTTGTCACTTCAACAATGCGGCAACCGCTAATCGCTTATATTGGGAATTATGTTACCATTACCACCACTCACGAAAAATGAGAATAAGGAGCGTGTTTGTTCATTATGTCGCTAAATGCTAAAGTCGTATTTCTTGTTTTAATTGTAGCAATTATTTCAGTGGATTCAATCATTATTTTCTCAGAAGAAGAAAGCAAAGTACTCTATTCCAACTGGATAATAATTATTGGCGCTGCAGTTGCTGTGGGTCTGGCTCTGTATATAGTGTGTAGGCAGAGATTAAAGGGACCTCACGCCAAAGCACATGCTGCGATAACTATTGGTTTATCCCTTTGGCTTTGTGCTAACATCGTCTGGGCTATATACGAAATTGTATTGGATATAGTACCACCTGTTCCATCACTTGCCGATGTTTTTTGGCTGTCTGCCTATGGATTTTTTGCATATCATCTGTTGAGTGTATACAAGGAACATCATAAAAAATTCAACAGAAGTGTACTTGTAGCATGTATAATCGGTAGTGCATTATTTCTGGGTTACCTGATTACATTTACAGCTAACGTATCAGTCCTAAATACCACGAGAGGAATTGTGATGTTTTCAGTTATTACCGCCTATCCTATTTTAAATTCGGTATTGACTGTTCTTGCAATCGTCATTCTTATAGGTTTTAGAAACGAACGATTTTGGTCTGTTTCTTGGATATTCGAATCCTTGGCTATGTTATGTATTGTTGTTGCCGATAGCTGGTTTGCATTGGTCGTTCTTACTGGTCTTGTAGATCAGCTTTGGATATCGGCACTTTTCCTTCCTGCCCATTATCTTGTTATATCAGCTGGTTTGCTGTGGTTTATCGAATTTCTCATTTTTGAACAGAAGAAAGATACTTCAAGACTGGCAAAGGAGGGACCAAGATCATCATCATCGTCGTCTCTTCAAGGGTCGCCGTCGCCGTCATTACCATCGACTCCGATGCCTGCTGCTGCTCAAACAATTAGCGGCAATGGTAGTAAAAAAAGAATTCTTTTAGTTGTAGCGATTGCTGCTGCCGTTATATCGGTTCCACTAATTTTAGTAATATTTCAATTCCACAACAACTTACCAATGCTTATAGTTTCATCATCATCAGTAGATCCTAATGCAGTTGCAGCTGCTAATTCAATGGCTTTGCAGCCCAATACGACTATGGAGACAATAACAATCGGTGCCCTACTTCCTCTCACAGGTACTTCGTCATCCAGTGGCGAATCAACTTATGAAGCATTAAAGGCCGCAGTCGAAGACGTGGCCGAATATTTCTCTGAGACAATCAGAACATGAAAATACAACTTATCGTAGAGGATACAAGAACTAGTCCTTCAGCTGCGCTAGAAGGCCTGAAAAGGATTATGGGAGAAAGAGATGATGTGAAATTTGTCATCGGTCCTGCTACGAGCGCAGCAGTCAAAGCCGCTAAGGATTATGCGGATAAAAATGAAGTGGTGCTAGTAAGCCATTCAAGTACTGCGCCATCCTTAGCGATAGCCGGCGATAACCTTTTCAGATTTGTTCCTGACGATACGCACCAAGGACAAGCAATAGTTAAAAAAATGTGGGATGATGGAATACGGATTGTGGTACCAATGTGGAGAAATGACATTTATGGAAATGAGCTTTATAGCTCAATGAAGGCAAACTTTGAAAAGCTTGGTGGTGTAGTAGGTAAGGGCGGTATTGGATACCTCCCATATACGGGCCAGTTCGCTGCAAGCTTAAACAGGATTAATTTTATTATATGGGACCAGTATCTTAAATCTTTAAATTATCAGGTAAGCAAGGCAGTACAGAAGTATGGAGCTGATAAAGTAGGAGTATATCTTGTATCTTATGATGAAGTAGTGCCAATTTTGATTCAAGCACAAAACCATCCAATGCTAGATGGAGTAAAATGGTATGGCAGCGATGGCTCTGCGCTTAACGAAGCTGTTGAAAGAAATACCGAGGCGAGCAAAGTTTGCAGTAAGAACTAATTTTTTGAATCCATTAGTCGGAGTAGGAGGCGAAGAAGAAGAAACTGAAAAAAATGAGAGTGCTGGACCCCTGGATGCCATATTTAGAAAGAGGATAGGTGAATTTCATAGCTCCTATGACGAATATGCGTACGATGCATTTTGGGTCGCAGCGTTGACGGAGGCGACAGCTCTAAAAGATCATGGGAAGAATTCAACTACAACTGCTGCAGAGACACACGACATTGATTTTTTGAAAAAGACCTTCGTTGATATAGCTGACTCA
Source organism: uncultured Nitrososphaerales archaeon (assembly GCA_963841565.1). GTDB lineage: Archaea > Thermoproteota > Nitrososphaeria > Nitrososphaerales > Nitrososphaeraceae > TH5896. The sequence goes on from CAWJCY010000002.1 coordinate 11,460, forward strand.
TATTCAGGTATTACAGGTAAAACAGTTCTTAACGAATATGGCGATAAGAAATTTGGATACTATGATTTTTGGGCCTTAGAGGGCAAGGAGGGCAAGGGGGAAAATAATGATAGCTTGGATTTTCATTGGGTGCGTGCCGGAAAGGCTCAGTTTGCTTCAGGCGATTAGACTGATATACTTGAGAAGATACGGTTCATGAACAAGAGAGTGAGGGCCATTTTGAATATTTCAAATTTATTAGTAGTGGGCGTCTAAAGTCAGGTATTAACTGACGACTATGGTTTGTAGCCAAATAACTCTAACAATTGATCTTGAGATGCAACAGCTTCAGCGAGTATATCAATTTTGCATAGACGATGGGGATTAGAGTGAGCCTTGCATAATTTATTAATTTTGACGCTGAGCACTCTCGTGGCGATATTGAACCATTTCTACATATATGGTACAATAACCATTGAGAGCTATGCCGGTCATTTCTTTTATACTACATCTTAAGTTGGGACCTAAAATATCGTCAATTGAATTCAGGGGCCCGTAGCTAGAGACTTTGGTATCTCGGATTTAACCATTCGATGAAACACGCATAATTCAGAGAACGAACATCATCCAAGTAGTTTGGGAGTATTTTCACTGATCTGAACCCAATATCCAATTCGAATGTCAAAACAGGATCTCGCAATTCCCTTTTCATCACTTTCTCGGCATATTCATACACAGACATACTGTCTGCGTATTCAGTGTAATTGAATAATCTTCCTCCTCCTATCATCCTCTTTAAATTTAACATCATAACTAATTCCTTCCACCTATCAATAATCATGCCTCCTATACCTTCGTGTCTGTGCTTTGGATGCGTAGAAATATCTGCTAGATATAGTGTGTCTCCACTTGGGATATGGGTTGTAAATAAACCATCAGCGGTAATGTCTTTCCATGTATGTTCTGCGTACTCAGGATCAAGGGTAACTATAAAAGTACTGGCAGAACCTACTATAGTACCGTCTGGTTCAACAGCAACAAATTGTCCTTGTGGAAAAGTGGTAAGATGACTTTCAAGCTCTTCTGAACGCCATATATTCCCATAAGGAGCAAGATATGGATAGGATTCCTTCTGCAAATCCACTATTTTAGAAATGTCCTCTTGTTTCGTGTTTCTAACAATAACTCCTAAATCACGCGGATGTAATAAATCTGACATATGTACGTAGATCCATAGTTACTACTTTAAGAAATATATAAGCTTGTATTATTTTTTTGACGAAAAGAATAATACTGCTATATCATTTTTTATAGTCGTAGATTGTATGGTTCAATATAAATTGGCAACTCAATTTATAGTGAAAAAAATTGCAAATGAAACGCGAAAAGTAAAAGAGAGACTGCGCATAAAAGGTCAAACTTTTTATAACTTTATAGAATCCTAGCTGAAGGTGTGAAAAGGGGAATACAAATGAACGTAATTCTTGAAGGCTATCACAGGTTACCCATTTCGTGTCATATATTCTGTAATCACATTCCGTGAATTCCGTCTCATTTAGGAGCTCACGGATTTCTTACCGGTATCTAGCTATTTTAGTCCAACCAAACGTCTCTTTATCATCGGTCATGTTTGTTGTCACTTTCCAGAAATCGTATTCTCCCTCTGCCCTATCCCCCATCTTGTTAAGTGAAGTATTCCCTGTAACGCCGTGATACGACTTGGCAGAATGTATAATGGCGTCCCTAAGATCTGGGATGCCGTGCATATCAGAGAGGTTATTTTCATTATGTCTGGTAGCGTTCTCAGCCATAGCTGCGACCCATAAAATGTCATATGCTACAGCCGAATACGGGGATGGTTCTGTATGTACTTCTTTTCGAATTTCTTCCATCAGATTTTCAAATGATTTTCCAGTATTATGATTGTCGTCGTCCTCGAATCTAGGAATAGGATTGTAAAAGGAAGTGTTCACTGCAAAGAAAGCAGATTCATAGTTTCTTACAAGTGCGTCATTAAGGGCCGATCCGTCACTTCCATACCATTTCACATTAGAAAGGACTGGATGACTATACGCCTGGATGAAGATGGGGGTTACTTCATCAAGTGAAATCATAAATATCCCAACCTTATCGATACCATATTGAGATATAGCACTCTCTAGCCTTGTTTCCAGAGCTTTCAGAGCATTATCCCACATGATAAAATTGATTCTGTGTAAACTAGCTGCGAGGTGTCCAGTCCGCGGGGCATAGCCAAAATTCTTGTAGTACCTATCAAATTCTCCACCCGATGCCTGAAAATTTGCACGCACTTCTTGCATCAACTCCCTGCCGTAATTATCATCCCTCCAAAATGGAATTACCAATCTTATTCCCTGGTCCCACATTATTTTCGAAATTGCCTTAGCCTGCTGAGAGTCATCAGGTACCAACCTAAAGACATTATCACCCTCTATGGCAAGGGACGGAGCAGTGCTAGAGGGGCTAATTAAAATGATATTATTCTTGCCAGCAAAATCCTTCGTGGCTTTCAGCTCGGCACTTGTCGCGGGCCCTATAACTACCCTAATTCCCTCTTTTGCCAAGAGCCTTAGTTTCTCAAGGCTAACTGTCGGATCAGATTCAGTATCGTGCACTACTAACTCGAACCGCAGACTGGAATTGCTCTTTGAAAAGTTTGCATTCACATCCCTTAATGCCATTCTCAATGCAGCTTCCGTCGATTTACCGGACGATGAAGCCACTCCAGTCATTGGAAGAAGGGCACCAAATCTCACTGTGTCTCCGGAGCTTGAATGTTCCGGTAACTGCTCCGTAACGATGTCTGGCCCGCCAACAGATAATGAAAGCTGGTTTAACGACCAAATCGACGAGGAAGAAAGAATTGTTCCAATAATGAAAATAATCGAAAAAACAGATAGTCCAGCCGTGGCAACGAAGATAAGATTATTGAACCTTGCCTTTCCTGTCCTGGTCGAGTTTCTAGGTTCTGAGCCAGTAATTCGTGCTGCTGCTGACGAACTTTTAAGATTGTTAGAGGATTCGGTAGTGCGATTTACGGTAGTATGTGGTGTTACCAAAAATATAACAGACCATAAAAGACCGGCAGCAATGATCACGCGACTGGAGGCAAAGATCATTGCTGACGGCCACAATTCATTAGTCAATGAAGTAACAACAAAGAGCCCAAACCAGCTGTCTGCGATTGCAACCAGAAAGATCCCAGCTGACTTGCAGATCCATGGAGTGAACCATTGCGGTTCCTTCCGATAATTAACCACAATCAGAAATGATGGTACCATGATGATTGCATCTAATACAGGGTATGCAATTATGACGGAAAAGATTGCTAAACCTCTTGACGATGAAAGATCTGCGAGGCTCACTGTATATGATATTATACTAAAGAGAAAGATGGAACTGGCAATTACAGCGACTATCAACGGTTTTCTACTGAAATGAAATAGTTTGTGAAACCGAAGATAGGTCGAAAACACATAAAATGACAGAAAAGCATATGCGGATATAGACAATGCATCAGCCAGTGACGGGACTGGCGGTACGACTTTCAGAATGACTTCATATACAGCCCAAAGAATTGCCGCACATAGCGACAAGACCAGAGCTATTGCAAGGGCTAAGTCAGCTCTCTCAATAAATCCGTTATGACGTTTCTGCTGATAAAGAATTGCAACAGCGATCGTAGCGGCTACTGCCGCGGTAGTAGTAAGAACCCAGTGGGCATTATTAGGCCTATCCTCTACTTTGGAGAAAAAAATAAGTGAGCTAGAAACTGTTGTCACTAAAATAACGCTAAAAAATAAGCTTCGTTTAGTAAATCCCATCCTCGACAGTATACGAACCATTCAATCAAGCACCAGACGAAGGCGTGGACAGTATGGGTAGGTGTCACTTAACAATCTTTCGCAAACCAATATCTGTCGCAGAAAAAAACAGAGGGGAAGTTTCTTTGAACATTCATGATTCTAGTGTGAAGGAGCGTGAAGGAGTACTCATTCTCAATGATCCTTCTGAGTGTTGTATGCGAGAATATCAATGCTGATGGTAATAGCAATATGCTTGAAAAATTTGTTCTACAGTATAAATGATGCTTCGAAGTATCGGAATGATACATATTATCGTAGAATTAGAATAATTGCTTTATAACAAGGACTAATGGAATTAATATTGATTTTCTCATTATCGTAGATTGTATGCGCTGGCATTAATAGGAGTGGATTTTGAACAAGCTCTTCTACAAGAGCAATTTTCATTGCTCTTTGTCAGGATATCATTATAGGGGCTGATAAACATCGCAGGGGCCGTCCGCTGAAAATCTGCAGGAAGTATGTGTAATTAACGTCACACCGGCAGACAAGGTTAACATTCTTCCCTGATCCAACCTATCACTGCTGACACGTACATATACTTCCTTCGACCGTTAACTAGCAGGTTGGTTGAGTCTGGATAAATATGCCATCTCGTCTTGTTTCCGTGATTATGTGGATTGAATCGTTACCTAATGACAAAAACAAGAAGTTAATCGACAGTTTCTTAGACCACGAAAGAACTTATGGAGTACGCTAATGGTTACATTGCAATTAATCCAAAACATGCAAAGTTGATCACCGCTTTGAGGACTGCTGTTGAAAATGGAGGAGGTGTGTTTGACAAAGAAGCGACATCGCATGATGACTTGTTTGATTCATTTCGTCTGTCTTTGATGTTCTGGCATTAATCTATTTAATACTTCGATAAGGATGTCTTCAACAGTGTCCTCAACTGCAAGCAGTCTAATTTCGCCTAATACTAGGATCGCATCCATTTCATCAATTTCGATACGGCGTGTCGGACTACCTTCCCTTTTGGATACTGTTACCAGATAGCCATGAGGCATATTCATAACGGATATCCCTCTCTCTTTCAACAATGCCTTGGCTTCCTCAGCATTCATTTTTCAGCTGTACCTGGCCGATTTCGCTTAAGAACACTACGGGCATGAAAAATGGTGATATTCGGCCTATAATACTCCCTGCCAAAGGCTTTTGAATATCGGTTGCGTACTCAGTGTACTGATGCATGTATTCGCTAAAGGAGAGGACGATTTAAAGCCTATCATCAGATCATAATCCTTTCACGCTCCTATCGAACCCGCAAACTCAACAGTTCCTAATCCTCTGAGCCCGAAAAACTCTAGTGTCTATACATTCCAAAAAGAATTTTGTTGCCGTCTATTTCATTTTCTCCACCATAAAAGATGTAAACTAATACCATATTGCCAAGATGTCAACTTTATTGATACCATATTGAGAAATTACACTCAGTAGTCTTGATTCTAATCCTTTCAGAGCACTATCCCACATAATAAAATTGGTTCTATGCATTTTTTTTACTTTTGCTTTGTTGCTGGCAGATGTCCAGTACGCGGGGTATAGCCAAGTTTCTCAGCGTACTTATCAAATTCCCCTTCCATTGCCTGAAAATTCGCGTGCACTGCTTGCATTAATTCACTGCCATAAACATCACTTCTCCAGAATGGAATGACCAGTCTTATTCCCTGGGCCGACATCATTTTCGAAATTGCTTTAGCCTGATACGAGTCATCAGTTACTAACCTAAAGACATTATCAGCCTCTACTGCAAGAGAGGGGGCAGTGCGACGAAAGCGAGATTACTGGACCTAGCCTTCTCCATTCTGGTTGATTTATTAAATTCTGAGCTAGTAATTCGTTCTGCTGCTGTTATTGAGTTTTCATTGCGAACTGCATTATTAAGCCAGTTGGAGAGAAGGGAAGGAAAGGAAAAAATCGTAAGATCGGCTATTGGCACCGATATCGGCACGAATACCTCCGAGCCCGCGCCAATCTTGTCCCTTTATTTATACCCACCTCTGCAATAGTAAGTAGTAAGGTTGCTCACTTCCTTATCTAATGAACCCTCTCCATTTTCGAGTCATAAGTGAAACTATCCAGTTTTGGAAAAACTGACTTAAGGGATTTCTGTGTTCTTGTTTAAAGAACTCTACATTTGAGTTTTGATAACATCGCCTTCTACGTTATTCATTACAGTCTCAGTAATAGTGGTTGCCGCCTCTACAAACTCACGTTTCTTTACCTCTAGGGTTTTTAAGATATCGTGTATCGCTTCGGCTATCATCCTGTGGCATTCAGCTCCATGTATATCGCCACCATGGGCATAGCCCTCAACCAACGCCGCCTGTCTGTAGAACTCTAGTGATAACTGGCCCATCGTGAGCGTCATATCTGAACGGTTGTATTTACTAAGCACATTAACTAAATCCTTAAGTCTCTTTTCTCTCTTTTCAGAGGGCCGGTTAGACATAGTGATCTCTTATTATCCATTAAGATATTTAGATATTTGTTATTTCATTCAAAGGTTCCCAACGGGTCACAGTCTATCTATTCACAGAAACAGAAAGCATTTCTTTTTTTGTTCCAGAGATTCATGGCCGGCAGCGCATGGCAGAATAAGTCATCTTTACTGCTACTGAAGGTAGCTGAATCAAAAAACACTTACACAATACCTAGCGTTCATGCCAAAACTGTAATGAACTGTTGTTTTCGGCCGAAAATTTAAGTAGTTTTAACTATTAATTATCTCGCTATGTTTAGACCATTTCGGGGCATGTCAGAGCCACAGATGACACACCTACGCCCTGACATCGTTTTGATTGAATATAGCGATCCTGGAGCAGAGGCAGCCCGCATTTCAACTAATACATATGCTCTGCTGAATGCTGGGCGCATGCTACTGGTGGACACGAATGTATCATCCCTGTTCCCTTTTGTGCGGAAGTTGTCTGAGGACGGGTTTTCTCCCGCTGCCTTGGTGATATCGCATCGACATGTGGTAGGATTAGGTGATGCTATAGGTAGCCTAGCGGGGCAATTCAAAATTCCATTATTGCTTCATCCGATTGATGCCGGGCACCAGCAGGCACTTGCCGCTGGTGTCACATTTGAGAACCCTATTGGTCATCCTGTCTTCGACGAATTCGGTATTGAGGCGCTACTGTTTCCTGGTCAAACAGCTGGTTCCATCATGTTGTATTCAACTAGCAACAGAGGCCTGCTTCTAACCGGTGATTCAGCAATGGGCACCTCAGCCGACCTGGCAGAAGCCGGTTTGGAACGACTTATCAGACCGCCGATAGAGACTAGTGTGGACGACGCTAAGTTACGGGAATAATGGCAAGCCTTTGATCGTCCAGTATCAACAGTCCTGCCGTTTCACGGGACTGGATACGTCAATCGACCGGCGGCAAATCTTGCTTCAATCATGCAGCCATTAGTGAGTCCAGAACCAACATACTGGGATAAGATGTAAGATTAATTATTGTTGTTTCGGTGTGCCATATAGTCCAGGTTCATCAATGCATTCCGTTCTTTTAACTCCAAAACTGCAGAGATAATCTAAAAGAGTCAAACAAATCGTCATGACAAGTAGCCTCTTTATCTAGTATACCTTCACCATTCTCAACGGTAGCACGCAGAGTTGTCACTAACTTTGTATGCTTCGGGTTAATGGGTACCAGTCCATTGTGATATTCCATCAGTTCTTTGGTATGTGCCAGCATGCGTTTATGTTCCTTGTTGAACGGTACTGAATCACTAACATGTTCTGCTGTAAGAACTGCAAATCGTGTACGGATAGATAGTGTTTTTTATAGAACTGAATTTGCTGCTCATAGTTCTCATCCTCATCTACCATTTCCTTTAATGTTCTCATGAATGATGGATTAGGACCGTCTACAAACACCTGACAACTATTGTTAAAACGGATGTCATACTTTCCCAACAGACTCACGGTTGTCTTTATCATTTCATTGAAGTCAGGACGTGGGTACTCCTCAGCATGCAAGACATTCACAGCATCTTCAATCAACGCAGTGATAAAGACACCAAAGTTTGAAGAGCCAAAGCCTGGGTCTATGCCTACCGACTTCCGCGTATATGTGTTAACGCTAAATATTTTATTTAGTGTCTTTTCTTTCTCTATCGCTGCCTCAATATCCTTAGTATGAAACACATTGCCGAAAGGCCTAAGTATTTGAGGTTATACTCCCATTCAAATGAAGGTGACAGTTTGGCAGCGTCTATCTCATCCTGTGTGTATATCTTGTTTAGCCCATAGGTGTAATCGAGTAGTATCCTAGGTTCGAAAGGTAGATTAAATTGGACTTATATTATATCTGTGATTTTGGGTATCCTGGCTTTACAAGATCTGCAATGTCAACCCAACACTTAGCAATTCGGTCCAAGGAATAGATACAGTTAAGAATCGATATGTTTGGGTCAGGTTGTGAGCCCTTAGTGGATTTCTCTTTTATAGAAACAGATAGGTTTGAGAAATTTAGGTACATCTTTACTACTCCCTCGCTCAACAAATTGTCCTTAGCTATAAATGCGCTTATAGATCTGTGCTGCATATTGTCAACGATCATGCCCGCTTCCACGATTTCATTTCCAAATCCAGTTCCCCATAATTTGGGTATAGAAGACGAAAATTCTGAGACATAATCTCCAGCACTTTCTAGATGGCTAGCCGCTACCCTGTAATCGAGTATGTCGATATTACTTAAATTAAGCTTGCGTGCAAGTCGCTGATTTAGTATTGCGCTTCTGATCAGACGAACCAATAAGAAGTACTGTCTATCGATTTCATCGTCTCTTCTTATTATGAGCTTTATTGGCTTCGTGTCTTTATTCACTATAGCCTTAAGCCCATCCCTCATCATTCCTTTGATTATTGAGTTCATTCTACGAAGGATCTTGGCGGCATCTAGTGAACTTGCATCAATAAGAAATTGAAAGTTAATGTTGAGGCTATCCTCATCAACAATTTCAAGTCCCACTAACTTGCCGGAAGCAGTTAGGATTTTTTCGCGATCTTCATAATCTATTGGGCTTCTAGCCTTGATCCTGATGTTATCATAGCCTAATAGATAAGCTCCGAATAACTGGTTAATGAGAATATCCAGAACCCTGGCGGGGTAATCGATGCCAAACCCTCGGATAATTCCATTCCCTTCCTTTGAAGGAAGAATGGCAATTGAATTATCATTGCTAAGTTCCATTTGAATGGTATCACCTTTCTTGAGTTGATTCTGACGGACCCAATTAGCCGGCAGTGATACAAGCGTGCTACTTCCTATCTTCTGAAGGCGACGAGCGTACGAGGCCATATAAATTTAAACATATTTAAACTAATTAAACATTATTCTTATATTATCAGTAAATCCTAAATTAAGTTATGGCTACGTTACTCTCTAATATTGTCGCTACGTCTACGGCATTCAGCCCCGGACACGTGACAGGTATATTTGCTCCTGCAGAACCAAAGCAAACGGATATTCTTAGCAAGGGTTCAATAGGTGCGGGTTTTTCAATTTCTAATGGTATTACCACTACTGCTAACACTTTTGAAGCTAAAGCCAAGGGCTATAGTGTTTCCATTGACGGTATTCAGGTGCAAAAAGCGCCAGTGTCAGCATATGTTGCAGAACACTATCTCAATCTAATTGAAGAGCCTATTTTCGTCCAGATTAGCCACATCACCGAGATACCTATTGGATTTGGTCTTGGCTCAAGTGGCGCTGCAGCACTGAGCCTCTCATACGCCTTAAACGATTCGTTGAATATAGGCCTTAGCAAGGTGAAGGCCGCCCAAGTAGCTCATTGTGCCGATATTGCTTGCAAAACGGGGCTAGGAACTGTTGCTGCATTATATGCAGGGGGGTACGAAATTCGGTTGAAACCAGGTGCTCCAGGGAAGGGACTGACATTGAGAAAGGAACTTGACGACTACGTTGCGACTATCCTATGTATTTCACCGCTATCAACCAATACAATACTTAGCAATCAATTAATGAACATAGGCGATAAGAATTGTTGTTCTAGAGAGCTGTTGAATAGATTGAAGTCAATGGATAACATAGAAGGATTTCTGGACGCATCCTTTAGTCTTGCTAGCGCATTGGGCTTGACCAATGGCATTTGTAATGGTCCGATTAGGGCTCTGAAATCTGAAGGATTCAAATGCAGTACTGCGTTATTTGGTGAAACGGTGTTCACGATTGTACGACGCGAAAAAGCAAAAGAGGTGCAATCATGTTTGAGTAGATTTGAGGGAACGATTATCGAAGCTAGCATCGATTCGATGGGCGCTAGAATGATATGCGAATGTAAGTATGCGAATTAGTATACCAAAAGATCATCCAAGAGCAGTGTCTCTAGGAATAAGAGAAATGATCGTGGATGGACTAAAAGAGGGGCTTGTTGTTGAAGAAGGTCTCATCGCACATGGAAGGGGAGAGACCTTTGACTATCTGATAGGCGAGAAAACTACACCAAATGCCATCATGGCCATTAACACCGCTGCTGCATTGTTACTTAGTTCCAGGCATCCAGTCATATCTGTTAACGGGAATTTTGCTGCTTTGTGTGGGAAAGAAATAATAGAGTGTAAGTAGAGCATGCGGGGCACCGATCGAAGTGAATCTATTTTATCATTCAGTGCGCAGAGAGCGTGCGATAAAGAGTCATCTCGAAAGATTAGGGGCAACAGACGTTTTAGGAGTAGGCAGGAATAGGACTGCAACCATTCCCAACTTGAATGGGGAACGAAAGCGCGTTGATCCAAGGGGGATAGCGCTTGCCGACACCGTATTTGTTCCTTTAGAAGATGGAGACAGGACCGAAGCCCTGATAAAGATGGGTAAAAAGGTAATAGCAGTTGATTTAAATCCACTCTCAAGGACTGCAGTCCATGCAACTATCTGCATAGTTGATAACGTTGTCAGAGTAATCCCTATTTTGATTCAGATTATATTGGAGCTTAAAAACAAGAACAGACATTCTTTAACAAACATGATTAGTAGATTTGACAATTTTAGGAACTTGGATGAAAGCCTAAGACTGATACGTCTCGGAGGTTCTGAGATTAGTGCAACCATATAGCAGCCAATCTAGGAAGAAAACGGTGTTCGAAATCGTGGATACAAAGAAGAAAGGAGAAAAACTGGCCGTTTTAACTGCATATGATTTTTCAATGGCTTCAATTATTGACAGAAATGACATTGACATAATACTCGTAGGAGATAGTGCAGGAATGGTAATGCTCGGATATTCAACCACAAGGCCAGTAAATATGGCAGAAATGTTACTATTTTGTCGGGCTGTGTCCAATGCTACAAGTAAAGCAATGATAACTGTGGATATGCCATTTGGCTCGTACCAAAAAAGCATCGACAAGGCCATCTCAAATGCAGTAAGATTGATCAAAGCTGGAGCAGACTCGGTCAAGGTAGAAGGGGGCGAAGAAATTTTTGATCGAATAAAAGCCCTAGTTAATATAGGAATACCGGTTATGGGACATATAGGATACAAACCTCAGACCTCGAGCATGTGGAATTTTTCAAAGGCTGCTGGAAAAACCAAGGAAACAGCCCTAAAACTCCTAAATGACGCAAAGGTTATTGAAAAGGCAGGTGCATTCAGCATTGTACTTGAAATGGTAACGACTGAAGCCGCCGATATAATAACCAAGAATTTATCGATACCAACTATAGGAATAGGCTCAGGGCCTGTTTGTGATGGTCAAGTATTAGTAACTTATGACATGTTGGGAATCTATCAAAACTTTAAGCCAAGGTTTGTAAAGAAATATCTGGATCTAAATCAATTAATTACGGCTTCTGTTCAAACTTATTCGCATGAGGTAAAATCAGGAATATTTCCCAGCAATGAGAATGTTATCCATATGGATCCTAAAGAATACGAAGAATTCTTGAATGAATTCGGTCTTCGAGTTAGCAAATGAAAAAGCGTCCATATCGTCCAACTAGAGACATTTATTGTACTGAAGGAGAGGAGCTGGTAGGCACCCGCATGGTGCTTTGCATTACAGGCAGCGTTGCGGCATACAAGGCCATTGACGTTGCCAGATTGTTGGTTAAGCATGGAGCTGAAGTCTTCGCAGTTATGAATCATGGGACGTCAAAAATATTCCTTTCCAATGAAATGATGAAATGGGCAACAGGAAATGATGTAGTTACTGAATTAACTGGTAATTTGGAACATATTTCATTGGGTGATCAAAATACTACCAATATGGTTATAGTTTATCCCTGTACCGCAAATACACTTGGAAAATTAGCTAATGGAATAGATGACACGGTTGTGACTTCTGTCCTGACTGTTGCTTTTGGATCCGGTATCCCGATTGTTATCTGTCCTGCGATGCACGAAGCAATGTACTACAATAAGATCATACAAGAGAATATCAATAAGCTCAAAGCAAACGGGGTAGAATTTCTGGAGCCGCGGATGGAGCAAGGAAAAGCCAAACTGATTTCTGGCAACGAACTTCTTCAGTATGTTCAAGACAGTCAATTGGGCAACAACAACAAAAAATTGGCAGGAAAAAGAATCTTAATTACTGCTGGTAGTACTGCTGAGTACATCGACCCTGTTCGAGCTATCATGAATATGAGTTCTGGAAAAATGGGTATGTCACTTGCAAAGGAGGCATATGATAGAGGAGCAAGTGTGACATTAGTTTATGGACATGGATCGGTGGATCCTGGCACTTACTTACAGTCTCAGGGCATTGAAATTCAAAGAGTGAATACAGCTCAAGAGATGTTTGAATCAGTTATGTTCAAACTATCTGAGAAGAGATTTGACGTAGTTATCCTTACATCAGCCACTTCAGATTTTTCTGTTGCAAAGAAATGGAATAACAAAATCGAAAGTTCATTAGGAAAGGTAGATATCACTCTTGTACCAATTGACAAAATTATTTCAAAAGTAAAAAATATTTGTAAATATGACGTTTTCTTGGTTGGATTTAAGGCTGAGTATAGCGTAGAATCTAGAGTCCTTATTGATAAGGCTTACACTAAATTGCTGGAATCGGGAGCGGATTTAATTGTCGCAAATGATGTTGGAAAAAAGAATACAGAATTTGGATCGGAGAATAATGAAGTCTACATAATCGATCGACAAAAGAACATTAAACACTTGCCGATTCAATCAAAAGCTAAGATTGCAGCACAAATTTTGGATTTGATTGAAACAAAATATCCTTCACCCGAAACTACTAGCCTAAACAGATCAGGTCCTTAGGAAAGCTATTTAAATTAGCGACCGTGTTTCTAATCCTGGGACTGTCGTCTTTGTCGTTCGCAGTTTTGACTATGACGCTGTCCTCAATTCGCACCCCAAACCTTCCATTTATATATACACCTGGTTCAATCGTGATACACATTCCTGGCTTTACCTTCTCTTTTCCAGTTTTGCTGATCCAAGGTAATTCATGCACTTCCAATCCTATTCCATGGCCTGTCGAGTGTACGAATTTACTTCCATATCCTCTATTAATAACTAGATTTCTGCATGCCAGATCAACATGCCCAAAATCTGGGGCTGAGCGCAATGAGTCCAAACCGGTTTGCTGTGCATCCTTTACACATTCGTAGACTTGCTTTATTTCGTCAGTCGCATGACCAATAACAAATGTTCGAGTTGCATCAGCCACGTATCCCCGATACTGAACTACCAGATCGACAATTACCGTATCCTCTCTTGAAAATGGTCGTGTAGTAATCTCAGAATGAGGAAAGGCGAGCGTTAGGGCCACCAGCAATAATAAACGGATATCGAGTACTCTTGTATGAGACCAGTGTTCCTCCAAGAAGATAAGTTTCAGACACAAGCAATGCCATTAATTCAATTTCTGTTTTATTCTCCCTAATTTGTTCAGTGCTTAAATTGAATAAGCGATCAATAATTTTTGCAGATTTAGAGATATTTTCCTGCTCATTAGGATCCTTTATGATTCGACTCATGGTGAAGGGTTTGTTATTTACTATTACATTCCTTTCGCCAAGTTTTTCAGCCATCATCTTAATAGTATGAAAATCAGTACGATCTGTACATACTGATTTCCCTGCCAATTCGTCAATTACACGTAAAAGCATGTCTTTTCCTCTTTCTGCAGATATTACCTCACATGAGAGCGCGGCTTCTTCAGCTCTATCCGTCTCAAGAGCAGGAGTAATAATCTTGGTACTTTCTCCAGAACAAATGCCTACCGACTCTCCCCAAAAACCTGTAAGATAAAATGTGTTTTCAGGATTAAACGATACCACTGTACTACAACCAATCTTCTCTGCGTTATCCAATACTCGCTTCCTATGATCCTTTATCAGCATGATTATATTGTTACGTACCTCAATAAGCAATTAGGTAATAAACGTAATTCTATAAATAACGGAAGATGCTCCACGATATTGAGACCTAAATGGAATATCTGGTAATGCTCCCTGGGCCCACAAACGTACCAGGCAGAGTAATGAATGCTATGCTTACCCCCATAATTAATCATAGAAGTGACGACTTTCGAAGCCTCTACAGGGACGTAGTGAATAAGACCCAGCGCGTGTTTCAGACCTCAAATGATGTAGTTGTTCTAACTGCTTCAGGCACAGGCGCGGTAGAAGCATCAGTTATCAATCTAGTCAAGAAGGGCGACAATATCATAATTCCTGTCAATGGGGAATTTGGCGGCAGATTGGCTGACCTCATTGAAAATTGGGGCGGCAATTCCATTCGGATAAATTCGAAATTTGGAGAGAATCCACCTCTTGAACAAATAGAGGACGCATTTGAGACAAATAAGGACATAAAAGCGCTCTATGCGGTATATAATGAGACTTCAACTGGTACAACCCTGAGATATTTAGAAAAGCTTGGAGAACTTTGTTCAAAGTATGGGTCCCTCTTCATTGTAGACGCGGTTTCTATTTTAGGAGGGGACGAACTTCCAGTTGACAAATGGGGAATAGACGTGTGCATGACTGCTTCGCAAAAGGCTCTCGCCGCACCACCAGGTGTTGCGCCTATATCCATTAGCGCCAAGGCAAAGAAACAGATGATCGAAAGCCCTCCTCCAACCCAATACTTCAACTTAAAAAGATATTTCAAATATTTCGGAGACAGTGGGGAAACTCCGTTTACTCCTGCATTGCCCCTATTGTTCGCTTACAGAGAGGCTTTGGAGATGGTATTGGAAGAGGGACTAGATCAGAGAATTGAGCGTCATAGGAGGTGCGCCAATGCATTTTACACCGGCCTGAGTGAGTTAGGGTTCACTCCTTTCGCTCATCCAGAAGCAAGGAGCAATGTGGTAATAGCCTTTAATTACATACCCGGGATCGAAGATAAGGCATTCAGAAAAATACTTGGAGAACATTTTCGAGTTCTAATTGCTGGAGGTTTCGGCGAGTTGAAAGGAAAGGTTTTTAGGATAGGGTCTATGGGTGAGGTAGATCGCTATCATGTAATTAGAACTTTGTCATCTATCGCATCGACTTTGAAAATGATGGGTATTCAAACCAAATCCGAAGCCATACCTATCGCGATGAAAGCCTTGAATGTTTAAAGGCAAATCTCTAGCAAGGAACACTCAAACTTAATATATGGTACTTCGATAGCGACATGTATGCCCTTAGAGAAAGGTTCGCTCATACTCTTAGATTACACAGCTAAGATAAAGGATACTAATAATATAATTGAAACCACCATTGAAGAGGATGCCAAAAAATCTGGCACACATGATCCTTCCCGCAAATATGAACCGAAGTTAATCTCTGTAGGGGAAGGCTGGGTCTTGAAGGGACTGGACGAAGCTCTCTCCACAGCAAATGAAGGTGAAAAGATAGACGTGGAAATATCGCCAGATAAGGGCTTTGGCGAAAGAGATCCTAGTAAAATCCGGATGATTCCTCAAAGGAAGCTTGGTGACAAGGCGGATGAGGTCTCTATTGGCGATGAGATCGAAATAGAAAAACGAAAGGGCATAGTCAGGTATGTAGGTTCAGGTAGAGTTCAACTAGATTTCAATCATAGGTATGCCGGTAGAGTTCTACTCTACAATATCAATGTGGTAAAGAAGATTCAGACAGATGATGATAAAATAAAATCATTGACTAGAAGGTGGATACCTCTAAAAGAAGATAAGATCAAATTTGAAATGAAAGGTCCGATTCTTGAACTGATCCTCCCGGAGGAAACTTTCCTTTTGGACGGAATACAAATCATAAAGGGGGCAGTTTCAAATGAAATTTTCAAGTATGTTCCTTCAATAACATCAGTCAGATTCATCGAAGAATACGTCAGTCGAGAAAATGTTAAAAAGGACAACAATATTGAAGAGCAAGGAAGCAAGAAGGTAGAAGAGCAAGGAAGCAAGAAGGTAGAAGAGCAAGGAAGCAAGAAGGTAGAAGAGCAAGGAAGCAAGAAGGTAGAAGAGCAAGGAAGCAAGAAGGTAGAAGAGCAAGGAAGCAAATAGAATCTCACGTACCCTTTGTGCGGCCTACTCGTCCTATGCGGCTCAAATCACTTTTGCCGCTTTTGCAAGACTAGTTGCCTTAACTTTGTCTAATTTTTCTTTGTTAAGGATAGTAAATCTGTCCGGTCGTAAAGAACTTGCTAATACCAGCGATTGCACCACTTCATTTTCGGTCAAATTGATCTGTTTTCCTCTTGTTGGAGCACCAAATAAAGCCAAAGTCTCGACTATCTTTTCCCAATCTAACCCATGTAACTTAGCCATCATAATCGTCCCAATGCCGACTCGTTCTCCGTGAAGTCCAGAATTCTTACCGGCCACATATTCGACAGCGTGACTAAATAGATGCTCCGACCCAGAGCAGGGTCTGCTGCTTCCTGCAATGCAGGACGCTACCCCTGCGCTTATCAGAGCCTCTACTACGGTCCTTAATCCATACAAATTATCCTTCACAAGATTTTGACCTTCGTCGAGAATTATTTTTGCACTCAGGTATGCAAGATTCGCAGCATATGTTCCATAATATTCATTTACTTCGTCTCTGGCAAGTTCCCAATCCTTGACAGCTGTTATCTTACCAACAAGATCTCCACAGCCGCTTATCATCAAACGACGTGGAGCTTTTGACATCAGTTCGACATCCGCCAATACGCCAATAGGAGTTTTTGCCTTTATAGAATACGGTTTGTCTGATCCCTTCATAGAAACGAAAGGGCTTGATATCCCATCGTGCGAAGCGGAGGTAGGGACGCTTATGAAAGACTTACCTAAATTATATGCTGTCATCTTGGCGAGGTCGACTGAACGCCCTCCGCCTTGTCCAACTATTACGTCAGGGGAATACCGCTTTAGTGCTCTAGCTAATTTTTCCGCTTCATTGATAGTAGCGTCTGCGGCTACAAACCATTTGTATTCGCTCAAATCTGCATCTTTCAAGGACTTTTGAGAAATTACTTGGGTCCTCTCCTTCACAATCTCACCGCTGATAAATGCTACTCGTGAAAAATTATGGTCAAGCTGCTGAATAAAATTACCTAGTCCCACAATAACAGTTGATCCTATCAATATCTTCCTCGGCAATTCCATCAAATGCGATTCCTGGGTCAAGGGTAAGCTATCACAAAGCTACTTTACCATCACTTTATCCTATCTATAACCGTATCTGGAGGAATTGGCTGTGTAGAATTGTACTTATGCTCTGAAGGTTCCTTCATTTAACACTTTGGAGTCTGAGTAGTTTTACAGTGGGGAAATGATTTGAAATTTTACCTTCAAAAATATAATTGCATACTAAACTAGTTGGAACCTGCTTGATTTCTAAGAATCATGTTCCTCAGTCGAAGATTGTTATTGTACTAAAGGATCGGATCCCATCCAATGTTATTTAAAATACAATTTGAACTAACCCAAATTCGCTGAATTCAACACATAAGTACCTGCCAACACTAACAAATAGTTATTTCACGAATTTTACGTATTTTGACCTTGGACTGTTCGAATGTAGTCATTAGTTCCTAGTGACATGTCTCATATTCACTCGCTCTGAAGATTCCAATGATTTGCAAGCAACTAGTCCCAGATACTCGACCTTCCTTTTGGGAATATTTTCCAATAACTGCAATGCCTATATCGACGCAGTGGCCTCGTTAGACATCTCTACTTGCATATTGAAATGACTGCGAATCCAAGTATAGTTCTTCTCTGTGGTTATGTGGTTCATTCAGAGCGTTCATAAATTCTACAATGGTCGAACATCTAGAACGGAAATAGAATTAAACTTGATTCAGATACGACCCTTTCCAAGCCATAGTCGAATTACTTCGAATCGTTAATAGCTGATTGTTGAATTCTGCTTGAACGTTTAACGTCAAGCATATATATGCATAGGTGCGAACGATGATAGCCTATGATTCGTGAACAGACTGGACAAAATTTCATGGTAAAAATATTGAATACATTACCTACAGAGTCCGGGCTCACGCGAATAGAATATGAAGGACCAAGAATCGCTTTGTTCTCTACTAATCCTGCGTATTTTATCCTAAACAGTAACATCGTTTCAAACATGGTAAATACGGTGAAAAAGAGGATTGTTGTTCGAACGGACGAGTCAATCAGGAGATCAGAGGCAGAATGCGCTGGTGTATTACGCACGGTACTCCCTAATGGTATTAAGATTTCAAAATTACTATTTGATCCTGCACTTGGAGAAGTTACAGCTTTAGTCGAAGATTTGACAAGGGAATACTCAATAAACGATCAAGACAATGCTATATTATCTGAGAAAACTGGATGGAGATTTTTGATCAGACGCTCACCAAATGATCCTGAATTAATTGAACAGATTAACGCCATAATGGTTCGAAGGGCGAGTGACCGAATTCGATTCTATAAAGCAGTAGGTGAAAAGATCTTTCGCCCAAGACTAAACGAAAGGACTGAAGTCAGCCTAGTTTTGTTGGGTGGTTTCAATGAAATAGGTAGATCTTGCATTTTAGTCACTACCAACGAGAGTAACGTCCTTCTTGATTGTGGTATTAATTCATTTTCTAGCGATATGACAACATTCGCACCCCGGTTTGACGTTACTGGCCTTAACATAGACGATATTGATTGCGTGCTACTGAGTCACGCGCATTTAGATCACTCAGGTTTCTTACCTATACTGTTCAAGCATGGTTACAAGGGACCAATTTACTGTTCTGAACCTACCATTCCTTTGACCTATTTGCTCCTTAAAAGTAATCTACTGCAAAAAGAAGAGCTGGGCTTCATGTATCCCACTTCAGATGAGATCGAGGATGTCATCAGTCATATGATACCATTACCTTATGCTGTAGTCACAGATATTACTCCTGATATTAGGCTAACCCTTGCAAATGCAGGTCATATTTTGGGATCAGCAATTACCCATCTACATTTTGGAAATGGTGACCACAATCTAGTATATACTGGAGATTTTAAATTTGGCAGATCACTAGCGCTGGAGAATGCGTATTGGAACTTCCAACGGGTCGAGACACTCATAGTTGAATCTACTCTGGGAGGTAAAGAAGACATCCTTCAATCAAGAGAGGAAATGAATCAAAGACTACTTGAGTTGATCAACAGCTGCTTATCTCAGGGTGGAAATTTGCTTTTTCCCATTCCTATTGTGGGACAATCTCAAGAGCTGATAGTGACGTTGAGCAATTTGGCTAGGATGGGATTGCTTTCTGCGAGAATTTGCATAGAGAAATCGGTAAGTGAGGCCAGTTCTATTTACGAGACCTATATGGAATATCTCTCAAAGGAAATCAAGCAGGAAATTGATGGCTATTCTATAAACATGTTCAGGCCGCCAAAATCTCAGATTGTTGAATATAAGAAACTTAAGAAAGGCTCTCATCTGATAGTTTCACCTTCATCAATGCTAACTCATGGCCCGTCAGTCAGTTATCTTGATCAGATACGTGATGATCCTGCGAGCGCCGTTGTCTTAACTTCCCAACCCCTGCCAAATACTCCAGCCCGTAGTTTGATAGAAGGTAAGATGGATCTGGTGATCGAAGGTAAAAGGCTTAATGTTAAATGCAGAGTAGAAAGCTTTACAGATTTTACAAATCACTCAGATTATGGGCAAATCCTGGCATATATAAAAAGAATGAAACAAAAGCTTCGAAGGGTGATTGTAAATCATGGAGATAAGAGCAAAGCTCAGAACTTGGCTGGGTCAATTAATCGAATTCTCAGGATACACACACAGCATCCTCTTGTTGAGGAAGCAGTGAAGCTAGCATGAAATTTTCAATAGCTCAAGGTCTTACGTTTCACCTACCTATCATCAGAATACTATTTTATTTCTATTGCAAATCAATTGTTCTTCTCGATCAAAAACCACTAGGCAAGTTCGTAAGAACCCCTCCAAATTTTTACTTTTGACGGAGTAATTACAACCCGTTCTTCACCCAATCTTGCTATATCTCCGCCCGCGGATTGAACAAACTTGTATAAATCGTCGATGACTCTTCGTAACTCGTCGACGCTCTTTTGAGCAAGTGGAGTGACTCTAATAATCACGATCATCTGTTTCTTTAGATCTTCTTTAATCAACTGAACTTCAACAGGATCGCGAAGAGTTATTGCTTTCAAATAAACCTGTGGCTCATGAGCTTGCATTAAATTATCTCTTATCCATTCTGTGAATTTCAGAAATAATCAAATAGTCATTCTGGTCAAAAGATATTGACCCGTAAGGTGAGTTAGATCATATACTTAATTTTCTTACTACTGAATTATCCAACATTTGACAATTCATGCTGGATTCCTTTTGCTGATGAAAAACGGTCAACTTAACGATTTGACCTCTTGGAGCATCGCTGTACCGTCCCACTATTCCTCCCGCAATTGGCATTAGATCGTTCCTAAGATCAGAATCTTTTTTGATTCTCAATATCCCCAACGGTCCAGTAAACTCAATAGCCTCAAGAGAGAAGTCGTCGTCGAGACAGAGAACTTTCATCATTTCATTTTCGCTCTGGTTTCTACCTACGATAAGCTTGGAATCAGTCGATAGCCTGAAATGCCTTCCAACTTTAAGAAGTTCGACGTCGTTAAGGGTCGGAACTCCATCAGTATGCTCAAAAAGATCTTTAACCCGCTTTGAGAAGCATGGATCGGTAAGAAGACAACCACCAGCGGAATTTGGAGGATCTTGAATTCCAAACTCCTTGGCCAATGCTAACTGTTCTTTTCGAGATCTACCTGCGATAGAACGAAGCTTACTTCTGTCAATAAAACCTGACGTTTCTGCATCTGATGGAGGGAGCTTTCCTGCCGAAAGAGGTCTAATTACTTTGCCGATCAAGTTGGATTCTTCCTCAATAGTTCTGAGAGCATGACGATGCTGGCTCATAGGTCTCTGGGACAATACTTCCCCGGTCACCAAGTACGAAGCCCCGATGGCCTCCATATGATCCTTCGCAGCCTCATACATCATTGCCCTACAATCGATGCATGGGTTCATACCCGATCCAAAACCATGTTTCGGATTCTTGAGCATTGCAAGATATTCATCTCCAAAATAAACCGTTTTTAATCTAATCCCAAGTGAGTCCGCAACCTCCTTTACTCTATGGCCACATCCCTTTCCACAATCAAAGTCGCAAAATGGAGTTTTTACTGCAACTGCCTCCACTTCAATTTCCTGATTCAGTACCAGTCTGGTGGAGAGATTGCTATCTAGCCCCCCTGAAAGTAGCACAACTACCTTTGGTTTATTCAAGTTAGACGGTTTTGTTTCAGTTGAAGAAGAAGATGACATTAATAGTAATGATGCTTAGGTTTGGGTATTATATCGTTTGCCCCAACGGGATTGAACAGCGATAGCTCCGCCGAGTCGTACAATGGAATCTAGGTATATCGTTTATAGGATGGAAATCAGAATATAGGACATGAAAAATTCTATTGGAAAATTCATGACGGCTAAATTGTCGTATATTCTTCAATCCAATACTGCACAAGAGGCGGCCTTGCGAATGGACCAGGACAATGCCTCAGCATTGGTTGTGTTGGATTCAAATGAGACTCCGGTTGGAGTAGTTACCCACAGAGACCTTGTAAGAAGTTCATGTATTGAAGGTGTTCCTTGTAATAGTATCCTTGTCCAAGACATAATGTCTACTCCAATTGTTACAATTGATCCTTATTCTCCAGTTGAGGCGGCAGCAGATGTAATGAAACAGAATAATGTTAGACATCTCTTGGTCGTGGATAGTGATACACCAAATAAGCTTCTTGGGATCTTAAGCTCTCGTGATTTTGCCTTGTACATTGAAAATGAAAACGAGGAAAAATGACTCATTTTACCTCTGCGTGACCAACGATTATATTGGAGATTTGAAATTTCAATATTGAATGACTGTAGAAGCAATATCAAATTTCGACTCTTATGCCTGGATAGCTGTTGGGTTATTCGTGTTAGGCATAATCGGCGTACTAGTCTATGAAAAGTCTGACGCACGACAGCATTCAACAAGAAGCTCAGGAAAGCCTTCCGACGTCGGGTCGTAAATGCTTGGGAACAGAGGCTAATACAAGAGAATTCTATCGGAACCAGGGCTTCACAAATCTTACAAATATTCAAGCCAAATCTCTGCCGGTAATTTGTAGAAATATAGATTCGGTACTTATCGCACCAACCGGTTCAGGTAAAACCGAGGCAGCGATCTTACCAGTGTTAACTATGATCAAAGAATCGAATGTCACAAAGCCTAAGGGGATTAAGGCTTTGTATATTACTCCACTCCGCTCGCTAAACAATGACGTGTTTAGAAGAATTGAGAAATACGCATGCTACCAGGGTTTGCACCTAGAAATCAGACATGGAGATACAAGTGCAGTCAAAAAGAAAAAGATGTCCGACAATCCTCCTGATGTATTAATAACTACTCCTGAGACTCTGGGTATCATTCTAACCAATAGCATACTCATTGGACATTTAGCATCAGTACAGTGGGTAATTGTTGATGAAGTCCATGAGCTGCTTCCTAATGAAAGGGGATCTCATCTCACTGTGAGTCTAGAACGACTGGAAAAAGTTGCCAGGAGTAGACCAGCTAGAATAGGCCTTTCTGCCAGTGTAGCAGATCCTCGTGAAGCAGGGAGGTTCGTCGCTGGCTCGGGTAGGAACATCGCCGTGTTGATGGACAGGTCTATGAGAGAATACGATATAGACATCAAGTATGTGAACGGATCTATAAATGACGTGTGTCAGTTGATTCTCACATATGTTGTTCCCATGATAGACCAAAAAAAATCGATCTTGGTCTTTACTAACACTAGAGATGAAGCAGAATATATAGGAACCATCCTAAAATCACGTGCCAGATTCGGGGTCGATGTTCACCACGGTTCCCTTTCAAAGGCCAGTAGGGAAGAAACAGAGAAGAAACTACGTGAAGGTTCTGCTGGACTAGTCGTTTGCACATCATCTCTGGAATTGGGATTGGATATTGGTTCAGTTGATCTGGTTATCCATTATGGTTCCCCAAGACAGATATCCAAGCTTGTTCAAAGAATTGGTCGAAGTAGACATAATAGTCGAAAGTCAGCAAAAGGACTAATTATTACCAGTTCCCATGATGATGAACTTGAAGCCCATGCCATATTATATCGAACCAGAAAGGGGGAAATGGAAGAACAAGAAATACATCAGATGCCATTTGACGTAATGGCGCACCATCTGGTGGGTATCTCTTTGCAAGCAAGGACATCTATCTCCGTAAGTGAGGCATTTCAACTAATCAAAAAGTCGTATCCATTTCGAAACCTTCGGATATCTGATTTGATGATGACCCTCAAGATCCTAACTGATATTGGGTTAATCAGAATAGACATCGCAGAAAACTCATATAGATATACGCTGAAATCATACAAGTATTATTTTAGTAATCTTTCAATGATTCCTTTCGTTCAGAAATTCGAGGTCATAGACATAGTTGGTAAGAGGAAAATAGGGATGTTGGACCAACAATTTGTTGGTGATTACGGAGAAAGAGGAAATGTATTTGTTTTAAAAGGGCTGCAGTGGAAAATTATATCAATTGATGAAAAGCGATTAGTTGTTAATGTTGAGCCTCTGAGGGGGGTCACAATGAATGTGCCATACTGGGCAGGAGAAACGATCCCAGTAGATTATTTAACAGCCGTCAGGGTAGCCGAAAGCCGAAGACACAATGCTTATTCTGATGTATTCCTTAGTAGAGAAACTGTCGAAAATAGTTTGGTCTTGCTGAAGGAGTTACCTGGCGCGAAATTGATTTTGATTGAGAGTAGTCGAAAGACTAATTCATTGATCATGCATGTGCCGTTTGGAACAAAGGTGAACAATACCTTTGCATCAGTTCTCTCCACTCTCCTTTCTTCACAATTGGGATACGTTGTTGAAAGCAGATCCGACGCTTACAGAATTTTGCTCACATCGGCTGGGGCAAGAATAGGAAAAGGTCACATTGAACGGATATTCAAAGAATTAGTCGACTGCGAACCTATACTGATTGCTTCATTCACCGGTACCTACGTTATGAATTGGAAGGTATGGACAGTAGGGAGAAGGTTCGGTATTATTTCAAAAGAGTCAGTGTACGACAAAAAAATAGCCAGATTGCTGTATGATAGGTATATGAAGACACCTGTTAGTGCTGAAGCGATACGAGAACTTGTTCATGAAAAATTCGATGTGCTCACTACGAACAGGATTCTTCAAGAATATGCAAACGACTTGATTAGGCTTCAATGGGTCGAAGTTGACGAATTTACAGACCTAGCCAAGCCTACTGTGGACCGCTATCAAAGATTTTCTGCTGCACCACTGAGTTTGGAAACTGGGATCATTGAACTTGTTAAAGAAAGGCTCCTTAGGACTAA
Source organism: uncultured Nitrososphaerales archaeon (assembly GCA_963841565.1). GTDB lineage: Archaea > Thermoproteota > Nitrososphaeria > Nitrososphaerales > Nitrososphaeraceae > TH5896. The sequence continues at coordinate 36,219 of CAWJCY010000002.1, forward strand.
GCATCGTTTAATCTGTATTCGCTGTGGAGAGTGGGAAAGAGTATTCGAAACGAAGGATGTACCTGACCAAATTTATTGTAAAAAATGCAGATCCCGCCTAGTTACCGCCACCTATGTTTCGGATCTTGAACTTCCCAATATTATTGTAAAAAAGCTTAAAGGTGCCAAAATCTCATCTGAGGACAGCCGAAGATTTGATCGTGCATGGAAAATTGCTTCTCTAATAAATAATTTTGGTAGGAATGCAGTCACAGTATTATCAGGTCATGGTATCGGGGCAGACACTGCTGCAAGGGTTCTTCGCAATAGTATCGATGAGTCAACATTGTATAGAAGCATATACGAAGCAGAGAGACAGTACGTACTTACTCGAGGCTTTTGGAATGACTAGTAAACCAAAGTAATTCAGGACATAATCAAGGTTACCCTATTCTGTGAATGCTAGAGTAAGGTTTCAGTGAAATTTGAAGTTTGCCGTCCCTGCTGGTACTAGTAACGACTCCGCTGATTTTTATTCTCTCTCCAACCTTAAGATCGGTCATAAGCCCAGATAGATCTCGCCATCCTAAAAGAGTTATTTCAGCAGTATCATCACCTAACATAGTCTCAGCCAGAGAAATATTCTCTCCATTTCTTGTAGTAACTGTACTGATTGAGGGTGTCTGAAGCACGATTCCTTCAACTAAATAAGGACGGTCAGAATCGGTAATATCTTCAATTTTGGTTTCGAGCGATTCAATGGATGGGAATGATGAATCATCTTCGATCTCGCTGATATAGGAATCATCTCTTGACAGAGTAATTTGATTGCCAAGAATCATGCTTGGTATGCATTGAATTATTGAGCCCGAACTGAGCGAGGTTTTCAACAAATTAGAATCGATTCTAAGCGTAGTGATTTTCCCATCTTTTTGAAAGGCTAGGCATTCCAAATAACCAGTTCCCAAGTCTTTTCCAACAGAAATCAATTTGAGGGCAAGTACGTCGGGTTCTGCTGCTGAGTTGGATATATCCAAAGAAGTCCCTTCATCTCCGTGTATTTCTAATTCTGAGTTTCCATACTGTGCGTTACCTTGCTTGATTCTAACACCTACGAGGTTTATTTTTGAGCCCACTGCCAAAATCTTGGGAAGCCTCGATTCGTCTATATTCCAGATAATTGTTCGCATTGTCTTTGTGCCTTCTTCGTTTGCTACATTTAACTGAAGAGCCTTGCTGTCCTGACCCCTAATGTTCTTGTATTCCACAATTCTAGGCGAGGATGATATCTTTCCGAAAATTACGACATTGTCAGTTTGACCTGAAATTTTTGAAATATCACAAGCAAAATGGTCCAGAGTTGGTATATTCATAATCCCTTCCTTAATTACCTCAATAGTGCTCATCTCTCCAACGTTAAGTACAGGTTTTCCGTCTAGACCTGATTTAACGTAGCCCTTGGTCAACTTGATAAGATCTCCTGGACGTAAACCTGATTCCTCTGGAAATTCCACTCTCTTCTCCCAAAGTTTGAGTCTTATTGTAGCATCGGCGTCAAGAATCGTAAGGGTTCTGTTGCGCAACTCGTCGCTATTATCCTTTCTCATGAAAGTCCGCGTGGGGTAGATGGACATTACTCTACCAACAACGCTAATATCTCTGGCCCCCACATAAAGATCCTTTAGTCTCTGGACGCTGGACTGATTTCGTTCAAGTGAGATGCCCAAGTCAGCGGCGACGAGGAACAAAGCCCCCTGATCAGTCAGGTAACCCGCCCCTATCTTACGCTTTTTTTCATCTACAAGTTTTTTTATCTCTTCTGCGCTGATCTCTGGCTTTCTTTCGAGCAGAATCTCAACCATCGCCTTAAAATCAACTGACATTCAACGGTAGCCTCCAGATAAACTCAAATCCCTCTTAACTAGCATATAGATAATACCTGCCTATATATTTTGAGAAGAACTCATCGTATAGCTTTTCCAAAAACCAAGTTGGAGGTGATGACAGACCCTTTGGTTGATTGAAACTATTCTACAAGCTAGTTTAAGCTCAGTTTGCCTACTTCCAGGATCAATTTCGAATAGGCATCATCATCAGGTTATGAACTATTAGACCCGGTGAAATGCTCAGAATACGTATGAAGAACGCTCAATTTATTTCCATGTTTGAACGGTACGGTGAGGGTTGGTACGTAAAGATAAATAGACGATAACACAAGTTGAACCGCTCTTAGTTGTTGGCTAGATCTAACAAAAGAGACTTTGATTGTACGAGATGAGAATTTGAGATGTGCTGATTATATTCCCTTGGTTTAAGATTCTAGAATGTTTCAAAGTGCCCAAAGTATACATAAAATTCAGGCCTGAACATAAACCTGTTCAGAAATCGTAAATGGGAACCTGGAACCCTCAAAATTTTCTGTACCTACCCTCTCCCAGTTTATGTCATATGCACGATTAACCCTCTTACTCTTTACCATTATTTGTGTAGGAAGACTAGTGTACAAAGTTTCAACCTTTGCAGGGTCTTTCGTCATTAAAAGGGATCTTCTCCTTTTCATGAGGTACTTTAGAGCGACATTTCTGTGAGTATGGCCCAAAACTGGGATCTGGGTATCATTAACTACCATAATAAACTCCTTTTTGACCATTGCCAAGTAGCCTATTATGATTTTTTATATTAAAGGATTTACGTTAAATATTCTCGATATGAGCCTTCAGCTACCTTTCTTTACTATTGTCTTTTTATTAATAATTCTCTCTAGGTCATGCATATCATTGTCTGACACATGTACGATAGGAGGGAAAAAGCTAACCTCCACCCGCGCCACCACCAATAGCCCCCCAATTGTGTTCCTGGTAAACATCAATGAGCTCATTAACAAGATCGTCATACGTAAGATCTCGCTTGGAGATATGCATAGTTTCAGCAAGGATGCTAGATAATCTTTTAAATGTTGAATCCTCGATGAGTAACGATTTCACGTAACAGTTTACTGGGTAAACCTTATTAGGATATCTGCAGCCACTCTAACTCCCTCAAAGGAGGACGAATGAACAATCAGATACTGAATAACTATGGGATCGGCCGGATTTGAACCGGCGGCCTCCAGCGCCCAAGGCTGGCATCATACCAAGCTAGACAACGACCCCGGTCAATTCAGTTTCTTTTTTTTGACACAGTAGCTCTATATATATCATGATAAACAGATTCTCCTGTTCCATGGATTATCTACAGTGTTACCAGAAGGCAGGTCAAATAGCGTCCAAAGTTAGGGAGATTGCAAGAAACACCAACTATATCGGTAGAAGTCTTCTGGACATTTGTGATACCTTGGAAAATAAAATTAGAGTACTTGGAGGACTCCCCGCCTTTCCTATCAACGTTAGCCTAAATGATGTAGCTGCGCACTATACTGCCGAGCCTTATGATGAAACAGAGGTAAGTGACGGCGACGTACTCAAGATCGACATAGGAGTGCAAATTGACGGATATATAGCTGATACGGCTGTAACCGTATGCTACGACGCGAAGTATGACCCTCTAGTAAGAGCATCCGAGTCCGCACTAGCCGAAGCGGTTAGATACGCCACCGCTAACGCCCGCGTGAACGATATAGGAAAAGTTATTGAAAGCACGATAGCTAAATTTGGCTTCAAACCTATTCAGAACTTGAGCGGTCATTCGTTGGATCGATACACTATTCACGCAGGGAAATCGATACCGAATATCCGCACCATAGGACCCTCATTTGGGTTATTGGAAAACCAAGCTTACGCAATTGAACCCTTTGTGACCACAAAGAATGGTCATGGGGTTGTATTCGAGGGGAAAACAAGAAACATCTTTGCGATTCGATCTAGGAAATCTTCCAAAGACAAGAAAGCTGATAAAGTCTTGGAAACAATATGGAACAAGTACAAGACCTTGCCATTCGCAGCTAGATGGTTAATGGATAGCTACGAAGCCGCTGAAGTGCTCAGCTCAATAAACGTCCTAGTCGCAAAGAAAAATATCCATGCCTATCCTATCCTGGTAGAGACTCAAGGCCAGATCGTAACTCAGTCTGAACACACCATAATACCCAAGATTGATCATGTGGACATTATTACTCTTTAGGCAATTTAAGTAAAAAACAAAAATAGACCATCATTTACATTCCTGAAGATTGTTTGCATTTATTCCCACAGTGTCATGCTATTCCATGACTAAATAGGACTAAGTCAGTTCAAAGCTAGTTTGTATCCTGCGAATAAGTCTATGGTACAAAGGTTGTTCAATGACCAAACTGAAGGGTGAACAACGAACAAAGATACTCTCAAACGATCGATACTGCGTAAGGGTCAAGAAAAAGGTACGATATCGGAATAGACAACAAAAAATTAAGCTAATTTCAGAATTTTAACCAAATTCCTTTTCTAGCATTCCTTTCTTTTCGCTAATTTGAAACAATTCGTCTGTTTTTTTTAGTGCTTCCGACCTAGGTCTTCGCATAATCATTGACTGGAGAAGAAGATGATTCTCTGGGATTACAAGGCCTGTTTGGTCATCGGAATACACAATCTTTAGAGTTTCACCCTGGACGCGTAGCACATCTTGATGAATGTGTACCATGTTCGTATCTCCATGTTCAAATCCGAGCTCTATTGCTTTCATTCTAACATCCGCTGTTCCTTTAGCAGAATTTAAAATGGCTACAGCGAATTCATTCGTAAATAGGTCTAGAATTTGGTCCTTGGTGGGGGATCTTGAACGGAAACGGACAATCATCTGGTGAAGATGCATCATTCTAGAAGGTACTTTAAAGGCCTCAACATAAAGATTGGCATGAGGAATAAAGTCCTTCACGTCCTCTTGATGATGAGGATTTTTATCCCACTGGATGGAATCCTTCACGTCTTTGGAATCTTCTAGATCTGCCCACCTTCTAACCAACGTGACATCAAAACGTTGGATTTCATCTCCAAACTTTTCCATCAGCGGCTGCATGACTTTGCCCATTCCAGATACATTACAGCTGCCTTGGATGATGTATTGTTTTCCTGAGGCTTCATCGTAATTTACTCTAGAATTATGGATCATTTTTGCGACTGCTCTGTCACCATGTCGTTCTTCTCCTCCCTGAAAGATAGCAGGTTTTCTCATAGGTTCATAGAGTTTTGTTTTATTGCTGTATCCGTTACCTTCCTTAGCCGCGTCTAACACTAGGTCACATTCAAAGACAGCTTCCTTCACAGAACCGGCTATCGAGTTCTTGTATTTATGAAGCAAGTTTTCAGGGACGTAAATATCAAATTTATTCTTGAGATCTTTTAATATCTGCTCATCTAAAGTATATTTGGCTATCCCCAACAAACCAAATTCGTTGTCCTTTGATAGGGCGGAAGCGAGTCTCCTTCCTATATTCCCATATCCGTTAACGAATATCTTGACCTTTTGCTTCACCATAGGATAAGAAGCAGAAGGTTTGCTTTTATATACTGTAGTTGACCTATAGAGTTGAGACGGACCGATTATCAATTAGATTTTTATAGGTTGAAGAAAATTAATAGGAGCATACACTCGTGATCGATTCACTTCCGGCTTCAGCTACAAATGAACTGCAGGGATTTCACATGGAGGTGATATTTCAACTTGAAAATCCTTATCATTGACAACTATGACTCTTTTGTTTACAATGTGGCTCAACTGATTGGCAAGCTAGGATATAGGCCTACTGTGATCCGAAATGATGAAAGAACAGTAAAGGATATTAGGAAAATGAATCCGGATGGTATCGTGATATCACCAGGCCCAGGAACTCCTACAGAAAAGCGAGACTTTGGAGTATGCGGTGGTGTTATTAGTCACCTAGGCCCTTCGTTTCCTATACTAGGGATTTGTCTGGGACATCAAGGCATAGTCAGCTCATTTGGTGGAAGGATTATTAATGCTAAGGAAATCAGGCATGGAAAGGTAAGTGAAATAAAATACGCATCTAGTGATTTGTTCATCGATCTTGATAATCCATTTGTAGCGACACGATATCATTCACTTGTTGCTGATCCGTCCAAGATCCCGGATTGCCTGGAAGTTACGGCACTTTCCAATGACGATCATGAGATAATGGCAGTGAGGCATAAGAAGTATCTAATTGAAGGGGTACAGTTCCACCCTGAATCAGTAATGACATCGCAAGGTCCTCAGATTCTTCTAAATTTTTTGAATATGATAAGGAGATGAAATCTGCTAGATCTCCATTGCAAGTATTGATCGAGAGAGTGGTCACAGAAAAGGCTAATCTAAGCAGAGCAGATACGGTCTTCGCATTCGAGTGTATGTTCAATGGTAGTGAATCTGACACAGCTATTGGTTCGTTTCTTACTGCTTTGGCCATGAAGGGTGAATCCGATGACGAGATATTGGGAACCTATGAAGCAGTTAGGAAGAAAGAAAACATGTTTGGGCCTGCATTGGGACCGTCCATTGATATCTGCGGTACGGGTGGAGAAGCACTAAAAACTTTTAACATAAGCACTGCTGCCGCCATTGTCACAGCGGCTTCTGGTTGCCGAGTTGCAAAACACGGAAACCGTTCCATGTCTGGTCCTTGTGGAAGTGCAGATTTCCTTGAGGCTGTAGGGTTTGATCTACTTTCGCCTAACGAGAGGTTGTTGCGTTCGCTTGATAAAGTGGGACTTACCTTTCTGTTCGCGCCCAATTTTCATCCCTTGATGAAAAATATTTCCAACGCGCGGAGGGCATTGGCAATAAGAACAATTCTAAATATTGTCGGTCCACTTTGCAATCCTTGTGTTAATTTAAGTGGGCAGCTAATAGGTGTGTCCAAGGCATCCTTATTAACACAGATATCTAATGTGATGAAAAAATCAAATCTTAAGAGATTCATGGTAGCTTATTCACAAGATGGATTTGATGAGTTGACCAATACTTGCGATAGTAATGTTATCTACTTCAATCAAGGCCAGCTAAGCAAACTTCTCATCCACCCACAGGAATATGATTTGGCTCTCTCGGAAAAGGATGATCTGACAATAAGTTCGAAAGAGGAGTGTATTAGACTAACCATGGAAACCATATATGGCTATGCTCCAGTGAAGATACTGGATGCAATTGTGTTAAACGCTGCTGCTGCTTTGCTAATAGGGAATTTAGTTGACAAGCTTAGTGAAGGGATAGAGTTAGCTAGAAATAACATAAAGAATGGAAATGCACGCGCAATTCTTCATGAGCTCATAAGGGAGTGTGGCGACGAGGAGAAACTGCTAAGGGTCGAACGAACTCTTCGTAAGCGACATTAAGAGGAAAATCATTCATGAGGCCGCCAGAAGGCGAATCTACTGCGTCGACGCTACTCTTACCGATAAGAGCCGCTGCGGGGATTTCAAGTTGCTTTTTTTCTATAGTAATTTAATAGAATTTGGTTTTGTCGATCAATGACCGGGATTATTGCTATTAAAGGAAGAAAAAATTTGTTATCTAACACTTGCTTGCGTTTATCAAGTGCAGATCATTTATTCACTTTTTTTTAGTTTTTGACTTCGGCTTAGCCTTAACCTTAGCCTTAGAGCTTGATTTCTTTGCTACTTTTCTCTTGCCTGCCTTAGCCTTAGGAGCAGCTGCAGTTTTTACCCTGCCACCACCTATTTTGAACATTTTTGTACTACAAACAGGACAAGTTCCTGACAAAGCCCTTTGACCATTTTTCATCGTTATCTGCTTTTCATCTTCCATATCTCGTTTTGCCTTACATTTTACACAATACGCTTGTGTTGCCAACTACAGATAATCTATCCTGCTTAAATATAAGAATAGCTCCTATCACAGAGTCGTTGTAGTCTTTATTACCATATCAATACAGGGATCATGATACTTTTTTCCAGAAACGAGTATTCTAACTTCGACACGTGGTCCAAATTCTCTATTGTTCTACGGAATGGTGTTTACTATCCAAGAGATTTGGATTGTCCTCTTGCAAGGGAAGCTTCCTAGTAAAGGCGCTTCGACGAAATCTTGTAGTTCTTCAATGGGACTTTCGTTAGAGATGAAACATTCATCGATGGTAAGATGGAATTATGTTGTATCTAGGGGTGTCTTAGTCCAATAGTTAAATATGATTCGAAATTTGAAGTTTAATCAAATCAGGCAATTTGTAGTTCTACATTTGCAGTCCGAGCTACCCTAATTTCAGTCACTCGTTATCTATTACCTAACAAAAATGAACTGAATGCAAGTACGAGTGCTATTAATTTTAATATTGAATGCAAGTAGATGATTTTGCCTAAGTGGTGAGTTTTGAATCATTCATTCCGAATATCTTAGTAAAGTAATCTGCCTGTTCATGGTCTAGTTCTTCTGTTTCACCTTCGTGGACGTTTGCCAATTTCTTTGCCAACTTCTTTTTGTATCCCAACTGCATTTGTCTTGCAATCTGTATGCGTTGGGCCTGGGGTGAACCCGCCCCATGCATAGACTCGGTAAGATATCCCACTGCGTTCCTACCAAGTGTCATGTTTTCAATTAATCTTAATATTCTTACACGGTTTTCCGTTGATACGCCTTTTCTTCCCTTCAAATATTTTTCAAGCAGAGGCCCAACTATTGGGCTCTTAAAATCCTTCTCAGATGGCATGGTAACCATTAAGCCTCCTGCCACATCCTGGGCTATTCTGCTCAGCTCATAAGGAAATCTAGTTACATTGTGCTTGCAGACATTAGCAAGCATATCGTCGTTTTGAAAATTACCAGAGGCAGTCTGTTGGGACTGGTACGATGATGCAATCCCTGCTGCAAAAATGGTCTCATTCAAATGAGTCATTTCTACTAGCTTGTCCTTGATATGAGAAGCGTTTGCCACTCCATTGTAATCGGCGATTGCAGCAGCAGCTCCGATCAAGACGTCTCCTAAGCCAGTCTTACAAACGTAGCTCCGTCTATGATAGCAGGTAAAGCGCTCTACAAGCATTGAGGCGTACTCAACTTCTCCATCCATGAAAATCCTTTCTTTTGGAATGAACACGTCCTTAAAAATTATCATGGCCTCTTGACCAGAAAACTGTGCATTTCCGGGGTCAATATCTCCACCTTCCATGCTTCGAGTATCGCATGATTGTCTGCCGTAAATGTAAGTTATCCCAGGAGCATCAACGGGCACTGCACCCACTATCGCGTAATCCCTATCTTCGGATCGTAATCTCATTGTAGGCATGACCATTATCCAATGTGAATTAATGCAGCCAGTCTGATGCGCTTTGGCTCCAGTCACGTATACCCCATTTTCATCTCTTTTTGAAACATGCAGAAACATATCTGGGTCGTCCTGTTGGCTGGGAGAAAGGCTCCGATCACCCTTTACGTCAGTCATTGCTCCGCCAATGACCAAATTTTCAGTTTGAACAAATTTTATAAATTCCTTGAGTCTGGGATGATACGCGGTATTATGCTTCTTGTCGATTTCATAAGTAGTGGAATATAAAGAATTCAAGGCATCCATTCCGACACATCTCTGAAAACAAGTGGCAGTCAGTTGTCCTAATTTTCGCTGCATACGATTCTGGTTGACTAAATCCGCTGCACTTTCGGTAATGTGTAAGAATCTATTCACTCTCGTATCAGACAAGGAAGAATGAACCGAAGCCAGCTCAGGCTCCTTCTCGGCCAATTCATATGTTTCAGCAACAGCATTAATCGAAGGTCGTATCATAGGATGATCAACGGGTTCATTTACAAGTTCTCCAAACAAATATACCTCTAGATTTCGTCCTCTGAGACTCTGTATATATTCCGCCCCACTGCGAATAGGCATGGTTAACTAATATTATCTTTGATATTATTTATATCTTCATTTCAACTTTTTGAAAAGTACTCTCACTATGATAGAATTATTTCACTAAATTGAGAACAAAGCATTTGTCTTATGCGATAAGATGCTAGCGCAAATAGGTATAGTGTAAATAGAAGTTGAAGATATAACATTCAAGTTTCTCGTCTTGAAAAGAAATCTAATTAACAAATAGGCAAAATATATAGAAATAGAATTAAACAAAAGGTTGGACGTATTAGCTTCTTGACGCTTTCGTATCTAAGCTTAGAAAGGTTTTTTATTCACCGGATTTCCGTAGGGATTTATTGGCTGCAAAACCACTTGATCTAAAGAAGTTAATAAAGAATTTTCCCGATTTCCCAAAACAAGGGGTATTATTCAGGGATATTAATCCTCTAATTAGTGACGGAGGTGCCTTGAATTATATCTCGGAAGAATTTTATCGCAGGTTTAGTGCAGAAAAACCTACGATGATCGCAGGAATTGAATCTAGAGGCTTTATTATTGCGACCTGTATCGCAATTAGATTTGGCGTAGGTGTGATCATGATTAGAAAAGCTGGAAAATTGCCAGGCAAGATTAGTCGGCAATCATATCAGATTGAATACGGCACAGCGGAGATGGAAATTCAACAAGGCAGTCTTCTACCAGGACAAAATGTCATTGTTGCTGATGATTTGATAGCAACGGGCGGCACGGCCTTGGCAGCTGCGAGGTTATTGAGAGAAGAGGGGGCTAATATCTCTGGATTCGCTTTTTTGATAGAACTAGGTGACCTGAGAGGTGGAGCTGCTTTACGCGAATTAGGATATAATACCCAGTCATTAATAGAGTACTAGTTCAAAATGACGTCCGAGATCACTGCCGATATTGCAATTATTGGGGGAACAGGCATGTATGATACTACCATACTCACAAATCTAGTAGAAGCTAAGATGAGCACTCCATTTGGACATCCTTCTGACCTCATCACCATAGGTGAATTGGAAGGTGTAAAGGTGGCATTTTTGCCTCGACACGGTAGAAATCATACAATACCTCCTCATGGCATTAACTATAGAGCAAACATTTGGGCGTTAAAGGAGATTGGAGTAACAAGAATAATTTCTCCCTCCGCTGTCGGAAGCCTTGATAGGGCTTTTGTCCCAGGGGACATCATATTACCTGACCAATTTGTAGATTTTACTAAAAGGAGAGAACAAACCTTCTACTCGGGAGGAAGAGTTTGTCATATTTCAGTAGCCGACCCATTCTGTCCTGAGCTTAGAGATATAACTGCCAAATTGGCTAGAAAACATTCATTCCCTTGTCATGATCAGGCCGCATACTTGTGCATAGAAGGCCCGAGATTCTCAACAAGGGCGGAATCCAAATATTACCGCGAGGTGGTAGGCGCCCAAATAATCGGGATGACCCTAGTTCCTGAATGTGTGTTGGCGAGAGAGGCGGAAATTTGCTATTTATCATTGGCAACAATTACTGACTTTGATGTATGGGCTCAACAACCCGTTAGCTCTCAAGGTATTTTGACCCAATTGAAAGAAAATATTGGGAAGATTAAGACCCTGATCAAGGAACTAATCTTAGAGATACCGAAAAGTAGAAGTAGATGCAGCTGTGGAATCTCACTCAAAGATGCCTTGGTCTAGACAGTCATTTTATCTATATCCCCTTGCCGATTCGGTTTCAGAATGACGTCCCCCTCAATAAGTTTTCTCTGGAGACTCAGTGAAAGTTTTTCGCCATCTAGACCCATTTTTGTGACCTCAGCAAGAGTTTTCTTTGAAAGATTTAAGCTAATGTTATGCCCACCGATCCTCCCAAATGCTAACGCATTAAAATTGAATTTCTTACCATCTATCAATAAATATCCTCTCAACTTGCTTGCAATGTTTCCTCCTCTAGAGGAAGTTATCACCACAGTATAAGGGTGAGGGAATTCTGGAATCTTATTTGGTTGCATTTCCAGGAAGAACCTCAGTAACATCTAATGTTCGATTTACATTGGGCTCAACCAAAAAACTCCACCAATCAGCATCAACAATACTAAAGTTCTCACTATTGACATCAACCACTGACTCATCATCTGAATCAATGAATCGTTGAAGACCCTCTACAGCAAGTTCTACTAGCTTCCATCTGTTAGTCCCACTTCGCTTTCTATTTACTGCTACCGCCCATTTCTTACTTTTGTCAATTCTATGCAGCCCGATCTTGTCTGAAATATCTAGGACACCGATTCTTTTTTCTTCACAGAATAACTCTTTCGTCACTACGCTTCGCCAGACATCAACAGATCCAATATTTCTATGTCCTTCATTTATATTGATAACCCCAAAATACACAACTCCGGTGACTGAATTGGAATTACTCGAATCCGATGCCAATCAATTCGTCCTTAGATTTAACCATCGGTATATTTAATTGGTTCTCGCCAAATCGTAGTACTTTTCTAAATAGACTGCTAGGCTATCCACTTTATCGTTCTTACCATATTCCACGCCAAGCTCATTGCATCTCCTTCTATACCTGTTAGAGAGGGCGAATCGGGGATGAAGTGATTCAAATTTATCGTCTCCGATTTCGATAAACATTCCTTTCTCCGTCAACATAGTTGAATAGAGCTTGGCCTTCTCAGCATTCCAACTGCAAGCCTCTGCAATTTTGGATACAGTCAATTTCCCAGAATATACGACCAACAAGTAAAGTTGGGCTTCATTTGGATCCAGCCCTAATATTGATGTTAATGTATAATCGGAATTTCTACGACGCGCAATCACGACAGTTCCCAGTACTTTGCAATAGCCTTTATTAAGGTATAATCGCTTTGTTCAGCTAAAATCCAGGTGTAAATTAATTTAATACACTACTTGATTCATCGTAACCTGAGCACCCAGCCCGGAGAACACAAGAATATTAACAATGACTACAGAAATTACAATAAGCGCCGGAAATGTCAATCCTTTTACCCCTCCCGGGATTATCTGGTGCCTGAAAATAACCAAGAATGCAGCAGCGAGAATACCTGTTATAGATAAAGATGATATCAAACTTGCATTTGCGATTAGCTCAGTGGCATAAGAAACACTAGAAATCACACCGATCTGTGTATAAAGCCCCGAGAAAACTATCAGATTCACGGCCACCACCGATGCTACAGTAACCGTAGATAAGAAGACGCCTTTCGTTCCCCTAGGAATTATCTGCCTCCTGAACATAATCAGGAACGCCGCAGCGAGAATACCTGTTATCGATAAAGATGATATCAAACTTGCATTTGCGATCATCTTGTCTAAATCCAATCCAGGGAGGCCCAAAGCCGAATTAACCTGCAATACAGATATTATTGCAGCAACGATACCTGCATAAGGAATTATCCACATAAACTCCTTTAATGACTGTCGCCCTATGCTTCCTCTGGATGGCATCTGATCCTCCATCACCTTAGGAGAGACAGAAACTTGCTCTGGTCGATTGTCGATGTAACTATGATCGATTTCTTGAAGAAACCGAAATCCTTGGTCAGTAAGGGTATATTGCTTCGAATTTTTTCCTACATAATTAGCCATTCGCTCAAGATGATAGTATATGGAGCCGGTAGAAAGTCCGGTAGAATTTCTTATGTCGGAGAACCGTGCAGCTCCTCTCTTTTCTGCTATCGCTCTCAAGATCTTTATTCTAGTTCGTCTTGCCCGCAGCTGCGTCTCTCCGGTCAATATCGTTGGGTATGCTCCGAAATTATTTATCTCTTTCCTTGATAGGTATTCATACCTAAATCATCTAGGTGGCGGAGATACGCTGATATTACGCTTCAATATTTACAGCCGTTGCTGGGTGGGGTCGTAGCGAAGCCAGGGATCGCAACGGGCTCCAGATCTTACATCCCAACCAACGTAATTGGGCAGAAACCCGTGGATCAAGGGTTCAATTACTGACACTTAATGGTGCAGGTAGAACATATCCCTTCGGCCCCATCCCTTCATATTATGAATATTTAGACTCAAGTATGTGGTAATCACGCTAAAACCGAAATGCTCCCCAGGTTACGGCATGAGTAGATTGTTGGTTTTCATACTAAAGGTGTATGCCTGTTGTAACGTTATTGAATCAACCTATGTGATTTTTCTCGTATTGCGCCACATTCCTAGCCTTAGCAATAATATTCCTGCAGCTATTCCTGCCAAAGACACAATTAAGGTAATAGGTTGGACAATACCTCTAAGGGGTTCAGGAGCATCAGAAATGAATTCACACTTGTCAGTGCTATCTTCACAGTATTTTGAGACTGGGAAAGCCAAAAGTACAATAATCAACGTCACCAGGATGGCAACTCCTATCAGAGAGGAAATTGCCCCACCCTTGATCAAGACATCTTCAAACCGATCCAATCTTTTACTCACTCATTATTCAAAATAAATTTGAATCATAGATGGCGAAGTCGCTTGACGTCCATTACCTTGAAATAATATGTTGAGTCGACTGAAACTTGCACAAACTTATCATTATGGTACAAAAAGGGAATTGAGCCCCTCACATGGCCTTCCCATAGATCATGCACCAATGAAAAATACTCTTTTCTATGTCTTCCTAGGAGTCTCAAACACTCATGAGTAAGAAGGTGAGATATTTTTGTACAGTTGTTTTCCGCAAAGAATCTGGATCTATCATAACCAACTACATTATCTTCTGGTCTCTTCCAATAAACCATCGAAAAATTTTCGGCTGAATAACCCTCAATCTTACAATCAGTCCAGATCGGTTTAAAATAGGCCAAATAGAAATGATAAGTTGATGAACCTCGTTCTTTGTGATCTCTTGTCAGGTAGCCAATTGACATTCGATCGAACAAATGGCCTGGAATCACAGGCAATATATCAGCATCTAATGTGAAACTAATATTGAAATTCCTTTTCATCCACCAATTGAAAAAACGTACCATGGATAGAACATAATTCCAATCTTGACTTTCTCTGTCCTTCCATTCTGACTCTTTGGCAACATAGATGAAAAATAATTTTCCTCTATTCATAAAGGATTCCAGACACAACTCTAGATATAGACATTTTTCTGCCCGTGCAGTCCAATAATTGATGCTTTGTGTTACCTCCGATTCAGTTATGGTATCTAACAAAAGAGCCGCCCAGAGGCCCTCCTATGCAAACAAAAATGATGCGATAAAGCAATATTGACTTATTTGTTATAGGGCGCTAGCGTGGCGGTAAATGGAGGCAAGGGGGGAAGATGTCATGTTATTTCGTGTCTCTACTTCCGTCAGTGTAACGGACCCAATAGTATTGGCTGGTTCCTAGGCTGTTAGATAGATAAAAATATCTTCAAATCAGAAGACGGACTCACAATCTGAGCAATTAAAAGTAAAGATATGCAACGAAGTGCATCCCCCTTATATCGCTGATAAGGTATATTTTATCCGGATGATAGACGATATTCTTTGGCGGAAATTGGCAAACAAGGCATACACTGATCAATGGACACGTCTCATAAACTCAGTTGATGCTAGTCATTTTCAGGTCCATCCGTCAATGGTCTTTGTCCCTGATGACGTGACAGATGTAATCAACATTTGTCAATATGCATATAGAAAAGAAATTCCATTAACTCCTAGAGGAGGTGGGACGGGTCTGCTTGGACAAGCGCTAACGCAGGGGATAGTAGTTGACATTAGCAAACAGTTGAACAGGATTATCGAAATCGAAGAAAGTTATGTGGTGGTTGAACCCGGAGTCGTAAAGACAGTACTGGACATAGAGCTCAAGAAAAAGGGAAAGTTCTTCCCTCCCGATCCATCGAGCAGTAATTTTTGCACAATTGGGGGCATGATTGCCAACAATTCAAGTGGGGCTCACACATTAAGATATGGTAGTACTATTGATTACGTTGAAGAATTGGATGTTGTATACTCTGATGGATCCATGAGTACAATCGGTTCTTCAATACAGCCTGATCATCGTTGTGCGTCGCTACTGCCAATAGTCTTGACAAAGCTGGGCCTAATCGGAGCATCTTACCCAGATACCTCAAAAAATTCCTCTGGATTTAGGTTGGATGCTTTGGTCCGAAATGGATCATATTTTCCTCAAAGGGTTTTTGCAGGTGCAGAGG
Organism: uncultured Nitrososphaerales archaeon; assembly: GCA_963841565.1. Classification (GTDB taxonomy): domain Archaea; phylum Thermoproteota; class Nitrososphaeria; order Nitrososphaerales; family Nitrososphaeraceae; genus TH5896. The sequence continues at coordinate 52,141 of CAWJCY010000002.1, forward strand.
GTACGCTTGGTATAATAACCAAAGCCAAACTGAGGACAGTAGACATCCCACAGTTTGAGATTCTCCTTGTGTGTGAATTTTTAGATTTGAAAGGCTTACTGCAATCTATCTCGAAAATACTATCCTTTCATCCTTCGGCTGTCGAGCTCTTAAGTTTCGGAAGCCTTCGCTCAGAGATGGTTCAGGATAGCGAGAGAGGCCTAACGGAATTCCCCACAATCTATGTGGAGTTCTGTGGAGAATCCATAACAAAACTAGATCGACAGGTTGATCGATGTAGATCCTCCCTTCAACAGAGATGCATTTCTATAGAAACCTTGTCTGACGCGACTAGCTTTAATGCCGCATGGAAAGACAGAAGAAACTCATTAAATCATATACTGCGAATCAGTGACGGTAACAAGAAAGCTGTAGGAATTATTGAGGATACTATTGTTAATCCGTCCCTATTAGAAGAATACATTCCATTCATTCAGAGAATTTATGATAAGTATATGTTAGACTATGTGATGTACGGTCATATTGGTAATGGGAATATTCACACAAGACCGCTAATAAATGCACAGTCTGCTCAAGGTGAACAAGTCATTGAGCATCTTGCCGGTGAAGTTTTTTTGAAAGTGAAGGAGCTCAGAGGAAGCATAAGTGCGGAGCATGGGGACGGGTTGGCGCGTTCTAGATACATTAAGGAAATGTTCGGTGTTGATACTCACCGGCTTTTCGTCCAAGTAAAGAAGGTTTTCGATAACAAAAACATTATGAATCCAGGAAAAAAAGTGTTGCCCGCCTAATAATGGAATTTGAGCAAATTTTCAAGAGGATTTTATTATCCTTCCTAAAGTTAGATTGCGTGATATCACCTTGGAAGAAATTCAATCTTCAAGTCAGATGAAAACCTAGTAGCAGTGTATCTCCAAGGTCTATCTATGGCTTTTGATACCCCTATCCTTGTGCTTGCTATAAAGTCGGCGATATCCAGCCCATGATGGATAGTGATAAGGGAGGTCTCTTTAGTAACGTCCAAGCCATTGTCAGCCAGCGTTATTGACATAGCCTCTGTAATTCGACCAGGACCCGTTGTCAAATTTTTAGAATACTTTCTATTCTTGCTCATCATATCTTGTCCCGCCAAGGGCAGAATGGATCGTATTAGTACTGCACCAGCTTCGGTATCGTTCTTTCTTGCGGTGACGTTAGCACAAAAGTGCCTACCATAAACAAAATATACATATAAACAGCCCACATCCCCGAACATGACAGAGTTCCTTGGCCTAAGACCACTGAACGCATGACTAGCAGGGTCATCACTGTAACCATAAGCTTCAGTTTCTGTGATGTAACCAGCTAACCTTAAGATACGACCAGGTAATGCCAATTTCCGTACAAGGATCTTCCCCAAAAGTGATTTTGCTACCTCAGTGGTATCCTTCTCGTAGAAAGTACGTTCTAAGCAAGCTATTACATGATTGAGAAATTCGATCGTCATAAGTGCATGGTTACTTCCTGTTTCGAAAGAACAAGCTTAAAAAATCTTCGAAGACTAAAGCTGTGTTAATGTTCGGTAGAGGTGAAATCTTTTGCTAATTTCTTCGTTGTCGATGTTAAGAAGTCTGGTTAGACCAAAATCTTCTACTGCAAATGAACCCATGACGTTACCGTAAACCACTGCTGATCTAAATTCTTTTACGCCGTTAGTCTCAATTGAGGCCAAGTGCCCCATAAATCCTCCAGCAAAGGAATCACCGGCTCCAGTAGGATCGACGATCTCTTCCAGGGGATAAGCAGGAGCAACAAATAGCATGTCTGATCGCACCAAAACCGAGCCGTGTTCCCCCTTTTTGACGATAACAAATTCTGGACCCCATGACAGTATCTCTTTAGCGCATTTAATTAGGTTTGACATGCCACAAAGCATTCTGGCTTCTTGATCGTTAATAATAACACCATGTACCATTCCGAACATTTTCTTCACTGCATCGGGCTTTGTTTGAATCCAAAATTCTATGGTATCACAAACTACCAACTTTGGATTTGTGAATTGTTTGAGCATCTTGATGTTCTGGATAGGATCGTTGTTCGCCAAATAGACATACTGTGAAGTCTTAAGTAGATCTGGAACCGACGGTTCGTATTCTGCGATTACGTTTAGCTCCGTCTTGTTAGTAGTCCTGTGTGAAAGATCGTAATTAAATGAAGAATCGTATCTAAATGTTCTTTTACCAGATTTCGTCTCCAATCCTGATGTTCCAACTTTTGATCTCAAGATCTCCAGGTATTTTTCTGGAAAATCAGATCCGATTACCCCCAGAATTTCTGTTTCGACAAACTTGCTAGAGGCAAGAGTTGCATAAGTAGCAGCGCCTCCCATTATTTCCACTTCCGTTCTAAATGGAGTTCTAGTGGTGTCCAATGCAAGACTTCCAAAAACTGTTAAGCGCATCCGTGGAACTCTCTTAGTTAAAAGTACATTAATTTGTTTTTGTTACTGTTAGGTCATCAGGAATAAATAGGAATTGGCTTTTACTAAGGTGGAATATGAAATTCATAGTAGGGATCACCGGAGGCTCTGGAGTTATTTATGGGATAAAATTTCTAGAGGCACTTTTTGAGTTGAATATTGAAAGTCATTTGATTATCAGTGAATGGGGCGAAAAAACCATTAGGATTGAAACGAATTTCACCACTAAGTACGTTAAATCACTTGCATCTGTAAATTACGATCCTCTTAATATGGCATCGGAAATATCCAGCGGGTCGTTTATCTCAGATGGCATGGTGATAATACCTTGTAGCATGAAAACGTTGTCAAGCATAGCGAATGGCTATGATGACAATCTAATTTCACGTGCTGCAGACGTTTGTTTGAAAGAGTCACGGAGATTGGTGATAGTTCCGCGCGAAACGCCACTATCCAGAATTCATCTTTTAAACATGCTTCGACTGAATAAGGCGGGTGCCGTATTGCTACCTGCCATGCCCGGTTTCTACCATAAACCTGAATCTGTCGACGATCTAGTGAACCACATCGTAGGAAAGGTCCTAGATCAATTCCGTATTCCAAATACCGTCTTCAGGCGATGGGCACAAAGCCTTGATAGAACGAAATAGATACCCACCGTTCCAATATTCAGAAGCAGGAGCTGAATAAGGGTTCGGCCTAAATGTTGAAGTCCTGACCTAAATCTCAGCTGAATTTAGCTGTTCTCCCCACAGAGACAGTTTTTCTTGTTTTAATTTTCGTCTGTAGTTCTGCAACATTGTATAAACATTCTTGTGAGAACTTCCTTTCAATAATAGAATTATAGCCTCAACTGCTACCTTAATGGCCTCAAAAATTCCAATAAAACCAACGGTGTGTCCGTAGACTGAAACATCGGCCCCGCTTAGCTCTTCGATGGTACGTCTAGACTTTCCACCTTCACCGATGATTCTGCCCTTTAATCTGCGTATTGAACTCTGCGAGTTCCCTACATAGTCCCTCATATCAAGCAGCTGAAAAACAACGTCTTCATGGAGCAATTTGAAGGCCCTCTCTGGTGAAAAGCCTCTGGCAATCGCAGAGATTATCTCAAGCCCTTTGAAAGGATTTCCTTCACGTAGAGACCCGGAGTCGTATCCAACAATCACATTTCCGGTCTCACTCTCAATCTCAACGTTAACCCTACATTCCTGTTTTATTCTTTCTACGACTGCGCCTTTCTTTCCTATCAGGACCCCTATCCTTTCTCCGGGAACCTTGATTAACTGTTGGGAGACTTCTGGTCCATATTTAGACGTTCCCAAGTTATCTTCTAAGCTCAATCCTGGTATTTCCCTGTTCATTCATTTGGATAAGTTAGATATATTAAAGTAACAGCCTTGAAAATTCAAAAAATTCAAAAAAAGTCGAACAACAATTCTACCTGTGGTAGAACTTGAAAATCATTAAGAATGGGATGCCGCAGATTCGTTTCACACTAACCTCTCGTGCTAGTCCCATAGAAATGGCCATCGCGACTATCCTCTCGCCAACAAGATTGGCAACAGAGCACTTGTTAAGAAGGTAAGCGGCTTTCTCCTTTTCAATTACTTCTTCCTGAAAATAATCTCGCGACAAGGAAATGACGATTTCTCCCTGAGTTAATGTTTTACCAACCAGATCTGCATCGCAGACGCTTATCATTAGGGAGTCACTATATTTTGTCGTTCTGGCGGCATAAATTTGGCTATCTCCGCGCATTGAATTCATGTATGAAAGTCCCATGTTAATAAATCAACTATGACATATTTGCATAAACCAGTCTGAAAATGAAGTGAAGATTTCAATGTCGTCGATTTTTCCGTTTCATGTTTAGATGTTATTTTCTCAGATCTCTTATTGATCAGATTAATTAGGAGGTTCAACCTTCTTGTAACTTGTACGTGCCCTCTAAATGCCAGATGTAATCGGTAAGAGTAAAGGATATCGAAAGAGTTTGCTTTCATCCTCAGAGGAAATCATAAAGAGACCCGGATCACATAACAAGATTCTTGTCCTTTGTGTTGATAGAGATGACGACATAGGCTCTAAGGGAGGTCTGCAGACGCCTATTGTTGGACGAAGTTCATGTATAAATGCAGGGATACGCTTGGCAATCGAAGACCCTGAAGATCCTGATGCAAATGCTATCTTTGGAGCAGTGAAAACGTATGAAGAGTTGATATCTAAGGGACATAATGCCGAGGTCGCACTGGTAGCTGGAAGATATGAGAGAGGGATAGAGGCTGATGAAAAGATCTATTCAGAAGTTCAACTAATTATTAATTCGTACCAAGCAGACGCGGTTGTTTTGGTATCTGACGGAGAAGATGACGAAGCAGTAGTCCCTGTTTTGCAAACACTAGTGCCTATTATTTCACTGCAACGGATAATAATTAAGCATAGCAGGAGTGTGGAGTATTCATACGCGGTTCTAGGCAGATATATAAAAATGCTAGTGTATGATCCAAGATATTCCAAATTCTTTTTGGGTGTTCCCGGAGCGCTGTTGGTTGCGACGGGGGTCGCTACTGTTTTTGGGCTTACCAAGGAAGCAGTTGCCCTTGCCTTAAGCATTCTTGGCATTGCCTTCATCATGCGAGCCTTTGATTTAGATAAAGCAATCGGGTCGTTAGGCAGGCCTACACCTTCTGGTTTCATTAGAATATTTTCGGTTTTCTCAGGAATACTCATAATTCTGGTTGCAATAGTAAATGGATTTTCAAGCATTCCCTCTAATTTAATCGAACCTAATTCCGGCATCACTGCAATAATTACGAATAGGATGATAGTTGGGTCTTTTATCCAAGGCACAATTACGCTCCTGTGGATAGGTATTGCTACTATATTTGTTGGTTCGCTGCTCAGCAATTGGTTCAAAGGTAGTATCAGGACAATGTCAGATATTCTCAGATTGGTAGTCCTGGCGTTGCTTTATATACCAGTCCTTCAGTTCACTTCGATTCTTACCGGGAGAGCAAATCCCTTTAGTCTGATATCATCTATCCTGATTGGTTTGGCAGTTACACTTGTCGCGGCTACATTTTTGTTCCAGTACTTTAGAAATAGAAAGGGCGGAGAAGTCCTGAAACACTAGGCTCACTGATCCTAAATTAGGTCCAAACAATAAAATCGCAGTTGAGGCTTTCGCCTGTTTGGATAGGCTCCAATGCAGACAATTGAGAACGGGAAGGCATTTGCTGAGACTCTTCTCCAACTGAGCGGGCTATACCAATATTATGAGAGAAAACTTCAATCACACATTTTGCATAATCCGTTACCAAATCACGTCGCGATAATTCTGGATGGAAACAGGCGTTGGGCGAGACTAAATCTCTTAAATGTTGATAAAGGACATTTTGTGGGCGCAGACAAGGCCGAAGAGCTTCTCAACTGGATCCATGACATTGGTATTCGAATTACTACCCTCTATATCCTCTCTACTGAAAACCTCAATAGAGATGATGAAGAAATAAACAATATTTATGACCTACTTTGTATAAAATTGCAAAGGCTCTACAACGATTCGCGTATTCATAAAAGAAGAATGAAGATAAAGGCCATTGGGAACGTAAAGCTAGTGCCCCCCAAGCTACAAAAGATACTATACGAGTTAGAAAAAGCAACCTGTGAATATGACACGATGTTTTTAAATATAGCCGTGGCCTACGGCGGTCAAAAGGAGCTTGTTGATGCGATTAGGCGAATAGCTGGAATGGCCGTCTCAGGTGAAATTAGAGTGGGGGATATCAACGAAAAAACGATTGAATCTTGCCTCTATACTTCCCACTTACCGCAACCAGAGCCTGATCTCGTTCTACGGACCTCTGGAGAAAAGCGTCTCAGCGGCTTCCTGTTATGGCAGAGCGCATATAGCGAGATCGTATTCATGGATGTTTTCTGGCCTCAATTCAGGAAGATCGACTTTATGAGAGCAATTAGAATTTATCAGAACAGAGTAAGAAAATATGGTCTTTAGAAAATTATGCTATTTGTATTGTCAGGTAACATTTGATTTTATGGATAAATGTTGCATCGATTCCAAACTGCCAAATGAAATATATCGTAGGCGAAGAATGGATCTCCTTCGTCAGCGTAGCGGTTGGCGTAGTGAACAGAGTAACTTCTGCAGGCTGAGACTTGGACGATTGTTCGCTGGTCATGAACGTTCCAAAAAATGATTAAGGAGCATTCAGCGGGAGCAGTTCTTTATCGATACTTGACAAATGTTGAACGAAAGTTTTTGTTGCTGCACTATTCTTCAGGTCATTGGGACTTCCCGAAAGGTAATATAGAAACAGGGGAGACTGAAGTAGATACTGTCATTAGGGAAATTTTCGAAGAGACTGGAATAACCGACTTGAAATTCGTAGAAGGATTTATCCAACCAATATTTTATAATTATAGACGAGATGGAAATTTGGTGCAAAAGAAGGTCAGCTTTTACCTTGCCCAAACGCTAACCAGAAATATCAAGCTCTCAAATGAACATCAGGATTTTCTCTGGGCGGATTATCCTTCAGCTTTATCGGCTCTAACTTACAGATCGGCTAGAGATATTCTCATCTTAGCAAACAAGTTTGTCAAGGGCAGGCAGGCATTATGAACATGGCACTAACATTTTCTTAGACTATCCTGGAGGAAACCCAGGGTCTTCAATGGTTCTGCACTCTGAATTATGCTTCTCCCAACGATAAAATAATCTACCCCATACGTCGAGGCTTCCGATATGCTACCCCCCTGACGACCTATTCCTGGAGAGAAAATCGGTGCTGGTTTTGCTGATGCAACTTCCCTTATTATGTTGTGCCTTGTAGCTCCTACAACCAATCCATCCACCCTTGCTTCCTTGGCATACCTCAAAAGTATTTTATATAATGGCACTTTTCTATTTCCATTCTCTTCAGACTTATCATAGACTTGGATTCCGTACGTTTGGGAGGCGCCCGGATGGCTCATGTAGATTAGCGCTAAAATGCCTGCACCTAGTGAGTGGGCTTTTTTTGCTAATTCAATTATCTCCAATCTGCCGATAATGGGATTCACTATTACTGCGTCAAAACCCTCTTCAATTAGGCATTTCAAGGCTATCTCATTGGTCGAAGGGATATCATTAAGTTTAATGTCCGCTATTACTTGTATACCAAATGAATGGCACAACTGTATTATTTTAGTCATTTCATCTTGACCTAGAGGTACGATTACATGAAGGTTAAATTTGATGGCGCAAATGCCAGATTCTAGGAGATCGATAGTTTCAAACAAATATTTGGATAGGTCATTTTTTTGGATGGGATCGAGTGCCAAGATAATGTTACTTTGCTTTTTCTTGGAAGATTTCCAAATCCGAGAGGAGAAATCATCAACTGAACTCAAAGGATCTCACTAATGGATGGGGTTTTGCAAGTCGTATCAATTTGAGGTATATATAGCCGTGTTCATCAATTCTGTTGTAAAATGAGGTAGCCTCGGATTTCTGGCTTGAATATCTTAGGAATGATGCTGCTGGACTTTCATCCAAAACTACATAATAGAAATAAGAGAAAGTGTCGCTCTCACTTACGCTCATCGGCGCTCCTATGATGTACTTTATTTGACCTTCGATTTTTTGTTCAAATACCAAAAGAGGTAAGGGTGGTTCTTCATAGATGGTCTTGTAGGCACACACCTTGGACAAACTTGCAAGATCCGCCAGTCTGATCGCTATATACTCAAACGTAGAAGTGACCTTGCTTGACCTCGAAAAACTTTTGGGAGATTTATCGATCTTCACAATTGGAGAATAGACAAAAGTGGGATTGGATACATAATCGACCAGTGTTACCTCTTCCGCTTCACCTACAATTCGATACGCTAAATACTCCCCCACCCTCCCAAACTCATTCTTGACAAAGAATATGACAGGTCTCCCATTCACAAAATCGACCTGTACTGCCAAGGCTGGAGCTCCATTCAGCGAAAGGGCAAACGACGGGAGAGGTACACGTTCCAGAGCACAAACAAGCCTGCCAAAGTCCCTCAACCCAGAAAGCTCAACATACCATGGAGATTTTATCCGCAATTTCAAATAGATTCATCAGAGATCCTATTAAAAGCATGTGAAAAAAATACACGATGCTTCCATACGGGATACTTAAAAATGTCAGGATGAGCTATTCTATTTTTAATTGATGGTATTGCCTTTCGACAACATGGCTCGACAATATTTAGGTCGCCAAGTTCAAGTAGCCGGGTTCTTGTCGGTTTGAGGATATTAACGCTACAGATTTGATAGGTGAATTAAGCTTCTCTTCCTCCCTCTATCAAATTAAACCGCAAAACCAAGTGCTTGGACCTTAACAATGAATGAGATTTGGTTCGACTTGATTTGGATTGAACTATTATCTGCGATCTATTATGTCATCAAGTTCTTGTCCGGTTCCTATTACTGCAACTTTTAGACCTATTTCTTTTTCCATATTATTAACAAACCTTTTGGCCACATTGGACAGATTATTGAACTTCCTTTTTCCTGCGTCAGAAGGAAAAACAATATCGAGTTTCGTTAATGCTACCTGTGTGGCGCTGTTCAACATTATTGAACGTCTGGCTAACTCAAAATTGAAAGGCGAGGCTCTCCTCAGTCGTCCCGTGACACTACCAAATTCAGTCCATCCTTTTGAAGTAGTTTCTTCTTGTTCCAGTTCCCCCTCTAGGGGACCTGATCCTACTCTTGTAACATATGCCTTGAATACTACCATTACCTCACTTACTTTTTTTGGTCCAATTCCAACATCAGAACATATAGCAGATGCCGTCACATCCTTTGAGGTCACGAAAGGATAGGTCCCATGGTAAAGAGAGAGGAACGTACCTTGTGTGCCTTCAATTAGAACAGTCTTATCACTGTCTATCGAGCTGTTTACAATACTAGGTATGTCCTGTAAATATTCCGAGAGCTCAAATGAATCCCTTGCAAGAAAAGCTTTTCGCAACGCTCTGTCGGCATTTGCAGGTCCTGTTCCCGTTCCAGTTGTTCCTATCCTATTTAGATTTGGGTCGGAGGCATCCTTTTCAATGTGAGTACTATCTATTATGCCACACTGAGGATCAACAAATGTTCTATCTTTCGTATTGAAATTTTTAATTTCTTCAAGGAGGACGTTCACGTTAATAAGAACTCCTGGGCCGATCATAAGTCTGGTGTGATTGCATACTAACGCACTTGGTAACATTCTGGTTTTATGTTCTTTTCCATGGAACATTATCGTATGCCCTGCATTGGGTCCTACACCGCCTCGAACCGCAACATCGGCTTTATCTTTCCTAGCTAGATATGCAACAATTTTCCCCTTTCCTTCGTCGCCATAAAATCCACCTACTATTACTGTGCACGGCATCCCTCTCATAGGTAAGGATCTCAGATATTTTAAGCAAATGGCACTATTGTGGTGATCAAAATACCATCTTACATAAGTGAGATTTCAAAATTACTAAAATATGCATGATGAATTGCAGCAATACCCTACCGAGAATATTGTTCTAATATTGTCGAAGCTTCCTGAATTCCTACGTGAGTCGATGATGAGAAGTCGACTTCAGGAGCTTTGTGCCAAGGATTCAAAGGCGCGGGAAGAATTCATCGACTCGATGTTGATGGGTCTTTCCTTGGCAGAAAAGGATTCCTTGAGGAAGGTAATTCGAACCTGGCTCGGAGTAATATCAAGGCTAGAGAACAACGAAATCTTGACTGTATTTACCGCATTTATAGACATTTACGAAAGGGAGCCTACTTTATGCGAAAAGGATTACTTTGAAGTTCTCTTTGAAGCTTATCAATCATTAGAAGAAAATCAAAGGGTTATACTTCGTGATTGTTTTGTTGAAGTGGTACTCAATCAATATCTAGGTAGACATACAATGTTTACTTTGCCTATGAAAGTACGTTCAGCGCTAGTGTTGTGATGAATTGTTTTGATCCATGTTGTCGGGATTCTTTTGCAATTCCTCTGGCTTCTCCAATCCAAAGAACATTCTTTCATGTTTGCGTAGCGCTTTTCTATGTTCGGGAAGAGACATATCAAGTCTCAGTTCGTTGATTACCATCACGGAATAAGTGTTCCATTCAGCCCAACAAGTCGGACATGAAGGATACTTCTGGGACATCGGGTCAGTAATAGAGGAATCATCAAAATCCTTCCCACATTTCATGCAGGTTTTAGACATCAACCGACTTTTAGCTTTCGAATATTTTATTGTTTGTTACTTTACTAATAAAAGGCTACACAGGAATCTTCTAGGGTGTTTCCCTTCAATTTTTTTTGCAAATTCATAGCCTAACCGTTAGATTCTCTTATTGCTGTAGCTATGAAATTTCATGATGTGAGCCCGCATTTGTTCCATCCCAAAATATTCCAGTCCGCAGGAGTTACATCTATAGGATTTGTCTTTTCCATGAACGACTTGTTGGTGTTGCATTAACTCTTCGATTTTTCTAAATGATTTCCCACATTCTACGCACTTATTTTTCTTAAGAAGCAAATTTGTGGTCGACGTTCTCCTTTTGTGTTTGGTACCGCAAATTAACAGATGATTTCAAATTAGTTGTCATTTCCGAATTCCTCTCGTATTCTAATCTCATAATACTTTAATAAAAGGTCATTGTTTAGCTAATTGACTCCACCTTTGAAAAAGATAGAGGCAATCTTGCCACACGCACGTCTGGAACTTGTGTTTTCGGCGTTAAGGGATATGGGATTGGGAGGCCTAACGTATTACGAGTCAAAGGGTAGAGGGCAGAACCCACGTCCGATATTACATTCTGGGAGAGGCACGTCCACCTATACCCCTGAATTCAATCTCAACGCTACTTTGGTGGTCGTGGCTCGAGACTCAGCCATAGATAGCATAATTAACACTATACTAGAGAATTCTAGCACTGGACTCAAGGGAGAAGGAAAGATATTCGTCTACGATCTGGATGATGCCGTAGACATAGGGTCAAAGTCCAGAGGTGAAGCAGCGATCTGAAAATCATTTTGGTTGGAGTGACACCGTACATTAAATACGCCTCGGCTTCATCGCTGGGAATATTACTATGCAGTTCGTAGTGTATTCGAATTAGATCTTAGTTATGCTGGCAATAATCGGAGATACTTAGAATGTATCCTATTTGCAGGAATTGGTTTTAAAGATGATTCATTATTAATCTAGTTATGATTTGTAATAATCATAGTTTGCTACCCCTCAACTAGATTGGGAGAGAAGGGCGACGCTGCATCACGGAACAACCTCTGTCCGTTCTAACCTTTCGCTCGCACTACTTTAATTCGTTCTAGCACTCTCCAGTATTCAACTTCGCCGCCCTGCCTGATCTTGTCTTTCATTTCATCATCAGCGGCCTCTGTCTCGAATACTTCAAAGGTTTCAAGGTCCATAATTTGTAGCGACTGGCCAGACATTGATATGATTTGACCGCTCCGTTTGTCAATAAGTGGCACATCAACGTTAGCAGAGACTGGCGAAACCATACTATGTTTAGAACCATCGAAAACGCCAATCGCTGAGATTCGAGCCTTAGCTGACCCGTGCTTGCCAGGTTTGCTATGGTCGTAAGATACTATTCTACAGGGTTCATTGTCGATTATTATATAGGATCCCACTTTTAGGCTACCCAATTCCATTGGCTTACTCAATGTCGATCAGGTATCAGGAACTTGAAGGGATGTATTTAATATTTCTGCTCAGGTTACTTAAATTCCTCTAGAATGGAAAAATTAAACAAGTTAGACAGGGACATACCCTTTCGTATTGCATCTCGTCTAGTCCTTTCACAGTACCTTTGATCACTCTGATGAGTACGACCACCATCTACTTCAAGGATCAATAGATTCCTTGAATAGGGAAAGCTAAACTTAGGTTTCATTGAACAGGACAGTGTCATTTCCGCCAGTGCGGCCTTTGTTACTCTGTCTCTCTTCGCCAGTGAAGTGGCCAGGTCGATCAGTTCTTTCTGCCCATAAGAGTACCTCATGAAATAAATGGAAACATAGTTAAGTCGCTCACATAGTCTTTCAAAGAGAGTAGTAGTTATCTTAAACTCAAATACGTGTCTCTCCTGGGTGGAAATTATTTCCGTTGTGTTCTCCTTGTCTTGCTGACCTAGATTCGAGATCAAGATATAATGATTTGCTCTGCCTGGGAAATAGAGCCTGGTTTCTTCCGTAAATGTTGCAGTTACAAAGTACACCCTCTTGGGTCTCTGGGAGCCTTTCCATTTTTCAAGAGACATATCAAGGCTCGCATGATGTGGAATACACAAGTAGCTCTGATCACTATCTCGCTGGTGCTCCAACCCAGAGGTTTTCTATTATGGAAAGTATTTATATGCTACGATATTTTGTTACTTCGCTTTGGAACCTTAGGTCCAGAAAGGCAATTCTGAATAATGAAAAATTGCTATTTAGTCCGCCACTTTAGCTTTTGTGGAGGTTGCAATCGCCCATTTGTACGAATTAGTTCCGGGGAGTCTCGAACTATAGAAAGGGAGAAGGCAAGAACATAGGAGCATAAAAAAAGCATTAATAGGATTGCCATAGGCAGTCTTTATAGATGCCATCAAAACTGACCACGGCGAAGCTTTGATTCCAAGCCTTCGTACCTGAGTGGAAATTTGTCTGTGGCCATTCCTAGACCTCAAGACCTGGGATGCAAAGTCCCTCATAGTAGATGGTGGTGTGAAATATACCCTGGCTTTTTCTCTGTAAAGGATGTGATATCCCATTTCTAGAATTCTGCATTGCAGATACAGGTCGATTGCAATCGTTTCTTTAGGAATAATAATCCTCTTGGCCAAGTCATTGCGTATAGAAAGCGATCTACCCATAACAGTGTATTGGGAAAGTCCACGCCTTCTGATAGATTCTAACCAACTTGAGATGAACGAAGCAGCTCTTGCGGTTGACGAAGCTGGTTTGAGGCAAATGGGATTTGATGCACATAATCCTACTTTGTTGCTCGCCATACTTGGCGCAAGTTCACCTATACATTCTTTGAGGGGCAAGACATCTGCGTCGAAGAGCACAATGATGTCACCTGTAGCTAAGGAAAAAATTTCATTCCATGCCGAAGCAGCGCCCCCTCTTTCGTCATGATGCACTAAATGTATCGGTAGGTAACGGTGTTGAGACATGAACGACCTTAAGATCTGAGGTGTCGAATCAGAAGAATGGTCACAAATTATTACTTCACTAATTCGAACTTCATCTGCATTGAGCGTACTTTCATATACAGATCTAATTAACGATATGATTCTATCTCCTTCATTGTAGGATGGGATTCCTATTGTTAGTCTCAAGATGATCCCTTCGATGGGCAATGAGGTATTACTATTTAATATTTTGCATACAGATACGACAAGCGTTTAGAGAAGAAATACGCATGCTGATTCAAATTTTTAATTCTTGCCATGCACTTCTTTTTTTGTCGAGCTCTAGCCTGATGACTTTCGCACGACACAGAACTCGGAATGATATGATATTATAGTGGGAAGCTGAAATTCTGTAGCTAAATGTCCTTAACGGTCTCAGACCTAATTATACCTATTCTAGTTTATCCGAGGAGCCTGCAACATCTCATTTTCGACATTAGAAAAGGTGTTCCGATACTAGCCTCTTCAGATGACGAGATCTGTTTACTTGTGAATGATTTGATTAAGAATGGAATCACCGACGTCCTTTTATTCGGACTGCCTTCTAAGAGAGATCAGAATGGAACATCGGCGGCAGACAAATCGGGAGCAGTTCAGGTTGCTATTAAAGAGATTAAACGAGACATTGGTTCGGCTGTAAATGTGATTAGCGATGTCTGCGTATGTCAATACAATTTTTCAGGACATTGTGGGATATCGGGCAATAGCCAAGATAACGTGGATAATTTCAAATCTCTTGCTCAACTTGATAAAATAGCAATTAGTCATGCAGATAGCGGAGCCGACTGCGTTGCACCATCTTCCATGATGGATGGGCAAGTATATTCGATTAGGAAGTCCCTTGATTCTTGTGGTTTTGGGGCCGTCAAAATAATGTCCTATTCGGCAAAGCATGCGTCCTCATTGTATGGTCCGTTTAGATCAGTTGCCTTCGCTAGGGGTAAGTCTCGTGATATTGCATTTGACAAATCAACGTATCAATTATCATATTCTAATAGAAGAGAAGCCATACGAGAAATTGAGCAAGATATCAGCGAAGGTGCAAATATGGTGATGATCAAACCAACTTTATGGTATTTAGATTTGGTGTACGAAGTCAAAAAAATGATTGATGTACCATTGGTGGTTCAAGTGGTTTCTGGAGAATATTTGATGCTCATGATGGGGGAGAAAATAGGAGTACAAATACGTGACGGATCTGACGAGTTAGTTGAAACGCTGATCTCGGTCAAGCGTGCAGGATCAGATAGAGTGATAACATATATCGCAATGGATCTTCTTGAACAAATTAACAAAAGGCTTTCTTGAAGCCATGCTTCGATCTAAATTGGGTTCCCGATTCACTTATCAACTTTCAGTGTAAAAGATTATGAAAAGATAGATAACAGAACCAAGCGGCATCACAATTATATATCATGAACTTGACGATTGGATTATCCCGCGGTAGCTCAGCCTGGTAGAGCTTTCGGCTGTAGATGTCGGCAAATGTTGGTGCTGACCGCGTGAAGCAGCCTATCGGGCTAACATGTTAGCAGTAACCGAAGAGTCGCAGGCTCAATCAATAATGCAGAATTGCATTTTGGAGCAAATCCTGCCCGCGGGATACAGTTTCACATTTAAGATGTAATACACTATCTCATCTTACGTATTAGCAATTAGGCGTAGAAGTGATTGTAATTGGCAACGTTTAGAGCCGAATCATCATTATTTTCTAAAAGTGCGATCTAAGACTTAGTAATGGTACCTAAGACAGTTCCAAGAACATTTTTTTTAATCACGACACGAGTCCTCAAACTCCTTAATGTCCCTGAAATGTCCAAGACCACCGCTGAATGTTCATTGTCGATCAAGGTAAGTACACACAAAACCTCTCCCAAAAACTCTGACCTGCATCGGATCACGTGTAAGTCAGGCCCAATCTTGTCTATTAATTTTAGGAATGCCTTTTGAGCTAAAACGTAGCCGAACATGTCTGCCGCCTTACTTCTTGTGATTGAGATAAGCTCCTCGGATGAGGAATTACATAATACTAATATGTATCTACGCTTGTATCTTCTCTTAAGCGTCACAGGCATAACATCTCATGCTAATCTTATGCTCTAACCAATTATTCAAACTAATCCAATATGTCTCAGGTTTAATATCACATAATTTGAGCAAGGCATCGAAACATCTTCCTGATACCATTTCGAATACCGATGAAGCACCACTGGTGAGAACTAGTTGATTACCGTACTTCTCTGTGAGACTGTGAATTGCCTTGATAAGCGCTATATTCTTTGCAAGCTTTTGGCCATTGGTAGCACGTAGCCTGCTAACAGTAATCTCAATGCCTAGTTTTTTTGAAGGTGTATGCTTTAGCATTTCATAAAATTGTTGATCGATATCTGTTATCTCTACAAGATCCAAGTCTTTCGAGGCTAAGTCGTGGTAATTGTTTGAAGCAACCAAGTAAGGAAATGTAGTAGAGGCTAAAGGCTTTTTCTTCAACAGACGTATTACATTTGCCTCCACACCATTAGTACTATTACCAATACCAGTACTAAATTCAGCACCAATTATCTTCAGCCCGAGCAGATCTTTAAACCTTATAACTGACTGAAGATCGCGAATTAGTACATGGAGATCTAATCGTTCGAACCTAAAAGCCTCCCATATTCTAGAATGTAATCTTGCTTACTTCTACTAAAAAATAGCTTCGGTTTGAATTTCATTTTAAGAGAATCTATGTCTGAAAGCTCAATCTTGCCCTCACAAATCTTTTGCTTATCGAGACGGAGATACAATGTCCCTTTGTCATCAACGTAATCGTCCAAAGAGTAAAGTATTTTCTTTCGATCATAAGTATCAAGGGAGGTGAGAATATTGCTTGCAATGTCATTAGCGAATTTTCCCTTTAGGCTACCTTTAATCATCTCGATTTGATTCCCCCAATGACCAAGGAGGTTTTCTGACTCAAATTCATCCTTGTCGACAATTAGAACTGATGACACCTGATTAATCACTCGATCTTTATCCTCGGTCGCGTGAATCAAAAAGCTGATTTCTGCAACAGCTATCTCGAAGGACCTTAATTTTTCCTTTTGCATCTATAAAGCAGTCTGCAGATTATATAGTCATATTAAAATCACAAAGAAAAACTGGAGCGTCAACCATTCGGAGCGTACACAAATTTGCTTTATTTTCATGATTCTGATCCCATTGTTGCTTCCTCTGTGGATGGTGATCCCATTGTTGCTTCCTCTGTGGATGGTGATCCCATTGTTGCTTCCTCTGTGGATGGTGATCCCATTGTTGCTTCCTCTGTGGATGGTGATCCCATTGTTGCTTCCTCTGTGGATGGTGATCCCATTGTTGCTTCCTCTGTGGATGGTGATCCCATTGTTGCTTCCTCTGTGGATGGTGATCCCATTGTTGCTTCCTCTGTGGATGGTGATTCGACATTCGTGGGAGTCAATATTAATTTTGTTTTCTTGATGCCTATATGCCTAAGCGGAGTCAATTTCTTCGCAGCTTCCAGTAAATCATTGTTTAAATTTCCCAATGGAACTTCCTTTATGAATTCATCAACAGTCATTTTTGGTAACCGCTCTTGCAGGAACTGACGACAAAGGACTCTAATTTGGTGTTTCTTTTCGGTATTTATTCTCCTCTGACTAAACGCGACTAGGGAAACTCTGAAGACGTACCCGTCCACAGTCTTGTAATCATCTACGTAACTTACCATTGAACTTCCTCTCCTCACTAAGCTCCTGAGAAACTCCTTAGCATACTCGTGTCCTTTGAAAATTGTGGATGCAGTACCATTAGCGATGCTTACTATCTGCACAAATACCTTAGTCTGGTGTTGTAAAGGGTCTTGCTTTAAAATATCATACATAGTATTTTCAATCACTCGCCCGCGAGCACTATTGACATCGCTGACGGGGACGTAATTTATAACGCTACCGCCTAAAGCAGCAGGTGCATTAACCATAATCCATTGCTTATCTTTCCATTTGTCACGAACCCTACCCCCTCTTTTGGAACCTTTGGGCATGTGAATTAATCATTTTCATCCCCAGAATATAAGTTGTATGATAACATGGTCATAATTCGCTCCTCACCCCACCACTGAGCCTCCTCTAGCAAGTCCCCAATTTCAGTCCTGATTTTCCTGGGAAGTGAGATGAATATCATAAGTATCTTATGTATGTTAAATGACAATTCTGATTTTTCGCCATACTGGGGAATAACTATGTGCGCGTTATATAGTTTCATAAAGCATGGAGAATTGGGTCGTTCAAGAATAGGTTTCTGAGTATTCGCAGCAAAAGCTCATTTGAAATCAATCCTGTACTGGAGAAGACAGTAAATGATCTCACTTTGTTTGTCATCGAAATGAGGACACAATAGTAAGCTCCTCGAACGCAGGAATATTATCAACTTTGTGAATGAAGAGTACATAATTAAGAATTGGGCACCCATAATTTTGTATTGCTAAAGAAATTTCGTCGGCCCGTCTTCTTTTACGTAATCCTAACTGCGGTAACGAATATGCCTTCTAAGAATTCAATTAAGCAAGGGTTTTGACACTATCGAACTCGACTCAGAATTTCTTTGAATATCCTAATTAATCTTAATGTTATGGACATGGACTATCTATCCCCCAATTAGATTGCTTCACTCAACCCTAGAAAAACCCAAAATTCTTAATTTAGAAATGAATTCCTTATAGCTGATAAATGGAAAACAACTTTTTTCAGATCTCTAAAATAATTGATAATCAGATATCTCCTACGTTGATGCCGTAGCTTGAGATAGACCTTTAAGCCAGCAACAATTGATATTTTCCTTTTTAAAATTTGTTTGTTTTATTTGATAAAGAACTTTCTACCCGTTACCTCGACTGGAGATTTTCAGTCTTTATTCTATTGGATCATATGGCGTCTTCATCCATTTTCCCCGTGCTAAGATCCACCGCTATAGGGACGTCAATTACAAATAACTTGCCTCCTATGTTATCGCCCAACCTGTTTCTAAAAGCGGTGATCAGTCTTTCGACCTTCTCGTCGCTGACAACTACTTCCACCTTTGTTCGAGGAATAAATTTTGGCTTGTACGTCATGGTGCCTCTACCTACATAGATTTCCTCTGGTTTGATTTTGCCTCTACCTTCTATCCTATAGTGACTCATGCCACCTATATTTGCATCCTTGAGTACTTCAACAACATCATCCAATCTACGATCGGGAATAAATAGTTCTATTTTTTTCATAATAACTAACTCACTTGATGCATATTAAAGATTGTTCGATCAAGATTGAATATGGGATTTGTTATGTAGTTCCTTTTCAATGAGATCGCATCTTACAAGGACGGATTTATCTTCTACTAGAGTAGATTTCAGATTCGCAATGGATCTATTCATTTTCGAAATATTTGATTTAAAATCATTATGTAACTGCACTATCCGCGTTAATGACTAGTCTGCTGTAATTTTTGCACTATTTTGACATAGGGTAACGTAATGGATAAATAATCACAAATTCCATAAAAAACGTGATCAAAATTATAGCGCTGGAATTTTTGGCAGCGCCTCTCATATTCATTCTAATCTTTTGCAGTGGCATAACCATTTTAGATATGGATAGCCACGCATCAGCTTCTATCACTTCCTCCGATGGGGATATAGCCACAAATCCAGTGCCCTATCTTCCCCCTTTTCATAGTAGTGACGATGGAATGCGGGAAGACCCGAGAATCAATCCAATTTCCGATACTGGGTCAATTACTGTAAAAAAAGTTAAAGTTGGAACGTTAGAGCAGCTTGGAAACGCCACGCTTATGTTCACCCCAAATCCTTACACACTGAAAGATTCATTAATTGTTGCCGATAATGGTATAGCAGATTCAGATCCCACTGATGGTAGCTTCCAATTAAACAATGTAGGCTTTGGATCGTACGTTATAAACGAGACTATTTCGCCAGAGGGATATGGTCCAATACTATTGAAGACCCGTGTGACAGTTCATCCTACTAATCAGAATCCAATAGTTCAAATTGAGAACAGAGACATAAACGTTCCTTTCGAAGGGACTGCAATAGTCACTCCTCCATCGCTAAATTCTACTTCCTTTGATTCTTTTGTGAGAAATGGTGCAACGGTAGGGAATTCGACCATTAAAGAAGTAGATGCTCTACCTCCAGGCTTTATCGGGACTACAGTAACGGAAATCCGACAAGAAAGTACTTACCTCCAACAGGTAGTATTCAAAGAATCCCGTCCAGCTAACTCTACCGCATCTGAGATCTATGATTCACTCATAATTCCAACGTATCCAGCACCAGTCAAAAACATCTCTTCAAGTATCACTTACCTCTCGCCTGTTTTCGTTGTTCCTCAAGCAAATGAAAGTGAAGGTAATTTTTTGTTAACTCCAATCATAGCAAAGACATTTCCTGGAATGTCACTCCTGGTCGAACAAAACTCATCGACAATCGGGAAGATAGACTGAGGTGCAGAATATCATGATGCAGTTTGCAAATGAAAGCAGCAATGTAGGATTTAGTTTCGGAATCTCTGATTCAATACCCAAGTCATTAATGTTACCAAGGCCTCCTGTAGAATCCATAAAATTTATTGATGTTGATTTTGTGGGCACGACTACTGTCAACCGATACACAAATTTCTCAAATACCGATAGCTTCACAACCTCCCCTCAAATAGGGATTACAGTCGACAGATCTGCGAATTTTGCTAAACTAGAAGATGGATGTCCAGGTATCAGGTTGTTTGCTCTAGATAACTCAGAGGGGAATATGTGGGAAGTTCTTTCGGAGCCTTTAAGAGATAAGATAAATGATACCGATACTGCCTGTGCCTATATTTTAGATCTCGAGCATTTTTCAAAGTTCTCAGTGGGCGGTGTTAGGCCCTCTTCACCCCAAACTTTGGAATAGGCGAGTCGAATTGTAAACCGATTCGTTTTCATTTCCTTATTCGCCGAAGTACTTTATCTTAATGCTCGTGTAGGAGAACCGTGATAAATCTCTTTTGATACATTTCAACGAATAAATATCCAAAAAGTATAAGGCACATTCTGCCCCAGTATTTAGAATGAATAGCGTCAGATCTGTTGATTTAGGCTATGAATACCACCAAAGCTGATTTCAATCTAATTCATGCGCACTTTTTTTTCATCGATATAATAGGGCTTTCTGATCCTTCAGTATCTACTCGGATTCAAATCAAAAAGATTCAGACCCTTAATTCCATCGTAATGAATTCGACGAGTTTCAGATTCACTCCTAAGGACACTATGCTGGTTTTACCAACTGGCGACGGTATGGCGATTGGGTTCTTACAAGGTCCTGAATTGCCATTGAATCTTGCAATAGAAATTCATAAGATGCTTTCCAAATATAACAAGGCCAGGATACCCGCTGAAATAATTCGAGTTAGAATTGGAATACATAGTGGAGCTGCATTTATAGTTGACGACGTACTCAATAACAAAAACATCTGGGGCCCCGGCATCATATTGGCGCGAAGAATTATGGACATTGGAGATGACGGACATATTTTGCTAAGTTCAAGAATTTCAGAGGATTTAAGAGAAATTTCAGACTATTATAAACAGATCCTTAGGCCAGTACAAAAATATAGTATAAAACATGGGCAAACAATCTCACTTTATTCTGCTTATGATAAGGGATTTGGTAATCCGAGGCCCCCTGCGACCAAGTCGTCAGTGGAGAAGACTATTCGCGAAAGGAATGAGAATTTCCCTATTGCAGTAACGATCTATCCTCATATGGAAGTTAACATAACCATAAAGAGTCCTAAAAGTCAATTAGTACATTATAGAAGACTGTATGAAATTAAGAATACATCTGAAAATCCGATATACGAGGTAGTTCACGGGATAGCCACTGACGTGGAGGCGAATTTGTCTGATCTTGGAATTAAGGTTTATGACGAAGATAATGTGATTCTTCCAATATCTAACGTTATAATAGATAAACCCTACCAAAAAGAGTTTACTACCGTATTTAATAGACCAATCGAAAAACTACAGAAAGGTCGTTTCTACGTTTTAGAGTACCAAGTGAAGGAAAAAGAGAAGTATTTCGAAAATCATTTTGGAGTAGACTGTAACAAATTTGTTGTTACAATTGATTACCCCAAAGGTGTAAGCTATCCGGTGGTTTACGACATAAACCTGGAGGCAGAGTCAAAGAAAAGGTGCAAGTTGCAGCCAAAAATTGTCACCAAGAAGAGGATGATCAACACAGGACTTGATACAGATCGAACACAGGTAAGATGGGCAAAAAAGAATATCAGCAGAGGTCAATGTTTTAGATTTGAATGGAAGTGAAATCTGTTTACTTGTCATCGTCAGTTTCTTTTCAGGCGATTTCGAAATTATGTCACGATTAAGTCCAGGAATAGAATAGCGTTGTTCGATAGAAAGATGTAAGCTGTTCCACGGGGGAAGGCGGCCTGTGCGTTGCATTAACATTTGGCATCAACAACAAAAAATAAGGTTACTTTCCTACATCTCTAGGTCTAGACAACTTGCCTACCTGCCACCGGTCATAATTCTTGTTGGACCTGAGGCTAGGACTTGACATCCTTATAGTGTCTTTCAATGGTTGTGGATGGTATATAATGCCATAGTTTATATAGGGAAAGTAGTGAATTAGAGGTATGTCTTCCACAAAGAAAGATCAAACAGCAGCAGCAACGACATCATCATTTCAGCAACAGCAGCAGCAACAAGCCGAACGCCTCCAAGAAAGTACTGAAAGAATGCTTGATGAAACCAAGCAGAATATACAAAGATCATTAGAAGAGGCACGTAGTCAGATCCCTCGTTATAATCAAGCAATCTACAACTACCAGGAACAGGTTGTAAATGCTACAGGAGAAATTGCAACCAGTTATATTGACACTCAGAATGCCATTATACATGCATTCAACGCTTCAGTTGCTCCATACTTTGAGAATATTCAAAATACATATCGACAATACTACAGCATAAACCCCCAAAATGTCCAAGAATTCTATT
Organism: uncultured Nitrososphaerales archaeon; assembly: GCA_963841565.1. Taxonomy (GTDB): domain Archaea; phylum Thermoproteota; class Nitrososphaeria; order Nitrososphaerales; family Nitrososphaeraceae; genus TH5896. The sequence continues at coordinate 74,880 of CAWJCY010000002.1, forward strand.
CTCAAACCATTAGCAACATTGCCAACAATAGTGTAACTGTTGTCAGATTGGTAAATAACACAATTTTTACAAACTTTGACTTGCTCAAGACTTCATGGCAACAAGCTAGAGATAACGTCAAAGAGATATCAAGAGTTACTTCAAATACCGCAAGAGCTTTTGAACAGAGTAACAAAGAGGCTTCTGCAGTAGTCGCTACCACCGCCGCAAATGCAGCAGCGGCATTAAAGCCAACAAACGCGTAGAAGTGGGTAGATCCACCCATAAACTACGGTTTTATTTCTTCTTTTTTTGTTCAAATTTTGATTTTAGGGCGACACTCTGTTTTTTGGCTACGAGTGAAATTGTTCATAAATTCGTGCGAGCCTGACCCTTTCCTTACACACAAATCCCTATAAGGAGTTCGATTGAGAAAGATCCTCGTGAATAATGATTTGAATAGCACCTTCGCAGTGGAAATTTTTCAGAAATCCTTGCGCAAGAAAATATTCTACTTTCAGTGAACAGCGGAAGTGGAATTTGTGAAGCAAGAATAAAAAAGGGTTTGCCCTTCAGAATTCGAGAAAAGTGGGCGACCATAGGGGATGAAAGTAGACCATGGCATATACACCTCAACATGGAAGAGGTCAAGGAAGCCAAGTTTGTAAAGGAAGCTCGAATCCGATGGGAGACAAAGTTATAGCATAAGATTTTTTGATTCAAGAGGGAATCTTGCTATGAGGGCTAACTTTATTGATTTGTATGATTCAAATGGTAATTTGAAAAAGGATAGAATCGACAAATACGATGAAATCCATAGAAAATTTGGAGGGAAAGATTCACTTATGCTCTAAGGTGACAATTTGGCACAATGGTTTCGTCTGACAACTGGCTGCACAAATCAGGGTAAGAGACTAAACAATCACTCGTAATTTTTGATAGGGAGCAGCCCTTGTTCTCACAACTTATGACTCAAAGAAAGCGTCGATTAATAAATGGAGATCTTACTCCATCCTAGAAATGTTGTGCCGATGCTTATTAAAAATACAATACTGAAGGGAAACCTTTCTCCCGTTCTGTAAATCATTACGTAGGCGTCTCAAATGTTAGTCTTGTGCTAGATACAAGAAGATATCTCAATATTCCGATTCAGAAAATGAAAGTCTGTGATCACCTAGGGGCCGGCATATGACGATTAAATGAATTAGTAGACGGTATATGAATGGCATTTCAGTTTTATCTGTTACAAATCACCATAAAATTTTTATTCTGTGGCATTACATGTTCTCCTAATACTTGAAGTGAGAATAATTTTGGAGATATCATGACTCAAACAGATCTCAGGGGTAGTAAAAGACCAGATTCTGGGACTGAGGATAAGGAGCAGATGATATCTCATCGAAAAATCAGTTCGGCGTCATCGAATTCTCCCTTGCATAAGAGGATTTTGGTTGTCGATGATAATTCTGATATCGCTCTTACTTTAAGGATAGGATTGGAAGAGAGCGATCCGACAATGCAAGTTCATAGCTTTGATAATCCGGTAAATGCATTATTGGAATTTAAACCAGATTTTTACGACTTGTTGCTCATAGATGTAAACATGCCTTTGATGGACGGTTTTCAGTTGACTCAGAAATTATTACAGAAAGATACCAATGTCAGAGTGTGTTTCATGACTTCAGGGGAAATAAATATGGATGCAGCAAGAGAAGTGCATCCACTCAAGAGCATAGGTTGCTTCATCAAGAAACCCATCTCAACAGATCAGTTAGTAAAACGCCTCAAAGCAGAATTAGAATAGATAAGTTTTGATGCATAGAACATTCTGGTAAGAATTTTACTGTCAATATGGATCTACCGGTGCTACCTGTTACAATCTTTCCTATGTTCAAGTGTTATGTGTAAGTCGCTGTCTTATTCTAGGTGATTTGAATTAGGGAGGTCTTTCCGGAAAATATTTTTCTGGTTAACACACTACAATCCCAAGTTAATGTTCCTATTTCCGGTATTTATACAGAGAGCGGATGGCTGAATTGGAAGGCAGAATTCAAAACTCTCAAATCAGATATTCTGTTACCGCTCGTTAGTTAGTGCAAATCTTCATAACATTCACGATCAGTTTCTCCGGTGATGTGAAGTGAATTAGGGAAACCCTAAAAATATAAGAGAACAAACTGGTTTCCAATCCATTTAAGTGGTAAGCATTTATAATACTTATCTTACGGATGACCTGTACATATCTTATTAATGAAACAAATCGTTCCAGCACAAAAACTAATTATTAATCAAGAGGTAATTATATTGGTATTCTTCATAGTATGTCAAAATTGTTCTTTTCAATTTGAATAAGTGTTCTCTATACTCTTGCCCTAATTGTTGTTAGAGTAATTCTGGCGTTATAAAAAGTATTCAGTAAAGAAGCTTATTCAGTAAAACCTCAACACTTCCACAATCACTTTATCATTCATTTTCAACAAGCGTTCAATTTGATTTCACGCACAGCCGTTCAAAATATTCTAAATGAACAGCCCCGTTTTGAACGACTGCAAAAAATTTGCCTAGCTGGCGCTTATTCAGCATCGTTCAAAATTCTGTGGTAATCTACGAGCTAAACGATCTTAAATATGGTCAAATTTTCATTTTGCCGAAGAATCATTCGAGCCAAGCATTAACAACATGACTTGACCTCTCAGTTTGTGAGGTTGGCTATTTCGTTTGCCTAGACTTGCCTCTTCACAGCTTGATAGAGTTTTTTAAATTGTTGATAATTGTATGAATCTCTTTCAATTGCTGACGCGGATTTCAGAAATGTGTCTTCGTAATAACTGATTATCATAGGTTTGACGTACTCAATCAATTTTTTGTCAGTAATTATTTTTTCATTGATCATAAACGAAAGCCATTCTAGGCTATTGAACATGCGAGAATACCATGAACTTCTAACATCATCATATTGAGATCCTAAAGGTATTTTTGCCAGTTCGCGATCCACATCTCGTCAGCTCTTTCATGACATCGCCTAATGATGTGATTTGATCTAGTCTCTTCGAGCGCTGAAATGTGACAATAGCATAAAATAATGTTATTGCATATATCGCGGCGACAATAATTTGAATGTATTGTGAAGGAATTTCCTGAAGGGACTTATGAACATAGTATGATTTTAGAGTTGGGTTCATCAAAATAGAGTTATTATTTGTATATTAGAAAAAAGAGGATCAATGTGTAATTGGCTCAGCAACACATTAGAACATCGAATCAACAGTTCAGTCGTATGCGATCTTATAAGAATCTATGGATCCAATCGGAAATCAAGCAACGGCAGATTCTCAAAATAAGGTATGAATCTATATGAATCAATTAAAGCTCTGGGTAGTAATTATTACCTTGTCTGTTACTGTTGGCTCAAGTTTCATAGCTATCAAAATTGTGCTTGATTCTATATCGCCACTTTTTGCCTTTAGCATTAGATTTATGATCACAGGTGGTGTTTTGATACTAATTTCTCATGTTTTTGATAAAAAAAATCAAGAGATTAAAGAACTCAAACTTTGGAGAAACGCTCTGGTTATTGGTGCAATCCTGATAGTTGGTGGACATGGGTTGATAGCATGGGGAACACAATACCTTTCTGCAGGTATTGCCTCTTTACTAAATTCAACAATTCCCTTATGGGTAGTGTTATTTATGTTCTTGATATTTCACAGTAAAATTACAAATTCAGTAAAGATAGGTCTTGCTTTAGGTTTTGGAGGTATGATAATCCTCGTTGGACCATCGATTGGAGGTCAAGGACTAAGTCTAATAGGAGTCGCGTCTTTGCTGATAAGTTCAATGTTGTGGGCATTAGGATCCATCTATTCCGGGAAATCTTTCCTACCTCAAAATTTTTTGTTATCTGCGGGAATGGTTACGTTAGTAGGCGGGGCATTACTAATTATTCCTAGCGTTCTGGTTGGAGAATTTAATATGCTACCCTCTTTTTCTGATATAGACCTAGACTTAGTCATATCATATACATTTTTAATTTTTATCGGGACTGTTGTACCATTCGCTGAATTTTATTGGTTACTTAAAGTAAGTACACCACCAGTTGCTAATACCTTTGCTTATATAGCACCAATTGTAGCAGTATTTTTGGGATGGGCTATTCTTGAAGAATCAGTAACTTATCTAACCATTATCGCTGCAATCGTTATTTTGCTAGGTGTAGCTTTGATAGTTAGAACGTTGAACAGGTGATTTTGATTGCAATGTGTTCCTCAATCTATGAACAACATTATTCTTGTCTCCACCTTCTTCTGCGGGATGCCCTATGCCATTGCTGGTAATACTATCATAGTTGGGATCGTTGCTGCTCCTGTGATATGCTATCTGACTATTAGTATTGCTGGTATTACCTAGATTATTGCTGGCAGCATATTCGTGTTAATAGGTTGATTGAAAACAAGAATCATTGGTACTATCGCGGGAAACATCTTAGCAGCCATTCCTGTTGTCCATATAACCAAAAACAAAGATAGTGCTGCTGGATTGTAGTAAAATGTCATCATGGTTGAAATCATTGCATTATGCTGCTATATCGACACTAACCATGTCAACACAGAGATCGATATTACAATCGTAATGATTACTAAGGTTGAAGTTTCATATTAACTTTATGTTTAGGAGATCTTGTAAATGGGAAAAGGTAATGTGGTCTAGAATTTGTCCTCATCATGTTGGCACAACAATACAGCTAGGGCATTTGAGGGGTAGCAGTCGTGTACCCAGAATTGAGGGAAGTCATGACCGGCCTCATCCCGGCCCTTTGGAACTATGTCAGGATATTGGTACGTCACATTAAAGATATCTATGCCACGAGCATAGGCTGAATAGGTGTGAAAGGCGATCCCTGCGGGATCTTTGTAAAATACGCTGACTCCGGGTGCCTCGGAAATGACTGGGTCTAGTGTAGTAAAGTTGTATAATGCTTCCTTCTTGGATAACTTTTCCTTTGTAAAAGATACACGAAAGTCTTAATTGAAATCTGTGCCGTAGGAAGAGATCCATTTGAGATCCCAGCCCATCCGCTTTTGGTACGCCGCCAGCTTGCTGTATGGCGCCCGAGAAACAGCAATCATGCTCATATCTCTATGATTCAAGTGTACAAGGATCTATATTCTACATCAATGCCAGAAATGCACTGACAACCTAAACGCATCAAATAAGTAGTCGCGTCAAGTTGCTTCCTGAAACTTTTTCGCTCACAAATGTAAGATTTGTTCGGTATAGATAATCGTCTTAACTAAGGTATCATAAATATTAGTATGGATAATCTGCCTAACTGAGATAAAACCTATTACGAATGTAAAATGTGAACTATGAGATGGAACGTACCTATCTGGTTAGGATGTTTCTCGATAGCAGTTAAACTCCTATGTGTGCCGGAAAAATAAGGAAAATGACTGTTTATTTAACTTTGTATTCCTCGATCTCTTTCAGCACATTATTGTAAGCATTCATATCCATGAAGGCTTTTCCTGCTTTCTCAAAATCATCCCGAAAATAGGCATCTTCAAACTCACTTCTTGCATTACTAAACTTATCTCGATAATACTGCACCAAACGAGCATTGGCATTTATTCTTATGTCGAGGATAATCCTGTCTCTTTCACTCGGGCCTTCTGACATAATGTAGCCTAAACCAAAGTATAAGGAAGAAGAATTAAAGTTTTGTTGCCTCTGGCTAAAAAATAACCTGAAGATAAACAGAAGGACATTTTTAGGATGAAGATAATTGATGATCTTGTATCCTCTTTACTTACCGCTGGAGAGAACCCTCCATCAACTTATGTTCTCAGTTCAAGAAAGGCAGAGCTGGGCTGTAGTCTCATTAGAAAGGAGCATTAGTTTGATCATATTTCATTATAGCCGGTTAGAGAGGGACACATCTTCTTTAATCGGACCAACAGTTAACCATCTGAAGCAATCCATTAGCGTTTCTAATGATGTTTCCCACAAGCTAAGGTTGAAGAATGTAGAGAAGGAAGCAGATCAATTGGAGTATCTTTATCTTTTTAGTTGAAATAATATGCGTGGTAAGGAAAAAAAGAGACTCCTAGACTTCATATTGTCCAAGACTGCTAACGAACCTACACAAATCATCATTAACACCCTCAAACAAAAGAGGAGGGAATTGCACTTCAGCTTTGAGCCTGGGGTCGGACTATCGAAAGAAATACACAATTGCACATTTCAGATAACATTGAACAATACAAATACCAATGCCTAAGTGTTTAGCATGTTCTGTATTTCGTTCAGTATTGGTGTTCTGTCGTCAGCATAGTTCTTACCCTTCGGTAATCCTCTTGTGAGCTTCCTTCAAGGTACATTGAGATCATTCTTTTCACAAAAGAGCTTCATGGCCTTAACGTAGTTACGAAGTATTGAACTTGTAATTTCCTTGTCGCTAATTCTAGCCTTCTGATGTTGAAGGAATTGGAACACTACGTCTATTAGCCATCTGTTTTCAGCTCTTGCCTTTTTTTGTAAATAATCTGTATATCTCCGGTATTGTAAACTTCTCTTGATCGATTCCAATAATTTCGAAGAACTTCATCCTTGAAACATATTTTTCCCGGGTCTGTTCGGCGTTAATAGCAAATATGAATAATTCATAGGGTTCTGATTCCTTCCCTACGTCTAAATATGACATACTCAATCTGTTCTTTCTCTCTTTTCTGGTCGGAGATTCCCATTCGAGAACTAATGTTACAGTGGGCCCAAGGGGGTTATATTCCCGTAGATAAGGGGGCTCATTACTAGTATTGGAGATTACCACCTAAAGAATGTTTCAGTTTATAGAACCATGCTATAATAGGCTTTACAGGCAGATAAATGGTTCATTAAAAAGCCTGTAAACTGTCTCTGCTCATTTCTCTTCATTTAACACTCTATTTCTTAGAACCGAATGAAGGTCAGATTTTGATAAACTTACTTTTCCTTCTAATGATATTATGTGAGCTATTTCATATCCTATAGCTGATACTGAGTAACCCCGGCAATCTTTCTATAAGTGCTAAAGTTGAAAATATCGCAAACCTCTCAAAATTACCTTTATTTGGATATACATTGCTATAATATAGCAATCTAGATAGTGCCAATGCAGACTTTATACTTTGGTGGAAGATCCAGTTCTCTAACTGGTTACTCCATCACAGGATCCTAGAGCGGCAGTAATCTCGTCCGCAGATCGATATGCGCCTATACTTACCTGTGATAATACTTCGTTCCTACATAGCACATATGCCGTTGAATAGTGGCCTGAGGTGTATCCCATATATGCAAACCCGACGCCTATCAGTATTGACAATCCTACGACGAAGACGATCGTAAGCATCAATGTCCTATGGTTGGTCGTTAAGGGTTTATCCGTAGGTCCTTCTTCCTTCTTTACTACTAGTTTTTTTACATACATCAGTTTACTCATAATGTCCAATATAGGAGCGATGCTCAATAAGTTTTGTATATGCTGTTTATGATTAATAGAGAATCCTCCTTGTTTGAATAAAAGATTATGAATTATAATAACTCATTATTCTTCTTGATATGAATAATAGAAATATATACAAAGGTTGCCAGAAAAACGTTTCCTAAATGTACATTAGGTTGTACCTAATATTCACCATTACTCACAATATGAGCGTTCAAGATCACGAACACATTACCTGCAGAACCAGAGTTGTTCTGTATCGTATAGGTATGGATTATATTTCTAGTGCAGTTCAAACATTTGTTGAACGGACTGCATTATCGTAAGCTCGGACATAGGTTCATTAGAGACTGTGAGATAAACTACCATTGATAAATGGAATGACCTTCTTGAAACCCAAGGTAAACCAACTAACAAATTCTATTAGTTCTATACATTGGATACATCGGATAATCTATTGGGATTAACGCTCCTAAGTATTATCTTTGGTCTGCCAAGATTGTTCGTTACTGATTACCAAATAGTATGTTTAATCGTAATTCATCAACATACGTAGTAAGTGGTTATAACGATACTACATAAGAAACTGAAGCTACTATATGTATGAACTATAGATTAAGGAAGAAGGATGTAATTGGAGGTGTTTTACGGTAGTTGTTAAGTGTCATACGGTTTGGCGTAAAAACTTTTTTGTTCGAAAATCATGCCCTATTCTACATTGCCGCAACAACTACAATGATTGCAGGCATTCTATACTTAATGATGATCGGGTCTTCATTGAAGCAGATTAATTTTCCCATGGAATTGCTTCCATACACTGATGGCTTATTCCTTGTATCTGGAATAGCACAAATCTCCTGGACGATACCAATGGCATTAAACTGGAATACACGTTGGTTCTATGCAGGTCTAATTGGCACTATTGCATTAACCTCACTGATAGCATTGACAAGGATTCCAAGTGAAATAACAGGCATAGCATTACAGGATAAGAATCCAATGGCTTTGTTAACCGAAGTAATGCAGACTACATATATTTTTACAACGCTAACCATAATTCTTAACAAGAAGAGGGCGATCTTTAGATTAGTTACGCATCGAACATTATAAATCCAATCATCAGATATTCCAATGTAATGTTCTATTATTTTAGCTATTATAGACAGAGTCAGGCTAAATATGTGGCTCAAACCCTTGTTTGTAGCGTTCAGACCTGATCTTTGGGGCTATTTTATGATTAGCTAACCAGTTTCTATTGTATAGTAGTATTGTATCGTCTAAGGTGAGAAAATTGATGGCTCTCAGATATTCTCCAAGAGTTCATTTTCAGTAATCCGGTAATAACCATCGGAGATTCCACTTGAATGCCGCTTATGATATGACATTGTTATGATAGTTAGAGACCTCGATGAACGCATAGGGAACGTAATTACTAAGGCAAGAGAACAAGATACATGCATTTCTCTCAAAATGAACGAGGTTGGAACACACTTCTATCAATTAAGAAAAAAATAAAACTTGAAATTGCAATGGGCCCAAGGGGGGTTTGGCAAGACTTAAGTGTACTGAATATTTCACGAAGGATTCTTGCTCTGGTCATATAACATTCTTTTGCCTTACCAGGATCTCATCCCTGTGCATGCTTGCAAATAAAATCGATTACTTCATTACATATTTTTTAGTTTAAGATTAATTCGCATACAAGGAGGTCGATGTTTACATGAGGTTATTTTATTAATATTGAACGGTCTAATTGAACGTTCTGAACAAATCATCAAGAATGCCCACAAGGTAAATCAATCTGTCATCTTGAACAAAAACGCGTTCAATTGCAGCGTTCAATTGATTTGAGCGTGAAACATAATGAATGGTAGTGATTATCTGTTAACGGTTAACAAATCTGTAAACGCAGGACAAACCTGTTAACGAAATTTGTAAACAGTCGTTAACGGACCCGCAGCATTCAATTGATTTGAGCGTGAAACATAATGAATGGTAGTGATTATCTGTTAACGGTTAACAAATCTGTAAACACGTGTAAACCATAGGGACTTGGGTCCGCGAATTCCTCAAACTCCCGTTTACGAAACAATCGGAACCAACAACCGCCGTTCAGCGATTATATCTGGGATATCGGGGAAAAGAGTGAGATAATGCTTGATTCAATGATTGAACGAAGTTAGCGTAAATGCTCGTCGTCATGACAAGTTTGGAAACTAATTCATTTGGGTGATTTCATAATGGTGTCAGATCTGTAGGCGAGTTATCCAACGTTCTGTCATGATCTAATAAATCAGATTTAATCTTAGTATCAAGAAAGCGCATTCACCACGGTGAAAGTTTTACTAGCATAATCTTACCTTACGCCATCGTGTTAATCTATGTTTCAAATATACGAACCCACGCACAAAATGGGGCCATTGGTTTGTGAACCAGATTTGACGTAATTTCAAGGTCCCATTTCGGATGTATATCACTGGTCTGGGTCCGGCCTATTCGATCTTTTATGCCACTTATGTAGCCAGGATTGGAGGCGTCAGATGGGTGTTATCTTGGTCCTACCTTCTACTCTGGTGACAACGACTGATTAAATCATGGCAAGCCAGATAACTACGTACAAGGTATCTGATCAAGAATTTATCCTACGCCTTCATCGCTAGTGTGAGGAGGTAGTCAAGCCTTGTCAAATTCTCATGTACGTAAGGTGTTATGGATCTAATAAAGTCATTTTCTAGTTCCTTGACCTTGGTAGGACTCTGTCCTCCAAGTGCTTGGATAGCACGTATCAGGGGCCCATATTTTGTACTAAACAAGTGCCAAAAATGATTTGGGCTCAATACAGGAATGTTTACGGCGCCTCGTTCGAAGTGAAGATCCTTGACGTTGCTGCCGAGACGCTCCCGTACCATCTCTGGAATTCCCCATTGCATCGGAGAAGGAGGGCTGTTAGGAGGAGGTGGGACATGCCTTCCAATAGCTGCGAAGAACCTTCCTACGGCATTTTCAGGAGGCCAAGTCGTAAATGCAATAAAGCCTCCTACCTTTGTGACTCTGATGAGCTCTTCTGCAGCAATTGTTGGTCGAGGAGCAAACATATGTCCTAGACTTGAGAACACTATGTCAAATGAATTGTCAGGAAATGGAAAATCTTCAGCATCACCATGTTTCCACTCAATCCCTTCTATTAAACCAGCAAGGGCTGCTTCTTCCTTTGCACGTTCCAAAAGATCAGGTGTGATGTCTATCCCAATTACTTTTGCCCCTGCTCTGCACGCAGTAATGGCTGTAATGCCAGTACCACATGCTACGTCGAGCACTTGCTCACCACGACTAACACCAGTGGCTCGTACTAAGTGAGCAGACATAGGTGAAAGGAAGGTTGCTATGTCGTTATAAGATCCCAAGGCCCAAGTTGCCTTCGCTTTTTCCTTTAAATCTGCAACGGGGTCGCTCAAATCAAATCTAGAAAGCCCTGCCCGATAATAAGGCTTATGTTCTATGGGATGACATCGCTATATTTTAGGCTACTCGAACAAAGGATCATCTAGAAAGCATGTAGTTCGTCTTCCACTGTCAACACCACCGCTGTACAGGATTCATAGATATAATATTGCCTTTGGTTTATTGATATAATACCCTTTTACTTATTGAAGACATCCAATCTCAAACTAATCAGTCATTGGATATTCTGTCAAATTACTAAAGTATCCAGAAACATATAAATCCACGTAGTAGGTGGGCCCAAGGGGGTTTGGCAAGACTTTAAAGTGTATTCAATAATCCATGCGGTTCCAATACGAGTTAATAGAGAGTTAGCAGTTTTCTTAGTTAAATTATAGACCAGTCATTTTACATTTAGTTGTTATTGGTCGGTAAGCAGCAACATAAAGTAAAAGGTAGCTCCCTTTTCTCCATAAGCATCACTATTATTTTCAGCCCAAATCCTACCTCCATGTGCTTCTACAATATTTTTGGAGATGAATAATCCCAATCCAGTACCTTCGAAAGATTTTGCAGCGAATTTAGAAAACAATCTAGGTAGTATTTCATGGTCTATGCCTGACCCAGTATCTTTGATACTAACAATAACTTGATTGTCATTCCTTTGTGTACTAATAGTTATAGTTCCTTCTGTGGTAAATTTAATAGCATTACTTACTAGGTTAGAAACGACTTGGGTTATCCTGCTTCTGTCAGCTTCTAAAATAATATCCTGATTGCTGGGGCTATCTAATAATTTTATGTCTCTATTATTTTTTTCAATTTCATTCTTATGGTCCTGAACAGTATTGGATATCAATTCATTCAGGTTAAACCTTTCCTTCTTTAGTTTTAATGAATAACTTTCAATTCGAGTAACGTCCAGTATATCTTCTGTAAGTCGATGTAATCTCTTTGCATTTCTTATGATGGCATCTAGTATTTTTTGTTCGTCTCCTACTCCAGTCCCGCCAATGAGGGTTATTCTAGAACGAAGTATTTCAGATAAACCAAGTATTGGTTGAATAGGAGTACGTAGCTCATGAGCTGCTATATTGATAAAGTCATTCTGTATTTTGTTATGAACTTTTAGTTGTTCATTAGCCTCTGCAAGTTGTTTGTTTAATTCTTCTAATTGTTCATTCAACTCGGTTTGTTTCCAAAAACTTTCAAAAATAGAAATGTATGATGAAACAATTGAATTGCTATCAGAGTATGTAGTTAAACCTGCCGCATTGTAGGAATTATCTTCTGCGTCGTCCTTCGATTCTACAATAACACATTCCCTTCTGTCAACTAATACTATTGAGATTCTAGTCTGTAGGCTCCTATCTATCCTTCTAATATCAATCTGCGCAGGGATCGACTTCGTTTCCTTACCTATTATTGACATAATATTATCATCGTCTGCGGGAATTAGTACCCTTATCTTTGCGCTATTCTCCTCTGATGCTTTTTTTAAAAATTGAAGCCCACCCATCTCAAATAGGCTACGTGCAGCATTCGCTGAGGAAAACATTATCAATACTTCTTCTTTTGCTGATCTTATAATATTCCAAGCACGTTTTATTCCTTCTTTTGGATTTGAAATAATTTCTATATTAGCTTGGTCAACTCCTTCTTCAATCTCTCTTATTCTATCTGAAGCATCAATCCCATTCTTCCACAACTCTTCAAAAATGGAAGCAAAATGATTAATGTATGCTAGTTCATTACTAACCAACAGACTCTGAGCCATCTCGCCACCTTCCATCTTCTCTATTGTGGCCATCATTACTTTATCTGAAACAGCGAAATCAATTGGCGGCATATTTTTGACATGTCTTATCTGTACACCTATATCCAGGAATATTCTAACCAGATCTGCATTATCTTTGTCTTTAATAGAAGTAATCCATCTTATGCCTTGGTGTTGTCCATTTCTATATTTCAGCATAACTTCTTCGAACGTATCAAAGTAGTTGTTATAGACTAATCGCATTCCAGCAAATTTTGAACACGCTAAAAACTCTATAGAGCTCTCCAAAATGTCTTTTCCTTTCCTTAAGATTTCATCAATGTTTTGTAATACCTTAATTTCTCTTAATACTGTTGACAGATATTGTTTCATGTCATGCTCCGTAAGAGAAAGTTGCACTCCAGTCTGCTCTGTCATGCCAGTTGCATGGTCTTTTGCCATCCTTATCACCTTTTTCTCTAATTTCTGCTCCATCTGATCAGATCCGACACCAACCAGTAGTTTTGATTCAGTTGCGGCAGATTTTCTAATCGCCTGACGTAACTTTACATCTTGAGACATAGAAATTGTTGAATAATAAATGCCAATTAGAATCAGATAGCATGATAATCCTACAAATGAGACGCTGGCAAGTCCAAGAGGTGGATAAGAGGCTAGCATTACACTACCTGAAGTTGCTAGTGCAAAAAGCGCAAATCCAGATCCAGCAATAATCATATAATCTTTTAATATACTACTATAGTTGAGTCTCCTTGCTATCATTAAAAAGGGAAGACCAAATAAGACGCTGCTGATTGCTGCTGGAATAGTATAGCCCAAGGCATCTACTATTATTTTGAAAATCGTGTCCATATCACTACTATCATGTGATACACTCATAACAAATGGAGTTACAATAACAAAAATACTTAGAAAAGATGCTATAGGAATAGTGATGATAGCCCAGAATTTGACTTTGCCTAATTTTTTAGAATATGTATGTAGAAGCATGGTTGTGCTACCCCACAATAACAAAAAGCTCAAAATATGTGATACAACATAGACAATCTGGGCTATACCTGGTATTGTAGATTGATCAAATTTTCTGATATCTGGTCCATGGCCAACTTCTTCTTGTTCTGAATGGCCAACTTCTTCTTGTTCTGAATGGCCAACTTCTTCTTGTTCTGACGTAAGCTCTGTTGGCGATGGAGCTATTATCTCAGCGGGCATACCTTGTAGTATAACGGTGAAAAAAACAAGTGATGATACAACACTGAAACTAGTAATTATAGATGATATACCATAAAGCAAGACTACAGAATTCCTATTAGATTTGTACCAAGAAAAAAACTCTAATGCGAGTGTCACCATTATAAAGCCCGCTACTGCATAACTGATGGACGAGCTCCAAGTTAACATAGATGTAGGGTAATAGGAGTATACAAACATTTGTAAAATAATGAATACAATAATGGCTGTCAGAACATACTGTACTATTGTCATTATTGTGTGTAGTCTATTAAAATGTGGAGACCGGAATCTTATGTTCTTACTTTTCTGTTTCACGAAATCTAAAATGAGATATTGTCCTGCTGCATATACAATTGCTATAGCAATAAATGCAGCAAAACCCCAATTGGTAGATACGCTTATCATATCTGAAATATTGCTAAGTGATATATCTATTATTAACGCAGAAATTACAATTGAAATGATGACCAAAAATTTTCTACTGCTATATCCTGTAACGCTTGCAGGCAAAAGAGAAGTCATTTCCTGGTCATAGTCCCCTATAATTTACTTGCAACTAATAAATATGCTTTCTTCGGTAATACAGCTTAAAGAGGAACTTGAAACACATAGTCTCTTGTTTGAACACTGCGAGATACAATTTATCTCCAAATTGTTGTAATTGGAAACCCATATAGCATTTAGCCCCCTATGCTAATGGTATGAGAGGTGTAAGAATTGAGCGCAGATTTTGTAAAGGTTGCTGAAACAAAAGACATCAAACCATCTACAATGAAAGCAATCGACCTAGCAGGTGAGAGGGTTTGCATTGTTAATGTCGAAGGAAATTACTACGCAATAGGAAATGTATGTACTCACGTTGGTGGACCCCTAAATGAGGGTACACTTGAAGGATACGATGTTGAGTGTCCTTGGCATGGTTCTAAATTTGATGTTAGGACAGGTAAGCCAACCAGACCTCCAGCACGCCAATCAGTTCCAACGTATGTAGTAAAGATAGAAGATAATAACCTACTAGTTAGAAAGCAACAATGACGAGGCCTACCAATGAGTAACGGCCCTGATGAACGGGAAGAAACTCTTTGGCGTCATGATATCAAGAAGGGTTGGCTACGTAAAAAGGTCGTGTATTCTTACCTTATCACGAATAAGCGGATTGTATCTGGCTCTCAAGTCCTGAACTTGGATGATGTGTCTGATTGTGTTTCTGTGAATGAAGAAAGGTTTTATGGAGGGGGAGTTAATAGTGTAGGAACTCATACAAGAGGACCTAACGCCCGTTTGAGTTCGTACCGTGGAAGAGGCCGCGTTATTGGTGATGTGATCTTTACGAGTCATTCAAACCAAGATACCATTTTTCATGATGTGCCTGACCCTGATGGTGTGGTTAGATTAGTCAAGACTTTAATGAAGCCTAGAAAGGGAAATGCGGAAGAGGATGGAAGATGACTGAAAAATATCTTGGACGCAAAAAAAGTATGCCCAAGGGTGTATGAACCATATTTTACTCAAAGTTAGGTTTCGAAACAGCCCAAGTTGGATTTAGGATTCTAAATATTTCGATCGGTATTCGCTCAATGTAAAAAAGCGAAGACATTAGTCTTCAATTTAATTTTTTTGTTTCTTTCGGCGGAATGCATTTAGAGGCAAAGGATTCTCCATACTGAAGTGACTAACCTTGGAGATAAATCTATTTAATGCGATGACAATAATGAACTGACTATCTTTATACAGCACTGACCCATAATTCATGTCAAGCAAATTCTCATTTAAGGCAAATATCCTATTTTTTTGATGATATTATAATTAAGTGCGAGTAATCTAGCAAATCATTCATTTTACAAAATAATGTCAATAACTTCACGTAGTTGCGAAGTGGGACTTGATCAAATTAATAGTGAATAAAAGTGTTCATCATCTAAACGTAATCTATATATCTTGTTACTCTTAGTCAAGAATACTGTATTATGAGCATTAAACAATTCAAATAAATCGTCAAATGATCCGGCAAGAACAGTTTTTGTGTTCGCAATACAGTAAGTAATTCCTGGTAGAGATTTACTCTCATACCACTCACAAACCCCTGCAGCCTTTTTTACAGATCCTTCACGAGAGATATCTTCAACTAAGAAAGTAATTATCAGTGGTAATAGATTCATATTATCTCTGTTTCTGCCGTTGCTTCTTCTTTCCTCAATTTTGCTATTGATAGTATCAAGAACTTTAATCGCCGTTTCTTGTGGTTTCTCCAAAAACTGTTCATAACGTTCACCTGCTGCATCAACCCACCTTTTCTTATTTAGAATTTGTATACCAGGATGTTTCGCCGGACCACAATATGATTTGAGCCAAATGTCTGAGGCCAGCTTATCAATTTCGTCCAGTAATTTCTTTAATGATATTTGATCAGAATACAAGATCAAGTTGTGCCTGTGTTTATTCTTTTCGTAATTCTTAATCCACTTATCAATAGCATCCGTTACGATTGAAGAGAGGGTAGTTCGATCATTTGTGGCAATTTGAGCAGCCTTTGCATGAAGTTTTTCATCGAAACCTCGAACAAACAAGTCCTTTACCATACTATTTTTTTCTCAATTGCTATTATTAAGGATATCTAGATATCTAGAATCGATAGAATTAAATATCAGATATCTAGATATCTAGTTCATGGTGAATTGTCTATGTCTCTGTTACTAGATATAGTGCATGAAACAGATTGGGCTCATTGGTAACATGGGAGAACCATGTACTACTTCATTCCTCCTCTAAAAGATCACGTTTTGATTCCTTTATCCTATCATAGTTCGATTTAACGGGGAATGTACCAAAAGCAGGCATTTCAATGGATCCGGCTGAACCACTCCCGGAAAATAGATCTGAATCAGGCGATGAATTTGAAGACTAGATAGGTGAAACGAAATCGCAAAAATTATCCGGGATGAATAATATGATTGTAGCACTTGAGTCACACGGCTCAGTTTCCTCCGAAAAATTTCAGGCAATTGGATATGAGTGGAAATAAGTATATTTTATAAGGAAATTTGACCCGATGGGTAGACTATATTATATGATGTTTGATAGCACAATCTTTATGGTAATAGTGTCTAGGTCGTCCACTGCTAACCACGACATGATCATTAGTTATACGTTGTTTACACGAAACGCATTTCCCATTCTGTTTCTCTTCAATCAATTTTAGTATCCGGTTTATTCGTTCATGTGGATAAATCGTTAATGGTTGATTCAATTCTTTGGTCTAGAAAATATAGAAAGCAGTATAGGCAGGAGCATCTTAGGCTCTTGCTCTTCGGGGATAATTTCTTGAGCTACTTTATTTAAATCTAAAGCTTCATTCCCATAAGCTTGTAGACCGTACTGTATGCAGTCACTACAGGTCACTTCTACAAATGAATACTTTAGCCCATTCTCTAGAACTGTTAAACTCGTAGATATCTTGGTAATATTATTTAAACGCGATAAGTCGCGTAGCGCTTCTATGCTGCTGCCATAACCAGTAGGCATATCGGATAGTATCTCTTTCTCCAACTCGCATTCCATTCGTGTCGAAGAAGATTAATGCTATTCACAGGTGGCTATGACGAATCATGACGTAAGCTTACAATTCATAGCATAAACAAAATCAACTAACGTCTAAGGCTTTTTTTTTGCTCTGAATCTTGACCGTCAACTAGAATGTATCACACTACAAAATCTGGCTATATTAATTATAATCAAAATATAGCCCATAGAAGAGGAAATTGATCTACCGCTTGCTCTATCTAATTTATCCTGAGGAGCTCCTATCGCCTGGCATATAATCACAACATGATAACACTAATCGTGTAGCTTCTGGGCTTGGAGCGATCGTAGGATGTGCTACACGATACAATAATGAACTTTGAAGAATGTACGAAGGTGATGAGACAGAGGGAGAGTCAGACGATAACGAATGTAGACTTAGAGAGGGTTGGCTAATTAGGGTGCTGTAACAAACTATCTTAAATCCATGATTGGTTGACATCGGTAATGGTACGTGACTCAGTTCAAGTCAAAATCTAGTTGCATTCAGATCATCCCCCTACAGGTTGAGACCTTGCAATCGGGTTGAATTTGGGTTGAATTTGGAAATGATTTGGGAAATCCCATAAGTAGTATTTCATGAAGGTCTTTGTAATGAGTCTAGTAGAACAGGTAAGGGATCAAATCTGCAGTAGGAGCTATTCTGATATAGAGGCCGCGAATCTCGACACTTCATGCCCATCATGGAATGACAAGACTATATTATTAGTTGATGATCAGATTGATGTACTTATTACTATTAAGATTATGCTCGAAACATGTGGCTATGCAGTCAATGCATTTAATGATCCTTTACTGGCATTGGATCATTTTAGAAGACATTCGCATGACTACAGGATAGTAATTTCTGATATGATACTGCCATCCATGTCTGGCCTTGAATTTATAAAGAAAATCAGGATAGTGAATCCCGAAATAGTAACATTCATCATAACGGCATTGGATAACATAAAGGATATTAGCAAGGATCTGTTATACGATTCGACAGTGTTTCAATTAGATGGTATCATTCATAAACCAATTTTATTGGATGATCTATGTAGATCGGTAGGGAAAAGGAGATAGGGTTGGAAAACTTTCTTCTACGTGATGAAGGAATTAAGAAGGTCCTTATAATAGGTTTGGGCCAGCTTGGCCTTCCGGTGGCAAAATATGTGAAGGAGAAAGGATTTGATGTATACGGATATGATATTAGTCAGAAAGCAATACAGCGTGCAGAAAAGATAGCTGCAATAAAGAAAGCTGATAATTTTAGTGAATTTGATGTATACATTATTTGTATCTCTACACACAAGCCAGATGATATGTTTACACCTCAGATAGATGGTTTGTTGTCCATTGTACAAGAGAAAATTGCAAAGGAAGCCAAAAATGGTGCACTTGTCTCAATAGAGAGTACTATTCCAAGGGGAACATCTAAGAAGGTATTTGAGATGCTAAACCATAGATTACATGTTGCACACATACCTCATAGATGGTATGCTTTAGAAGAAAAAGAGCATGGAGTTAACCAGTTACGTGTAGTTGGAGGAGTGTGTGATTGTTGTCTTAATGCAGCTGTACAGTTCTATGGTCAAATTAATGTTAGCAACAACATAAACAACAACAACGACAGCAACAACAAAATCAATATTGATAATGGTAATGGCAATTCAAATGGCAATGCAAATGGTAAAAACAGCATCCTCATGGGCGATACCGGCATCGAAATCGCGCCTTCAACTGTGGACGATACTATTGCTACTTCTTCTTCTTCTTCTTCTTCTTCTTCTTCCACAACTGGCAAAAAAAATATTGACATCAATTACACTCCTAATCTAGAAATACCATTACATCCTGTTTCTGATGTAGAAATTGCTGAAATAACAAAGATAGCTGAAAATGCGCATAGATATCTTCAAATAGCTTTTGCAGAGGATATCTACCTTTACTGTCAATCCAATAGCATAAACTTCCCAGAATTGCGTGAAGCCCTAAATACCAAATGGAATGTAGAGATACTCGAGCCCAGAGACGGCATAGGAGGACATTGTCTGCCAAAAGACACCAAAATGTTTCTACAATCGTCAAAATCAGTTGCTACGAGGAGCCGGATATTAAAAGCATCAATGGAAGTAGATGAAGAATACAAGAGATACAGATTATCACGAGCATCACAAACCGCAAACATACAGACCAGTCGTAGGACTGGAAGAACTAGTTCTATCCAATACGATCAGCCACGGTAAGGACAAATACTATAAGTACAGCAGTTAATTTAATCGATAGATAATGCACAACACTATCAGTATGATTTAATAATTTATGGAAAATTGTGCAGGGTGCGGTTTTGACCTAAAAGGAACTGAAAAGTTCTGCCCTTCCTGTGGAAATTCTGTTTCTGCAGACCACTCTTCGTAAGCCGAGATCATTCTAGATATAACTCTCCATATCTTTTTAGAAGCCATTAAGACTAACCTTGAAAACCCTTTGGTTATAAAAGTGGGAGGGGCTAGTCTTGACTTTTACCCTTACTATGTCATTGAGTATAAATTAGAGATATCCAAAAATGATCCTTCAGGTAAAAAGCACAATATTCAGAACCAAGAAATAGTTATTGTGGATGCTTTCAACGGTGAATTGTTATCGTTATCCGATAAGAAGAGGACTAAGGTTGTGAACAAACTCAATCCGTTCCTTTCTCAAAGGAATGCGGATTTAGCATCTAGTGACATCGCAGAAAGAAATCAGATCACTAATGATTTGAAAAATATCGAATCTATAGTGAATCTTAAATTACATCCTGCGGGAGATTATGCGATTAACCTTATCGATAATAAGGTATCACCTGATTTAGGGAAATTAGTATTACCGCCATGTGATGGAAGGTTTCAAGACTGTATAACTAGGAATGGCCATTTCTGCAATGCGGGAGATACTACAGAGAGTACATGTGATGTAGAGACGATACGAGTGATCTCCTAATCATTCTAAGTATTAAGAACTAGTAAAAAAGTATAAAGAGAGAGCGGTATAAGATAAAGATGATTGAGAATTGATTAGTAGAACAAAAGCAGTATCTCTATTAGTAGCAATCTTCACATCAGCCATATCGGCATTACCTATAGCGTTTGTGGGTACTTGGTGTACTAGAAAATGCACAAGACTGGTATGATGCGGGTTATGAAGATGGGCGAGACTCCCCTACTGAAGGTGGAGCAACGTCATCACCATCTTCCTCATCGCCTGGTCTACCGGCGTCTTCCCAATCTTCTTGTGCTTGTTCTGCTTGCTCCTGTAGACTTCCTCCATAATCACCTTCAGTCCAACCATCATCTTCGGTACTGACCATCTTATCAGAAGCAGTTGGCGTAAGGGTAGTAGCAGGAGCAAGAGTATTAATACCACCTGAAGCAGGATCTATCTCAACTATTTGGGCTGAACGCATCACAATTCCTGGAGCCGCATCAATCCGGATATTAACTTCATCCTCATCTACCTGTGGTCTGAATCCATCAACACCATTTGAGCTTTCTACATCTTTTGTCCATCCTGACCCTTTATTGCTATACATCTCTAGCTTCTCTCCTTTTCCGATATTTACAGCTGCTAATTTAACAGGAGTATTGACAAGATTACCGATACTGTTTCCAGTAACAACACATAGATCAGTTGATGGATGATCCTCTTCTTTTCCAATACAGGCCTCACCTGATTCAAATGAGTAAGTATTGTCATACCAGCCGCTGCCCATATGAGTGCCTCCAAACTTGAAACTTATAGTGTCATCGTGATCGATCTCCGTTAGAGTGATGTCTATTATGATCGCGTAATTTTGAGCAGAAGTTTCTCCACTCCATTCATGAGTTATGTCGTCAGGTTTTCCTGAGGCGTAGTGTCTGGTTCCCCAACCTTCATCCTCCATGTCTTGAGGTGAGCCAACGAATGCATATGGAAAATTATTATTGGTTGGAGGAGGCGGAGTAGTGGATGTCTTTGGTCCCATTACAAATGCTTCTAGTCTTCCATTAGTATTAGGTACTACTGCTGGATCAGTATTATCTCTCAAGCCTCCACCAAGTGAAGTCCATGATGAGGACCAGGTATTGCCGTTAGGTGAGGACTGTGTCTTGTAGTACCAGCTGATTATTTGCACCTACAACAAACGCCTGCAATCTACCATCGTTATTTCTTGCAACAGCTGGACTTGTATCTGCTTTTATTCCTCCACCCAGAGAAGTCCATGCTGGAGACCAGGTATCGCCGTTAGGTGAGGACTGTGTCTTGTAGTACCAGCTGATTATTTGTACCTACAACAAACACCTGCAGCCTACCATCGTTATTCGCTATTACTATTGGATCTGTATTGGCTCTCAAACCTCCACCCAGGGATGCCCATGCTGGAGACCATGTGCTGCTACCAGCTGCTGTCTGAGCTCGGTATTGTAATTGGTTATTTGTACCTACAACAAACACCTGCAGCCTACCGTCACTATTTCTTGCAACAGCTGGACTTGTATCTGCTTTTATTCCTCCACCGAGGGATGTCCATGCTGGAGACCAGGTATTGCTGTTAGGTGAGGACTGTGTCTTGTAGAGCAGCTGATTATTTGTACCTACAACAAACACCTGCAGCCTACCATCGTTATTTGCTATTACTATTGGATCTGTATTGGCTCTCAAACCTCCACCCAGGGATGTCCATGCTGAAGACCATGTGCTGCTACCTGCTGCTGTCTGTGTCTTGTAGTACCAGCTGATTATTTGTACCTACAACAAACACCTGCAGCCTACCGTCACTATTTCTTGCAACAGCTGGACTTGTATCTGCTTTTATTCCTCCACCGAGGGATGTCCATCCGGTCCAAGTGCTGCCTACCTGCTGCTGTCTGTATCTTGTAGTACACCTGATTATTTGCACCTACAATAAACACCTGCAGCCTACCATCGCTATTCATGGCGATAGCCGAATCAGTGTCAGGTGCTACGTCACCACTAAGTGATGAGTAAGGAGACCACGTACTACCACCGGCTGTGGTTTGCAATTTATGGAAGAGGGTTCCTATTACATTGCTGCCACCGCCACCGCCTCCTCCACTAGTAGCGCCACCGAAGACAGAAATTTCATTAATGCTTGCCCAGTCATTTTCCGTATTACCATTTACGGTAATTCGTACGTATCTTCCTTCAGTACCTCCAGGTAAGGTATATTTCTCAGCAGCTGTACCAAGACTGCTAGTATCAGTGAGTTTATTAGTGAAGGTAGTACCATCATCTGATACAGATATCACGAAATTATTTTGTCTAAGATCGCCACGGTACCAAGGAATATCGACGCTGCATATGCTCTTCTTTGAACCCAGGTCAAGTTGAATCCATGATCCCTGTCCGAGATTAGACCATCTGGTATTCAAATTATTATCTATTACATTGGACGGGATGTTACCATCATTTCCAATAGCAGTGACGGAGGTTACAGGCAACTTTTCACATGTTGCTAGTGTGGATACAGTACTCTCCAATAGTTGCAGCTCTTCAGGTAAGCTTTCTAAACTGTAGGTCGTATTTTGGAGATTTGCTTTTGTATTAATAGAGAGATCGGTAGTACCGGTCTCAATTGGTATCCCAATAGGAATATCATACTTATTATCTATCGAGGAAGGTTTGAGAGATGGGAAGGCACTTAAATTGCTGTATCCAAGAGGAGACAAGATTAGTATCATCAAAATGAGGTGCAAAGCACACTTCCGGGTCGATATCCATTCGTAAATATACAGTAATTTGTCCAATTCCTTTATTGAAATAGATCAATATCTATTTACGCAGAACACCTAATTTTGTTCTAGATCCGATCATGATATTTTTTATCAAAGAAACATTCGTAAATATATACAGTATAACCCATTCGTGAACTATAGAAATGTATTTGGAATAGTAACGATTCTTCTATAAACATGTTAATGTACTGCGATGATTGGGGGGTATTAACACAATTAGATCAGATACGGTTAGGAATAATTTTTACTAAGAATTGATGTACAACTGACTAGAAATATTCTGCAGAGGTTTGTTCCTTTGTTTTTACAAAAAATCCAATAATCATTGAAGATATACTAGTCCTCATCTGCATTATCATCTTTGACTTGCCTTCCGTGTAACCACTACGTCTGGAGGCAAGATGTGTGGTGGGTTGAATAATAATAGACTGTTTTTATCCATTCGTCTTTTTATTTGGTTAGAATAAGGAGCTTCCCATTAATAGCTTGGTAACAAGTAATAACATGACAGAAATATCAAAAATAGTATAATTACATTTGCCGTCACCCACACCTTTTATATAACAAAGAATAAACCAATTGATAACTACGTATTTCGAATATTTATGATCTTTAAGAAAAGAATACTCTCTTCTGTGCCGCTTCCTTAATCTTTTTCGTACTTGTCTCAATCGTTGTGTCAACACATTCTGAGTCAATAGTTTGACTTTAAAAGCAGAAAAAAAGGTTGCCTGGAGCAGCCTTGGTAATTAAAGATTTGAGACTTTTTATGAATATACTGATAAGAATTGCCAGGCAGTGTCAGTTGAAACATTTTGTCTCTAAACACATGGAACTAGATGCTGTAAACCAGCTGTAAGTGCTTTGAACCAACTTTAAATTGGGCCAAAGGGGGTTTGACAAGACTTTATAGTGTATTAAAAGATTCACGAGGTTCCAAAAAAATATAGATACCAGAAAATACTAGGGTTGTTGGAATGAGAATTTCATCACAAATGGAAAAAGCGATCAATGATCAAATTGCTTATGAAGCATCAGCTATCAATGCATATGTTGCGACGGGATCATGGTGTGAAAGAACTGGATACGACGGAAGTGCAGCATTCTTTTTCGAACAAGCAGTTGAGGAAAATATACACATGTTAAAGTTCGTTCATTATCTTAATAATGCTGAGGCCGAAGCTATAATTCCAGCAATAGAAAAACCTCAAGGTAAATTCGATTCACTAGAATCTACTTTTCATTCCGCTTTAAAGAGTGAACAGACTGTTACAAAGCTCATCAACAATTTAGTAGAAATTGCCGACAAAGAAAAAGACCGTGCTACATACTTGTTCTTACAATGGTTTGTAAGCGAACAGGTAGAGGAAGAGATCCTATTTCAATCAATTCTTCAAAAGTTTGAGATATTTGGAAGAGAGAAATTGGCGGTATATCAAATTGATCAATCCCTGGCATCAATTAGATCTCAGGTTATGGCTAAGAAGCAGATCTCTCGTTGATCTCACTTTTTGTTTAGAATATTTCGATTAGGCTAATGGATGGTTAATAATTAAGTAGGTCCATGGGAGTCCGGAGTAATATTGATTCTGTAACGGGATTCCGATAATTAGAAACGATAGACTATCATAAAAAGTTTATTCTCACTTGATATTAATTTTCTGGTATTATTATTCAAAGTTAGATTACCGTGTTGCTCCCGGTCAGCTCGATTCTCGTGTCCACCCGATTGATAATTCACTTATTTTGGCTTGTATTCGATATAAATGTATTTAATATCTTACTGATTTCATCCGGATATTGAACCATTACTGCATGACCAGCATCTTTTATCTGTACAAGCCAGGCTTCAGGGATCTTTCCTGCAAGAATTAAAGAATTAGCTGGTGCCATCGTAAAATCATCGGTTCCAGTTATGATCAAAGTAGGATTGGATATTTTTGAAAGTTCATCACAAATGCCATTCCAGTTGGTTGCTCTCCAGTTTTCTACAACCTTATACTGCTGCACCAGAGTATTAAGGGGAATATTAGTGTACAAATCTTTTGCTTCTGGGAGGGTGTCAAGAGATTCAGAATGCAGTTTGATCCATGCTGGTCCTAACGCGGTAGGCGCCATCAGCTTTATTTCCTGCTGAGTAATGGGAATATTATTTAATGATTTATTTATAACCTCCCTACCAAGTTTTGCAAGTTGAGGACTTGGAGGTATACTCTCTTTCCCACCACATGTCGTTGTGACAAGTATAAGTCTGTTAAACTTTTCTGGATGTGTAACTGCAACCTGTTGAGCAATTATTCCGCCCATAGAATATCCAAAGGCATCTGCCTGCTGTATTTTCAGAGCATCCATTAAACCAGCCGTATCATTGGCAAGTAGCTGAACAGTATATGGTTTGAAACTAGCTGTTGTATTTCCAATTCCACGACTATCAAACACAATTACTG
Source organism: uncultured Nitrososphaerales archaeon (assembly GCA_963841565.1). GTDB lineage: Archaea > Thermoproteota > Nitrososphaeria > Nitrososphaerales > Nitrososphaeraceae > TH5896. The sequence goes on from CAWJCY010000002.1 coordinate 100,569, forward strand.
TGTGATTTGAAGAAAGACCTTTTAAAAAGACGGGTCCCAGGCATCCATACCATCATAAGGCCATTAAAAAGTAAAATAGGGTCACCTTTACCAAACATCTTGTACGCAATATCAATATCTCCTACAGGGACTTTTTCTAATGGGATAGTTTGTATATTTACCGAATTCGTAGTATTGGAATTCATTTGGTCTGGATCTATTTGACCATACACTACTTTAGTGATGTCAAAAGAACCGTATTTACTAATTGATGAGCTTGCGATATTCTTTAATTGGAATGACGGGACTCCTCCGGAGTCTATCGCAGGTTATGCGACCTCCTTTCCAATTGAGGAACATTCTTTAGTTTTATATCTGACGCTGGGCATTTATTAAACTTGGAGAAAAGATTTGTGTAATGTTATTCTACAACTTAAGCAATTGGAAGACATCGTGCATCCTCTCTGGCAGAAAGAAAAGAGGCATAAAGGAAGAAACCCAAGCGTGGCTAGACTTAGTGAGGCCATGTCATATGACTGGATTACAAAAGAACAGGGTCAGAAAATGTAACCAGTTGTACTATCAGCTGATTTTAATACAATAAAGCTGTCTTATATAATCGCATCTTCTATAGAAGATAATGCATAGGGCAACAGGACTTCTTTCCGTACTTGCCAGTGACACTAGTCAAGCAGCGGCAGTAAGTAAATCATGTTTAAACCCTATATTAGATTCGGATACGCTCGATAATATGGTTGATGTAGTCAATTGTGGCGACACAGTATGGCAACAGGATGGATCAGGTCAGGCTTCGGCACCGATAACTCACCAGACTGCGAATCCAACTGACGGAATTACGAATTGTTTCATCTTAAATGCTCCTGGGCTTAGCGGCCTCGACGGAGGGCACCATGACACAGGTTGACTGGTACATCGAAGGTGCCGAGTTCAGCAATTGCAACTGCGACTACGCCTGTCCTTGTCAGTTCGAGTCACGCCGCCCCACGCACGGAGACTGTCGCGGCTTCGCTGCCGTTCGCATCGATAAGGGCCACTTTGGAGACGTGGCGCTCGATCGCCTCGGCGCAGCCCTCCTCTACGCCTGGCCGGGACCGATCTACAAGGGCAACGGCGAGATTCAGGCCGTCATCGATGAGCGGGCAGACGGCAAGCAACGAGACGCACTTACTACCATCCTGTACGGTGGAGAGACCAACGAGGGGGCAACCCATTGGTGGGTCTATCGGATGATGTCAAGCACCGTCCATCCCCCGCTTTTCAAACACATCGAGTTTGACGTGAATATCGAGCGTCGAAAAGCACGCATCGTGATCCCCGACGTGCTCGAGTCTACCGCCCGTCCGATCCGAAGCCCTGCGACGGGGGCTGAGCATCGCGTCCGAATCAACCTCCCGAATGGCATCGAGTTCGACCTCGCGGAGATCGGCAGTGGCACCACCAAGACGACGGCCTCAATCGCCCTCGACCTCAAGGACACCTACTTTCATTTCACTGTTCTGCGCCAGTCGGGCATGGGGGTGGTCCGCTCACGTTAGAATCCAACTGTGTCCACACCGGGGATCTTACACTCCCCTGTTATCGAGTTGCTTGGCCAACCGAGAACAGGGCGGACTCCATTAGCCCCACAATGGCTCGCATTCTGCAACGCGATGCGCGGGCTCGCTTATATCAACAGACTACATTTTTTAGTCAGAGAATGATGCGGCATTCGCTATTGCGGCAGAAGACGTTACTAGTCAGAAACTATCAATCTTTCCCTCGCTAGCGATATTTAAAATCTGGAAGAACAAGACAATGTTTCCTGTTTAATATTGACAAAGAGGTTACTTCACATTATGACCTTTTTGATAGTTTTAGATTGTCTCTGCAGTTCTGGCACTGATAATTACATTCTAAGGTGTACTAGATATATTCTACATCACACGATGATTTATTTGATGCCTTCAGAATGTCGTTAATGTTCTGGCATTAAATGAAACAAACAGCATGAAATTATTTATCGTTAACGCAAGCAATACTACAAATTACTGACAAATGATTAGACTGGATATCCACTATGTGGAGTGATAATGCCGTCAGCGATAAATAATACCAGAACTATTTAGAACATATGTCAAGACTTGCCGAAATGGATGAAAACATGGAGAATATGGCAAAGAAAAAAGTCCTCTTTTTAGGCATTGACCCCAAATCGATTGATGTCAACTTAGCCACTACGACTGGATGGGATGCCAATCGGGTGAAGGCGGTAGCACAAGAGGCAAATAATAAACTAACGGAACTGGGATACGATGTGCAAAACTGTCTGGTTGACTTTGGAGAGACTGCTGAAAGTGTTGTTTTAGACACACTTTCACGAGAAAAATTCGACTGCATCATGGTTGGTGCTGGCGTTAGAATATTGCCACAGCATACTGTTTTGTTTGAGAAAATAATCAATGCTATCCATCAGAAGGCACCACCATCTTCTAAAATATGTTTCAATACTAATCCCAGCGACACTGTTGAAGCAGTCCTCCGTTGGGGTAGCAACAAACCCAAAAAGTCGATGCGCTCATAATTTACAGTGCCAAACAAATGACGGTATTCTCTGCTTCAGAAGGTTAGAATACAGCCTTTGGATGGATCTACGTCCATTTGCTTAGATAGTTTCAGATTGTTGTTAATCTTCTGGCATTGACACAATCAAACTTGTTAATATCGAACCTCCCACTGACAAGGGCATACTTGTCCTAAGCCAGTCGTTCCTATCCCCTTCTTGGCTCGTGCTGTATCCTCGGTAATGCTGCAAACCTGGCAGCATTTCTTTGTATTCAAAGTAGGATTCTCTAACGCAGCAGACCAATCACTTGGGTCTACCATTATGATTGTCTGTGGTACTCTGCCTTTTGCCGTGGGATATTTCTCGATAAAGTTCACTACGTGCAGTGTATGATTGGGGTTCTTACATTTACATCTCTTCAAGCAACTACAGTGTTCTGAATCTTCATAAAAAATGTTATAG
>CAWJCY010000003.1:0-266800 GCA_963841565.1 uncultured Nitrososphaerales archaeon
AGTCGCTATCGGCTATATCAACCAAAAAATTTGACAATTCTAATTGTAATTCGTAGCCTCATAATCTGTATAAGGACCATTGAAAGCTTAAGAAAGAAAAAACTTTGCGAGAAGTAAGAGGTACTAGTCCTAAAGCTGCTGTTAATTACTATACGTACTTGCATTAGGACCTCCTATCATGTGGAACCTTCTGATCGTCTAATAATATAAAGTCTGGAAAATTTGGAATTGCTTTCCCCCCCTTTTCGCCCATGGTTTCGTATTAAGTTAGCTCTATTTGCAGCGCAGCATCACAATTGACATTAAACTTTGACTGGAGAATCATAATTTCTATCGTCAATCTTGATGCCCTTCTAATTGAAACGAGTTTAGCGAAGACTCCGTAGCAAGCTGATACCACTAGCAAGAGCTAGCAGTTCCATGAACAGTACCTGTGAATGCACATCGTAAACCGACCCTTTGTTGCATGTTGTCTTTGTTGTAATTAGTGTTCGATTACTCAAAACTACTGTATTCGACTCTAGCTTATTAAGTTAGGAGTACCTGTACATCTGACGAGATAACGATAATGAGTGATAAACAAGTACCATTTTTTACTGCAAATGATTTGATATATGGCAAGACTTATGGGAACTGGACGGTTGAGTGGTGGCGCTGGATTTTAGGGATCCCAAAGCAGGTAAATCCGGTTGTTGATTTGAGTGGAGAATACACTAGAATGAATCAGCAAAATCGAGATGTATTATTCCTTGCTGGAAAATTGGCCGAAGAAGACGGAAGTCTCCCTGAGCGTAGTTGCGACGTATCAACCCAGAAATCAATTCTAGTACCTGTGATTAACTGCGAAGCGAATTTGATAGAGAACCCTGAATTAAAAACTTATAAAAACATCATTAAACATGTAAAAAGTGATGAAGATACTATTATCTGGGCTAAGTGCTATTTGGATGGTAGGGAAATTCAAACACAACGTATTAGTTCAGATCCTCTAGTATTTGAAGTAAAAATGGTGGACGACAATATATTTGACGTTGGGATGGGAGGAACTACTCATGCATCTGCTGATGGGTACTGGGCATTCTTGAAACCTCTTCCGAGAGGTAACCATACTATCTCTTTCGAAGGTTCGTGCGAGATGGGAAGATTGCATTCTGGAGCTGTATATCAGATAAATGTTGGGTAGAAAAATGAGGATCCCTTTGATTGTGCCGACACCTATGCATTATGATGGTTATCCAAGTTCGAAGATCCTTCTAGCCAAAGTTGAGGCATCGTATATTTAATAAAACTGGAGACCCCCACAGGACAATGTGACAAATCTAACGAAATTTAAAAGTCGCGATTCGGTCCTGGTTTACCAGAAGAATTTTCGACATAATAGTACCATATTATTCAATTTTCAAAATTCTATCTGCCTACATTACTAGTTAGGTCATTTGGCAGGAGAAATTTTTAGTCGTGAAGTTCCATATGGAATACTATTTATTAATAAGCACTTCGTAGATATTGCATGGATAAGGCACTAGCGACCCTAAAGGCGATAATTCTCGGCACTGCATCAATAGAATACGCTGGCAAAACGCCAATTAAAAGAACACCAGGAGACACGACCCAGATGGGGCACAACTAGCGCATTTTTATTTAGATCCTGTAGACTAGTTCGTGGAAACCATTACTAAAGCTAGTTTGACATTCAGTGCGTGAAAAATAGTCGGTAATCTTTTATCGAATACGATAGAAGTGCCTAGCAGCCATCCCAATTGGAATATGTGAGAGACAGCGTTAAAATAAGACGGACTGAATCGTATCGACTGAAATTGACCAATTCTGCAGCCCTACAGTGGTGCTGCTTGTCTCTACAATGTTGTAATTATGGGCTAATGAGTCTATTGAAATGTTTCCTCGCTCTACTACCCATAATTGCTTGGGTTACTTCAAAAGTTTCAAGTCCGGGAACAATCGCTCTTACAACGGGGATCCCGATATCAGGATTTGTAAGATTGAATATTATTACTCTTCTTAACCCCGCTTCTTTCAGAACTGCTAGAAGTAAGTTTATGTCTGTCAAAATATCTCTATTTACGTATGTTCTAATTTCGGAGAAATTCATGACGTTATGCTCACAATTTTGCTCTGTTACCGAAGAAGGCATAAATTGCCATTTCCTTTTGTAAATTTCATCACTATCTTTGTATTGTATTCTTTTCAAATCATCCCTCGCTCCTTGGATGTTTACCGCTCTGGTTTGAGAAAGCTCTGTAATCGCTCGTATCAGTGCTACTCTGGAATCTAGGTGGGTTCCATAACCTTTCGCAAATAGCCCGTAATCATGCGTTATCCAATCAATACTGCTTGCAACAATCGTCGGAATAGGAATATCTTTTTGTGCTATATTCTTTATCAGCAACGGAATTCCAGCTTCAGTGAATTTACGAAGTAACTTCTTGATGAAGGGGAATTCCTTAGTTACTTCATCGATCTCGACATCTGGATAAATTGTGGGGTCATCCACAAATTTTGCTCCAATGGAATCTGATAAATGCGAATTACCGTAATTGGCTGGTACGAGGGATTCTCCTATTTTGTCAACAATATTGTATGGAATACAGGATGCACATAAGTCGGCTATGCTAACCGCATCTCTTTCAATGACTTCGCAGAGCGCATGACACACGGCCTCTTCTAGAACAGTGCCAGATGCAAGTCCATTTGTATGGGAACTTTGAAACACGGAGATAGCCGGGCGTTTTGGAAAGTATCTGTAGTAAACAATCTCTGCGGGAACTAAAATTTCCTCGTTGTTTAGCAAATCGAATCCTGTTAAGTAGTCTATTGTAGTTGCCCCGTCATAATGAGGACTAACAGGTTCTGTTACCTCTGCTGGATGCAACACGTTACTGTAAGAATTTGACAGTTCTAAATAACTTGCCTTGATGATCGTTCCTGGGTTAATGCAATGCATTGAAGAGTACCTCTCTATAGATTCCATCACAGCGCTAACTTTCGCTTGGGTTTTTGTCGTGCCTTTTCCGCCGTAGACCCAGAATATATCGTCAGTTCCTGGTAACGTAGTAGAATAGTTTGGAATATACAGTCTATCCATAAATGTTATGTCCGAAATTCTGGTAACTCCTATCTTCTTACAAACTGGCATGACTGTGGTGCACGTTTCATCGATAGGTGTTACTCTTGGTAGCAATCCATCCCCGTCTTCAAAATTCTTTATTCTGCTTCTAAGACGCAATTACAGATGTATTCATCACAAATCGTAGATTTAGGCTTTTTAGACAGTCCTGACGGGTCGGGTCCTTATTCTGCGATTATGGTATACTTGATATCTTGTGCAAAATTAGGTACCGCACAACCTGGGTCACTACAAATCAAGCTTGACCTAAAATGAATTGGGTACGTCCCGTTTGTGAGAGGCTCAGTTAATATGTAGAAGCCATCCGCAACCGCCTTAGAAGGGCCTCCCTTTGCAACACCGAAAAGACCGTTATCAGGATAGATCACTTCAAACGGTTCCGTAGGTTGAATACGGTACTTGAGAAGATCTTCGTAACCATATTCTTTATCGCCTATCTTAAGATACAAACTGTTGACACTATCTTGATCCTTTTTTGCTGAACTGCGTAGGTCATCAACTGAAGAACCTGGGGACTCTTTATCGGACCATTCTACCTGCATTACAGGTATAAGCAGGGACTTTCCTGCAGGGACTGTACACGTCCTTACTGATTCGCCACCATTGTTAAAGCTCAAGTAGAACACTGATGAATTTGAGTTTGCCTGACCATTCGCACATTTCTCTCCAGTCCTATCATTTGCAGGATTTTCACTGGCAGGTATTTGTATCGCCCATTTCCAGAAATTTTGTGCATGGTCGGCATATGTTAAATTGTAAGGAGTGGTATTTGGTGGATAAATATTTACTGAGTTTGAAGCTGCAACTGGCAATACAGTGAAAGATAGAAGAGTGAGCACAGAAACTGACGTTATTACGAACCGCACTCTCATTAACATTTCTTGTACACTTAACAAATAGCATCCCTTACAAAAAGATTATGTTAGAGAGCTCAACATTGGTATTCAGCCTTGGAGATCCAGTACGAAGGGTCGTATAGTAACAAAATTTTTGTTATTTTAATGGTTAGCTTAGTTGTCACTATTTTGATTGATACTTCAGTTGTTAAAGTCAACGATTTGATCGATAGATATTTTATCCCATTGCAGAGCAAATTAATCTTATTTTCAATCAATAGCATTGCGTGTATTCTTTTACAATATTTTATTATCAGATATATAAGAAATTCACTCCAAGGAAAACGAAGTAGTAAGACACTAAAAATTAAATCGTTCTATTTAATTTCGATAGTATCATTGGGCATATTAGGAACCTCAATCGGCTTGTTGATATTTCAGCAGTTTTACTTTGGATATTATGAATCATGGACAAGTACGTTGATAATTATCGTTAGTTATGGAACAGGAGCAGCCCTTATATCATGGTTGGCTATATTGTTCCTTTCATGGTACAGATCTAATCGCAGATTGATCGTGTTTTTGTATTTTGTTTCCATGATTGTGATTGCCTTTAATTTGGTGATGGCTGCTACATACGCTACTTTGAAGGCAAATTCCAGACCAGCTCAAGTCGTAGAATACGTAGGAGGATCTGGGGACATAGCTGGGGTTAGATATAAGTCTGTTGATACTACTTACAGTATTTCTTCTTTTATGGCATTCTTTAGCATATGGCTTACTACGGCGATCTTGCTGAATTATTACAGGGAAAAGGTGATAAGCAGGATATTGTATTGGGTTCTACTTTCTATTCCGATAGTTTATTTTGTTATAACATTCTTTTATCAGCTTTTCTTGAGTACTTTACTAATTTCTTATCTGGAGATAGACCCGATAGCTGTTTCAATATTCTTGAGTGCCTTCTTATCATTAAGCAGACCCATTGGAGGACTTTTATTCGGAGCAGCCTTTTGGAATATCTCTAGAACGGTAAAGTATGAGAGAAGAATCAGAACCTACATGATTATTTCTGGTTGGGGCATATTTCTGATTTTCACATCGAATCAAGCGGAAACCCAAGTTGTTGGCCCGTATCCCCCATTTGGACTTGCGACAATAACTGTTTTGAACTTGGCAGCATACTTGGTCTTGTTAGGAATTTACAATTCGGCTAAACTCGTCTCAGTGAATAATACTCTGCGAAAAAACATATATCAACATGCCTTGCGATCTGGGCTTCTACATTCAATAGGACAGGCGGAAATGGAAAAAGAAATTCAGAAAACAGTAAATGAGATCATCAAGGATCAGCAGGATATTCTAGCAAGAGAAAAAGTGACAAGAGCCGAGTTTGATGAGAAAGAATTAAGAAAATATCTAGACCAGGTCATTAACGAAGTCAAGAAAGATAGATCTTCGTAATCGGTCGGTCATTAAGAAATTTGTGTCTAAACCTGTTAGTGCCCCCTGCTAGTGGAAGTGTCAGGAGCAAACTACCTATATGAGGGTATATAATGTCATAAGCGCAAGGGTTTGTTGCAATTTTGACGTATGTGATCTCTTGGCTACGTAGCATCGCGCTACCTGAAAATGCTTGCACCGGGGAAGGGGGTTTCACTAGGAGGGACAAAGAATATACCACATGCCCTAACAGAAAGAAAATCTTTCATTCCTGGAATGTTTTCCGTTCCTGCGAAATTACTATTACCAAGCCAGTTAGGATCAGTCAAAATAAATAATAGTCGAGTAGGATCATTTTGGAAACTAATGAAATTTAGTCCCACTTTTAAAGGTTCAGAAGAATCATGAAACGAAGGTTCGAGAAATTCGAATCCTTGCCTAAAAATTCGTCTTGAGGCAGGATCCAAACTCTTTATATGGTCTATGTGACGCGTTCTTCCTATATGACTTTGACTCAAGAATCGAATTGAACTATTTGTATCTATTTTAGCTTTCATGCTGATATCTGCAGATGGGGGCATCAGGAAGTAATTGGGATGGTCGTGATATCTCTTATCAAATGATCGAACCTGTGAAAATGGTGGGCAGCCGGGTTTTCTTATGGGATTCCCATTCTTGTCAATACCCACTACGGGGATGCCATCTAATTTGTCTCTTCCAATCAGGATCTCTTGATCACACCGCTTAATCTGCTCCCATGCTGCAAGATTGATTTCAATACGCAAAAATGCAAGATAAGTACCACCCGCAGTCCAGAAATCTTGGTGTACCAAATCATTATTGGTTCTATCGATCACAATCGCTTGCCTTCTCTCCCTGGTGTTCTTCATGTTTGAAATCTCATCGTGAAATCCCAACCAGCTCCTGCTGTCGTCTCTTTGGAAACCCGTAAAAAATGTAGTAAGAGCAATTCCTCTCTTTGGGGGGACATTCATCGCAATATATTTCCGCGTCTCCACAACCGCGCGATAGGTTGCTAACTGCGAGTTTGATATAAATTGGACTGTTATGTGTTCCGTAATTCCTAAATTCCGAGGTACCTCAAGACTATAATTAATTCCTGATCCGTCTAAAATTGGTTCACCACTGACTGCTTCACGAAATTGCTTTCCCCCAAGATCTCTAGGTGTTTTCTTAGTTATTCCCGGAATAACGAAAATATTAGGACCATAACCAAGGAGAACGGACAGCCCTCCTGAGGGAACACGACGGCCAGGGAGATCACCTACAACACCTTTCTTAAGTTTCAAATACATCTTCCAAAGACCTCCTAAGTATTCAGCAGTCTCAGACGATGTTATACCATTGGAAATTCGGAGGAACGCAATCGCAAAACAACTATTTCTAGTATTGCTGTTATTCAATGCTAAATCGTTCAATTGATGTCTCCGATAATAGATCCCGTTTTGTAGTTTCTTCCCTTTTACCATCTCAGATTCGCTTTTATTAAATCGTTATCGGATGGGTAACAAACAATCCGACTATCTCCATGCACGCGTGACGATACGACGTCTGGCAGAAACATCCTCCATAGTTTCTTTTCTTTTTCCTTGTATTGTGATGTCATAAACAGAATCAGTATGATATGCTCCAGTTACACCACCAAAATTAATACGATAAGTTGAGGGAGGAAGTGAGTCAATCAACAAGAAGATTCCTGCGGCGACCATGTCGTAAATTCCAGGGTCATAAGGATTATCGGCTTTATCCTTCAAGGAGCTGCTTTCTGGAACGTTCAACTTAAACAAAGGAGTTGCAACGTAATATTTCTTCAAATTATTTACGATTTTGCGTGCCTTCGCATCTCCTTTTTTCATGATCGTAGCCCAAATAGGTCCACACTTTCGGATATCTATATTAGCGCTATATCGCAGCTGCTCTGGTGTTCTAAGCATCTTCCCCTCATATAGCTCCCCCACAATAAGCATCTCAACTATTACAGGAACTAAAATGGCTGTTCGTTCAAATACAGTCTGACCATTTTGCCCTGTTCTGTCGTAGATTGCCTTAGGATCAATGAAGCGCGGCCCGATGCCAGAATCATTGACAGGAAGATAATTCACGTTTCCTCTCAGAAAAACTATATCGCCTCCATCATACGTATCAGGATATTCGGAAAACAACCAATTACACCATGTTGTCACCCATTCACTATATGACATACCAAGAAAGTTTTCGGAAGGTCTAACAATGTTAGCTCTCAATACTAAAGTCAGCATCAACTCATGTGATATTAATACTTCTAATTTACAATGAGTGGGTGCATGATGGCACATAAAAATTCTTGCTCGAGTCAATTATTAGATTTCCGTTGGTTTGGATCAGATAAATTGATAGATAGGTAACTAGAAGCTTTGTTCTGTCCTCAGAAATTGTGAGAAGCGATACCGCTGACCTCCCCCCTTTATAGGTGGAATCTTACCCTTTCGTAATCCATTACGATTGCCCTACTGAACGAGATGGATTCAGTTTCATATTAAGTCAAAAAGGCATCCGAAAATTACACTGACACTTTAAAAGTGTATGTTACATTCTCTACGTGGTCCTCTTTAGCTGGTTCCCCTCGGTTTGCAAACTCTATAGTGTCTTTTCTGCCTGCAAGTCTTATTTTGCCCTCAAAATGTATCTCATGATCTCCAACGGAAGGCTCCCATACAATATATACACCATCTGCAACAGCTTTGGAAATGCCTTTGTGAACGTCGAAAAGAGCACCATCTGGAAATTCAACATCAAACGGATCCGTACGAACTCGAAAACGACTTTCCAGAGTTCTTTCGGGAAGTCGTTCTCCGTCTATTTCAATATGGCCATAGTCTATACTGTCGTGATCCACATCGGCAAATCTATACAATTGGGAAATGTCTGGACTATGACTTTCAAATTCTGAACCAATGAAGCTGAGGGAGGGTATGAATATTTTTTTGCCGCGCTCAACGGTACCAATCTTCCGATTAAAAGGTTCAGCTAATCCTGGGGGGAGAAATATGTATTCATCCCTTTTTAGAGTAGATTTGTTCGCTTCTATAATTTTATTTCCATCACTATGAAAACCCGGACTAATAGATTCGGGAAAGCTGCAAAACCATTTGAAATACTCCTCCACAATTTCTGCTGCAGCACGACTCAGAGTATCGTTACTCATTAATACTGATAACTTATTATGGCTAATAAACTTTAGATGACAGGCAATACAACAATCATAAGATTTCATTCGTCAACATGCTCGCTGATCCTGAATTTTGTTTCTTATTTTGTCTGTGTTCCCATAATGGGACCCAACTTAATTAGATGGTAAAATGATTACGTGCCTTCTCCCTTAACCTAACTAGGTAATCTCTCCTTCGTTTTCACGAAATGAGATTATCTTATCGGACAATTAGGTCCGAAGCGGGTTTGACGTACTTTCGGGGGACAAGGCGCAAATCATCATGGTCCATTTCGAAAGGGGTAGGAATTCTGTTGCTCCGAGTTGATTAGTCGAAAAGATCGCATTCGATCTAATTCTTAAATTATTGTTTGTCATCTTAAGGAAGACACATGAATAGAGTAGATTGTCGACAAGCAACCGTTATAGGTATCAGTTACTGTTTTGTTCTCTCTGATTCCGTTATCTGCTTTCAACCGATCCCTTTCTGTAGAATATCATAAGCGATCTGTGATGCATACGGGTTGCCGATGCGGTCTCTTCGACGAGTCCACGTAAAACATTTGTGTGGACAGAAGTCAGTTCATTTGTATCGAAATATTATTTGTCCATATAGGCAGTTGATTAGATTCATAACATAATGCGAATCTCTCCATGCACCAAAGCCTATCTCCTTAGAAAATAATTCGAAGGTTAGAAGGAAAATCTAGGGGGCATATTTTCCATTATTTTTTTCGGCAATATGTATTATTACTTCTTACGGATGTAAGACACATTAGGTTGAATAGCTGCAAGTTCTCCGGATAGAAGCAAAACGGCTTCAGTTTGATGAACTCGATAATGATGAAGTTTCCAACAAATCCTCAAGTTTCGCATCCTACTGTAAGAAAGTACAGGTCCTAAAGTTAGATTATTGTCAACTTGTATGTTAAATCTTCGTTGTAGGTTCTATACTCCAAGCTGTCTTGGTTTTCGGGAATGTTCACTGTTCCTGCAAAATGTATAATGTGGTGAGACCTCAGCTTCGAATCCTTGGAGGACCAGATAGGCACCATCTGCTACAGCATCAGAGTCACCAGGGCGCGCGCTGAAGAGATTTGGATCGGGAAAGAAAACCTGAAAAGGTGTTTTAATGGGTACTCTGAAACTGTCCAGATTTGAAATATCGTTCCCGTCAATCGTGACATGGCGAGATACTTGATCGATGCTATCATGATCTATCTCTGAAAATGAATTCAATTTGTTAGTACTTGATGCAGGTCTTTCAGCTTCTGAAGCCAAGAAACTGAGGGAAGGTACAAGAACCTTTTGGTCTGAGTTAACAGTACATTCCCTTATGTTTGGTCCCTCGTGGGTCACAGATAGATAAAAAAAGTCCTTATTCCCTTCTCGGAAATTATTTGCATCTATATCCCTGGCTCCATCATTATTGAAAGTCGGATTTTGTTTTCTTGGTAATTTACAAAGCGACTGCCAAAAATCTATTACAATCTCTTCGCTTGCTTTAACAGGATTCAAGGGATTTGTAGTCATTGCTAATTCTCCCCCCGTGGCACTAATAAAGTTTAATTCTAACATAAGTTCGAAGTCAAAAACACACCTTAAATTGGATCAAGTCGAACCTAAAGGATATTTAGATACTGTACTAGGTGGCTATCCTATTTATGCATGGACAAATCGCATAAAAGGATGAGTTGTTGTTTCTCTCCTTTAAAAGTAAAGGTAAAAATAGTGTTTGTGGAACTGAAATGATGTATGCCAATCACAGACGCTACCAAGAAACAAATCGCCCAGCAACGAAGGCTTTTCTTTAAGGTATGTTTCAAATGTGGTGGAAGGAATCCAATATCGGCATCCCGCTGTAGAAAATGTAGAGGAAGCCAGCTAAGACTGAAGAACAGAACTCTAGGTGCCAAGAAATGAGCCCTAGACTTTTGTGTGAACCTTTTAGCTTCGGAGTACGATATGGTTGCTAATCTGTCTCACTAATACCCAAGATTGAATTAATGTATTGATATTTGAAACCTTATAATTTATTGACACAAGTCTATCTCATGTAGCTCGAATTAAAAGGAAAAGCGAGCAATATTAGCGCAACTCGGAGTTGGAAAATAATCTAGCATAATTTTATAGCTATGCTATTATAGTAGACATGGGATAAATGGTATTACCGGAGCAAACCATGAGGTAATATGTACGAAGCTATTGTGGGCTTATTCATTAAGAGCATCGATCCTCTATACAAATGGCTAAGCGAGAATCTGTTAGCTCATATTTTGACTTTCGGCAAGGAATTCGGTGCAGTTGTGGTGTTCATATCAGCTGTTGTATTCCTCTTAATCACTGTATACTTTATTATGAAACAGGCAAAAAGGTTACCCAAGCGTTACGTGCTTGAAACGTTTGATCAAGATGGAAAGAAAACTGTGATTCCAGAATTAAGGATAACGTTTGATACGTATCAAGCTGCTGCGAGCTACGCCGACTTCTATACAAGGCTGTACGAATACAAGTACAAGTTTAGGTTGCTCGGAATCAGAGACAGTATTTCAATTCTTGGGCGTTTAGATCGCTAGCTAGTTTTAGTGTGATGGTATAGACCTAGCAGTGACCGTGAATCTCGATCCCCCCATCCAGATTAGTAGCGATCGAATTCCTGCTCAGAGCAATCTTCGAGGCAGAGGTGGTCAGTGTTTGTAAATGGTGTAAGAGCAAACATATCTATCCACGTTTTTTTCACCATATTTTGAAACAATGAGAAATATTTTCTAAATCCTATTGAAGGAAAAAAGTAGAAGATTCATGACGGCAATCTTAATCGCGGGTTTGACACGAAAATACTGGAAATTAATATCACTCTACCAATTTAATTAGCAGAGTTACTGGAGAATTAGAATGGGATTTTTTTACTATTCCAAGCGAAATTGAAAAACTTAATATCTATCCCTGTGAAATGGATATGCTTAGGGAACGGCGTAATAACATTTCATGAAATATCCTAAAGTTGTATTGACTGCAGACCGGACACTTATGTCGCCGTATAGAGGAATATCTTTAGCTTCATTCTTTGGCTGTGCTCCTGCTATTGACACTAAGAGAGATCCTACATCCCTCTGGTACAAGTTAATGGGTCAACAGATAACTCCGAGGTTATTGTTTGATTTCATCTGTAATCCGATTGAGAATATTAATGGAGTCGCAAAATACGCTCCATATGGACTAAGGAAGGTCGAGTCTTCTCTCATTAGGGATGGTTACAGCAGGGAAGATGTCGTTGTAGCCCACCCCGATTACGTTGAAAAATTTATAGGCCCTGAAACTCAAGTCGTTGGCACTTACGAGATGGATCCTCTGGGAATGGGACCAGTCACCATGACCTTCACGTACGGACGTAAACACATGTCATATGACGAATTTTATTGCAGAGAACTGCATAGGCGAATATCCAACGCAAAAAAAGAGAATGGAAGTAATGCAAAGGTCATAGCAGGTGCATCAGGCACATGGCAGTATAACTATGATCCTGCAAAGATAGAAGAGTATGGAATCTACGGTATAGTTGAGGGAGATCTTGGTGGAATTGGTCCGGAGATAGATGGAGCAGGTGCCAGTTTCTTTGATGCTGCGATAGCTGGTGATTTCGAAACCGCCAATCCGTTCAAGAAGTCTAAATTTAAAGTTGAAATTAAAGAATACGATCGACCTGAGCGAAAATATCATGGCCGATTTATTCATTATTGGGATGAGCCTTCGGTTGATGAAATCCCTGACATCATAAATCCAAGCATGCATGGGATGGTTGAAGTGATGCGGGGTTGCGGGAGAGGATGTAAATTTTGCGACGTAACCCTCAGGCCATTGCGTTACTATCCTGTTGAAAAAGTGCAAAAGGAAATTCAGGTAAATATGAAATATGGCGGAAGCAAAAGTGCATGGATTCAAAGTGACGATATTTTTGTTTACGGTCTAAACCCAAGGACCACTAAGAACATGGAACCCAATAGAGAAGCTTTAGAAGAACTCTTCAAAGGTATTATGGATACGGGAATCGAACATACTAACCCTACTCATGGTACTTTAGCAGGCGCAATAGCCGACGAAAGACTCATTCCAAGTATCTCAAAGATTATCCGATCGAGTCCTGAAAATCACATAGGCATTCAATGTGGCTTCGAAACGGGGAGTACTCGTTTAATAGGCAAGTATGCTGATCGAAAGCTAGCCCCATTCAAACCGAACGAATGGCATTGGGTTGTAAAGCATGGAGTCAAGACTTTGAATCAGGACTACTGGGTTCCAGCGTTCACGTTGATAATGGGTTTGAATAACGATGAGACTCCTGAAGATAGTTGGGAAACCATTCAATTGATTCATGAATTAGAAACCGAACAGCCAGATTCAAGATTTACAGTTACACCGTTGACATTTGTCCCTATTGGGCTGTTAGAGAAATCTGAATTCTTTGACATAAACAATACAATGGACCCCCCTAAACTAGGAGTAATGTACAAAACATGGCAGCATAATTTCAAATATGGAATTCAGAAATTCATGCGAAAAGTTGGGCGAGATAATCCGATGAAAAACTTGTTCTTTGCTGGTTTGGCGAGGTCATTAGGAGGTGTTCCACTAAATGCTATGGAGAGATTCGCAAGAAGAAAGGGTCGAGAGCACGAATTGGTTATAGAGAAAATAAAGGCCAGTTACTGGTAGGAATTAGTTTTTTTACCCTAATGTGAACCCACTGATACAACTATCGTGCATAGCACCTGATCCAATAGACTGAAGAAGTTTCCTGCCTATCTCGCTCTCAGGTTCAATTATTGCACCTCTCATTGGTTTATGACATATTGAACATACGAACGGCCTAAATGAGTCAATTGAATCGCCATTTCTCATACGTTTAATCACCGATAACTCGCCCCCAGAATAAGAGGAAGTTGATGCAAATTCAAACAGCTCCCTTATATCTTCATTGCACGTAATGCCATCCTGCTCAATCTCTTGCAACAGAAGTGCAGATAAGCCTTATTGGTTGATTTCAGCACATCAACTAATTCGTGAGCCAAAGATCTGAGATTCAGACCGTTCATGCGGCAAAACCTGTTATACTCATGTTCGACTAACATAGGATTGAAACCATTAGTAGCAATAACTTCCACAGGGGTCTTACCATTCTGGAATTCACTATACATCTTCTTCAGATCTTCTTGTCCCAGAGGCGGAATGTCTGTCAAGGGTCCGAGATCGGGCCTAGTAACTAAAGTTTTAGCTTCAGCACGAGCCAAGGTTAGGGTTTCATCTCCAACAGAATGTGAAAAAACGCTTAATCTTTTATCTGTCAAAATACCTGTGGCTTTCAATTTAGATTTCTCCTTGAACACGTTTCCTTCAGTTGTCCCCACAGTACGAGCAATCTCTCTAGCAGAGTACTTGTTATCATTGTCAAGGAGCATCTTCTCTATCATCTCCTTTTTGGTGCCACTTTGTTGAAAAGTTCTTCTGGTCAATTAATGGTATAATATAGTAAGGTAAATAGGGTAAATATACTTACCGTTGGATAAGGGCAGTAAATTGGAGTGCCATTTACCATATCTACATACTTACCTTACTGACCTTACCTATAATATGGCCTGACCTTATTGCGAATAGAATTAGGACAACTGCGTAAGCTGAAAGGCGGCTGTTTGGCGTTACAGGTTACCACCACCACCAATTCCAATATATTCTGGCTATTCATCCCCTATGCACGGATCTATAATTGGGGAAGGTGTTCACTCGGACTGATGTGCGTTGTCCATCATAAAATCAAAATACTTCGTAGCAAGTGCTGTTTACGCGTTCAAACATCTCTGAGAAATCTCCTTGACTTCTTCTTGCAAATTTCTTGCCTCCTGCGTAATTTCGAACGCAAGAAATTATTCATATTTTTAATGAACCGACCAAACAATCTGAAATATGGGCCCAGCAAAACTGAGGTTCGAATTTCAAGATGCATGGTCAATATATCGCTAGGTAACGGTTCTTCGATGTAGACAAAGCTACATTTGTGTTTTGCCTAAAGACTTTTCCGATGCATGAAGTTAGTTTACACCTTAGCACAAACATTTTGGGTATCTCTCGTCCTTATGTATGCTGATATTCTTCAAGATGTGCCAACGAACGATCCAGTGTGTTTATCCGCTTGGGCGGAGTGTGGTACCGCAAAGATTTTGTTAGAGAGAGTGTACATGAGGTACTTAGACTGCTTTTGTCTCCTACATTTGATTTTATAAAAAACCGATTCAAATCCAAATCCAAACTTAAACCAGAGTCTTCAGATCAACGTGACAGGTACTCAAAAGGTGAGAGAAATAATGATCTAGACAGGGATTCTAGCACAGATGGATATGACCAAAGCGAATTGGCATTGGAGCAAAGTGACAGGTCTGACCCCCAACGACTAGCGGAATTGTCTGGAAAAGGTATCAGCATTGAGGATGCAGCGAATCGGCTTCGTAGGATTGAAGAGCAAAAGACAGATGAGCTTGTCCAACAGCTTTCTCCAATTAGAGACTCTGCGCAAGCAAGTTTGCAGTCAATCGTAGACTTGGCCGCTGATCTGCAGAATGAAGAGATTAAGGTAGAGGATCAACGATTTGAATCAGCAGTGGAAAACGCTCGTAGCACAGTTATTAACTCTATATTGAAGGATGCGAATTCTAGCTTTCCAGAAATAGCCTCCTACAGTGATGCACTCAAGTTCAAAGACCGACTAGAATCAATTACTAATCGTTTCGGTCAGCTAACTGGCTCCCACAGCAAACTTTTCAATGTATTTCTAAAGAAGTATGCTGACAAATTCAGATCTGAATTTGCAGACTTTACTAACCTGAACAAGAAGACATCAAAATTGATCAAAAACTATGACCTCGATTTGGAAGACACAAACGCTTGTAGCCAAAAAATTGCCGACCTATCTAACAACATATCATCTTTGAGTTATTCTAAGGAGAGAAT
The DNA here is from genome assembly GCA_963841565.1 of uncultured Nitrososphaerales archaeon. GTDB lineage: Archaea > Thermoproteota > Nitrososphaeria > Nitrososphaerales > Nitrososphaeraceae > TH5896. Next base: position 15,632 of record CAWJCY010000003.1, read on the forward strand.
AGCCACCATGTCAGCAGAAGTAAGTGAATTGGAAAAGGATATTACGCAATTGACAACGCGTCGTCACGAAATAGAACAGTCTGACGAGTACAAAAATTATGCCCTTCTTGAATCTGAAGCTAGAGAATTGGAAAAAAGCAAGGCAGAATTCCGTGAATACGTCTCTGATTTGTTCTCGCATCTTAATCGTGCTTTTACGAAATATTCTTATGGTGTCTCAAAGAGCGTGGCAGCAAAAATCGACGTTCTTTCTAACTCTCCATGGGAGATATTTTTGAATCAGAGAAGGATTGAATCAGACGGTCTTTCAGATTCATCCAACCAAAATTTGGAACGAAGCAAAGAGGACTGTGAGATAATTGAGGCTTACAGAACATTACTCGTTGAGATACGGGGAGCTGTCAATAAAGGTACAATAAGTTTAAAGGATTCAGACAAGGTTTCGACATATTTGGAAAAGGCGATCGACATGTTTCCCAAAATTGAGTCTAGAGGATGGGAGATACAACAGAAGGTAATAAGCATAAAACAAAATCAGAATCGTAAGGCATTTAATTCGATAAAGTCTCTTGACGATTTGATCCAGCGAAACAAGAGAGAGATCGAAGAAAAGAAGATTCTGGTTGCAGAGACACAAGCCACTTTTGAAGCAAAAAAGAAGGAAATCCACGATTTGACCGATGCATGTAGTACCTTGTTAACTGAGATAATCGGGCAAGAGAAAATCATAACGACGACTCAGGATTGAATAATGAATGCACCAACAGTTTCGACTACCATGGCTCATAGTTCACGTCATACGACAGATCTATGCTGCTGTTCAAATTTTTGACACTTCTAGAACTTGTAATGCCGTCTGTAAACAATCATAATAATTTTCTTGGTAGATACAAGTGCCTCCGCGGCACCAGTATGAGTAAGGGAAATAGGTAGCGGATGCCGTAGTCAAACCCAAATAGTTTGATACTGGGAAGATTACTAAAGAGGAGTTTCCATATTAAATTCAAAAATCGGACGAGCGCAGGGGAGATACTTGCCAGCGTCTTAGCTGACTATTTCAAAAAGGAAAGCAGGACGGCACCTGTTACGGTATTAGCAATACCACGTGGAGGAGTCATTGTAGGAGATGCAATTGCCAATAAATTCAGCCAGAGCGAATTTGATATCGTTATTCCTCGCAAATTGGGGGCGCCCTACAATCCAGAACTCGCAATTGGAGCAGTAATGCAGGACCGCACGGCATACCTCAATGAACGTCTAATACAAACACTCCAGGTTTCAACCGAGTACATCGACGGTGAAATAGACCGACAAGTGCAAGAGATTCAAAGAAGGATCGCCCTTTACCGTCCCGCATCGAAACCGTACAACATTGCAGGTAGGTCGGTGGTTATTGTAGATGATGGAATCGCTACAGGCGCTACAGTAATGGTAGTAGCTAAGTGGATTAAGAAATATGATCCAGCAAGTGTTTTAATTGCAGTACCGGTTGCCCCTGAGGATACGGTCGCAGAACTGTCCAGGCAAGGAAATATTGTTCAAGTCATAACTACACCATCTTCTTTTGGCGCCGTTGGCCAGTTTTATGAAAATTTCGACCAAGTTACCGATGAGGAAGTAAAGGAAGTTGCCAGAAAATGGGGGCTCCTATAATAAAAATCAGTCCTGAATAAATGAATGAATACACCAATCCAAGTCTTCTCAAAGCGACATAGTTATAGATCGTGAAGGGTAGTAGTCGTTCGATCATAGAATATCCTCGCCCAGTAAAATGCATGTACTACTAGATCTACGTACTCTCAAGCTCTACCTTAATGACATCGCCTAATTCTTTTGGTAAATAACGCGCACTGTTCATCTTTTCAGTAAGAAACTTTTTCCAGTCCACAGTTGATCCCTTAGAGGTCTTCTTGACCGCATCAAACTCTGCAATTAGACTGTCATAAACCTGCCGATGAAGATAACAGTATCTTCCTGAATTCGCCGAAGGTATGGTATTTTGACATACCTGACATGTCTTTTTCGACAATTGATTAACCGTAGATATACCAGTAAGGGAAATATATGTTCCCCATTATTATTTTTCCATTTTTTAGGGCGTTGGTGGTGCGCTAGATAATCTGGGAACGAGGTTGACAGCTACATTTTGTTCCCACAAAAAAACATAAAGGTTATCTTTCAATAGGCATGATTTAATTTAGGAACTTTTTCTTTCGAAATCAAGCCTGAGCCTTTTTACGTCGCTAATTTTAGTGGTATAAAGCAATTCCAATCAGAAACTATTATTAGGTTTGGAGTCCTAATACCATCGGTAAGTAACATGACAAATAGTAGTGATAAAGATTCTAAATCTGCTAGCCAATGGGCCGATCTCTTGGCAGACTTGTTTGATAGGCTGACGGGGAAAGAGGCCGAAGTGACCTACACGTTTGATAACCTTGAAATTAATCTTCCGGAAGCAGTAGGTCCTGATGGAAAAACACTTGGCAGTGCAAAGTGGACTATTAACGGCAAAATTCTGATAAAGGCTGAAGCTCACAGAACCGCTTAGGGCAAGATATTGCTTCCGCTTGAATATTGTACTGTTGTTTGAGGGTCAATTCCGAACCTGAATCCTGGATTCATGGTCACAGATTGTTGAAAACATTTACCTAAGAATCGATCAGTCGAAAGTGACGGATTCCTTAAACAACCGACGTAAGTTATCCACCTCATTTGAGCTGAGTTCATCGGTAGAATTATCGACTAGTTCTCGAAACTTCTTTGCGCTTTTACCACCCAGGATTTCTTCAAGCTCTTTTTCAGACGCACGACCCTTCCATGTTTCAAATATTCTTACAATTCTTTCCTTAGTTTCTGGGCGTAGGTCTTTCAGTGCATTTTGGAATATCTTCCGACGATTCTTGGCGACATCCTCTGAGTCAAATACTGCTCCCATTACTACTAATGAGCACTAAAGGGATAATAAAGTTCGCTTATCACAAAAATAGCCGTCAGATGATATTCCTTGAGAATTCCGAGTTATTATCCTACTCAAAAATAAGATGCCTTGCTTGAAAAAATGAAACAAAATAAAATAAAATTAGAACAAAAATTGGTTTAGCCTCTGTTGAGGTAAGTCGATGAAATTTATCTAGATGAATTATTTGACTAGCTATCGCCAGAAGTACGAAATTACTCCCAATCCCATAATTGCAAGTCCTCCTGCTACTAACGACAATATCCCCAGACCGCCGCCGATTCCAGCAATTGCTATACCGCAGACAATAGTGAGCGCTTCCCCGACGCGTCTCTGGTGTTTCATATTCGAGATGCGGTTGTATATTAATTGGAAGATTATAAACGTTAAACTCGCGTAAATTTTAAATAATGACTATTTTAAAGAACGATTACCTTTACGAGATAAATCTCAGCCTATCGAGTCCTATCATTTCCTATCACACTAGTACCATCAAAATAGAACTTGATTTTGAATAACCATTCAATAGTAATAGATCACACTGTTGAGCAATCTTTTATACAAGGTAGAATAATACTTAATCTGGACAAGAGGTAAAAAAAGGTTCCATGATCGGAGATAAAGAGAGACAAGATGAGGTAAATGATGATTATATCGCAAATTCCAAATCTCCGAATAAAAGGGCTGGTGGTAATAATCAATTTGATTCACGAAATCGTGATGATTATACGCAATTACACGACGATATAATCTTTCAAGGAATTTCTTCTGATTTCTGTGTATGTATGCTTGATGTAGTCAACTCGACGGCGATCACCTCTTCGTTGGCTCATGAAGACAAAATTAGAAAGTTTTACTCCCTATTTGTTAATTCAGTTTCACCTATAATTACACACTTTGGTGGAAGGGTTCTAAAGACAGGCGGTGACTCAATGATCTATTATTTTCCAAATACAGCTGAGGTAGCGCGCATCGAGGGCTTTAGGAATGTGCTTGAATGTGGGATATCTCTATTGGATTTGAGAAGCACGGTCAACAGCCTTTATAAAAAGGAAGGAATTCAGCCTATAGGGTATCGAATAAGCGCTGACTACGGCAGACTTGAGCTGAGCTGAGTCAAGGTTTTCAAGAGACCAGGATTTCTTTGGACCTACAATGAACTTGTGTGCCAAGATCAATAACAAGGCACCTCCCAACTCAATGGTTATAGGAGGCGATCTGCACCAGGTGCTCAAGAAACTGAATTCTCTAGAAAAACAGTTTCAATTTGAAGAAATATCTGAATTTTCGATCGGGCTTAAACAGAGATACCCAATCCATTTAGTTGTACCAATGGATTTGGATCGTCGAGTGAAATATCCAGAATTAAAGGACCTTATACTACGCCAGCATGATGTTCGAAGACAAAATGAACACGCTATGCAACAAATTCGTCTCACAGAGGAACTGCCGTCTCGGCTTAGTGTCGAAGGAGATGACACATTCCGAGGGAATATAATGCTAGTAGATGATCAACCAGATATGCTCTTTACTTACCGATCCTTTCTTGAGGGTCAGGGATTTAAGGTCTATTCATTTACAGATCCTACTGTGGCACTGAGGCAATTTGCAAAAGAAGACTCGTCAAAATATGACCTTGTGGTAATGGATATTCGTATGCCCCAACTTAACGGCTTACAGCTTTACCAGAGGTTGAGGGCAATTAATTCAGCAGTTAGGATCCTTTTCGTAACAGCACTCGATGCGGCCGAGGAACTCATTTCATTGTTGCCTGACGTGGCGGCAAACCAAGTCATAATGAAACCTGTTAGTCGGGATAGATTTCTAAACTATGTGGATCTTGCAGTTAGAGAAAAGGGCTAGCCTGGCATGACTTGCATCACTCTATTGGTCTGAATTGTAAGAGGTAATGCTCGAAAATCCATACTTTCGATAGACTACTTCTATCAGTAGCTTTACTTTTAATCGTATCTCGTTGTCATTTGTTCTATAATTGATATATAATACTAGGCAACAATTACTATGCAATTGCTCAGGTATGAAGTTCATTACTAGATGTGGGAGGGTTAAGAATGAGAGACAAATCTTTAGCTGAGGCAGTAGTTGAGATTTCTTGCTTGCAGCTAAGGACTATTGACTGCCCCACCTTTAGTAGGGGAAATAAATCCTTAGGCCAATCTGTGGTCTTTATGGTTTATTCCTCGCGTCATCATCATCTGTTACTATGCTTTTGTGAACTGATCTTGATTTGTAAATTGCTTTTTACCTTGAGAACCAGAGGTGGAGAAGTATTACTTTAAAGAAAATAATGCTAGTCGATGATGAGGAAGACATCGTACTATCAATTACTGCGAGCCTTGAACGCAGTGGCTTCGAAGTAGACGGGTTTACTGACCCAAACGTTGCCCTCCAACATTTCATAAAGGGAAAATATGTAATGGTGATTGTCGACATTCGAATGCCTGAAATAGATGGTTTTGAATTGTACGAGAAGTTAGAAGAAATCGATCAAGATGTGAAGGTTTGCTTCATTACTGGCTTTGATTTCAATTACCTTGCCCTGAGAGAAATTTATCCTTCTCTCAACTTTGGCTCTTTCATAAGGAAGCCGATTGAAACTAAAGAACTGCTCAACAAGATAAAGCTGGAGTTAGGCTGACAATAATAAATAATAAAAATAAAAATAACAATAATGTGTGAATTGACCAAGAAAATGACTGGTCGTTGACTGGCTTTTTGACTTTGCAAGTTAAAGATGAAATTAAATCCACTTCATGCTATTTAGTTGTCAGAGCTGCTCAGCCGTCTTGCTCAGCGATTCAGTCAAACTCTCTATCTTCTTGGCAAATGGATGAGCAGGAAACTTTAAAGCGGTCAGGAATTCTTTTCGAAGGAACTGTATATCACAGTAGCATGGAATAGAGGACATTATCTTCATTCTCACCTCTCTCGCAAGCATTTCATCAGTATCCTCAGATGTTTCGATAATGATAGTCGAAGGTACAGATTTGTTACTGGTAGTCATTTCTGGCTTTGCAATTAGCGGATTTGGAGCACAATATCCAGATACTCTATTTAGCAACAGGAATGACTTGGTCCCAAATTTAGTGAAAGAGCTGTATATTTCTTCGGCCATTTTCTTTGTTCCTTCGATATCAAGGTCTCCCGCTTTAAGGGTCAGAAACAAAATATCTGCCACAGCTAATGCATTGATAGACCAATATCTAATTCCGGGGCTAGTATCAATGACAATATAGTCTGCATCATAGTTTGTTATCAGCTGTTCTCTCAACAAGATGAACCTCCTTAAGAACTGCTTACGTGTGGTATCTGCACCTCCTTCGAGCTTGTATATCTCCTCCTTCCTCGCATTGCTAAATCCAACCCAGAGCTTACCTTTGACGTTATCATCGGTGCCTCGAGGGGAAGTGGACCGCATCACCTTGCTTTGCGTATCGATTTCCGAAACTTTCGGGGTGAGATCTTGCATTACCTCCCCGATATCGGCTTCTGAGTAAAGATAGTCATTTATCCACTTTTTCGGTTCAATCATAAAATACGACTGAAGACTTGGAGCGTAAACATCCAAGTCCAGCAAACACACTCGGAAGCCCGACTTTGCCAATACAGCGGCAAAATTCCCAGCTAGTGTAGTCTTACCGGTACCACCCTTGTACGAGTGAAATGCGATACACTTCGTCATGCGCTAAGCACTATATTCGGTATTACTCTAATTCACTCATATAAAGAACTTTCCGCATTCCCACTTCAAAATTGCGTATATGCAAATTATGAAAAATTTTCATAATTGAGGGATTTGCAAATAATTCATGATATTTTTCAGACCCAATTGCTCGAACATAATACGAAAATAGCCGTCATCTTTCACGGCACGGTGTGATACGATCCCTTTTTGTATACCATATCGTAAGTGAAGACGAGCTTTGCTTCGGTTCACTTTACTAAATTAACCTGGTTCGCAGAAATATTGTGCTTTAATGCACAAAAAATTAAAGGTGTATTAGGCTACCTTGATCACCTGTATGAGGTGACTGACCAACAAACTTCCTTCTAAAGTGACCGGAGGGCCTTTTTGAGAGTAGTTCTATAAACCATGCTTCGTGTTCAACTTCCTCTTGCATAATGCGTTGAGCAATATCGTAGGTACGAGGGTCCTTACCTGTCGTCATATCACAGACTTCACCCCATGATCTTATAGCACACTGTTCGGCCTCTAATAGAACCTTTAGGATCGAGTTAATATCTTCCCAATTATCTGGCAAATAAGCATCAGGACACCCTGCTTGATCAGCGAATTTCCTAATATCTCTGGGTAAGGCACCACCTAATTCATACAACCTGGGAACCATAGCCTCAAAGTGATTTCTATCTTCAATACGGGCATCTTCGACTATTTCCTTAATTCCTTCTCCCTCGAGACCTGTGCAATGCATTCTCAAGATAGTATAATAATAATAAGTCGTGAATTCAGCGCCAACACCTTTCGTTATTAGTTCCTTCAAGCGATCTACATTCACACCGTTCTTTTCTAGAACTTCTAAAGCCACTATCTTAGGGACTTTACTTTTTTCACTGGTTGTCATACCAAGAGATATTTTACTATTATATAAAAGGGTTCGTTTGAACCTTCTTCGTTTCGAATGCAGTCGGTCATCGGCGGATGTTATTATCAATAATCAAATCCACCCTTTTATTTAAGGAGGGAAAAGAATAGAACTTCTCGTTAGAGAATAAAGACCATATCAGGTGACCTCACCAGAATGGAAAAAGTCCATCATCATTTTTCTAACGGCTGAGCATTTAAAGGTAGACAGATAAGGGTCATTCGATCGGAATCGTAAAGGAAAAGGCTCCCCCTTCTCTTTCTTGGGGGTATCTGCCCATATCTCACCACCGTGGGCTTCAACAATGTTCTTTGAAATGAAAAGTCCTAAACCCATACCCTTCTCTGACTTTGACGCGAATTTCTTGAACAATTTAGGCATTATTTCTGGATCTATCCCTTTTCCTGTGTCTTCAACTCGTACTAGCAGCATTTTATTCCAGCTGTTGCCATTATCACGCTTCTTTAAATCTCGTATACTATTCTCCTCTGATACTGAAACAGTAACCATGTCACCTTCGTTGGAGAATTTAATTGCATTTCCAACGAGGTTAGTCATTACTTGAGTTAATCTTGATCTATCTGCCTTAACAGAGAGAGAAGATCCTTTGCCTGCTGATCCAAAGGCTATTGATGATTCAGAATGACTAGTAGGCAGGGCAGAATCAAATTTTGTTTTCTTATCTTGATTATAAACTAGTCTTACGTTCCTAGAAATTTCAGATTCATCCAAGGCATCGTTAAGTACGCCGATCACTATTTCGTCAATATTCAGAGGTTCCTTCTGGAGTTCTAATGATTTATTCTCAATTCTTGTGATGTCCAAAATGTTCTCTGTTAATTCCTTAAGCCTCTTCGCATTACGTATAATAACAGAAAGAAGTTCTCTCTGTTTTTCCATTTGCACCTCTTGTCTTGATTTAAGAACTTCTGCAAGGCCTAAAATTGGTTGGATAGGAGCACGAAGTTCGTGAGCAGCAATACTGATAAATTCTCTTTGGTCGGTTTGCTGATCCTTCAGCTGTGTACAAAGTGAATTCACCTGCTCAATTAATTCAACTTGCTTCCAAAGACTTTCGAATATCGCAACATAAGAAATGGCAGCAGACTTTGAGTTAGAATAAACCGCGGATCTGAGTGCTTGCTGTATATCGTCCTGTGAATCGTCTTTTAGTTCGACGGCCAAAGAAAGTTTTCTATCCACCACAACGACGGTCACCTTAGTCTGTAATGTAGCTTCCATGTTTCTCACAATCACGTTATCCAGCTTAGTCCCTAAAACAACGGATGCTAATTCTACGTCCCGGTCTGCTGGAGTAAGAATTCTCACTTCAAGATCTTTTCTGGAAGAAGTGACTTCCTTAATCAATTCTGGCCCGCCAATCGATATCTGTCTCCTAAAGGCATTTGCAGTAGAAAACATAATTAGTACTTCCTTCTTCGCGGATCGTATCATCTCAAATGCTACATGTATAATTTTATGTGGCTCTTCGATTATCTGAATAATATCTTGGGCATCTACTCTCCTTTTGAGACTCATTTTGCATTTGAATCATTTCGCCCTCATCTGGAGTAACTCTATTCCAAAAGGGATCGGAAATGAACTGCTCCAGACCCAACAGACCAGTTAATCTTTCACCATAGACACTCTTCAAACGTTTGAACATAACTGCGCAATCAGGTGAATCAAATTCATAGTTCGTGCCTTCAACGGTTTCTATTATTGGAGAGTAGCTTACATTGTCACCACCAGCACTGGTGCTGCGAGGACCCTGTGTTTCTATCTTAATCTGCTTACCACAAAGAGCACATTTTCCTTGTGGGTCAGATGACTTGCTTGGTGGCTTTTGTCCAGAAATACCCAAGCTAAAGGGGCGTTCATCGTTGTCTTCCTTTCTTCCGTTATCCATAATCTAATGCTACCATCCCTTCGCACCCTGTAAATTCCAAGATTGTCCCAACTGCGACATTACACTGTTCTATATCCTTATGACAGGACACACCCAACTATTCCTTAATTCTATGTGATTTAATATTTTCGCTTTCACCTATGCATCGTTCGTAGAAAACAAAGTGTTATTGACACCCACTGCATTACTGACTGAATCCATACTCTCCCCATCTGTTCGAGACGTGAGTCTGAGTTTCTTCGTCAACGGTGGCCAAAACTTGTATCTCCCGACTAAATCCCTCCTGATGCCATTTTGTTGTCGCGTCAATTCCAACTTTAGACCCTAGGTTAAGGAGAGGTGATGAAGGATCTAGAGTATCAGTTGGTGCGTTCTCGATAAACATTAAATCGCGTTTAGGATCGGTTCTTGTTGTCACTGCCCAAATGACTTCATCCATGTCGTGTACATTTATGTCGTGATCTACTGTAACGAACATCTTAGTCAGGGAGAGCTGTCCCATTCCCCAAAGTCCCATCATTACCTTCTTAGCCTGTCCCGGATATCGTTTCTTGATAGAAATAATCGCAAGTCCTTGAAACCACGCTGCAGGGGGCATTGAGAAATCAACTACCTCTGGATGGAACATCTGTATCAGAGGCAAGAATGACCGTTCTATGACCTTCCCTATGTAAGCATCTTCAAGGATCGGTTTGCCTACAACTGTAGTGAGATATATCGGATTCTTTCTCATGGTTATGCAGGTCAGATTGAAACACGGATAGGGCTCAGGAGGAGTATAGTAACCCGTATGATCACCAAATGGTCCTTCCATTTGCATATCATCTGAGTCGACATAGCCTTCCAATACTATCTCCGCATTTGCAGGAACCTCAAGATCTATTGTATTACATTTGACTAACTTTAAGCCCTTCTTCCTTACGATTCCTGAGAACAGATATTTGTCCATCCCTTCTGGAACTGGTGCCACAGCACTAAACAAAGTCGCCGGATCTGCTCCAATTACGACTGCGACTGCAATTTGTCGATCTCTACTACCTTCTGCTTCATTTTTTGACCATTTATCTTTCATTATCTCTAGATGTTGTGCTCCACGTTTATGTATCTGCCAATGCATTATTGCCTTCCTTGCATTCAAGATTTGCATCCTGTATACTCCCATGTTAGTAACCTCAGTGTCAGGATGTTTTGTCACCGTTAGGCCAAAAGTGATGAATTTTCCTGCATCACCTTTGAATGACCTCAGTATTGGAAGAGTATAAAGATCCGCTTCCTCTTGGGTTAGCACAAGTTCTTTGACCGGGCCATTGTCGATGTGCTTCGGACCATAGTCCGAAATTTCAGAAAGCTCGGGCAGCATTCTAAGCTTGCCAAAAACACCGGTGGGCATTTTCATTCTTGTGAGATCTACGATCCGATTACCTATCTGGGAAAAATCATCTTCTTCCAGTGCTAAACTCAACCGCTCATTTGATCCGAATGTATTTCCCAATATTGGGATTGTATAACCTTTGACATTCTCAAAAAGAACTGCAGGCTTATCCTTATCGTACATGAGTCTGCGCATTATTTCAGCCACTTCTAATTCAGGATCCACTAAAGTCTTTACTCGGGTCAGTTGTCCCTTTTGTTCTAGAACATCAACTAGATCTCTTAGACTCTCAAGAGGCATGGAACGGTAATGTCGTTGCTCTTAACTAATAAATGAATTCAATTAGTACTAAATCTGATTACTGTAGTCTGCCAATATACATTAGAAGAATACGGGTAGCGTATATCGAGAGAAGTGCCATGTGGAATCACTATAAAGTGCTATCACTACCATCCGGACTCGCAACTGATTTTACGGCGAGGGACTCGACTTGAGAAGTGAGGCGTTGAAAGGAGAAAATAATCAATAGTTTAAAGGGCAGTTCGAAAGAATGCGAATAGCAACTGAATGGCTGAGCAGAAGGGTATCAAACAGATTAAGTCTATAAGGTACTCTAACATGTTTACCCAATGTGCAATAAGCTTATTTGGCAAAAATTGTAGTAAAGGATGTAACTAAAAGATTTGCAGAAAGCAGGACAGGGACAGAAGTAACAGCCATAGAAGACATAAATTTTAGTATTGACGAAGGGCAGTTCGTTTGTCTAGTGGGTCCATCTGGTTGCGGTAAATCTACTATGCTGAATATTCTTGCTGGTCTGGAAAATCCTTCAAGTGGGACTGTGATACTTAATGGAAACCCTATTGTTGGGACTGGACCAGATCGGATTATGGTTTTCCAGGAAAATGCCCTTTTTCCGTGGTTAAAAGTAATTGAAAACGTTGAATTTGGCCTGAAAATGGCTGGGGTAGATAAGGCTAAACGCTATGAGATAGCGATAAGATATCTTGATATGATGCAATTAACTAAATTCTCTCAATCGTATATCTATCAACTTTCTGGTGGAATGAAACAGAGGGTCGCTATCGCTCGAGCATTGGTAATGGATCCCGAGGTACTTCTAATGGACGAGCCATTCGCGGCGTTGGACTCCCAGACCCGCGATTTACTATTAGTAGAATTACAGCTAATTTGGGCAAAGACTAGGAAAACGATTGTCTTTGTGACTCACAACATTCTTGAATCAGTCTGTCTTGGGGACAAGGTTATTGTCTTTACAAGTAGACCAGGACATTTAAAGAAGGAGATCGCTGTCGATTATAGAAGACCTCGACTCAGCGAGGATAGTAACCTTCAACCATACTACCGTACTATATTGGATGAAGTAAAGTCCGAAATGATAGCTGCAAAAAAGCTGGAATAGAATTGATACGGAAAAATGAAAATCGCTCAGGATCTTTCAAATCAACCTGTACAGTTCACGAAATTGAAGGCTTTAAACCTGATTTGATATAACCTTTAGGATGTCAATTGCAGCTGAGAAATGATTTGGTGAGGTGAGCAGGACTTCGTCAGCAATCTTATTCGCTTCAATTATGAAGCTGACTGGGTCTTTTGAATACTCGTGCCAGTCTAACCGTATCTTCTGAGCCGACTTGAGATTCTTCTCTGAAGGAATCATTATACATGCTACAATTTTTATGCCATGCTGTTTTGCCAAGTCAGCGAGTTCCCCCAAGTCATCTAGAGATTCGATAGATTGAGTAACCAAGGAGTGTGGCCTCGAGAATATCTTTTTTTCAATCTGAAGTTTGTCAATAGCCTTCGAAGGAACGGCCAGGCTAAAATCGATGTATCTATCATAATGTTCACTTTGCAAAACCTTAAGAATTTCGGTCGGTCTCAAGTTAGAGGTCGATAAATCTGGTCCTAGTTCATCCCCTTTCAATATGAGTATACTTTCGAGTCCCAACAGGATTGCATCTCCAACAAATTGCATAAATGAGGTATAATTGCGATCACGAGCCCTTAAGCTGCAGCTAATAGGTAAACTGTTTCCAGCATGTCTGATGAAGTGGGCAAAAGAAATGCCCGAAATTCTTGGGACCCCCAGGACTGAATCAGTGATGTGGATTCCATCAACTAACCCAACCAATTCACTTGCCCTCTTAACCAATGACGATAACGATCCTCGTAATCCGTGTTCCTCAAAGTAGCGATTCTGTATTGTTTTTGGAGGATTTAGTTCAAATCGTATCTTTTTCATTTGTCCATCAGCGGGCTCTTTTATACAGAACGTCTAGATGTCCAAAAATAAGGCATTGTTGAATAATTACATATTGAAGGGCGAGCACGTTCACTCTTAACAAATTCGCCATGTAATTATTAAATGCTTTTTAAAAGCTACATCTGTTTACCTCTTATTCGAAGTTCTAGAATGGATTACGAAGAATAATAATGGATTAGAGCCTCCTTCTATAATTGCAAACAATCTTAGACTCATTCAATCTTGTTTTTTTACCTAAGGCAGGGCATAGGTCCTGTATTCTACCATTGTTCGTTTTGATTTGGCCATATTCAGACAGACGACTCTCAATTAAACTTGTATTGGTTGGTCCACTATCAAATGTGTCCTTCCTCTTAAGCGAAATATAGATACCCATCTGATAACATATCGTATGATCATGGACAAGGCGGATCTCCTTGCAAGAATCATGCCCCACTTAAGTTGGCCATCATCGCTGGGAAATTCGATTTACGACACATTTAGTCTATCCTCTGTAGTTGTTCTCATACACTTTACTCGATCTTCTCCTCATGTTCTTTTGACCAAAAGAAGTTCTAACCTCAGATCACATGGAGGAGAGATATCATTTCCCGGAGGCCGATATACCAAGGGAGACGAAAATTTACTGAATACTGCTATTCGAGAAACGGGTGAGGAGATAGGCATCAAACTTACAGCAAGAGACATTTTAGGCTCTCTTAAGGCAGTGAAGACTCTTACCTCGAATTTTTTTATCGTCCCGTTCGTCAGCATTCTACAGAATATCGATCAACCTATTCCATTCGCAGACGAGGTCGAAGCTGTATTGGATCTTCCTCTGGTGTCCCTACTATCCACGATGAGTCCAGACACAGAACATGTTTCGATTGACGAACTATACAAATTCAATTACGATTCATACTTGATCTGGGGAGCGACTGCCAGAATCCTCAAACAGCTAAATGATTTCATCATCCCGTTACGTTAAGAGCTAGTTTTTGCGCTAGGTTATTTTTTAATATACACATTCGAATAAGACGGTAATCTGGGGCCAGGATACGGCACCATCAAATTCTTGACCCTCTTCTTTTTCGCAGACTTATTAGAATAAATGCATGTGAAATTACGAGACAGTAAAAGCAGTAGAAGCAGCAACACTTGGAGGCAATAGATGTGAGCGAGGTGGAGATTTGACTACCACGCAGACTATCCCCTACCAGCTATTGAGTAGATTTAACCCATTACACCCAAAGGAAAGTACAACTAGACCTTTGATCTTATGTACGCATTTTCATAATTTACCCAAGGACATGGGGAGACTTTGTAGATGATGAGAGTGCTTGATCTTGTTGGGAGGATTCTTACACACGGAAATCACGTAGAAGTCAAGAAATCGACTCAAGGTTTAATGTTAATAGTCAGACCCCAAAAAGTTCTCTCTCGTGACATGGGTGGTCTGATAAGAGAGGGAGGTTTTAAACTCCAGCGATGCTATAGCGAGCCGGGAGGAAGAGCAGTACTAGTGTTCCTAAACGACCGAGTTAAGGATGGCGAATATGTTGAATTTGGGTAGGTAGGTAGCTGGTTGCTATGTGTATCCTTAATTGCTGCCAACTACATGTAGTGTGCAGCAATGCTTACAGGTTTAATATCATTTTGATGCATATAAAATAAAGCGAAAAGAAGAAAAAGTGAAATAACAACAACAGCAATTCAGACAAGCATTATCTTAACTTTAAAGCAGTCTTTTTATCTCTTCCATTGAAGCATTAGTCTTAAAACCAGTAGGTCTAAATGAGGTCCTACTTCCTCTAAATCCTCCTTGAACAATCCTCTCCAAAATTGAGTTCATTGAAGGAGGGCTTGTCTTCAATGCAGAGCCAACTTCATCAATAGTATAGTAGTAAGGCGGGTCATCGAGCTCCAATCTCAGCTATATGGAGCAGCTGAAATATATGACGAAAGTATTTTTGAGACGATACTTGGATTGAGTTATCTGAGCAAGGTAATTGTGATGGTAGTAACGAAGCTTCTGAATAGTACCCGGTAAATCTATTATCTCCTGACATAGAACCACCACTGTTATGGTTCTTAGGGTGTAGTACATGCTCATCTCGACTCAAAACATCGTTTCGAGCACCATAATTATCTCTGTCAGCGCATAATACATCAGAAATTAGTCGTTTACTAAATATCGGTTTAGTCCATAGAGGGCCGGCAACATTTAATTTTCTTTCATTCTTATTTCTGTTATTGCTTTCACAGATACTACACGAAAGTGGTAATTGAAACGTAAGCGGATACTCTCTTCTATCGCCGCAGTTGAAGCAGTGAGTGATATAGCCCAAGTTATCAACTAGTTTGTTCGCTTCGTTACTACTCACATGAACTCTTACATACACTCGAGAATAATGACGATGGGAATGAGCAAATACGGGCTCTATTGAGAGATCCATCCTTCCAGCAATTAACCCAATGAAAGATATCAAAATTCGAATGGCAGTTTCATTTGAATATGTACAGTTTATGGGTCTACTAAAATACTTTCTGAAACAGACTTTTGGATATTTTCCATAGAGTACTGCAGAATCAGTTGCAGTAACAGAAATGAGTCCACCATCAGTTACTGCCCTGAGTAGGGAATCCACATATGGTGACGGGCTCCCAAAGGGATCGAGGTCAGCTATTACATATCTTTCTTTCTTATTCGAATTGCGCTCATTTAGAAATACGTGTACGTCTTTCTGAGAGTATGAGCACTTATCTTCAACATAGTTAATCTTAGCTGATTCCTTGGCGGCTTTTATGGCAACTGGATTAAGATCATTAAGAATCACCTTATCTACCAATGGAGTCTCCTTAGCTACTCTAATGGATCTAGCACCGACACCACTGAATGCGTCAGCGAGAGTGATTGGTACCTTCTTGAACTGAAATGAATTTAGTCTAATAAAAGAAGTGTAGATCAGAATAGATAAGTCTCTGCTAAGCCTTGCAGCAGGGTTGAAAAATGCCGGTGTTCTTGGAGGAACTTTTGACCGAAGAGATTCTTTAGGAACAACAAGTGTAGTTCTTCCTTCGTACATTGGAGTGAATTCTTCAGTCAACTGCCGGTCAATATCATGATTATAGTTGTCACTTTTGTCAATGAATCGATCAAATTCACCCTCTGACAATGTTCTTCAAATTCATCCCTTAACTTTACAATCTAACTCAACACCTGGTATATTACATGTTTCGAAAAGTTGCAGGTGTTAAACAAACGGGGGTACGTTAGAGTGGGGAGGCTTCACATTTTGACATAGAAACACTGATGGCTTCAACGATACCAGCAAGGAACCTTGATGGTCGAACAATCTGCTGTATTATTAATTAATTTGAAATTAGATACGGGTGCAAGGGCATCAACGAGTTTTCATTGTCTAACGAAATAAGGACGATGGGCCGTTTGGATGAAAACTATAAGTAAGAAGGTGCTTTTTTCTACTCACAATAACAAGTGAATATGCAAGTTAAAGGCTCAGTAGTGGATAGGCATTATCATTATCATTTAGGATTGAAGGTTGATCAGATCTTAAAGCTGGGTGCATTTCCATCGCAATTAGGAAATTCGACTAACAGAATCCTTGGAGGTGTAGATGAAGCTGGGAGAGGCGCAGTAATTGGTCCAATGGTTGTTGCGGGCGTATGTTTTAGAGAAAAAGATATGCGTGAGTTGGAACGAATTGGAGTTAGGGATTCAAAAGAGCTTTCCAGGAAGGAGAGAGCCGAAAAATATGGGCAGGTTGTCGGAATAGCAAAATCTATCTGCATTTGTGTAGTACAGACTACCGAGATAGATGATCATGTTTCTTTTAATAGACTAAACCATCTGGAAGCCTTGGCCATGGCGCAGGTTATCGATAACATGAATGCAGATAGCGTATTTGTAGATTGTTGCGATGTGAATCAAGAAAAATTTAAAGCCAATATTCTGAGCAATCTCAAGAGAAGAATTCGAATAAGAAAGGGAAAGCTAGATATTTTTTCATTCCATCATGCAGATAGTTTGCATCTGGCCGTTTCAGCTGCTTCAATAGTTGCTAAGGTGATCCGAGAAGAAGAGCTTGGTAATATTAAGAGGGTACATCAAGGTATCGGTAGTGGATACCCTTCCGATAAGAAGACGGCTGGTTTCATTAAATCCTGGATTAATGAAGCTGGAGTGCCTCCGCCATTTGTAAGAAATTCTTGGTTGCCTGTGAAGAGGTTACTCAGGGAACGACAGCAAAGACAACTTGTACTAAGCTTCGAGTCTCAGAAATTAGACGAATAATTAATGGTGCTGAAGAAAGAAAATTTCATCTATCATAGTTCAATCTTCCTGCGATGACGCACTCTACTTCGAGTACACAGCATAAATCATTCCATGGTCCTTATCAAAGGGCTCAAGGTCAATGATCTGCTGTATGCTGAACCCATTTGATTCAAGTTTCTTTGCCTCTTCCTTTATCACTACTCTTGGGTCTTTGACCACATCTATGCTCCTAGACTTTACAACCAGTAGTAACACTCCTCCTTTTTCCAGATATATCTTGCAGTTCTCGATGGCAATATCAGTCTGATCGGGTTGGGCTATATCGCAGTATACCGTTTGTACGGTCCCAAATATGGAATAGTACGATTTTGGCCTACGACCATCTTCAACAATTGGAATTATATTATATCTCCGCGTTGCCACGTTTTCTAACAGCTCCCGTGCAACCCTAACAGCAGGCTCTATTGCGAATACGATGCCTTCATTTCCGATAATATCAGATATATGACTTACAGTAGTACCTGTTGACGCGCCTAGATATAATACCCTAGAACCAACTCTGAAGGGAAAATACTGCAATCCTTTTTGGATGGCAGCAGCTAACTTGCTCCTGTACACATCCCATTGTCTGAATTCAATATGATTATCCTGTATGAGTCGCTCCCCGTATACATTGTTCCCTTTATCTAAATTCGGTGTGGCTAGACACTTTTGCCCATCAACATATATCCATATCTTACCGTTACTGACCAAGTTACCCAAACTCCTTTGTCAAGTTATTTTGAATAACTTGTGCACTAATTTGGAAATAGTCCGAATCTATTTGAAACATTTTTAGCTCTGCCTCCTCTTTTTTTTCTTATTACTTCTAAATTTTGTTCCCCCGCCATAGCCTCTAACTCTATCCTCTGAATATCTACCTCTTCCTCTTCCTCCTCCTCCTCTTCCTCTAGGTCCTGGCCCGGACCTGTCAAAGGGTCGGTTTCTAAAGCTTCGATTAGGTCGTTCTGGAGGCGGCTGACTATATTTCTGTTGAATTTCATTTATTCTAAGTTTTAATTTGTCAGAAAGAGAGAGGTCTTTTTCACCTTTTCTGTATAGGTCGATCCTGGCAGCAATCGAGGCTTTGGAGGCTACAGATCTTGCTATTTTTCCTCTCTGCCACCTTGGAGCAGAATGGATAAGTGGGTGCTGAAAGAGAATACCATGCTTAGGGGTACTAGCTCCTGTTTTTAAAGATCTAAACAAGGCCTTTTCTGCACCTAAAACTTGAACAGTGCTGGACGAAAGGTACGCAAACTTTTCCAGACTTCCTGCTTTGGCTATCATCCTAGCTCCAACTAAAGGACTTAAGAGTTCCTTTGTATTTGGCGCAATTAGCTCCATCGTGCTTTCGATGTGATCTGCGATGATTCTTCTAAGCTCTGTCTGAAGAATCACTTGGTAGGCAAGCTGTTTTATAATTGCCAGGTTCTCCGAGGTGATATCTCCACCCCTGCTCCTCTGAGCTGCTTGAAGTATAATCTGCGTCCGCTTTTCATCCAATCCCAGTCTTTCAAGCAATTCTCCAGTTATACCAGCCCTAAATCCTGCTTCTCTAACTATATTTGCGTATAGGGATAGGCTCTGGATCAAGTTATCGAGCTCAGGAAAATGCAGACCATACCATTCCCTCATTCTTGTCCCGATCGTGTTGATAATCTTGTCAAGCTCATCCAATGCGCTGACAGCTTGTATGACATGCAAGTCAAGCTGCTCTGATGATTCCTTTATTTTAGAGGAGGAGAGATCTATTGCGAATTTGCGGAGCTCGCGCTGCGCCTGCGTCTCATTGGAGACAAATTCCGCCTTTTCTAGAATAGATTTCTTTTGCAAAAGCAATACCCTAAGTTCTTCATCGTTCATCAAGGTGCTACTAATGCCATTCTGCTGTAGAACGAAATTTAGGTTCTGGTCGTTAGATCTCACGTCTGAGTAATTTCCAATCTTTGCAATAATCTGTCCTAGACCAGTAAACCTGCCACCATTCTTAATTAAACGATAAGATTCGATTGGATTCGTGAATTTAGTTGAACCTGATACATTTTCATTTTCATCTAAGAGGATGATTCCAAGTTCGCACAATACAACCGAACATTTACCATCCGACATTATCTATCTACAATAAATGAGAGGTACTTGAGGCTATTAAAAACATATCACAGGATGTTAATCATCAAATTCACAATGCTCACGTAAGCAGAATCTCCATGCAACTTATTTGGAGAAAATTTGCGATCGGGAATCAATAACTGAATTTTGAAAGAAGCGCGTTGCCACAGGAATTTTGTTCACCTGGCAAATTAATTAATTTGTCTCTCTATTATCGACTACATTAGCAGAAGAGTGTCCTTACCCTACTTTTACATTTCACTTCGCTTCCACAATTGACTCCAAGTCATCGTATTAAACCAACCAGTAACGTGGCAATGCTCACATACGGATTATTCAGCACATGTTGGTCAAGTCTCATATGCCAAGTAGGGAATCGTTCTTAATCTTGATTATTGAGGCCTTGTTCATCTGAGTTAGCATGGTTCTTAGGGATTCCCTCACTCTAGCTTCCTTATCGCTAGAGATCGAGAGTACCTCATAAACCAAATCTTGGAAAGATATCCCGTTACACATATTCCAAAGGGAGACGGCTGTGTCACTAACCCGAAATCCTTCACCCTTGAAATTTATCAAGAGTGGTCTTCCGTCCAAATCGTTACTCGCAAAACCCCTTCGCAATATTATAGAATCTGAATCAATTTTTCTATCCCTCAGCCTCAACAATTCGGACCGGCATCTATTCTTTGTCAGAAAGTTATTTAATCATTTGTAGATCAATGACCATTAACTAATTACTTGAATATGGTTAAACGAGATAATATTCATCTTTCATTTCAGTGTCGTCACTATAATTGCATCATCCAAATCCATCTTTATTGTTATGAACACCTTCTTAACTTCACCACTTCTTGTACTGCTGCCTTAACCCAGAGAGTTCCTTATCTATCGTTGCCAAAAAAATGCTATATCCGCTAATAGACAAATCCGATAATGCTTAAATTTAGTTGGAGGGATCGTTAAGAGTAAGATTAGTTGTCATTTTTCAAGAGGTTATTGAATCAAAACGATAGCAAGAACCAAGGCCAAATTTCCCCAAAGGAGGAAAAGAAACCACCAAAAGTAAATCGCACGATAATTCTGACTCGGGAAACGGCAGACGGTATCATAACATTTGCAAAGAGCTGGCATCCTAATGAAGGAATATTAATACTCAGAGGGCAACATAAACACAGGAAGGGCGAGGTACACATTGACGGGTTAGTCGTGCCTCCTTTTGCCTCGCATGGGCCATACTACTCAGGTTTCCCAAGTTACGACTTACCCTTTGACCTTTCATATGTCGGTACGGCTCACTCACATCCTGGAGGATCGAATCGTCCATCATTGCAGGACTTGAACAATTTCTTTGGATTGGTCTCAATAATCATTAGTTTCCCTTATGATGAGAATTGCATTGGGGCATTTGATCGAAATGGAAAATCGATTCCGTTTGCTATAGTGTAACACTTCTCAAGTCCAATTGCAATGCTAGCAACTGGATATCTATAGACCACTCTGGTCTAGAATATTTATTGATCCTAACTACCTTTTCATTCATATTCTGTCATTTTATTTAATATTATCTCATGCCGTTCGCGTTCGCCCTTCTGCGATTATTTTAACTCCTAGGAAAATCTCACTTTTGACTGGGTACCCGATCCTCTAGGATTGGTAACCGATTCAATAGCACTTCCAATCAGCGCAAATGATATGCCTGCCGCAGCTATCATAATGCCAGGCGGTAGTATCCACCACCAGAGACCTCGGGCAGCCGCTGAAGCAGTATTTGCGTCATGAAGAATGCTTCCCCAGGTCGGGATCGAAGGATCACCTAGACCTATAAAACTCAACGTTGCTTCAGTTAATATCGCTGCAGGTACTGCTAAGGCGATGCTTGCAAACGTAAGTGGTAGGAGCTGAGGCAAAATATGCCGCAGAATGATCCTAATATCTTTCTCGCCCATGAGCTTCGAGGCTTCAACATATTGAAGATTCTTTATCTGTAATGCAAGGCTCCTTGCGACTCTTGCAATGCCACTCCATCCAAAGATGACGAGGAAAAGGGTTATGAGGTAAATACTGCTGCCAATAGTGATAGAAAGGATAATAAGGAAAACGAATGTAGGGAGGGAAATCACGAGGTCGTTGACCCTCATCAAAGCCTCATCAAACCTTCCTCCTTTATAGCCAGCTAGGAGGCCATACAACATGCCAATAATAACTGAAGAGATAGCAGCTGTTAAACCTACAAATAATGCTACAGGGGCCCCCCAGAAAATACCTATACTCAAGTCTCTACGTAAATCATCAGTCCCCATTAGACCGTACACCTTACCGCCTAGGATTACTTTTGTATTCTCTACTTTATCCTCCGCACCAAAAAGGTAGTACGTAATATTAAATAGGTATTGTCCCTTAAGTACCGCCTCTTCGTCAAGCCTAGAAAATATCATCTTTTGAGGTGAAGATAGGTCAGGACTATAATCGAAAAGTCCGGTGTATGCTTGTAAATTGTCTCTTATTGATCCATCAGTAGAGAAGATCCTAGAGCAGTATTCATTTAGGTTAGATGTGCTTTCCGATGATATTGCGCTTGATGGAAGTGGAGAATTGTATATCATGAAGCTCTCGCCATCCGGCCTGGTGACATCAACCTGGATTACTGGAGGGATGTCACCATATCTTAAGCAATAATCAATGATGAAATCTGTGGGAAACGAATTGTAATTAAAGTCAATATCAAATAAGAACGAATTGGTCGGAATGCCCCCAAATGAACTATTCTGTGTTTCTTGCATCGCTAGGTCCGAAGATCATGTGGTTAGGAAGATTATTTTCTGGAAGCAGCCAATTTACCCATGCAGGTGCGGCAGATTTCGGATAGTCTATCCAAAACCCGGGATTGTTCCACTGACCAGAGGATTCAAGCGGCACTGCTACGAATGCATAGATAGTCATTGCGGTCAACATCACCTAAAATGAAAAAGCCCCCAATGGCGGCCTTGGTATGCAGGATCCGACGAATTAATAGATTGAAATTGCTTGCAGATTCCGAGGCTTTCACGAAGACACCTTAACTCTTGGATCGAAATATGCATAGAGGAGATCGGCTATCAACATTGTCATTACATACATTAATGTAAACACATATGTGCTTCCCAAAATTACAGGAATGTCCAATACAATTATTGCATCATAAAGTAGCTTTCCGACCCCAGGCCAGTCAAATACTGCTTCCACGATAAAACTGCCACTTATCGAGGCAATTAGCGCAGTGACTATCCCAGTCAAGATAGGAGGGGCTGCATTTTTGAGCGCATGAGAGTATAATATTTTCCGTTTTGGAATTCCCATCACCCTTTTTGCTTGAATATAGTCTTCATCCAAAACACGGGAAATAAAGTAGCGGACGACAAATGACCAAACTGCAAAGCTCAAGATAACCAGTGTAATCAACGGTAACATCATATGGTACAGACAGATCCAAAACGTAAAAAGGTTCTCCAGGTGAGGTCAACGGAGTAGAACGAGCAGGAAAGATACCAAGCGAAAATGAAAAAAGCAGTATCATCAACATACCTACCCAAAATGTCGCAAAGCTATTGCTAACAACAGCAACAAATGAAATCCCTTTGTCGAGAGATCGAACCCCTTTTCTCTGCCATATAAGTTCCCAAAAACAGACCAATGATGACTACCACCACTGTTGATGTAGTAAAGAGCAATACCGTCTTAGGCACCTTCTCTATGATAATGTCGCTGACATTCGAAGAGCCGCTATCTGATGTAAAGAAATTAGACCGGCCTAAATCAAGCGTGAGTATATCAAAAAGTGTATTTACGAATCTCTTGGGTGAGTGCCATGGTTCGTCCAGTCCGAGATCTTTAGTTTTAGATCAACTTGTTCATCGACGTAGGCCTGGCGTTGAGAAAGGGTTCTAAATTGGACATTATCTTGAGCAGATGCTTCCACCACCTCGGCTCTAGTCCTATCCAGTCAACAACCTTGTCCAGGGTTGAACCAAATAGAATCAGAGAGATAATCAAGGTAATAACAACAACTAGAATCCTGTAAGCAGTTGTTTTGGCAACATAAAAGAGAAAATCTGTCATCCACGAAACATCTGGCTAACTGGAGTTGATGCGTCATCTATAAATGATGTAGCTGGTCTGGTCGAAGGTGTGGCCACCTAGTCTCTGAATAGTTTTCGGTTCCAAAAAAATTCTGTCGACATTTTATTAATATCCAAACTAATCATTCTGATGTTTTATACTCAAGAAATAGGAAAAGACCGTGCATTGCCATGTAATGTACCTAACTTGCAATAATTGCAATCCGATTACTACCCCTGCTGCTGTTGTTGTCTAGGACCGGACAACGGATTTACAGCTATTAGTGTTGTAGTTTGAATATCAGGTCTATATGCGGAATCACTTACCGCGAAAATCTTCATTATGCTCGGGCCAGTTTGTAAAAGGGCCGTTTTGTTCGTTGGTATCTCTATTGAATATTTGCCATTGCCGTCTGAAACTGAGGTATTGCCTGAAATTACAGTTCTTCCATCCTTGTCGGAGACAAAGTAAAATACAGAGGCATTTTCAGCCGGTCTACCTTCTATGCTAACTGTTACATTTGCCTTGAGCGGACTCTGTCCAGCGATTATGGTTCTCGGTGCGGACTACCTTATCGATCGACGCGATCTTGGGTGTCTGGTACTGTGACCAATGGCCTTTCTCAAATGGATATGAACTGTCTCTAAAGGCCTTGAGAGTTATGACTCTCCCTTCAGGATTGTATGAGTCCAAATAGAAAGGGCCATTACCTATAATCGCATGCTTGTGGGTATCAATCCACTTGATACTCGCATCATACCTTTTGATAGCCTCCTCAGGGGTTACAAAATCTCGGAGTGACACAGGGACAAATCCCTCAGCTTATCATATTTGCCAACTCATTTCTTATCATAGCTGCATGAGAGGGAACTATCAATGAGAGCCAAGGCACGTTTTTAGACGAAGCTTCACCCTTTGAAAAAGCAGCTTTCCCCGATGTAACGAGCCTCTCGCTTGCGGCAGTTATTTCCCAAGGCTCTCCTGCCCAGACCCCCGCTGTCCCGGCTAATTCCTTGTCGTCAAAATGCCACTGGTCTACATAGGATTCTACCGTCTGATTATCGATGAATCTTATCCCTTTTATTAGAGGAAGACCAGGCTCCACGCCAGCCATATATTCCGGATCGTTCGTTAAATCAGCAGGATCGCCGGTATCCATCCCCCACTCAAAGACAAAATATTGAGGGTATAATAGGTCTGCAGGGGTCATCGGAATCCCGTTGTGCCAGTTCGAATAAAGGGTATCGTATTTGACAGCTGTAAACGCAGTGTTATTCTTTCCCGGACCTGTCCATTGCTGTGAAATTGGATCCCAATTCATCGAATTATTGGGGACAACAAGTTTTTCCAGTGGTCCTTTTGTTGTTATATTGATCCAAGGAGTCCTCATTGGTATTACCTCTCCAGTATATGGATCCCGAAAGGTACCAGGATCGGATAAAGCTGAAGAAATGTCTCTGCAATACTGGTCCGAGCAACCACCAACTCCATTCCATGCCCCTTGGTAAATCTGCTTAACGCCAATGTCAAGGGTGTTTGAAGGATCTTGAGTTCGTGCATTTATCAGCGAAAATTTACTAGAAATTCCTGCGCCAAAATCATTTACAAGACCTGTAAGACCAGACGATGCTACGTATGGATCGACTAATTGTGCAATAAAAACTCTAACTGCCTCCTGTACTCCTAAGTCTGTGGCATTTCTAACAAGTGAATTTCTCTCTTTTTCGGAAGTAAAATTAAGGAACTGAATTCTTTGCGTTATCTTGTCTATGGTATCATTTTCATAATTCCAAAATGCGGGGTTTTGTTGGCCCGGCATATTTCCGAAATATGGGGCGTACATTTGTGAGGGAATCACTGGGTTGTATTTCACAAAACCGCCAGTGCCACCAAAAGCCTCAGTATATATGTTCCATCCAAGATCTTGAGGATTAGAGCCGTAAACTACTGTATTCGCTTTGTTCAAGTCACCATAGTTCCTCTTCACGGTAAATCCTGCCTTTTCTATCTCTGAAGCTACTAGCTCTCCAACCGATCTTAGAGGCTGATTGTCACTTCTCATCAGTATTGAAATGGTCACTGGCTTCCCATTAAACATCCATTTTCCATTTTCTTTCTGGGCACCAGCTTTATTCATTGCGGCTGTTATAATTTGGTCAGCGAGTCTAGGGTTATACCCTAGTCCGGAAGACTCGACTGAATCAATTACATTGAAATACTCAGGTGAAAAGATCCCGTAAGGACCCACAAGAGGCGTACCCAATCCTTTTAGGATTTCATCTACAACAAACTCTCTGTCTACTAAATAGTTCATTGCGTACCTCACTTCCCTTAATGAAAAGGGATTCAGCGAGCTAGAATCATTTGATGGTGCAGGATTCAGTAGCAGGCCAAATGATCCGGAAAGTTTGTCATACTCCTTTAGATTCGGAATATTTTTAATTTCAGTGGCTGCTTCTAGCGGTATTCTAAAATAGTATGTATCCAGATTTCCTGATTTCAATTCCTCCAAAGCCACATTATCGTCTAGATATTGAATGAATCTCACACTGTCGATATATGCTCCCTGTGCCATTGCTCTGCGCAGCAGCACTAACTAGAGAAGGGGCAAAAAGAATAAGAAATAGTATGGCAAGAATGGGCAGAACTAGAATTGGTATTGGTATTGGTGTTGAAATCCTGTCTTTCATCACACGTTACCCCATTTCACTTAGTGGCAAAAAACTGGGTTCCATTCTTTTTTCAATTTTCTGTAATTACATCATCATATAATAAGTGGGGAGTGTTAGTGAGTTCTAAAACTAATAGGTAAATTTCCCCAGACGTCGTCGGTTTTCAAAATAGCTAGCATTTCCGAAAGGATTTACATGGTTACTTGATAAATATTTTCTAATGTCTGAGGCTATCGTAGTTTGGTCAGTAGCTATGCGTCGCGCGTAGCTTCCAGGAAATAGATTGGGAGAATCTATTTTATGCCTACCAGCCCTCTCCTCACCCTCAATGCGCTGAGCTTCAACATGATCCGTGCTATTTGAGCTTGTATTTTCAGACGAATTTGCATTGGTTACAGGACTAGGATATCCATCGAAATCAAGAAATGACGGGTCTTGCTGGTCAATAGATTCAGAATGTGGTATCCTATTTCCGTAGGCGGGGGGAATTCTGCGACGAATAATTTCATCTGGGATCATTACAAATAGCTACGCACTGGGGCGGTATTAATTTGTACTGCAAATATCGCTATCCGGTGGTGAAGTGTTTGATTTTCATGTTAGTTTGATATGTAGTGTTTGATTGGATTGACTAAATTGTCATGATTTAATACATTTTCCATAAAATATAGAAACAATATTAATTCATAGTAAAAACATTATGCGTTTTAAATCATAGTTGTAAGAATTTCAAATCTGGGTCGTGAATCCTTGTCCAATAGGATTAACTTTATATACTAGAATAAAACATTTATACTAGATGCGATATTCTGACAATTTTTCTGGTGAAAAACCTTGGTAAAGGACATCACACTATTCAATGAAAGATGCCCGCGATGCACAAAGGGCCCCATGGTTACAGATAATTCTAGTGGAGAGATGTTTTGCGGAAACTGTGGGTTTGTGATTACAGAAAGAATCGAAGAAATGGGTCCAGAGTGGAGAGCATTCTCGAAGGAGGAGCATGAGGATAGGAGTCGAGCTGGTGTGCCTACTTCACTAGCCATGCATGATATGGGACTGGCTACTATCATCGGGCCTATCGATAAGGACGCTTCTGGTAAGCCGTTGTCGGCCTCTATGAAAAGCACAATTGAAAGGCTTCGAACTTGGGACAGTAGGAGCCAAGTACATGAACCAGTAGACCGTAATTTCAGGCAAGCGTTCAGTGAGCTCGATCGACTGAAAGATAAGCTGGCAGTAGGGGATGCTGTAATAGAAAAGGCGAGCCTACGTGTATAGGAAGGCTTTGGAACGCGGTCTGGTGAGAGGGAGATCTATTTCAGCGCTAGTAGCAGCTGCTTTATACGCGGCGTGTAGAGATACTGAAACACCCCGGACATTGAAGGACATTGCCAATGCTAGTAATATCAAGAAGAAGGATGTCGCTAGGTGTTATCGGCTTTTAATAAGAGAGCTTGACTTAAAGATGCCTGTTGTCGACCCAGTCAAGTGTGTGGCTAGAATTGCAAGCAAGGCCGGGCTTTCAGAAAAGACGAAGAGAAAGGCCCTTGAGATCTTAAAGAGGGCGGAGGAAGGAAAAATTTCCGCAGGTAAAGACCCAATGGGACTTGCGGCAGCTGCATTGTATGTCGCTTGCGTGATGAACGGTGAGAACAAGACACAGAAAGATGTCGCAGAAGCAGCCGGAGTAACCGAGGTCACAATCAGAAACAGATACAAAGGATTGAAATTGCACCTAAAGTTGTAAATTTTGATTTTAGGCTGTAAACAGGGCGGAGCAAACTCCATCACTATGCTAAAAGAATTAGTAAAGATTCGTGCGGCTAGGATTGTGAGAGGTTGAAGAGTGTAATCAAATGTATGTATAATTAAAATGACCATTATGTACTAATTACATGCTTTAGCCCCATTGAAATACTAAAATATCTAAATACTATACTTTCACGCAAAAAAGGTAGCAATGTTAACTAGCGCAAGAAACTAAAATAAGTCTGGCTACCTAGTCTATTACATAGACAACCTGTCACCTATCACCATTCAAAAGGAATTCAATGAGGGTGTGCCAATTCACTGAACTTCGATAGCCGCCTCATTGAAACCCATTCTAAGCAGGTAACTCTTGACATCATCTCGATGGTCACCTTGCAGCATTATGAACCCGTCTTTTGCAGTGCCACCGCATGCAAACCTGCTTTTCAATTCCTTAATAATACTCTGAACATCACTTTGTTTTGGATCAATACCTTCAATCATCGTAGTTGTTTTGGAGAAACGCCTTTTTTCTAGTCGAACGATGATTCTTGTATCCTCTTTCTCCAATTCGCCACAAGCACAAAGATCGTCGGGAAGGCCACATTTCTTGCATATAACCGCCATCTATTGATAGATATTTCCCCAATTCTTACTTTTAAGCCTTGCCTGATGAGAGTGGATTGTCAGGATGTTCGCTACGTATCCCATCCCTTGATGCAATAGGCTGATACATGACTGGACTAACCGTACTAATTCTCAATCCGTTATCGCAATCTATTTAACCGTGTTAAGGTTCTTCAACCTGTAGCAATGAGTAGCAGCAAGAAAAAGAATGCACCTCTTCCAGCCTCAAGCGCAGGGTTACTTCGATTCTTTGAAGATGAGACTAAGGGAGTAAAGATTAGGCCCGAATTGGTACTTGGGATAGCAGGAGGAATAATTGGTGTTTCTATCCTCATTCGCATAATATTCCCTGTGTGAAGTCACTTTTTATGTTTAGTCAGGCAGAGGATAGCGTTTCAAATATACATAAAAGATGGGCTCTAACCAAACTTAATCCATCCACTAGCAAAGTTTCTTTTGTAATTACATGTTGCGCCTTCAGTGCCCTTGTTGTCCTCACCAATGCTTACGTAACTGGTGTTGGATTCGATAACCCTACGTATCTCATTTACTATGTTGTAGTGGGCAACGCTGCCCTATTCGCACTGACGTATTTGGATTATACCCTTTTGAAGGGAACCTCCCTAACCAGACTGTCAAAGGTTTTTCATGTTTCTGCGTTCTCGTATCTTATCTGGTTGCTTACCTTGATCATTGGAATGCTGGCTCCTAATTTGATAACCAATGATGGTTCTGCAACCAACTCAAGTTATCTGCTGGAAGGACTACTCTTCGTGGCTGGATTTAGAATATGCATGTTTAAATCTGTTTTTGGAGCAACATTAGTGCGAGCCATCCCTGTAGGATTGGTCGCTCCATTTATCATACTCCTTTTCTTTGTGCCACTTCAATTTGTTCCGGAGGTGTTTTCTGACCCGATTGCACTTGGATACGGGTTAGCTCTAGTCGGTATGGGGATTCTGTGGGCCATTATGGCAGATCGTGCGGGAAGGCCAGAGATAAGGAGCACGTTTGAAGTCTTGCAGGCATTTTTGGCCGCCTGGACAGAAAAAGACGGAACAAGATTTGAGCGGATTGCCGAAGAAAAAGCAGATGAAAAACCTGTTTCTACGTTCATGTTGAAATTTTCACTTGACAAAACCGATGGATACTCACTTGTTATCCCCGAAGTCCATCCTGGCCCTTTCCTGTCTGTGGGAGGCGAGCAATCTACCATATGTTCTATACAATGCATTTTCGGGAAGGGCGATGGTTTTGCATGGAGTATCTGACCACGCATTGAATATTCCCTCCAAAGATGAGCTGGACAGATACTTGAGAAGTCTCAAATCAGCAAAAAGCTCTCCTCCCATAGCCGTTGTTCGAGGCCGATCAGAGTTGAGAATGGTCACTGCAGCGTGACAGGAATTAGATTCGAAAGAGTCTGTATGCTAATTTTGTCCATGTCTCCAAAAGGTATGGAGGATGTTCCATATTCAGTGCTCTCTCAACTTAATCTATACTCAAAGAAGATCGGATTTGATTCCTTGCTATTAATAGATAGTCACAACGCAATGGGTGTTTCATTAGATGCTCAGCAAACTGATCGGCTGCTCAGGACTTCCGAGCGCTGTTTAGACAAACTAGTCACTGCCGTAGAATATCCGTTTCGAGCAGGCTATGCTAACATTAAGGACATATCTGTCGGAACTGGCTTCGAGGACGATTTGGGTGAGTCTGGATTGGCTGTGCTTGCGTTGTGTATCGACAACAAGTGGAACTTGCTGGGCTGGGCTGATTCTAATAACATGAAAAATGGACTGCGTGAGGCCATTTTGAATAAACTGACAAGCCAAGATCGCCATTTGGTGGAAATCTGTACTTCGGATACTCATAGTACTTCAGGCAAAAGGACTAGGAATGGCTACTTCGCACTTGGAGAGCTTAGCAAAGAGGATTCGATCGTAGAAGCATTTCAAGCATTGTCACATCGAGCCATGGAGTTAGCAGAGTCTTCATCATTGGAGTTGTACTCGGCTATATCGAGCATAAAGGTGATGGGATCAAAACAGCTTGACGACTACTCATCTGCATTAGATAGATCGATGATGCTGACAAAGATATTCTTGTGTGCCTTGGCGGTGACTTTTGTTAGTATGACACTGTTGACTTGAACTGTGAAAAAAAGAGTGTTGGATAACCGCTGCTATTGCGATTGCTTATGTTATCTTTTGAATGAAATCGAATTACATCGTCTTTATCTTAGGATTGGCATGCAGCAAAATAAAGGAAGCCAATTTTTCGCTTTCAATTGAGTGGATGGGGAGAGATTTGAACTCTCGATCACCTGTGTGTGAGACAGGTATCATAACCAGGCTAGACTACCCATCCAAATTTTTATCGAAGAGCAAGCCCTTCGCACCTCTTCTACAATGCTAGACCGTGTATTTCAATATATTTCACTCGACTTCGTCTCCTCCATTCTTTAAGGTGATTTTATTCGGTGAGGGCGAATCTGAAGGTTGGGAGCTAAGTCCCTTGATCAAAGCCCTTCAAGTATTTCTGTTGATCTTGCGTCAGCTGGTCGATAAATACCCCCATGGAATGGAGCTTTGCCTCGGCTATGACCATATCCTGTTCTCGTTCAATTTCATAGACTCTGGATTCAAGCGAACTATGTGTCTGTGCGATTCGGATGACCGAAAGAAGTTGATTTGCAAAGCTCATGTCCATAACTTCAGAGGGATGTCCTTCTGCTGCTGCGAGGTTCACCAGCCTGCCCTCTGCAATAAGGTATACGCTCTTCCCATTTGACAACTGATACTGGTAGACATGATCGTTTATCTTATTTTTCGCAGCCGCATTTTTCTCCAGAGCATCCACTGAAATCTCTACATTAAAGTGCCCTGCATTAGCCAATAATGCCCCGTCCTTTAACTTTAATATAGTTTCATAATCGATCACATCTCTACAACCTGTTGTTGTTATAAACAGATCTCCTGTAGGGGCGGCCTCCGAAACTTTTGCAACTGAAAACCCATCTAACTTAGCTTTCAGAGCAGCAATTGGATCGACTTCAGTAACGGTTACATTTGCTCCCAAGCCTGCCGCTTTTCGAGCAATTCCTTTGCCCACGTGTCCGTATCCAGAGACGACGACATTTTTTCCTGAAAACAAAATGTTTGTAGCACGAATAATACCATCCAACGCGGATTGACCAGTTCCATAGAAATTATCAAAGTCATGTTTTGTCTCTGCATCATTTACCGCAATGATTGGGTATTTGAGAATGCCGCTCCTCTCCATAGATCTTAGCCTTACAACTCCTGTTGTTGTTTCTTCCGTTCCACCATAGACAGTCTTAAATCTTTGAAAATCTTTGTGCATTTCTAGCGTGAGATCGGCTCCATCATCGATGGTTATGTTTGGATCGATCTTCATTGCTGAGTGGATGTCCTCGTAATATTGTTGGGTTGATACACCTCTAGTGGCAAAAATTGATATTTTATCATCCTCAGCGAGGGATGCGGCCACGTCATCTTGGGTACTGAGAGGATTACATCCGCACCAGGAGAGTTGTGCACCCAAAGCCTTTAAAGAGTCAACCAATACTGCTGTTTCTTTCGTGACATGAAGACAACCTGTAACGCGAACACCCTGTAACGGTTTGCTTTTTTCATATTGCTTGGTCAAAGACTGCAAGACAGGCATATGGGACAATGCCCACTGAATTTTTCTCCTTCCTTCATTTGCTAAGGAGATATCAAGAACACGATAACTCATACTGCTTGCCGATACGCGTGCCCTATATTATTTTATCTTCACGAGTCTTTGATAGGTTTTCCGTCTAGCCTCATAGTATAACTGAGAAGTTAATTCTATTCCTTGTCAAAAAAATGTGTGTGAAGAGTACCTGAATGATCGGAATTAGAAAAGAAGACTGGGAGGAAATAACGAAGAAGCAGAAGAAAAGAGAGGCATTGCAATCGTCTGAGAAAAAGAGAAACTAAGAGTAATCCTGTTGTATTCTTGGAAGGGGTAAGCCTACATAATCGCCAGTGATACTCTGATAGTTAGTGAAGATCACTCCAGACTAGGCTACCTTGCCTCTGGTTGGAGCGCAAGGTATATGATGATCGGATCGATTCTAGGTAAATTGTGCGGAAGTTTCAGATAGGCGTGATCGGCTACAACGATGATCGTTGCACCGAGGTCGCCAAAGAAATAGCATATGAAGTCGGTAAAGAAATCGCGCTCTCCGGCTCCGTGTTAGTATGTGGAGGTCTTGGAGGAGTAATGGATGCCGCATGTAGAGGTGCAAAGGAAGTGAATGGTGTTACGGTTGGCATTATTCCGCAAGATAACTTTAGTTTCGCGAATCAATTTTGTGATATTGTGATTTGTAGTGGCATCGGATTTGCTCGAGATTTCATAGTGGCCACATCCTCTGACGGAATAATTGCAGTAGGTGGAGGAATTGGAACCCTTATTGAGATGTCAGTGGGCTACATGATCAAAAAGAAAATAGTTGCTATCTCGTCCAGTGGCGGGGTTTCTGATGTTTACGCCGGTAAGTATCTGGATGAAAGGAAAAGGGTGCTAATTGAGGCGGCGCCAGACGCCAAGGCCGCCGTGCAGGCCATTCTAGATGATGATATTAAAAAGCACTTAGATTGAAGTCTATGCGCTATCTGTTAGCTTTCAGTCGTTGGAGCAGTCTCAGAGCGTTGTTGAAGGTACCGTCGCTAAATTTATTGTAACTTGATGTTGCTTCCGCTTCTGCTACTTTCGCCGTAGCGTTAAGCTGCTAATTTGAGAAGATATGGATCAGGAGCATAAAACTTGCCATACTTGACTGACATTTCTTGTAATTTGTCGACAACCCTTTTTATCCCAAATTCCTCTGCAGTCGCCAGAAGTTCCTTTTTGAGTCCCATCCCTAGGCGTAGTGCTTTTTCTAAGTCTGATTGAGAGCAGACGCCATTAGAGAGGAGCCAACCTGCGTTGTTTGAAGCAACCGCCAGCATCACAATAGGGTCAAAAGCTGTGGCATCAGCTTGAACAAGATCTTTGCGCTCGTATTTGTCTGACGAATAGGAATAGAAACCTTCCCCAGTTTTTTGTCCGAGCTTTTTCTGTTCGAACAATTTTTCGATTAAGGGATGTGGATTAACCACCTTTTCATCCCTAAGATACATTTCATGACTTGCCTTGTTAACAACATCTAACCCAGTATAATCAGCCAGTTCAAATATCCCCATTGGAAAGCCTAGTTTGGATTTCATTGCAGCATCTATTTCCTCATACGTGACTCCATCTCGTTCCTTACAGAAGACGGCTTCATGAACCAGTGGTATGAAAATCCTATTTACTATGAACCCAGCTACATCTTTCTGTACAAGTACTGGAGTCTTTCCTATATCTTCTACAAAGCCCATTAATTTTTCAACAGTAATTTGATCGGTCTTGTGACCTCGGATCACTTCCACCAATTTCATTAGCTGAGGGGGATTGAAGAAATGTAACCCAATAAATGACGCAGGACGGTCTGTTAGGTCAGCCATCTCGCTTATTGGTAGAGTACTTGTGTTTGATGCGAAAAGAGTCTTGGGATCGGCATAGGAGCTTACTTCTTTGTAGACTATTCTTTTTAACGAAAGGTCTTCAGGTACCGCCTCGATAACAAGATCTGCATCCTTCAAACCTTCTTTCAGGTCTATCACAGGTACTAATCTGGAAAGTGTCTGCTCATAAGATTCTTTGGTCATCTTGTTTTTTTCAACCAACTTATTTAGTGACCACCTGATCTTATCCATAGCATTATCCAGGAACCTCTGCTCGACATCTCTCAATCGAACGTTGAATCCAGCCATTGCGGCTATCTGTGCTATTCCGTGTCCCATAGTCCCTGAGCCTAGTACTGTAACATTTGCGATCTTGTCCATTCTTCGATCACATTGTATCATTGGAAGGGGGCTTTTAGTCTTGCCTTAAATTGAAACCAATTTAAGAGAATGATTCTTTAAAGCCACCAGTATCAGTAATTGGATCTATTTAGATTTACTGCTGACGTGTCCTCCCTTTCAGAGCGTATGACAAAGAATTCATCGGCAGAGGTAATTGATAGACTTGAATTTGTTAGAAATCGCTTAGTTGATCTCTACAAACGAAATCTAGTGAAAATAAATCACTCTGTTATGGAGCTTGTTTGTGCAAAACACTTGATAGAGTTTGGGTACACAGTCGATGTTGAGAGAAGATTAACCGATATTCTGGTTTGCGACGTCTTTGCGAGCAAAGGCGACGGTGAAGCAATAGTTGAAATTGAAACTGGCTTCATACCTCCCGAGCATGCTCTAGATCCCACGGCGTACTATGTTGCAAGAATTGCCAGCAAGATCTCTCGATACAGCAAGCATGCTAACAAATTTGTTCTTGCTACAACTCCAGTAAGCATTTTGCCGATCCCAAACCTTTTTAGATTCCCTGTGCGAGCAAGGAGATCCGACGAGATTCAGAAATTAAAACTCGTATGTGACAACTATTACAAGGATCCTCCTATAGAAGTAGATGACATTCTCAATGGTAGGTTACATATGATCTATATCATAGACATCGATGAGGGGAAAATCCAAGAAATGGATGTGGAGACTTACTTCGATGAACTACAGATTGCTTTTGATCTTTCGACTAGAATAATGGAAAAATTTTAAGTCATGATAGATTCTCTAGTATGATACTAATAGTCGTCGTTGTCGAAGTACATCAAATTAGACAGCCATAACACACAATTTCAAATCAACACATCTAAATTCTTCTTTATATTAAAATAATAAGATTCTGAATAAGCAATATTTGAATGCATAGTTATACTAGTCTTCGTCCTACCGCTTAATAAATATGTAAAAGGAAATCTTGCGATGTCTGACAACAAAGAATTGCTAACGATAGCAGCCATAGCTGCAGCATTGATGATGGTATTAGGTACTTCGATACCATCAAATGTATTAGCAAGCACTGGTATTGAAGCCGCACCAACAAGTGACGAAAATGGAAATGATGACACTAGTAATAGTGATAGTGGTGACGGCAGTGGCGACAACTCAAATGACAACAGTGATAATAATAAAAGCAATGACAATAGTGATAACGGTAGCAAGGATGACAGTGGAAATGATGAAAATAGTGATGATAGCAGTGGTAATAATGATAGTTCCGACTCAAACAACGAGGGCACTGGCGGCGTCCCTGAAGAGTATCTGGGAGAATATTCAACATGCGTTTCAGATCTATCTTCAGACGACAGCACGTTATCACAAGATGATGTAGTTGATTGTTATGGGCAAGTTTTTGGTCCTAATCCGAGTCATGATCTAGGTCCATTGACACAGAATGCTCCAACATCGCCTGCCACAAATATGCCAGGATTTGAAAACATGCCATCTGCGATGCAACAACCCGGAGATCAACAACAGATGCAGCCTTTAGGTCAAACTCAGCCACAGGACGGACAACAACAACCAATTCAGCAACAACAATCATATCCTGCAGCAGGAGATCAACAACAGATGCAGCCTTTAGGTCAAACTCAGCCACAGGACGGACAACAACCACAGATGCAGCCTTTAGGTCAAATTCAGCCACAGGACGGACAACAACAACAGATGCAGCCTTTAGGTCAAACTCAGCCACAGGACGGACAACAACAACCAATTCAGCAACAACTGCAACAACCACAAACTGGCATGGGAAACCAACAGCAAATGTCGCCAACAGAGCTTCCAATGGATGCGGGAATATTGGATGTAGAAACGATTAAGGAGATAGTAAAGCACAGATTAGCGCAATAGAAACCAGCTGTCTGTGAACTCAAATGATTTAGCAGTCAGCTAATTCTTCCCTCTTTTTTGGATTCAGAAATATTAGTAAGGATTAAAGAACTAAACACTACACTTAATTGAGAAAGTTTCCTCATGAACCTGTTTGCCATCTTATTAAAGCAAGATGATCCATCAAAATGCACAGCTACGAAACTCGCTAAATTTCATTTATTGAAAACTGTCGTTCGTCCAAGACATGATACTTTGATCCTGAACCCGTTTTCTAGAGTTTGTTTGACGCGAAAGGATCGCGGCCTCTCTTCAGCCCTGTGTGTTATTGATTGTTCGTGGGAACGATCCGGTACAATACTTCAAAACCGGAAATGGCGATCCTATCCCCAATTACGCCGTCTTCCTGCATTATTGGCCGGAAACCCAGTCAACTATGCAAAATTGGGGAAACTTTCAAGTGTTGAGGCGTTATCAGGGGCACTCTTAATACTGGGATATGATTCACAGGCATTTGCTATTCTTGACAAATTCAAATGGGGACACACTTTCTATGAACTCAATTTGCATGCTATACGCGAATATTCTAATGCTGTGGATGAGGATGAGGTTTGTGAAATCCAGCGTCAGTATTTTGAGCAAGGAACTTAAATTATGGCTAGGGGTAATAATGATGAGCTGAGAGGTGGTGAGCTGGTGTGTGGGTTACTCGAAAGAGAGGAAACTCCTCCCTCTATGCAGGCACTCGGATCAGAGATGATCGATCGGAGACGGTCGGCTCCGGAACAGAAAAGATATCCAGCCTGGACAAGTATAAAGCTGTGATGGTGAATAGCCTGAGTGTCCTTAACTGGAATGAAACTGCCGACCCGAGTGGAGCAAGGCCAAACTGAGCATAAGACCCTGCAGCAGCTAAGGTAGGCCGCTAAGCGGAATCCCACTTAAAACAGAAGGAGGGTTATTGCCAGGACACCATTTCTCAGTTTGCCTTTACTCATTGCTTATTTTCTAATGTTTTCAGGTACTAATTAATACAGGATGAACCACAAGTATTGATAATCTGGTTAGTTGAGAACTGCAATTTTTCCACAGACAAACGCTTCACGAGATCTGGCAGACACTTACGGCTACCACGAATGGATGATTGGCCGATTCCTTGAATACATGCCTGATGTAGAGAAATGCTTGGCCTTAATGGAGTCCTCTTCAAATGCATACATTCGAACTAACAGCTTAAAGATTGATCCAAAGTCTCTTCTGAGCTTGCTTGAGGCTAGGAACATTGAGGTAGAGTCCACAGTGTTACCTGAAGTTTATAGAGTAGTCAGTACTTCCGTACCAATCGGAGCTACTCCGGAATATCTAGCTGGATTATACTACATTCAAGACCTTAGTTCTTGTATTGCCGTCGATGAACTGGAAGTTTCATTCAATCAACAAAATATAGACATGGCTTGTGCCCCGGGAGGCAAAACAACCTTCATGGCCCAGAAAATGTGCAACTCAGGGGCGATATTTGCTATTGAGTCTAATCGAAGACGGATCCCATCGGTAATTTTCAATTTGTCTAGATGTGGAGTACTAAACACTTCACTATACAACATCGATGCTCGGTCAGTCGGCAGCTTAAACATGACATTCGATAGGGTACTACTTGATGCCCCATGTACATGTGAAGGTATTATTTCCAAAGACAAAACAAGAAAAATTAGCCACGATCCGTCTGATATTGAAGAGTCTAGCCGACGGCAGCAGGAGATGCTTTTAGAAGCAACTAAGGTTGTTAAACCAGGAGGCCTCATAATCTACTCTACGTGCTCCTTTGCGCCGGAGGAGAACGAGGTAGTTATAGATGAGTTGTTGGAGGTCTTGGGTACCTCAATCGTCATTGAACCCGTTCGACATGGGCTCCCAGGCTTGACTCATTTCGGCGGTCGAAGGTTTCATTCAAGCCTCAGCCGCACGGCGAGACTATATCCACATTTGCATAATACAGTTGGTTTCTTTATTGCAAAGCTAAAGGTGAACTGATGATTCTTTTGCCATAACTATTTAGTGAGCATACTTGATACCATATAGAGGACCAACACGTCAGGAACATACTGTGCTTCGCAGAGGCTTCGACCGTTGGGGAATATTTGATTACATTGTCGACAAAGAGATACTCCTTAAGGAAAAAAAATTGAACGGTTCTAAAATTAAGGAGGTATATTTAACCACAAGAGATAACTTTAAAATGATACCCGAGAACACATCGTTATCCCATATTGGGATGTTAATTGGGCACCTGAAGAGAAGGAGTTTTGTCCCATCTATGGCGGGAGCAGACCTGATTGCTAGAGTAGGCGTTAAATTTCCGTTTGTTACAGTGAACCAAACTGCTGAGGCATTGGTTCTGTACGGTCGAGATATAATGCACGGTTCTATCGTAGACTACGGGAATTTGAGTCAAAATAATACTATTGTTATCATATTTAATAAAAATCGAGTCCCTATTGGCCTGGGAATAACTATGCTGGCTATTGGGAAAAATATACACAGATCAAATGAGAGAATCGTTATAAAGACAATAGCGGACGCTGGACACTACCTAAGGAATGAGCGACTGATAGACAGGTGAGAGAGACATGAACTGATGCTAAAATGAATGCAGTAGGATCTATCTCCAGGATATGCAGTGGGCAGCGAAAGAATCGCCTTATGAATGTTATTGACACCATTCATATATAGGCAGGTGCGTCAGCATTTGTAGGATACCGATCCCATTTTACTGGTATTAAAGTAAGAAAGTAAGTAGGTGAGTGAGCTGGCATATTTCTAAGATGAGATCTCTCTATTTTCTCGTTTTTATTAGGACGAAAACAGCAACTGCGCCCATCATACCACCTAGAACCAGCAGTACCTGTATCGGAAATCCCCCAGTAGCGGTCGTAGTTCCTGCTGGTGCTTGTTGGGTTACGACGGCAAACTCCGTATCTCCGGTCCTTTGTATCTTCGAGAAACCGGCTATGATCATCTGTGCTGATGTTGGGGGTGTAGTAGATTCAACCGTGATTGGTGTGCCATCCATGGTGGCACTGGCTTGCTTTTCTGTTTCTTGGAACGTCCCCTCTCTAAAGCTGCTTTCTCCAAGAGAGTATATCGATACTACTCTCGCACCGCCTATCTCCTCAAATCCAGAACTTGCGGCGCCAGCTTGGCTACCTGTCGGATCAAAGAGAAAGTGCCATGTATCCATCGGGTGGTTCGGGAGTCCTACATCCTGAAAATTAAACAGCGGATCTGCCATAATTGCTGCCGCTTCAGTGTTCATTAATTGTCCCGCGACACTTGAATGATTGGCTTGTAGAAGGCCGATTGGGTGGTTGACGTCAATGTCTCCATATGGAGTAGAAAGCGTGATGGGTTCCGCTACGTTGATGCCTCTCCAATCCAAGTCAACTACATCAGCAGTTTGATTCTCCCTAGATAACGTAGTTCCATTAATAAATGAAGGCTTCAACTGTACGTTGTATGAAAGTGATAATTCATCCTCTGTTCCTTTCAGCTGACCTGTGTAGGTCAAACTAGCATTTGTAATTCTCACAGGACTATTCTTTTGGGAGGCAATCGCATCGTTGAATGCCTGTATAAGCTGTGGCATGCCATCTTCGTCGGCCTGCATAGTGAACCTAACGGTTTCAGATTTGCCATTAAACTCTTCGGCTAAAGGACTATTCGGAGGATACTTAATCGTCAAAAATCGAATAGCACTCCAATCAACCTCGCCATGTCCTGTACTAGGTACCAAAGACGAAGTCATCTGAACTGCATGCACACTCAATATCTGACTAAAGAGCAGGACCGACATCAAGCCAAAGGAAAGAATGAGAACTAAAGCCTGCACATGAGAAATCATCGTTTTCTTGCTTATATTCCTTTTTGAAGCTAATTATTGGTAGCATAATAAGAACAAAATGAAGAGGCAACTTGAGCTGGTGTAAACCATAGGAACAGTCGCAGCACAACTATTCATCACATGATGGCAACAAATACAACCACAACTACATCTACGACGAAAATTTTACATTCCCAAGTACCCTTTTAAAACCCAATCCATTGATCACTATTCTTTCTGGTGGCACAGGTTCCATGAAACTGGTACGAGGGTTCAGTCAGATTGACAATTCATTCGCAGTTATCTTGAATGTTGGCGATAATGTTTGGAAATATGGATTGTACATTTGTCCTGATATTGACACCATATTCTATGGCTTGTCAGGGATGCTTGATGTAGGCCGGGGATGGGGGATAAAGGGTGACACATTCAATTTCATTGACCAGATTGGTGAACTTGGAATGGAGAATTGGTTTCGAATCGGTGATCGAGACTTGGCCACTCATGTCCTCAGAACAGAGTTGATCCGAAAGGGTATGACATTGACTCAGGTAACTGAATATTTTCGATCGGTTTACAAGCTGAAGGCTAGGTTGATTCCAATATCGGATGATAGTATCGAAACTCGCATTATTACGAGCCGTGGTGATATGAATATTCAGGAATTCTGGGTGAAGTATAAAGCTGCCCCCAAGGTAGTCGGAGTAGCATACAGGGGAGCAGATGATTCACGGTTGACTGCCGGTGTCTTGAGGCTGATACGTAGCTCGGAAAGAATCATTATTGCGCCCGCCAACCCCATAAGCAGCATAGGGCCGTCACTGGCGGTTCCGGGGGTCAGGAAT
Organism: uncultured Nitrososphaerales archaeon; assembly: GCA_963841565.1. GTDB lineage: Archaea > Thermoproteota > Nitrososphaeria > Nitrososphaerales > Nitrososphaeraceae > TH5896. Next base: position 56,887 of record CAWJCY010000003.1, read on the forward strand.
GAATTGGCCAGGGTCAAGAAGAAGGTAATTGCAATTTCTCCTATAGAGGGCAAACAAGCATTCAGCGGTCCAGCCAGTAAGTATATGAAGGCATTAAAACTGGATATATCTCCAGTGGGGATAGCCAAATTCTACTCAGATATTATTGGTTCGATTGTAATTTCGAAGGCGGACCGGGCGTATGAAGGGATACTTAAGAAGCTGGGATTAAATGTTTATCTTAATAATATTGCGATGAACTCATTCCATGAAGAGCGCAGGCTAGCTGAGTTAGTCGCAGGCATAACATAGGGAATCATAGTTGGTAGCATGGATATATGTGCGATCATTCCAGTAAAGAGCTTTGATCAAGCCAAATCCAGGCTTTCAGCTCTCTTGGATAAAGACCAACGCGTCGAATTGTCTCGTTTTTTATTGCAAGACACACTGAACACCCTTTCACTCTCCCGTGCATTGGCGAAAATTATTGTTGTGTCAAGTGATCCTTTGGTGAAGGAGATAACCCAGAATCTGGGACTGGAGTGCCTATTTCAATCTAGGGACAAGGGTGTCAATAATGCAGTTAAGTACGCAGACAAGTATCTGAGCACCAGCGGAAATTGGATCAGCATTATACGTACCATGCGATTTACCATTACTCTTGCCAAAAGATATCGACGGCGTATGCCAAGTAATCCCCAAGGAAGGCGCCTGTGTCATCGTATGTCCTTCATACAAATTCGATGGAACTAATTTGCTTGTACGGAACCCATTTAACATCATCAGTGATACCAGGTATGATAGTGACAGTTTTCATGGGCATCTTGAGGCTTCGATAGAAGCGGAGGCGAATACAAAGGTGTTACTATCCACCAGATTAATGATTGATCTCGACACTCCTGAGGATCTGCGGCTTGTCTTGAGCAAAGATGCGTCAGCAAAGAATTCGATCTCATACCTCCGGAAGATCAAGAAAAATAGTTTTGGGTCATCTACCACATCAGCTACTATAAAGACAGAAACGAAAACAGAACTGAACACAGACTCAACTGATTCCGCCTCGAGGCCAGTAAGAGATCTCTAGAGGCAGTGAGTCAATACTAGATGTATCCAAATGCAACCCTCCTTGTAGACTGTATCAGCGCGATCTGTGAAGGTACCTTAACCGTCGATGGCTTCAGGGCCTTAGCTTGCATTAGAAGTGCAACTGTTGCAAATGAAATTTTGAAATTCCTATTAGCAAGAGGAATAGGCAAGCGCCCTAGCAGAGCACTTCTTTCATTCTCGTCGACTGATAGATTGAAAGCGTCAATTTTAGCCGTCAGTTTGGGCGCAGACGTCATGAAAATCTCCCAACTTCTGTCCTGGAAAGACTTCGAAAGGTTTGCATCAGAGATATTGCTCAGCTGTGGGTTCCGAACTATTAACAACGTTCGATTCACCAAACCTCGAGCAGAGATTGATATAGTAGCAACCAAATCTCAGTTAGGCCTGTCTATCGACTGCAAGCATTGGGCCAACAGTGGGCGGAGTGGGCTATTTGCGCACACTCAAAAACAGATTCAAAGAACAGAGCGACTACTTAGCAGCCCCTATGAATTTAGAAAAGCAGTTCCTGTATTGCTCACCATTTATCCGAACTTTCAGCCTTGCTTCTCCAATCTAGTTCCAATAGTAGACATAAGCAAGTTCCGATCTTTTGTAAATGAGATAGAATCCAATACGGACAATGTACTGTCCATAAGCAGAGAAAAGATCTGACCGCCAATTACTCTTGCTTCATAGTTCTGAACATAGATTGAGGATGCTTGTCTATACGTTTAGCATTTTGTGGGCTTCCCAAATCTTGTCGCTTATGTAGTGCAAAGTCTGAATAACATGGCCTTTTTGTTCTTCGATCGCCTTGTCGCTATCAATTAATGCTATACCAACGGCTAAAGGTTTGTTATGTACTTCGTCCTTGATTACGACTATGTTCCCCTTCTTAAAGTTATCAAAAGCCGTAATTCCAGGCCTTGTCACCTTTGCTCCATTGCAGACAAAGCGAACAGCACCCATATCGACTGTAACCGACGGGAAACGAGCTAGGAGCGAAACATCTCCAAGAAAAGGAACAATGTACCTCTCCTTACCTATTTGAACTGCAGTAAATTCGTCAGATTTGAAGAGTGATTCATCTCCATCTACTTGGTATTCTTTAATAGTCTTCGTTTTAGGAACAATATCCATGGGCCAAGAAGCCTCGATCCTCTTGACGAGCAATGCTGTGTCTCTTTTAGAGAGAAAGGTCGACTTCATATAATCCTGACTTCTAATCTAATCACATTTCAGTAAACTTTAGTTTTTATCTGTTCTATTATTGATTGGTATGTATTCACAGCCCATGGGTCCACAATATTTACCAACATACAAAGCTTTCGGTCTGTATAGCGCAGGTCTGGGAGCAGCTTCAGCAAATTTTTCTTCAATAACATGAGTTGTCCATCCTGCAATTCTGGATATGGCAAAGATAGGAGTATTGAGCTCGATTGGTATTCCCATGCTGTAATACAATGATGCACTATAAAGATCCACATTTGGATATATTGGCTGCTTCTTGCGTTCTCTCATATACTTCCTAGTAGCATCTTCAACCCGAGCTGTTATATCGTACCAAGGTGTATTTCTTTTTCTTGAAATAATTTTCGATAGTCTGGCTAGGATATCTGCTCTAGGATCGGTTGTCTTGTACACGGCATGACCCATTCCCATAATCCTTTCTCCATTATCAAGTCTGGACTTCACCCACGTATCGACTTTATCCACTTTTCCTATCTCGAGAAGCATTTTCATTACCTGAATGTTTGCTCCACCATGTAATTCTCCAGAGAGCGCGCCAATAGCTCCTCCAATGGACGCGTACATATGTGCCCTAGTAGACGCTATTTCTCGTGCTGCGAATGTAGAAGCATTAAAGCTATGTTCGGCATGTAGGATTAATGAAATGTCAAATATTCTAGATTCCTCTTTAGACGGCATTTCGTCCGTTAACATGTAAAGAAAGTTAGACGCATGATTCGCGTTATCGCCAAGTGGTTCCACAGGCTCTTTTCCCTTTCTAATTCGGTCCCATGCTGCCACAAGCGTCGCAATCTTAGCTATAAGATTTATGGCCCTCTTGATGTTTGCTTCCTTAACATCGCTATTCATGTCAGGATCGTAGTCCGGTAGTTCAGAAATAGTCGACTGTATCACATCCATGGGTCTGGCTGATTTTGATCTATTTTTCATATTGTCGATAACTGATCGAGGAAGATCTCTTGCACTAGATAACTGCTCAGAAAATTCTTTAAGATTGACCTTATCTGGCAAGTCTCCGAAAAGCAAGAGGTAGGACGTCTCTTCAAATGTAGAATGGTTGACAAGATCAAAGATGTCATAACCACGATAAATAAGTTTACCATTTTCACCATCAATGGAGCAGATTTTAGTATCTGCAACTTCAATATTTCTTAAGCCGATATTCCTTGTATCCATCTGATAACTACTGATTTTTCTCACTTTCTATATTAAAGTAATGGACATATGAATTCTTCCAATATTCATTTCATGCGAAATAAGTATTCATCTCGAATTCTCGTATTTTTTATAGTATCTAGAAGAGCAAAAGTATGAGAATTATGTGTCTCATTCAAAAAATCCTATCTGCTCCCTACTCAGACTTTATGGAAATGTCGTTAGTGTTCCATCCGCGAACCCCTTCCTTTTACAACTGGGAAACACTTAATTTATGAAAATATGCTTGCTTGGTAACAAACCGTTGACTTACACGCAGAGAACATATCACTTTTAAGTAGGTCATGGAAGTGAACTAGTACAATGGTCTTTGGTAGGGACATTAGACTCAACCGGATCTTAAGGGATGGAAAAATGGTATGCATTCCTATGGATCATGGAATTACCAACGGTCCAATACCCGGCTTGGAGAATGTTCACGGAGTCATATATGATTATCAAGACGCAGGGTTGACTTGCGTCTTAATTAACAAAGGGATCATAAAATCAATGCCAAGGGCTCCTAAAATTGGATTGATTGCTCATCTTTCGGCGAGTACGGTATTGGGACCTTCACCAAACCGAAAGATACTCATAGGCAATGTAGAAGAAGCCCTCAGACTGGGCGCAGATGCCGTATCCATACATCTGAATATTGGTTCGAAGGAAGAACCAGAGATGCTACAAAAATTAGGGATCATTTCTGACCAATGTGATGAATGGAGTGTTCCGCTCGTTGCTATGATGTATCCTAGAGGAGAAAATGTCAAGGATCCACACGATCCAGGGATCGTCGCCCATGCTGCCAGGATAGGAGCCGAAGGTGGTGCTGACATGGTAAAGACGATATATACGGGAGATATTGACTCCTTTAGAAACGTAGTTAAATCCTGTCCAGTACCTATAGTAATAGCTGGAGGTCCTAAGGCAACTAGTGATGCAGAAATCATGCAGCTATGTTATGACGCAATGGAAGCTGGAGTTAAAGGGATAACATTTGGTCGAAACATTTTTCAGCACAAGGACCCATTCATGATAATTAAACTACTAACAGAGATTGTCATGTCTGGAAAAACTCCTGAAGAGGCGAGGATGGTTTCTGCATACAAATAAGAATAAGGTTTTAATCATCAAGCCGGATTTCAACGAAATTGATACTAGTCGATTTCTCAATTCCATTTCAAGTCAACACATTGTCTATGCGAATCCAGAGCAAGTACGCGGATCGCCTGCAAAGACAATGTATGAATCAACGCAGGCCGATTATGTGGTATTTCGGGAGATTGAGCAACTCCGAAAGTTTAATGACCCTCAGAAAGTCAAAGGATTTTACAAAAAGATAGAGAGTAACAATGATTTAGATCAAATCATTAAAGCTGCAGAAGCGGGTGCCAACTTCATAATAGTTGATACAGTGGATTGGAGAATCATACCACTCGAGAATGTAATAGCAACTTTGCAGAGGACTAATACTAGAATTTATGCTCCGGCATCAAGTTCTAACGAGATAAAGACCCTTTTCTCTGTTTTAGAGCTTGGGGTGGATGGCGTGATACTAACAACCAGAGACCTTAATGACATAGAAGGTGCCACTAAGTTGATGGATCCTTCTAATTTGAGCATGAGTATATTGAAGATACGAGATGTAAGAGAGGCTGGAATTGGAGAACGCGTCTGCATTGATACAGCCTCAATTCTAGGGATGGGGGAAGGAGTCTTGGTGGGTAGCAGATCGAATTTTCTTTTTCTAATACATAACGAATCTCAAGGGTCTTCGTTTACATCACCCCGACCATTTAGGGTCAACGCGGGAGCAGTTTACTGCTATACCTTAGTCCCCGGCAAGAAGACAAAATACCTTTCAGAGATAGAATCAGGATCTGAGGTGCTTGTTATTGGCAAAGGGGGAAATGTCAGAGTCGTTACTGTTGGTCGCTCAAAAATTGAGACAAGACCTCTCACTATAATTATGGGCGAATCGAACGGGCAACGAGGTACGGTTATTCTTCAAAATGCAGAAACGATTCAGCTGATAAGGGATGATGGTTCATTGATTCCAGTCACCAATCTGAAGGTTGGTGACTCGGTACTTGGCGTTGTTCAACCGAGCTCGGGGAGACATTTTGGAATGGAAGTTTCGGAATATGTATTGGAGAAATAGATTGTGTAAATAATAATATCTTGGAGAGTCCATTTTTTTAAAGCATTTGGAATATCACCACACGGTTAAAGTAGACTGCTATGCTAGTCCAAAAGAATCCATTGGATGATATTATCGCCGGGGATTGTAAGAATATATTGTCATGCATCCCAGAAGGCTCGATTCAAGTGACAGTTACTTCTCCACCTTACAGAAACGCAATCGATTATGGTATGCATGCTTCGGGCACAGGGGGATACTATAGAGGTAAACATCAAGTAGAAACAGATCAGTATCTACTTGAGATGCAGGAAATCTTTAATGAAAAGATATACCGGGCGACCAAAGAAGGTGGATACTGTTGTATAGTAATAGGAAATGAAGTGGTAAACGGGACCATCTTGCCTCTGCCTCATATGTTACTTTCGAAACTTGTTCAGCCATTTGGTAACTGGCATCTTCATGAGGAAATTATTTGGCATAAGGTTACTGGTGGCACCAACAGGTACGGGTCATTTGTGATTAACCCGTATCCAAAGTATTTCAGGGCTAATATTATGCACGAGTTTATCCTTGTTTTGAGAAAGGGTGATGTCTCAGTAGGGAGAAGAAGGAAAGAGGCCTTACCGGCTACTCACGAAGAGTGGACGAAGGAAATTGCTAATTCCATTTGGCATATAACTCCAATTCCTCCCGGCTATATACGTCATCCCTGCCCATTTCCAGAAGAAATTCCATATAGATTAATGAAGTTATATTCGTACAAGGGAGATACCGTTCTAGATCCGTTTAATGGTAGCGGACAAACTACAAAAGTCGCATCTCATTTTGGACGCCACTATATTGGAATTGAGATAATTGAGGATTATGTGAAACTTGCACTTACTAGACTAAATGAAGAAGAACTGCACATTCGTCCTGAGGCTCTTATTGCTAAGTGGAAGAAGATCCCATCTCATTGCATAACACGATAGTCTGACTCAAACTTTCTGGCATGGGTAAATCTCATTAATCTACCTGTGTCAATTACGCTGAAGTTCAGGCTACCTAACAGTATTTCATCACTATTGGAGAAGGCTCATAAATATAGCTTCAAGTTCTAATAGTCCCTATGATAAAGATTTGTGCATCTATAGCAGAGATAGAATCAAAAGAATTCAGCAAGTCTGCTGTTCGAGCCTTTGATATGGGTGCCAGTTTCCTGGAGATTAGATTTGATTATATTGCGTCTAGCAGGTTTTCAGAAGCATTAGCCGTGGTTCAACCATTCAAAGCAAAATGCATCTACACTCTAAGAAGGATTAGCCAAGGTGGAAAATTTGATGGATCCGAAATGCAGCGTCTTAGTTATTTGAAAGAGTTAGCCAGCCAGTTGCCGATGATGATCGACGTGGAATACGAGACCTTACAAGAATTTCCTGAAATTGACACCTTTATCAAGTCGTTGAATACACCAATGCTTTTGTCATGGCATGACTATAAGTCGACACCCTCGGAAAAAGAATTGTCCAAATTGTTGGGTCTGATGAGCTCCTTCAGTAATAATATTAAACTGGTTACTATGGCAAATACCTTAGAAGACACACTGAGAGTTTTGAACCTCTACGAAACAGGCGACAAGTCAGTGAATCTTGTGGCCTTCTGTATGGGCGAAATTGGATTAGTTTCAAGGGTGCTCTGTGCTTTGCAATCTAATTGTCCGTTCACCTATGCTACGCTTGACCGGCCCGTTGCTCCCGGTCAGTTTACAATAGAACAAATGAAAAAGTTTCATCATATGATTACCAGGGACAATTCGCACGACGGAGGTTGAAACGATGAGGACATATTGCATAATTGGTGATCCTGTAAGTCATTCACTATCCCCCGCAATGCACAATGCAGCTTTCAAATCATTATCCATGGACGATGTCTATATTGCATACAAGGTTTCATCACACGAACTGGAATCATCTGTCGAATCGTTAAGGTCCGTCAAGATATCGGGATTCAATGTTACCATTCCTCACAAAACGGCTGTGTTGCAGTACCTAGACGAAGTTGATCTCATCTCGCGCAAAGCAGGGGCGGTTAACACCGTAGCGAGTATCAACGGAAAGTTCAAAGGTTTTAACACTGACATTCAAGGCTTTATCCAGCCCCTTCTTAACCGCAACATGGATTTCAAGGGTTTGTCTGTACTCCTATTCGGTGCAGGGGGTTCGGCTAGGGCTGTTGTCACATCTTTGTCTAACGTCAACGGTATCTCAAAATTAGTTGTCGCCAATAGAACCTATGGCAAATCACTGGAACTGTCTAAACTGGCTGATCTACAAGGATTGACCAGCTCAGTCTCGATGTTTGAAGAAGCGAAAAGAATGGCAAAACATTTCGATCTCATAGTAAATGCAACCTCTGTGGGGTTGCAATCAAATGAATCACTCTTGGATAGTGAAGATATTGATGAAAACAGCACAGTATATGATCTAGTTTACAGACCCGTTATGACCAAACTTCTTGAAAATGCTCGAGGAAAAGGAGCAAGGGTCATTTACGGTTATGAAATGTTACTTGAGCAAGGAGCTCAAGCGTTCGAGATTTGGACTGGACTGAAAGCACCTCTGCCCGCGATGAAAAAGGCTCTCTTTGGGGTATTTCAAGAGCCAAAATGAATAGATCAATTCGTGTAACTATGCACGGGGCCGTATCTGTTGTAAATGCAGTGGCAAATGGTCGTGGATCTGCGTTGGGAATATCCCTTAAAGTGATTGCAGATTTGACTCTCTCTCCGGGAAAGGGTGTTTATTTGCAGTCAAAGCAAGGCGAGAAGCTGCTCAACATACTCATTAGGAAAACGTTACCAAAGACAGTACTCTTAGATCATTTAGTCCGAATCGGGATCAAATCAGAAATTCCTGTTGGATTTGGATTGAAGAGCTCTAGCGCAGTATCCAGTGCGGTTGCACTAGCAATTCAGAGGGTCCTTGGTGAAGAGATCGATGATGTAAAAGTGCTCAATCAATCTGCTGATGCGTCAATTGACGCTGGCGTTTCGTTGACAGGGGCCTTCGACGATTCAGCTGCCTGTTATTTTGGGGGATTTGTAGTTACAGACAATTTTTCAAGAAAGATCATAAGAAGGGAACCTGCTTCGGAGAACCTTTCTGCGATTATTTTACTCCCAGCTCGTGTAACAAGAGGGAATTTGTTCAACCTTTACCTAGCTCCGGAAATATTTGATGTAGCATTTAAGATGGCATCTGACCACGACTATTGGAACGCAATGAAGCTTAATGGAATGGCGGTCGGAGCACTGTTGGGTAGCGATTATACTCCCGTCATATCAGCGATCAAGGAACATGCCCTCTCTGCGGGGATCTCAGGCAATGGACCTTCAGTAGTGGCAATTGCTGATTCAAAGCACCTCAAGAGTTTGGTGTCATCAATGTCAAGTTTCGAGGGCCAGGTATTAATATCAAAGGTTAACAATCAAAAGGCAACAGTAGAAGACTTCGATGGTTAAGATATCTATCCAAAGATCGCAACTGAGCGGAACAGCGAGGTGCCCATCAAGCAAGAGCTACACACATAGGGCCGTATTTCTAGCGTCTCTTTCAGACGGCGAGTCCAGGATCCTTGATCCATTAATCTCAAGAGACACTCTTTCAACAATAAATGCTTGTAGAGCTTTAGGACCTCAAATCGTTCATGAAGGATCTTCGTTACGAATTATAGGAACACAGTTGAAAGCACCAGATGATGTCATTGATGCAGGAAATTCAGGAACTACAATTCGAATTGCTATATCGGTTTGTTCTCTGATTGAATCAGGGTATAGTGTATTAACTGGAGATATCAGTCTAAGAACACGTCCCATGGGTCCTCTCCTTAGCTCGCTTGGGAATTTAGGTGTTGATTGCTTCTCTACAAAATTAGATGGTACCGCCCCTATTGTTGTAAAGGGAGGCGGGCTGAAAGGAGGAAATGTAACCATAAATGGTTCCATTTCTAGTCAATTCTTGTCATCCTTACTTATTGCAGCAGTTCGAGCCAGTAATGATGTGTCGATAGGAGTTGAGGGAGACCAAGTCTCCCGTCCCTATATCTTGTCAACTATAGCCACAATGGAAAAATTCGGGATCAATATTGAACGGGATAATGACCTGAGAAATTTTAATGTAAAAAGTGGTACCTACTCTCCTGTGATATTCCACGTCCCATCTGATCTTTCGTCAGCCTCAATGATGGTGGCAGCAGGAATCTTGGTGGGTAAGGATAAAATTCAACTGTCGGGATTAAACTTTGACTTACCTCAAGGAGATTCTAAGATCTTCAGTATTGTCGAACAAATGAACGGCAAAATCATCGTGGACACCATCAAGGGCGAGTTGTTTGTTGAAGGATCAGAGAGGTTGGAAGGAGGGGAATTTGATTTGAAAGACAGTCCGGATCTTTTGCCAGTCGTCTCTATTTTAGCACTTAAGGCAAAAAGCCCTGTTGTGATAGGTGGAATCTCTCATGCTAGATTCAAGGAGACGGATAGAGTCAGGAACATCACAGCCGAACTAAGAAAGCTAGGCGCAACGGTATCTGAGACCTATGACTCGATTTCAATACAACCTCCAGCAGTCATCAAAAACGCTTCATTGGAGTCATTTGACGATCACCGTTTATTCATGGCGCTATCCATTGCATCTCTTCTGACCAATCATTCTACATTGAATGGCGCCGAGTCAGTAGATGTATCCTACCCAAGCTTTCTAGAGGACCTCACAAGGTTGGGAGCTGAATATATCAGTATGTTCAGACCAAAATTAATAGAGGATCCATCTTTCAGTATAATTTCTGATCCTCTTTTGTCAAACTAGTCGCCCCAACATACATTAAACACATGTGAGTATTGAATGGAGCTGAATCTAGTCATGCTTGGCAATCTAATAGGAGAACGGTTCATGGCTTTGAATTTCGGAGAAAGTCATGGCCGTTGTGTTGGGACAGTAGTAGATGGCTGTCCTGCAGGGCTTCCTCTGGAAGAATCTATTATCCAGAAAAAACTGGATCTGCGAAAGCCTGGACAGTCAGTAGTAAGTACGCAGCGAAAAGAAGATGATAAAGTAGAGATCCTGTCTGGGGTTTTTCAAGGTCGAACTAACGGTGGACCAATCTGTATGCTTATATGGAACAAAGACCAAGACTCGCGACCCTACGAGCAGATTAGGACGATCCCCAGGCCGGGTCATTCAGATTATCCTGCTTCCGTAAAATATGGGGGATATGCAGATTATCGTGGTGGGGGTCGCTTTTCTGGACGCCTAACCGCCACTTTTGTGATGGCCGGGGCTGTCGCAGAACGTCTATTAAGAGTTGCTCTTGGAGTCGATATTGTCGCCTATGCTGTTGCAATTGGTAAAATAAGGGCCAGACGTATCGATTTTACGTCTGCATTAAAGTACCGTTATGGGAACGAGGTAAGATGTCCTGATACTGAAGCAGCGGGAAAAATGAAGGAAGCAATTTTAGCCGCCAAGAAGAGAGGCGATTCGATTGGAGGTATCATCGAATGTGTTACCAATCGCCTTCCGGTTGGATTGGGTGAACCTCTCTTTAGTTCGCTGGAATCTGATATTAGTAGGGCTCTATTCGGGATCCCTTCGGTGAAAGCAGTTGAATTCGGCTCTGGTTTTTATGGCTGCACAATTCCAGGTTCAAAGAATAACGATACCTATGTTTTAGAGAAAGGAACAGTAGTGACCAGAACCAATAATTCTGGAGGCATCCTCGGCGGACTCTCTACGGGAATGCCCTTAGTTATAAGAATTGGATTTAAACCCCCTTCATCAATCGCACAAACACAAGAAACTCTGGATCTGTCTAGTAGAACGCAAACTAAATTGAAAGTTCCGGGAAGACACGATCCATGCGTGGTCCCCAGAGCGCCACCAGTTGTGGAGGCTATAGTCTCCTTAGTCCTTGCGGATCACGCAATTAGGCATGGGCTCATTTCATCGTCACATCTGGGAGTGAAGCGCGATAACTGATAGTGAAGGGGTAGCGGAAAATAAGGAGCTACGAGTCCTCCGTTCTGAAATTCAAGCTGTGACGGGTGAGATATTTCAAAAGATTAAGCATAGAATGGAATTAGCGCAGAAAATTGGGGACATCAAGACCAAGCTTGGAATGGATGTAACAGACGATCAGGTTGAAAGCGAAATAAGGAAATCGATATTAAGTCTCGCTCACCAAATTGGTTTGGACCCTTCATATTCCTCTAGATTACTCAATCTATTGCTTATTGAGTCAGTCGGTCTTCAAAGAAAACAGAAAACAGTTGAGCATGCAACTTCACATATGGACGTTCTAATGAGAGCCAGACAAATTGAAGCATCTGGAAGACCGATGATACACTTGGAAATTGGCGAGCCCGATTTCGGACCTCCACCAAGCATTAAAGACGCGTTTGCAAATGCGATAAACTCCGGCTGTTATCACTATACTGATGCCCGAGGGATTGAAAAGTTACGGGAGAAGCTAGCCCTTATTCATGGCTTTACAAAGGAAACGGTAATGGTGACGCCAGGTGGAAGGTTCGGAGTATATGCATCCATTGCTTCATTGCTCAAGCCTGGGGAGGAGATTGTGGTTATAGAGCCTTCTTGGCCAGCATATTCAGACTGCGCAGCATTAAATTCAGTCAAGGTCAAAACTATCAAAACAACCCTCGAAAATCAATGGTCCCCTGACATTGACAAGATAGATGATGCAATAAATGATGCTACGAAGATGATCGTTCTAAATTATCCGAACAATCCTACTGGGAAGATATTGGATACAGATACCATTGAAAGGATCATTTCTTTAGCGAAAGATCATGACCTCTACATTTTAAGTGATGAGGTATATTCAAAATATTGCATCAAAAAATTCAAAAGTATTTCTGAATACAGTTATGAAAGGTCAATTGTTATTGAATCGTTTTCCAAAACCTATGCAATGACCGGTTTTCGGCTCGGTTACGTTTTATCTAGCGCTCTAATTATCAAACACATTGCGAAACTGCTAGCATTTGCTATGACAAGCGTAGCTGAGCCACTTCAATATTGTGCACTGAATGCACTCGAAAACGAGTACGCGACTAACGTCGAAGAGACTAGAATCAGGCTTTCTACCTTAGTTGAAAGGCTAAAACAGATGGATCTGAGTTTCACTATTCCTGATGGTTCCATGTACTTGTATCCAAGGATTAATACTATAACACTAGACGATAATACCTTGGTCAACCTATTGCTAGAAAGGGGTGTTGCAGTCGCACCTGGGAGCGCTTTTGGTAGCAGTTATAGCAAGTTTATTAGAATTTCCGCAACTCAACCTGCAGACAAAATCGAAAAAGCAATGGACGATTTAGAGACTTGTCTTTCGATGAAGATATGATTAGCTCCTTTCCTATGAGGAGAGTCGCGGTCATAGGAGGAGCAGGCAGGATGGGAAGATGGTTTACCTATTACTTTGCACGATCAAACAATGTGAGGGTGTCTGTTTATGACAAAAAAAGACTTGTATTTAGAAACCTACAGTACGTTGATCGTTGCGAGACTATTAATGATTGTGTGAAAGAGGCCGATTTGGTTATAGTCTGTGTTCCTATTGATAGCATCGTCTCAGTCGTTCAAGAATGTCTTACTTACATGAAAGAGGGAGCCACACTATCGGAGATTTCATCCATTAAGAAGCAAATATTCAGTGTATTGCGAGCTGCCAGAAAGGACATTACATGCCTATGTATTCATCCAATGTTTGGTCCAGCTACTAAAAGGTCGAGAATTATCAAGAACTTGCTTATCCCAGTCAGGAATCGGGCCAAAGAATTAGCTCTCCTCAGTTCTATTTTCCCACGATCGGAAATAGAAGTGATTAGAAACCCAGATCTCCATGACAAGTACATGGCAGTGGTCATTGGGCTCACCTATTACATTAATCTAGTATTAGGTTCAATGCTTTCCAAACTCGATCTAAAAACTATGAAAAAGATTGCCGGAACGAGCTTTGGAATGCAGATCATGATTACTGAAAGTATCCTAAACGATTCTCCGGAGCTCGTGTCATCGCTATTACGAGAAAACCCCTTCAACAAGACGTATATCACTAACTTTCTTGCAGAGGCAGAAAACATACAGGATTTAGTCTCTGGCAAGGACGAAAGAGCTGACTAGAAAAGCCGTTGAGGATATTAAAACTCGTATAAATAGATTAACGGATACCGACAAATCTTATGTCAAATTTTATAGGGCAATAGAATATCTCAAGACACTGGACATCAAGAAATAGAATTGAAAATGAAACCGAAATGATCTCAATAAGGTTTGTCGTGCTACTATCCTCTTAGTGTCCCGGAATCATGATACCGTGATAGAAGTACACTGCAAATATAGCAGCACCCTGAAAATACTATTATTGAGCGAGTGCTCAGAAGTCAGATGACATTTTTGGGTAAGTACGAATGAAAATACAATTAACTCGACATTTGGCATGCGTAAAACACTATGGGCGCAGTAGAAATTTATCCATTGATTTGCTCGATTCAAAGAACGGAAACGAATGTTTAGAGGGTTTTCTCAAGTGTGAAGAATGCAATCAATTGTACCCTGTGATCGACGGCGTTGCTTTGCTTTTGGAGGATGTCGCAGAATATATATCCTCCAGGCCATTTTTACTTGGAAAATGGATTCTGTCGAGTAAGACCTCGGCAATGAAAGAATATCTGAAAGGGATGAGTTCAACTCTCACCGAATTAAACAAATCTCAAGGGAATAATCTCTATGAAGTCGACGGGCCGTTATATGAGTCTTATAATTGGGCTCAGTTTGACTTTGATAGTAACGACAGATTTCTCTCATTACTGAAACACAAGTTGTATCCTAACGATCTCTACAATAAGGTAGTCCATAGCACCTTGACAAATTTAGATGGGGCGGCGCTGGACTTGGGCTGCTCATCAGGATATGCGGCTTTTCTACTCGCCAAGAAATTCGCATTTGTAATTGGAGTAGATCTTTCGTTTTCTTTTATTAGCGAAGCAAGAAGGCGTATGACATCACTAAGACAGGGTAATTTGGATTTCGTGGTCGCAGATTGCATAATGCCTCCATTTCTTCCCAATAAATTTGACCTGGTGATTGCATTGAATATAATAGAGTTCATGGACGCTGAACAGTTGTTGGACAGCATCCACAGGTTGTTAAAGGAAGATGGGGAAGTTGCCTTCTCCTCACCCTATGATTACAATAGAACACAGCTAGGTTAACAGAGTAAATCCTCAGTCGTTCAGACAATTATTGCAAAGGTCAGGCTTTAGAATAGGGAGCAAATACATTACGGGTGAGTCATTTCTTCCTTGGACATTGAAGATTAATGAGCGGACCTATCTTTTTTATTATGTCGATTACCTTAGAGCGAGAAAAGCCTCGAAAGCCAGGAGATAGCATCATGTGTTAGGAGCATTTCGTTAATCCGGTAATACAGGAATATTGGCTCACTTGAGATATATATAGTCTAGAAACTGATAGGCATTAGATGAAAGCTCAACGATGGCATGACAACGATATCAACTTCGATGATATCAAGCAGGACAGAATAGCTGTGATTGGCTACGGCATTCAAGGTCGTGCACAGGCCAATAATATGAAGGATAGTGGATTAGATGTCTTTGTGGGGCTACGACAAGGTGGGAAGAGTTGGGATCTCGCTACTAAAGAGGGCCACAAGGTTCTGAGTCCAGCCGAAGCCACTAAAGCGGCGAACATCGTTCATGTGCTAGTTCCGGATATGGAACAGAGTACTCTGTACAAAACAGAGATAGGACCCAATCTTTTGGAAGGAGCTGCATTAAGCTTTTCCCACGGCGCGGCGATACATTGGAAGTGGATTGAACCGCCTAGCAATATCGATGTGATAATGGTGGCTCCAAAAGGACCAGGACAGATGGTACGAGAGTTGTTTTTGCAAGGATTCGGAACCCCATCATTAGTAGCAGTCGAACGTGATTATTCTACTAGGGCCTGGGGGAGGGTTCTTGGTCTTGCGAAGGCAATCGGCAGTTCCAGACCGGGATTAATAAAAACAACGTTTAAGGAAGAAGTTGAGACAGACTGGTTTGGCGAACAGGTGGACCTATGCGGTGGCACCCATAGCCTCATTATGAATGCATTTGAGACCTTGGTGGAAGCTGGATA
Source organism: uncultured Nitrososphaerales archaeon (assembly GCA_963841565.1). Taxonomy (GTDB): domain Archaea; phylum Thermoproteota; class Nitrososphaeria; order Nitrososphaerales; family Nitrososphaeraceae; genus TH5896. The sequence continues at coordinate 72,745 of CAWJCY010000003.1, forward strand.
TCAGCCAGAGGTGGCTTATTTCGAATGCTTGCATGAGCTTAAGTTGATAGTTGATTTAATCCACAGGTACGGGTTAACAGGCATGTACAATAGAGTTAGCGAAACGGCTCGATATGGAGGTCTGACGAGAGGACCCACAGTTATCGATACAGAGAGCAAGGAAAAAATGAGAAGGGTCCTCGGTGAGATCCAATCAGGTTCGTTCGCAGATGAATGGGTGAGTGTTTATGAGAAAGATGGTAAGAACTCGTTTGAGACTTTTATGAAAAAGATTCAGAGCCACGAAATAGAACGTGTAGGTGTTGAGATGAGAAAGATGATGTGGCCTGTCGAAGAACGAACAGATTAAAGAAAGAAGACAAGATCAGGATATCGCGTTCGCCTGCAAACCTCAAATTAATTTCGAGGTTTGACATTGTTGGCTATGTAATCAATTATAGTTGGTAATGGGGTTCCAGGTCCGAAGTTGCCCATTACGCCCTCCTTTTCGAGGACCTTTTTGTCTGCCTCAGGTATGATGCCTCCTCCTATCAACAAGATATTATTTCCGCCTTTCTCTCTCACTAATTTCGCTACTTTAGGAAATAAGACTGAGTGAGCGCCGTTTAACAAGCTCATTGCAATTACATCAACGTCTTCTTCGATCGCGATCTTCGCTACTTGGTCAGGCGTGCAAAATAGGCCAGAATAAATAACTTCCATCCCCGCATCTCGTAGCGCCCTGCAGATTACAAGCGCACCCCTATCGTGCCCGTCTAGTCCCAACTTGGAAACAAGGATTCTAATTGGTCCCTTGTGCTGTTCAGTCTCCTCTAGCATATCAATCTGCTTACTTCATAAAGATGGCGAGAAGTATATCTAATTTGCGTCTATTGTTTTTGTCGGTATTTTTCTTGTCGTTGTCGTCGTTGTCGTCAAGCCTGCTATTCTACTGGGAGCCAAATACGAGAGTTAGGATTGAAAGATGGAGTTGATATATCTATTCCGTTCGTTACCAATGAATTTATACCGAATTTGTAATACCTGAGTCATGCTTCAGATAGTTAAAAAACTGCTCGAAGGAGATCGTAGGTCTCTGGCTCGGGCAATTTCTATGGTTGATAACAATGACCCTGATTCTCAGGACATCGTCCGCGAGATTTTTTCCTTGACGGGTAAATCCAGATCGATAGGTTTTACAGGTCCTGCAGGTGCAGGGAAGAGTTCTCTTATAGGAGCATTGGTTCACAATTTTCAAACTATGGGTTATCGGATAGCTATCCTTGCAGTAGATCCTACCAGCCCAATAACTGGAGGGGCAATCCTAGGGGACCGGGTTAGGATGCAAGTAACCATGGATGACCATAATGTGTTCATGAGGAGTTTGGCCTCTAGAGGTGCTGTGGGTGGCGTTTCCAATTCACTTAGGAATGTTATTCGAATTCTAGATGTTGCCGGATTCGATCTAATCTTAGTTGAAAGTGTTGGAGCTGGCCAGTTAGAAGTTGAAATTTCTAGGATCGTAGACATTACAATCGTTGTGTTGACCCCTCAGACCGGAGACAACGTCCAATCGATTAAGGCTGGCCTTAACGAAATAGGGGAAATTTATGCAATCAACAAGGGCGACCTAGATGGCTCTGGCAATTTATTCAATTCCATCCTGGAATTTGTAGGCGGAACTGAGAAGAGACCTTCAGTTTTGAAAGTGTCTGCGCGAACAGGAGAAGGGGTTAAGGACCTGGCCTCGCTTATTGATGAGAAATTAATAAGTAACAAAGCGAGCATAACAGAGAAGAGGAAAAGTATGTTGAAAAACGAACTACAAGAAATGATATTCCGAGCGGTGGAACAGAAGGCTAAGTCGTTTCTTAAAGACAACCTGGAATTTGAGAATTATGTATCTATGGTGATCGAAAAGAAAATCGACCCATACCTGGCTGCTGAACGAATATCCGCTACGATCATGAGGTAGTGAGTAGAGGAACATGGCAGAATCAAAACCATTTAAGACTGACTCTGGTATAGAGGTAAAGAAGATTTATTCTAATTCTGACGTTCCAGCGAATATTGTTAACAACCTTGGATCTCCTGGAGAGTTTCCGTACACCCGTGGAATCTACCCTGAAATGTACCGTGGTAGGCTTTGGACCATGAGAATGTATAGTGGCTTTGGTAGTGCGGAGGAGACAAATAATAGATTCAAATTCTTGCTGGAACATGGGCAGACAGGTCTTTCCCTTGCATTCGATTTGCCCACTCAAACCGGCCGCGATTCTGATAATTCACAGTCTGAAGGAGAAGTGGGCAGGACGGGAGTTGCCATCAGCTCGTTGAATGATATGATGACTTGTTTCGACTCCATACCCCTGGACAGAGTTAGCACATCAATGACCATCAATTCAACTGCCTCGACTCTGCTATCTCTGTACATTGTTGTAGCTGAGAAACAGGGCGTTTCACCTGACAAACTCAGGGGTACTACTCAAAACGATATTCTGAAGGAGTACATATCACGCAATACATACATCTATCCACCCAGACCGTCACTTAGGCTGATCGGTGATATGATTGAATATACTTCAAAGAAAGTACCTCAGTGGTATCCAATCAGCATCTCAGGTTACCATATGAGAGAAGCCGGGTCAAACGCCATACAAGAGCTTGCCTTTACATTCGCAAACGCAATTGAGTATATAGATACATGTCGGAAACGGGGACTGGATGTTGACTCATTTGCCCCTAGGCTTTCATTTTTCTTCTGCTGTACAATGGAGTTCTTTGAAGAGATTTCAAAATTTAGGGCTGCTCGCGGAATTTACTCAAAACTAATGAAGGAAAAGTTTGGAGCAAAAGATCCAAAGTCATGCCATTTAAGATTCCATGTACAAACTAGCGGTGAGTCGCTTACAGCTCAACAAGTAGACAATAACATAGTACGGGTCTCTTTGCAGGCTCTTGCAGCAGTATTGGGAGGATGTCAGTCATTGCATACCAATTCGCGTGACGAAGCATTGGCCCTCCCAACTGAGGAATCAGTGAAGGTAGCACTAAGAACTCAGCAGATAATTGCCAATGAAACCGGAATTACCAAGACTGTCGACCCTTTAGGTGGATCGTATTATGTTGAGGAACTTACCGCCAAGATCGAGGACGAGGTTCAAGTTTATTTAAAGAGGATTGAGTCAATGGGCGGCGCCCTTGCTGCCGTGGAGAAAGGATACTTTCAAGAAGAGATTAGGAAAAACGCTTACAGGTTAAAGAAAGAGATTGACCAAAATGAGCGAATCATTGTTGGTGTAAATAAATTTCAGGAATTAAAAGACCGGGAACCTCAACTCAACTTGATCAATCCTGAAGCAGAGAAAAAGCAGTTGTTACGGTTGAAGGAATTTAAGGCATCTAGGGACCAAATAAAAGTAGACTCGGTCCTCTCAGAACTCCAAAAGGCTGCAGAAAATGATGGTGTAAACTTGATGCCCTTTATCATTGAATCTGTTAAAACCCGGGCCACACTTGGTGAAATTAGCGCTGTTTTTAAGGAGGTGTTTGGAGCCTATCTTCCAAAGATATCATTTTAGGGATTCAAGTTAAAAATTTCAGCTCCACAGCGACATTTCCCTTATGTTTAGATGTTTAACGAGTTTGTGGAATGTGTAAATCTAAGTTCTGGAACATCGAGGCCCTCCTACCTTTAGAGGATCGTTGGTCTACAAGATGAACAATATTGTACGTCCTCACTCTTTAGAATGCTTCATTGAAGACGAGCAAATGATGACCACTTGATTCTTGACCCTTGATAAGATGTGAGCAAACTTTCCTGGATATACAAATTAATAAGAGACAAAATCTTCAAGAGGTAGATACTGTTGCGAATTGATCACATCGCTATTGTAGTAAAAGATCTTGAACCAGCTCTGGAGAACTTTAGGAATGTTCTTAATATTAACCATATAGATTTGGAAGATGTACCGGCAGAAAAGGTTAAGGTCGCCATTTTGAAGCTCGAAGATACAAGGATTGAGCTGCTGCAGCCTCTTGACGATAACAGCCCCATCTCAAAATTCCTGATAGAGAAAGGTGAAGGGATTCACCATCTAGCCATAACGGCTGATGATATTGAAAAGGATGTTGAGCGTGCCTCCTCTAATGGTGCGAAAATCTTAGGTGGGATTCGCAGTGGTTCTTATGGCAGAAAAATAACCTTCATTCACCCCAAGTCAGTCAACGGGGTGCTCATGGAGATATGCCAAGCTCCTCCAGAAAGCTGAAAGGGAGATATATTAGCTCAGGGTAACAATCCAAGCACAGGCTCTACATTCCAGAACAATCAACCCCTCTTGTTTGCCAAGGATTTTGAACTTTTTTGATCCGCATTTGACACAGATGGGGCATTGCCTTGCACCTTTCATACATCATAGGTCACTGAAGCATTGGACTGGTTGTCAACTTCCATTTAATTGTCTATCTTTAAACCGGTTGTGGTAGCCAATACACGTTCCTGTTCTAATTGGGACTTTTTCAATTTCTTTAAGCGAGAAACTCCATCAACTTCGTTTATAAACAATGTTACAGGCGTTGGAACGAGGTCTTGCCAATTGCCATTTCGAACAATTAGATTTCTTATTCGAGTTCCATTGAATATCTTGTACCTTACAAAAGTGGGCGATTTGACTTTCACATCCTTCGGCAAGAGAAGTTGAACAAACTGATTGCCTGAATACACCGTCTTGACTTTCGGAATAATGGACCTAATATTCTCAAACCAAGTGTAGTTATTATTGCTATTCGGTACAGGAAGTACGTAGCAGTTAGACATCCTCAACCCACTTTTTTTAAGGCTCTCGTGCACCATAGTAATTCTCTCTCCTGCAGTAAAGGGGTCGTTAAAAGAAAAATTAGCTTCTGGACTTCCAATTGCTACAACCAATTCTTCACATTCAGAAAGTATTTGTTCGGCAAGACTTAGATGACCCAAGTGGAAAGGCTGATATCTTCCTATCATTAGCCCACGATTTGTTTTGTCGGCGAACTCTAATCCCCCACCTTCCATTTGTCGAGATCTAGTTTACTCTTTTCAATCTTTTGGAACAATGGTTGAATTTCTCCGATCTTGTGACCTGCCTTCATATCCATTTGTGATGCACTGCTCCATTTCTGGTCGTGCACGTTCCTAGTAAGACCGAGTTGATCCCAAATCCTTACTGCAGAATCTGGGATAAAGGGGTCCAACAATATAGCCAGCGATTTTACAGCATTTGCAGAAATGTAGAGCGCGTTTTGAGCCGTTTGTCTGTCCTCCCAAGGTTTCTTTCTCTGAAAATACTTGTTTAGATTAGAACTGAAATCGAGTATCTCTCTCATCGCCTTTTCGATCTCGTTATTTGAGATAGCAGTACCAACGAGCTCAGCTATCTCTGAGATTCTATTTGCAATTGCGAGATCAACATCATCGTAAGCAGATGGATCTGGAACAAAACCATCAAATGTTGTCTTGATAAAGGACAGGGTTCGATGGATAAAATTTCCAACGTTCGCGATGAGTTCATTATTTATCCGCTCAATGAATACGTCCCAATCGAAGTTTATATCTGTTTGAGAATAGGGAGTTACTCGGGCGAGATAAAACCTTACATAGTCAGACGGAAATAATTGCAAGAAATCCCTCAGTCCTATATACCAACCTCTACTCTTTGATATTTTTCGGTTGTTGAGCATTAGATGACCTCTAGTAGGGATATAATCAGGAAGTTTGTACTCATATTCAATTCCCATTCGTATGGCGGGTAGGAAAAGATAATGATGGTACACAATATCCTTTCCAATGAAATGATAAATCTCCGAATTATTCCATAATTCCTTCCCATTACTATTTCCTGATTCCTTAAAGAATGAGAGAAAAGTAGAGATATAGCAGATGTGGTTATCAAACCAACCATAGAAAACTTGACCTCTGGCTTCCTTCTTTGGGATCGGCACTCCCCAAGACAAGTCTCTAGTTATGTCCCAGTCAATTAATCCCTCATCAATCCATTTCAAAACATAGCTTGTAACGTCGGATTGGAGGTTATGGTTCGAAGTCAGCCAATCTCTTAACTGTCCTGAGAAAGTTGAAAGTCTAAAAAAATAATGAGTACTTGTTTTTTTAACTGGGACTTTACCACAGATTCTACATCTTGGTTCCAAAATCTTGTCAGGAACTCTACCACAATTTTCACATAGATCTGAATATTGATTTTCAGATAGGCAAAAAGGGCATTTTCCCACTACGTATCTATCAGGCAGAAACTTCTTATCAAACTCACAAAAAAATTGAACAATGTCCTTCTCGTAAATATGCCCATTCGTACAAAGTTTATTGAAAATCTCTTGCGTTAGCTGAATGTTTTCTTCCGAGCTGGTTTGGGAAAAGTAGTCAAAGGAGATATTCAAAGATCGAAAGTCTTTCAGATCATTATCTCTCCAGGATTTTACATATTGTTGTGGTGTAACTGACTCTTTCTCGGCATTTATTAGGATAGGAGTACCAAAGTCATCAGTAGCACAGAAATGATACACCTTCCTTTCCAAGTGCCTCCAATATCGTGTAAATATATCAGCCGGCAAATAAGTCGACGCTATGTGGCCTAGATGTATTTCTCCATTCGCATACGGTAATGCGCTCGTGATTATCAGACTTTTCATGAGCTTTTTTGTAACCAGTATTCAAACGTGATTTGGGTCTGGATTTTAAACTTATCCTTGACAAGAGGCTATTAAATTAGCCCTTAAAATTACTTATCTTAAATTTGCTCCACATTGATGCCAAAAGCGTTCAACGCGTACTCTGAGATCCTACGATCGATGCGCTCCGGAACGTCATACACCCGAGACTCTAGTGAGCCCATTTTTTTTGCCAAATAAATTATGGACATCAGCTGGTTCGCAAACGATAATGCCATGACTTCAGGCGGATGTCCTTCGGCACCTACTAGATTGATCACACGACCTGAGGCGAGCAAATAGACACACTTGCCATTAACCGTATACTGCTGAATGTTAGTTCTAATCTCCTTTGGTTTCTGATCCTGGGATTTCATGTAGCCAATATCTATTTCAAAATCAAAATGTCCTGCGTTACAAAGGATTACTCCATCCTTCATTCTGTCAATATGTTCCTTCCTAATAATTTTGTAGCTTCCTGTACAAGTGATGAAGATGTCGCCGTACTTGCATGCAGATGCCAGTGGATGTACTTCGTAACCTTCCATATGCGCTTCTAGAGCCTTGATTGGATCGATTTCCGTCACTGTAACGATTGCTCCCATTCCACGCAGCCTGGAAGCAACCCCTTTCCCCACCCATCCATAGCCGCACACAATAGCATGTTTGCCAGGAAGGAAGACCGACGTGGTTCTTAGTAGTCCATCGACAGTGCTCTGCCCTGTACCGTAGCGATTGTCGAATAAATATTTGGTTCGTGCATTATTTATGGCTATTATTGGGTACTTAAGTTGCCTCCCAAATTCCAATTCTTTGAGTCTTGTCACACCACTGGTAGTTTCTTCTGTTCCAGCGACAATATTACTATCTGAAGACCGGTGTACCATTAAGTGGAGTTCGGCCCCATCATCAGTAACAATTTCAGGCTTAAACTTTATCACCTTCAACATATTGTCCTGATACTGCTCATAGGATTCGCATCTAGTTGCGAAGACCCGTATCTTTTGATCTTTAAGAAAGCAAGCAATATCATTCTGAATTGACAACGGATTTGCGGAGCATAATGCCATTTCTGCTCCCAGTACCTTTAGGGCCATGACCAGCACGGAGGTCTCTTTTGTAATATGGAGACATATTCCTAGTTTTATTCCTTCTAACGGTAACGCTCTAGATGCAGAAAAGTCCTTAGTTATGCGATCGATAATCCTCATCCTTGACTTTGCCCATTCGTGCGATTTTTGACCATCAGATATTAATCTTGATCTAGAAGACCTATCTGTCAATTTATAGTGACTTTGGGAGACAGATTGCTTAATAAATTATCTTAGTGTATTTATTAAATTAAAAGATTCAAGTTCGTATTTGGTGGCATTTGATAGTAAATCTATCGATGTTTCGTTAAGCCTTGGGTCACCTGTTTCTACAAAGTCCCGAAACACAGCATAACTCGAACGCTCAGAATTTAAACTTTTAATGTAAAGATCGAGAGCTTCTTGGTACTTGTGGGCGGCTTAAAGGAAGAAGCCCTCTCCACCAAAAGATCATACTCAGATAGGAAAGCACTGGTAATCTCGACGAGCTTGCGATCGTCATATTGATCTGTTTCCCACTTTTCAATTTCTTTATGATAATTTTCAGTTACACCAGTTGTAGCGTCAACTAATGAATAGTAATTCTCCAAGAACTGCTTTTCTTCATTAACTTGTGAGTGAGAGAGAGAAGCAAGATAGATCCCAGCAGATGCTAATGCCAATATTATTCCAATTACAATATAGGTCTTTGCTCGCTTTTTCGACACGCCATTTCGTAAACTAGCGTACTTAACATATCAGAAATAAATGTTCCAATCGCACAATTTCCTTTAGGCACCTGTTAAGGTTATTCAAGACTCTATTCAAAAAATCGGAGTCGCATGATGTTGCCTCTGACACATACCGAATTAGATCCGAGAATTGTATTTTTCGACTTTCTTCCAGAATGATCTTCCTGCACGATCCGTTAATTCAACTGAATATTTTTCAAGAAGTGTAGTCCTTATTTCATCTGACTCTCTGTACTTGTGTTCTGCTCTGAGGTTGTCTCTTCTAACAATCATGGCACTAACTTCTTTAACTTCATCCTCTGAAATATCGACTAATTTTAGACCCAGTAAGTCCATTATTTTGTAGTATGTATTGCCAGCTATTGTAGCGAGTTCTTTACTTAACCCATTGGAGAGAGCCATCTTATTAACATAAGTTACAAATTCCAAGAAAATCTTGAGAGCCAAAGACGAGTTTAAGTCATTCTCTAGCGCCATTTTGAATTTCTCAAGACATTTTCTTGAAAGATCACTCATTATTTCAAGATTGTCAGTATTGTGAGCTCCACTTGCAAACCTCAACTCCCAACCGCAATTTTCGATAGTATTCCAGCTGCGCCTTATTTCTACTAAAACATCTTCCCTATAATCAAGGGGCTTTGAGTAATGGACCGAGTAGCAAAATAGTCTGATTACATTTCCACCCCATTTGGCCAGCGCGTTCTCAACAGTTATGATATTCCCTAATGACTTCGACATTTTTTCATTGTTAATTGTTACCATTCCGCAATGGAGCCAGAGCTTTGCAAAGCACTGATTTGAATAGGACTCGGATTGAGCGATCTCATTTTCGTGATGCGGAAATATGAGGTCATTTCCACCACAATGGATTTCTATGGTACTTCCAAGATATTTCTCCACCATGGCAGAGCATTCTATGTGCCATCCAGGCCTTCCTGTTCCCCATAGACTAGGATAAAAGGGTCTTGAAGAAGTAAATTTCCATAACGCGAAGTCCAATGGATGCTCTTTGGTATAGTCAACTTCGACCCGCGCCCCAGCTACTAAATCATTAAGTGGCTTTCTTGAAAGTTTCCCGTATTCAGGATACGAGGTCACTCTAAAATAAATGCCATTGGTTGTTATGTAGGCGTTACCATTTGCTAGTAATTTACCTATCATGCTCGTCATTTCAGCAATATTTTCAGTGGCCTTCGGATATTTCTCCGCCTGAACTATATTCAATTTGTCAAAGTCTTTTTGATATTGGAGTATGTATTTGTGAGCGATTTCTTCAGCACTCGTCGCTTCCTGCTCTGCCCTTTTAATAATCTTGTCATCAACATCTGTAAAATTCTGCACAAACCTCACTCTAAAGCCTGAATCCCTTAGAAGTCTGTTAAGCAAATCAATAGCGACTATTGTCCTAGCGTGTCCTATGTGGGATTTATCATAGACGGTAACGCCGCACAGATACATTCGAATGACGTTATTCTGACCAGGGATTTGCTCTACGTTTCTTGTAAGCGTGTTATAGAGTCTCATATCCGTGAAACTTGCTAGCGACTATTCATTCGCTATTTCAAGGTATATTTGATCTTCAATGACCTTAACTTCGTATGTAGTCAATCGAACACCATCAAGATAATCCAACAGCTGCCCAGTTTTGATGTTGTAATGCCAAAAATGCAATGGACATTCAACTACTTCACCTTCTATCTTTCCGGGGGCAAGGGAGCCATCCTGGTGACGACATATAGCTTCGATCGCGTAATACCTTCCATTTGCATAGAAGAGAGCTATGCGAGTTTCTCCGACCTTAACCTCTCTACCAGCATTTTCCTTGATATCCCCTACTTCACCAACTTTCACGAGAGTCATTATTAAAATATTTCCTTAGTGTTTCTTAGCATGTTTCAAAACATATGAATTTATCTAGTAAATTTAGCGTTCTAAACCATTTCTCGTAATTCATTTTGCGATATTGCGATGGTTCGTGAATCTATATATGGACGAAGTAGCCTCTATTCCTTATTGGACATTCAAAGCCGGATTTGTGAGGATACAGGAAGTATAAGGACATGTGCTTTGTGTTCCAAAAGCCTGGACCCTACTAAAGTGGTAGCATTGTGCGACGATTGCTTGAAAATTGCTGACTGCTGCGTCGGCCTGGAGCGAGTCTCCGAAACGGAATAAAGGGCTATTCGACTGTTTTAAGAGTATCGGTCACGGTAATGACACCAATAAGCTCGCCTCTCTCACTTACCAAAACACATTTTGAAAATCTTACAAGAGGTATGAGTGCCTTTGCAGGTATTGAAATATCTACTATTGGCGGCGGCGGTTCCATTATAGCTGATACCGTCATGCGTTTGATGTCTTTCTGCTCTTTTTCGATCATTATTCTCGCGAGAAGGTCTTCACTTACGACCCCTATCAATTTAGAGTCATGAAAAACAGGGAGTTGGCTAATCGAATGTTTCCTCATCAATTCAATAGCATCATGAAGAGTATCATTTCTCTGAACAAACATCAACGACCGACTGCAAATGTCTCCCGCCTTAATCGATGACTGCCCCTCTAGCGAATTGAGTACTTCAAATATTTTCCTGGCTGTCTCATAGCTGGGTTTACATCTTCCAGATTCGATCTGATTAATCATTGAAGTACTGATTCCAGTATGTGCAGCCAGGTTTCTTTGGGTAAGTCCTAGTCTTATCCTTAACTGCTTTATATACTGCAGGTTTGGAAGCATAGATTGCTTGCCTTTCTTTTGTAGCGTTCTCTTATAATCTATGTCAATGGATTAGCCTCCTAAGCGTGCCGGTTTGATAACCTTATATTCCATTCATGTTGATGTGATATGTTTTGGTTAAATGTCTAAGAGCGTTACCTCAGAAACTAAATGGGATTCAGTAAGAAGATATAAACTTACACGAATGATAAATGAGCTGTCGGGTATTTCTGGACATGGTACTGAGCTTGTTACCGTCTATATCCCTCCTAGAAGACCAATTTATGATGTCATCGCTCAACTTAGAACAGAAGCAGGAACGGCCTCTAACATTAAGTCCGATTTGACAAGAACACACGTTCAAGATGCATTGAGCAGGACGGTAGAGCAACTGAAGTTGTTCAAGGAGACGCCAGAAAATGGTTTGATTATATTTTGTGGCGCGCTACCAACTGGGAAAGGGATAGGGACTGAGAAAATCGAAATATTTCCGGTTATGCCTCCTAAACCTGTACAGATCCAGCTGTACAGATGTGACGACCATTTTTGGACCGATCATTTGAAGGATATGTTAAAGGATGATAAGGCAATGGGGCTTCTCACAATTGATACCCAAGAAGCAGGTCTAGGAGTATTATCGGGTGATAGGTGGCAAGTAGAGGACACGTTAACTTCAGGTGTGTCAGGTAAACATAGACAAGGCGGCCAATCAGCACGAAGATTTGAACGGTTAAGGGATAACGAGCTAAATGAGTATTACAAGAGAATAGCGGAAAGGGCTCATCGGATTTTGATTGATCAACATAAAGTCAAGGGATTAATCGTAGGAGGCCCAGGACCCACGAAAGATACCTTTCTCAAAGAAGAATATTTGGACTATCGACTTCAAGGCAACGTTGTAGCCGTACTCGATACTTCGTATTCGGGTGAAGAGGGTGTAAGGGAGTTGGTTGACAAAGTCAACGATGAAGGTGTCATGGATGGATATCGGTTGATGGAGGAGAAGAAGATTGTGAAAAGATTTATGAAGGAAGTTTATTCGGACAAGGGATTGGGGATCTATGGCGTAAATGACGTCATCAAGGCCTTGCGAAGTGGGATCGTGGAACTTGTTATAGTTACTGACGATATTTCGGTTGCAGTAGTAGAGGCGAATTGCAGGAAATGCGGGAACCGCGATATCGAAATAGTAGAGAGACCTCGTCTACTGATGGCAAGGCAAGAATTGCTCTCTAGTTCATGCAAAAATTGTGGGAACCCTGATCATGAAACCAAAGAGAGAGACATTGTAGAATATTTGGAAGAACTCTCCAATTCAACAGGAGCAGGGTTGGAAATAATTTCGGGTAAATCTGAGGAAGGGGCTCAAGTTTCTAGTCTTGGAAAAGTGGGAGCAATCCTCAGGTTTAGGCCTACTATCAATCAAACAGGCGGTTCAAACTTTTGACCAAGACTCATCTTCCGCCCTGTGCTTAACTGAGCATGATGCCTCTCCTATCTCGCTAGGCCCAATGAGGTCGATAACCTTTTAGATTATAGATGCTGTATGTTCTTCAAGAACCATGAATCTGTGTTACATTTGCAATTCGAAGGCTGGAAGCAAATTTTGCCCAGTATGTAATCGGCCAGTTTGTAAGAACTGCATGAAGAATTTCCCGTTCTCTGAAAGCCTATGTTTAGAATGCTCAAAGGAAATAAGAACAGGACTCGGAGGCGTACGAAAGGATGAGGAGATATTTTAGTGATTGACCTGGTTCGGTACCCCTATCCTTCCGGAAAATGATTCATGAGTGCCGACTTCTCATGCTATTTCAAATATAGGATCTCTAAAGCAATTGCGTTTGGTAGCACAATGCTTCTCCGTAAAATGATTAGCAGAATAGGAACGATAAATAGTTTGAAAGCTGTGTGATGCTACTGAATATCAACTGGAGGGTAAGGATTAACTGGGCACCAAGTTCATAAATTTTTCTTTATCTTGTCTGCTAATTCCTCAAGCTCCTTATAGCCTGTTACTTTTCTAGAAGGCCACTTACCATCTCGACTATCATTTTCATATCTTGGAATTATATGTACGTGGACATGAGGAACGATCTGATTTGCCGCTTTGCCGTTGTTTTGTCCAGTATTGAGGCCCTGTGCGCCAGTGGCATTATACACGGCCGATGCTATAGTATGGACCACCCTGTACAAATTTCCAACCTCGACCTCGGTCATCTGAAAAAGGTCACCATAATGATACTTGGGGAGCACAAGGGTATGCCCCGAGGTGATGGGATACTTGTCCATGAATGCCAGAAAAGTGTTATCTTCATAGACTTTCGCTACAGGGGATTGGCCTCTGATTATCGCACAGAAGACACAATACTTGTTCGTCTCAGACATCTATTTGACTTCTTATTGGACGACGGCTACGTTTATTTATTGTTTAGGGTTGAGGGGGTATTCTTTCTTGAAATAGAATACCCCTTACCTCTCAGCATATCTCATAAATATCATGAGATTATCTTCATAACATTATGGTAGAAACAGTAGAGCTAGAAACTTTTGATTTGGTCTTCTCATTTCATTGTCCGAAATGTGATTACTTGAATGAGGAGATTTCAGCAAACGATCTCCTCAATGGAAATGCAGAATGTGGAATGTGTGAAACTGAATTCAAAGTGGAAGGCCTAGATGGAATAAAAATTACTGCAACAATGGAGTAGTTTGATCACTATTTCCGGATCACTAATATTAAAATAAGTATCGCAAATCCTTATTCTTGTGAATTTACCAAGTCGCAAGGTTATAGAGGGTGGTGCAAGAGCACCACAAAGGTCATATTATAAATCCATGGGCCTGACGGACAATGATTTGTCAAAACCGATGGTAGCGGTATCTTCAACTTGCAACGAAGCTACTCCATGCAATATCCATCTCGGAAGGTTGGCACAGCATGCAAAAAATGGAGTAAAAGATAGTGGCTGTACGCCTAGAGAATTTACAGCCATTTCAGTTTCGGATGGTATCGCGATGGGTCACGAAGGAATGAAAGCTTCGTTGGTTAGTAGAGAGATCATTGCGGATTCTATTGAAGTAATGATGATTGCTCACCAATATGACGCCCTTGTTGGGATATCGGGGTGTGATAAGAGTTTACCAGGAACATTGATGGGTATGGCTCGCGTAAACGTTCCCTCCATATTCGTATATGGAGGTTCAATATTGCCAGGTATCTGGAACGGCAAACAAGTTACTATACAAGATGTTTTTGAAGCTGTCGGTAGTTATGAAGCCGGTAAGATGAGTATGGCGGAGCTCGTTAGTTTGGAAAATGTTGCATGCCCTTCTGCCGGCTCATGTGCAGGTATGTACACGGCCAATACGATGGCATCTGTGGGGGAGGCAATTGGCATGTCGTTGCCAGGCAGCTCTACTGCACCAGCAGAAAGCGAGAAAAGAACCTCTTTGTGTTATACAACAGGAAAAGCAATCGGCGCGCTTATCGAAAATAACATTCGACCAAAGGATATCATGACGTTTGAAGCCTTTGAAAATGGAATCGCCATGGCGAATGCTATCGGTGGATCTACTAATGCTGTGTTGCATCTGGTCGCCTTGGCAAGAGAAGTAGGTATAAACTTGACACTGTCAGATTTTGAGAGAATTAGAAAGCGAACGCCGCATATTGCAAATATGAGGCCAGGTGGATCTTATGTGATGATTGATCTCGAAGAGATAGGGGGCATACCCTTGATCATGAAGATGCTTTACGAACGTGGTCTTTTCAATGGCGAAGCGATTACAGTAACTGGTAAGAGTATGAAGGAAAATCTGGATCACGTTGAGGTCGATTTATCAGATCACAGTCAGTTGGTTGCCCCGGTAAGTGCACCTCTTCATTCGCAGGGAACGCTTAAGGTCTTGAGCGGTACATTGGCACCAGATGGAGCAGTAGTTAAAATTGCTGGGCTCGATACAGCTCGCTTTCGTGGAGAAGCGAAGGTGTTTGATGCAGAAGAGGAAGCATTTGGAGCAGTTTCAAAGGGATTAGTAACTGAAGGTGATGTAGTGGTCATCAGATATGAAGGTCCCAAAGGAGGCCCAGGAATGAGAGAAATGCTGGCGGTAACTGCAGCTCTTGTGGGGCAGGGACTAGGCCAGAAGGTTGCGATGGTGACTGACGGGAGATTCTCAGGAGCGACAAGAGGCCTTATGATAGGCCATGTTTCGCCAGAGGCTATGGAGGGTGGACCTATTGCGATCGTTAAGACTGGCGATCAAATAGAGATAGATATTGAAAAAGGAACCGTTGACCTTATGGTGGATAGTGCCACAATTGAGGCGAGATTCAAGGATTGGAAACCGATCGCAAATCGATATCTATCAGGAGTTTTGGCAAAATATGCATCATTGGTCCAGTCCGCGTCTGACGGTGCGATAACTCTCCCCTGTGAGTGAGAGACCATAGTGAATTTCTTTTCGACCTTCAAGATTCAATGAAGATGTATAAATATGAACAATGAGGTCGGTTATATATGATAAAAATTGGGCTAATAGGTAAGACCAATACTGGTAAGACCACTTTCTTTAACTCTGCTTCCCTTTCATCTGCAGATATCTCCAACTATCCGTTTACCACGAAGGTCCCTTCAGTCGCGAATGCAAATGCGATTACATTGTGTGTTCATAAGGAACTCGGAGTCAATGACAATCCACGTAATTCACGCTGTGTAGATGGCTGGAGATTCATTCCAATAGAGATTGTCGACCTCCCTGGATTAATAAAAGGTGCTTGGGAAGGAAAAGGTTTAGGAAATCAATTCCTCTCTGTTGCAGCCCAATCTGACGCCCTACTTCACATAGTCGACGTCTCGGGAAGTATTGAGGCATCGGGAAGAGTCGCCGAACCGGGCACCGGAGATCCTATTGCGGATATAGCAGATATTGAAGAGGAATTGGTTATGTGGTATCTAAAGCTGTTTGAAGGAAATCGTGATAAGATTGCACGCTCGATCCATTCCGGAGTAGATACGATAAATTCTATTACTGAAATTTTTAGAGGAATCGGGGTAAAGGAACATCACGTGAAGGCTGCAATTATATCAAACAATCTGACTGATACAAAGATTGATGATTTTAGCTCTGAAATTACCAAGGATTTCGTCTGGTCTCTACGAGAGCTCTCAAAACCGACTCTGATAGTTGCAAACAAAGTTGACCTACCGGCCTCTTCAGATAATTTCAGAAGACTGAGAGAAGAATACAAGGATCTAATCATTGTGCCTGCGAGTGCAGACGCCGAACTAACGTTGAGGAGGGCAGAACACAGGGGGTTGATCAAGTACCTTCCTGGTGACGAACGGTTTGAAATCTTAGAACAGAGTGGATTGAACGAAAAGCAAAAATGGGCCCTCAATTTTATCCGAAGAGATATTCTTGGGGAATATATGAGAACGGGTGTCCAATTTGCAATAAACGTCGCTGTTATGAAATTGCTAAGAATGAACACTGTATATCCAGTGGCTAATCCTTCAAAGTACTCGGATAGGAACGGGCAAGTCTTACCCGACGTTTATCTCATGGAGGCTGGGTCAACTGTTGAAGATCTTGCGAATACTGTTCATAGCGACCTATCTCGAGGTCTACTCTATGCAGTGGATGCAAGGGATGGATTGAGGCTCCCAGTCAATTATCACTTGAAGGATCGAGACGTGTTATCTATCGTCTCATCAGGTAGAAAGAAAAGGTGATCCATTCCCGTTCCGTCACAACAATACCATTTTTAATTAAGATAGGCTTTTATTTCCATTGCCTACAAAGAAGTTTAAGATTGTCTGATTCAGGAATTCTTGGAGGAGTGGTCTATGAATGTATGCGCTGCGGCACACACGTCACCGTTGAAGAGCTCTCTAGGTTGCCGGAAATTAAATGTATATGTGGCTTCAGAGTCTTTAGAAAGGCCAGACAACCTATTGTTAAGCAGCTAAAAGCGGTCTAGCCTACTTATCTGCTTCATTTCGTGTTGAAGGCTATGTCCATACATTTTTAGCGCGCCTTTGAGAATACATTAGTAGTATGAAAGTGAAGTGTCCGGATTGTGAAGGCATAGCAGAGTCTATCTGATAACTTCAGTTTTGTGCGATGTGAAAAATGTCATTTGGACTTGACTTATGGTGAGTATGTAAAGTACATTGGAAAGAAAAATCCCGTGTACAAGGACATACTCAGCGATTACAAACTGCGCTAGTGACAAGGTTTGGTAGCCAGATGATTAGCTCTTGTTGTTCCTGTGGTCGTAATTCTAAATCTCTTCTACTTGTATTTCGTGAGGAACATTGGATTTATTTTTAATCTATTCATCTATGATTAGTCAGCTGATTCATTCCTACTTTCCTTTTCGTAATAGTCAACTTTCTAATTTACTAGAAATAGTGCGAGGCCCAGCAAAAAAATCCTTTTCGGGAAGACCGAAAAATGTAGACAAAGCTCGTGTCCGGGTACGATCTACTTATCGAAGCTAAGCGATTCTTGTGCATGTCCACCCTTGGTTATTACTAGCAAATCTATCCCGTCGCCGCTTGCAGAATCTCTCTGTATCGAAGACCTGATAGCCTTTAACGCAAGATCCTTCGATTGTTCAGCCGTAATGCTTGACTTGTATTCAGAGTCAAGAACGCCTAATGCCATTTCTGCACCAGTTCCCACCGCAGCATACTCATCGGGAAGAACCGAGCCTAGCGGGTCTAATGTATAGATCTGCGATTTTGCGTCTACTCCACCCACAATAACTTGTGTAAGAAGTGGGAAAAATCTGCGTTCAAACATTATAACAGACATCAACTTCGCCACAGAATTTGTTGCAACATTTCGCCTTGTTTCAAGCTTTCTAATTTTTGCCAATGCCTCAACTTGTCTGACCAATACTTGCATATCTGCTATCATACCAGCGCATGCAGCTCCGACACTCTCTGTGACAGAAAATATTTTCCTTGTTTGCTTATTAATAACGAAGTTCCCGTACGAGACACGTTTTTCAGCAGCTAAGGTAACGCCATTAGCGAACGATATCCCAACTGCAGTTGCCCCTGGCATAAATTGAAAAGCCATTTATTTCGTCATTATATCCGAGTGTAGTTAGATTTAGTCCTTTCTATCGAAGGGGTTTGTTCGAGCTATCTTGGTATCACTGCTTCTTCACAACGGAGTGGTCGTGTATCCTGATCGCTTCAGCAATTAACCTATTCTGTAGCTCTAATGCCTCTTTTGCTTCAGGATGCTTGGCTTCAGCGAGAGCCTCAGCAACAATCCTTATTATGTGTCGCAATAAAAATTCATCGCCTCTTCTGGCCTCTGATTGATATGCTGAATTAGCCTTGTTGACAAAAACGACGTTCTCGCTTCTAAAGCTGTATCTTGAATCGGTTTCATCCTCATAAGGAATTACCTTATATCCCACTTTTTTCAAGGCGAATGTTTTCCTAATGATCGGTTTTCTGAACCTCTTTATAGTGGATATTCCAGTTGTTTGCTGTAATTTATCCTCAATGTCAGGCGAAGCCTCGAGTAGCGAATCATAATTTATGCCAAATTTGGAAAACGTGCCTGACCCAGGTTCTACGTCGTCGTTTATCCCTTTAGTACCGACTTCACCGTCCATAGACTTCTCTCTTCGATCGGAAATCGAGCCAAGACTGTTAGTGTCTAGGCCAGATTCCACGTCGTTTCGACCTTCACTAGGATATTGACTCTGGCTCGTCGAACTGATAATCTGACTGGGCGAACCAATTTCATTGCTTGTAGAAATTCTTCCGCCTGTTGCAACTTCCAATTTATCGCCAGCTCTGACCTCTTCTGTAACATCGACTAACTGAAATCCTTCAATTTCCTCTTCTCCTTCTAAGTTCTCAAACAAGGCTTGTCCTAATGCTTTATCAATTTCTTTGTAAATCTTCGATTCCTCTCTAGTAATCAAGACATCCTCGTATTCAGACAAGCTAGGAATTACGATATCCTTGACGAACTGCTTCATTGTACTACGAAAGGCGTGATACTCATCATCCTCAATTAATGCAGATTTGTCTGCAAAACGAGATGTCAGAGAATCACATCTAACGATTCCAGTTATCCTGCTCAATCTTGAATCAAGATCAAACGAAGTACGAGTAACTATGTGATTTCGTATCATGATTCCAATACCTCTTTCTTCTTCTGATAGGGGTCTCTTGGCGATTATAATTTCTCCAACAATACGGGGCGACTCAATATTGACAGGAATTCTGTGACCTTGAATGTCAGGGGGGGTGATCATCTGAGCATCAGCAAGATCCCACTCCCTAAAACTATTTGCGCTTTTCCAATATACTTCAAATAGAGGGTAGCGAAGAATAGCCAACTTTCTGATTTCCTTGACTAATTTAGTTGGATCTATGTTCACCTTAGAATTGCTTAAAGTCAATTCCGTACCATTGCGGGTCAGGAGCGGTTCGTAAAGCTCTTTCAATCTCGAGTTTCCCTTGTACAGTTCGTCAAGTGATGTAGAATCAATCACGATTGATTTTCTAAATCCATCCCTTTTTGTTCGCATTTTCATGCTATCGAAGGACGTCAAGAAGGATAAACGACCAGTGCCATACCTGCCTGTCCTGGTTCTTTTCAATCTAGGAGAGATAAAATCATTCTTCTTGTGAGGAGAGCCTAGAACTAGAAATTTATCCATGCCATCTTCATCCATGCCGGCATCATCTTCAATCACGATGGTACCGTCACTGACAATAGTTATCAATACCTTGGTTGCATCCTCGTCAAATGCGTTTTCGATCATTTCTTTTATAATATCATTTGGAGAGACCCAGGTTTTAGTTGCAAATTCTTTGAAGAAAGATGGATGCACCTTGAGTTCAACTGTCATTTCTTATATCATGTACTGGTTCTCCCCTTTATCTATTGCGTAAAATCCTTGATACGCTCAGGCCGATACCGTTTTTCACTACAGATTTGAGAGGCTCGCACGAATGATTACAATGTTTATCGACCTCTTCATTATTCAGGTCATAGCCTCATTGGAATGATTGTGCCTGTATCTATAATTTTTCTTACATTTTCCTCGAGTAAATCGAATCTAATTCTGTAATATTGGCCTTGGCCTGTTTTAATTTTATCATGAGCCCTCCTCAAAATACCAATACATGTTTCGTTTTCGCCTTTCTGAAAATGGACGAAGGCTGCGGCAACTAAAATGACTCCATTAAGCAACCCTTTTTCTTTGCCGTCTGATTGTTTCCATACATTCTCAAGCACTTCGTGGCACTTCCAAAATCTCTCATCATTGAAGAGGACTCGTGCTCTATCGATAGCCTCTTCTTTAGAGAGATCTTCCTCCTTTATTATTTCGTAGCTATCGAATTCAGCAATTGTTGAAAGAGCATTTAGGACAATTCGATCTATTACTTCTTGTTCAGAAACACTCACATCAAATTCAATGAATCGCTGTGCTACTCTAACATCTCTTATGATAATATTGCTAGACTTTGGGATTCTTGTCCTAGCCTCTAATCGTACTGCCGGTGCATCAGAGGGCTTGAACTTTTGGTTTTTCAAATAAAGAAGATATCTTTCCAATATTAACTTGCAAATTGAGGATCCACTATAAATTCATGAAGAATGCGTAGGCAGTAGATTCACTGTCATTCCTCTCACGAATTAGCATTTTTACTCCACCATCGAAAAGACAAATGGGGTGTCAATGGATTGCTCATTGGTCCACATCGTCGGCAATGTAAGACAGTCCAATATGCTCAATTTGTGTTCCGCAACGAAGCGGCCCCAACCATAAAGAGTACGATCCCTGGAATACCGTTTCATCGTATGACTGCCCATTAATGCAAAACCTAATTTTGAAGACGAAAATTCATGGTGAATCAGGTTACTTATCACTGCCTCGGCAAGAACTTCTCCCTGTTCTGGCAATCCCGAAATCAGGAACATAGGTTTTGATAAATTCATCCCTTCGAAATTAGCCTTGCAGGCATCACTATTAATTACCTCGAATTCTACCCCGGTCGAGCAAATTATTCTCCGTTGAAGTTCTACCAGATTAGCATCCAATTCAACGCTTATCCCGCGCAATCCAACCACTGCTCCACAATAGGGAATGCGTGCGTCTCCTGATCCTATGTCTATTATTTCGCTGAAACCCGATAACTTGGCCCTTAAGCAAATGATTAATGAAGAAATTAGCCAAGTTGGGTAAAATGGTTGATAACAGGCATCATATTTCTTGCTACTTAGCCAATATTCTATTACTTCACAAGAGAAGACCTTGCATCTGCAATTCTGGATGTCAATTTCTTTCTGACCATGGAATATTGGATTATGGGAGGCAAATTCATTGAGCTTTGAAATAAATATGTCATCACTTTCCTCGACACTCAAGCAATCTAATGGCAAGATCTCATAGGGAGAACCACTAAAATCACGGCTCCCAATGTAGACTCTTTTAAGTCCCGTAACCAAGCTGGCCAGATCATCAGGGTGCAAGAGGCAGTCAATACACCGACTCAGCGCTAGGACGAAAGGATCTACGATATGACTTGTGCCCACAATTTATGCATCTATAAGCACTCTTCTTTTTGTATGTGACAATTGCATCTTCGTCAACGATCAAAACATGTTCAGACTTAGCCATGCAGCGATCACAGAACCTCTTTTCTGTTTCCATAGTTAGACGGAATTATTATTGGATCTCAAAACAAAAATATGAATGTATATTTAACTGGACTTGTGAGACTGCACTCTGAATAACAGTGGAATAATATCATTGAATCGCCTTACCTTTGAGGAGAAGAGGTATCTCAGCGGGAGTTTTTGCCACGGGAATGCCTAATCGACCAAAGCTCTCAAATTTGGATTCTGCTGAACCGTACTTTCCATACACTATTGCGCCTGCGTGACCCATCTTCTTTTCCTTCGGAGCAGATCTACCAGCGATATACGCTACCATGTGACCTGTGATACCCTTGGCTTCAAGATGGCTTACAAATTTTTCTTCAGCATCCCCACCAATTTCTCCCACAATCACAATTGGATCACTACTACCAGCAGTCCTTACCATTTCGATTGCTTCAATTAAATTGGTACCATTGATCGGATCGCCACCTATTCCAAGGCAGATTTTCTGCCCAAAGCCATTCCTTGACAAATTGAAGGCAACTTCATACATAAGGGTGCCACTTCTTGAGAAAACTATCGTTTTACCAGGGGTAAAAGGATCGGCGGGCATTATCCCTATCTTAATCGTTCCCGGAACGATGATCCCTGGCGTGTTTGGACCGATGATTCTTGCCCCTCTCTCCTTAGCATATTCAATTACTCTCATAGAATCTCTCATGGGTACATGTTCCGGTATCGCTACAATTAGCTTAATCCCATTTTCCAATGATTCCATTGCAGCGTCTAGGAAGTGAGGAGCAGGAACAAAAACAACGGATATTTTTGCATTAGTATTCGAGACTGCTTCACTTACGTTATTATATATAGGAACGCCTTCGAACATTTTACCCCCTTTTCCAGGGGTTACACCAGCTACAATATTGGTACCGTACTCTCTCATTAACTTAGTATGAACAGATCCGAAACTGCCTGTTATGCCTTGCACTATCACAGGTTGCCTCGTGTAATCTGAATCTCCAATATTCCCAACAAGAACCCTCATCAAGTCATAATCATAAGTCTGTTTGGTCATAGTATTGCCTTTCCTTCCTGGGACTTTATTCCCTGCACAGCAGCTTGGATTGCATCCTCGATCCTATCAAATAAATGAGCCTTTGAGCCGTTAAGTATCTCCTTAGCCTTAAGTGATTCCGCCCCTGAGATTCTGGCGAATAGGGGTACCACTATTAGGTTGTTTGAATAAGCCCTTAGGATTCCTTGGGCAACCAGATCGGTACGTACAATGCCACCAAATAAATTAACAACAATTGTTTGAACTGTCTTGACTCTACTGATAACCGTAAGTGCTTGATAAATTGTTTCCGACGTTGCACTACCACCAAAATCTAGGAATGCGCCGGCATTTCCTCCCGCGTCAGATACCATATCAAGTGTCGACATCACCAGTCCTGCACCATTACCAATTATTGCGATATTTCCCTGAAGCTGCACAAATGAAAATCCATTTTTTTTAGCAAGAGATTCCAGCTCATTCGCTTCCTCATACTTGATCAACTCAGGGTGACGGAACAAAGCGTTATCATCAATAATGACCTTAGAGTCCAAGGCCACAATCGAGCCGTCAATTAAAAGCGCGGTTGGATTTACTTCTACAAGTTCCGCTTCCTTCTCGAAAAGCAATCTATAAAGCTTCTGAACAAATTCAACAAATCTCTGACGATTTTCGCTACCTATATCTACCATTCCTGCAATTCTCGTGGCACTATCTTCAATATCATCTTTGGAAGTAATATCCAAAATAAATCGATTCTCCGCCGATTCTATCTCTATCCCTCCTGCCGCTGATACGATCAGAGAAAAACACCTGGCACTACGGTTGAGATATAGAGACACATACAATTCTTTGGAGATGTTTATGACTTCTTCAAGGAGAAGGCCTCTAGGTGACTCTCCTTCAATTTTCTTGTTTTGAAGGACAGTAAATTGATTTTCAACTTCATTCATATTTTTGCATTTCTTGATGGCACCCGCCTTTCCTCGACCTCCTACCGGGACTTGTGATTTTAAAACTATTGGAAATGCAAGTTCATTGTTTAGAAGCGAGCGAGCTTCCTCGATCGAAAAAGCCATGCGAGATTTAGGGATCGGGATCCCAAATTCCTTAAATAGCTCTTTCCCTTGATACTCTAGTAGCCTCATCTCTTGGAGAAAAACTAATAAGCTTATTTATAATTCTATTCAATTTGTTATTAAACGCCCTAAATAATACAAAAGAAATACAGACTCACCAGATTTCTATTATAACTATCCTGATTGGCACCCTACGGTTTTAAAATTTATATATGTAATCTATAAATATTGAAAATATGTACGAGAAAATGACTGCTGTTTGGCTAATCATATTGACAATCATTGTTTGTGGAGCGGTTCCGACTCTGATGATATTTCTTACAACCATACCTAGCTCACAAATGTCTCTATATGCTTATTTGACTCCAAGTGGTGTGCCAGCGTCCAACCTACAAATAGTGTATTGAATGGTTGATCGTTTCTTACTTTCGGAACAAAAATCGACCTGTCTTGTATTCCATAGTGGACTCTTCCAAATGTATTTAACGTCGAATGGAGTAGTTTAGTTAAATGGGCAATTTCCTTCGGAGGAGGACGCCTAATAAGGATCAAAGTGAAGTCTCTGCTCGCTCTAGTGAAGAGGAGCAACTGGATATTAGAGAAATTCAAAAAACTGACCAATACAAGAAAGGAATTTCACATATGTCTGACGACAAAATGGAAGATGCGATTAGAGATTTTGATTTGGCTTTACGTTTAGACCCCAGTTATGTTGACGCATGGATCAAAAAGGGTTATGCTCATTTTCATTTGGACGAGTTTACAACGGCCATTTCATGCTACGATAAAGCTCTTGAAATCGACATCAACAATGCAGAAGCTTGGAACCTAAAGGGATTAGCATTCTATAGGCTGAAAAATTATGAAAAAGCAATTCAAGCTTGTGAAAATGCAATAGATTACGATCCAAACGACGGTATGGCCTGGTATAATTTGGCTTGCTACTTGGTTCTTAGCAGAAACGTAGCAGACGGATTGGAGGCGCTCAAGCGTTCTATCGAAATTGATATCTCTTTCGCTAGGAAGGCCGTTCGTGATCGAGATTTTGAATACGCGAGGGCTGAGGAAGGATTTAGGCGCATTGTTGAAGTTGTAGTTCTTGAAGCTATTCGACAAGGTTACAATTATCCTGGTAAAATAGTTTGGATCACTTCGATGGACAAGGAAGAAGTTGACTACGCTCTCACTAGATTAGCAATGAAGGGCTTGGTTGTGCGGAGGGAACAAAGATATGGATACTATCCATTTGGCAGGAGGGAAGAGTATTATGAATTGGCAAAGACTATCGCAGAAAGAGTAGGAAATACTAAGCGAACAGGGTTTCTACATAAAACTAAAACGATCTCAGCGCCTGTCCAGCAGCTACGAGATATAAGTGAAATACTGGGAGATGCCAAGATGGCAATAGAGAAAGGAGATTTGGACGCTACGACTAATAATTTTGAATTATTAATTAATCCTAGCAAACACGGGGCAGCAATGATTGAACAATTTTTTGACGATCACCGTGATCTTAGGTTGTATCAGATAAGGTTGAAGGATAGGGGTCTTGAATATCTTAATTCACACAAAGTGGACTTGTTAAACCTAGTGGAGAATCTAGATGCCAAGATTCGAGCTGGTCCAGTTTCGAGT
Organism: uncultured Nitrososphaerales archaeon; assembly: GCA_963841565.1. GTDB lineage: Archaea > Thermoproteota > Nitrososphaeria > Nitrososphaerales > Nitrososphaeraceae > TH5896. Next base: position 98,379 of record CAWJCY010000003.1, read on the forward strand.
TCGCAGCCCAAAGGTCAATAGAGATTCTGTGAGGCCTTGGCTTGATTTTGGTCTAATCATGCGAATATGTAATTTGTATTTTTTTATCCATGATGGAGTAAATAATATATTTACATGTACAAAGTACTTTCATTAGTATGGCAAGGATATTTTCGGAAGTAAGCGAAAGCGAAATCACAAGAACAATAACTTCAATGTTTAATGATACACTGCAGGAATATTCTCAATCAGATGTAATCGTGATTGGTGGAGGTCCAGCTGGCCTGACGGCTGCCAGGGGGTTAGCTAATAACGGGATAAAAACATTGGTGATTGAACAAAACAATTACCTTGGTGGCGGATACTGGGTTGGAGGTTACATGATGAATCCTGTTACGGTAAGAGCACCTGCTCAAATGGTTTGGGAAGAATTGGGAGTACGGTACAAGAAGATAAGCGATAGCTTATATGCAACTTGGGGTCCGGAGGCATGTTCTAAGCTCATTGCCGGAGCATGTGAGGCAGGAGTTCGGTTTTTGCAACTTACAAAGTTTGATGATTTGGTTCTTAAGAACAAGCGGGTAGGTGGTGTTGTTGTAAATTGGATGCCGGTTTCAGCCCTCCCAAGGAATATTACGTGCGTGGACCCTATTGCGCTAGAAAGTAGGATCGTAGTTGATGCATCTGGACATGATTCAGTTGCAGTCAAGAGGTTAATGCAAAGAGGTCTAGTTGATTGGAAAGGGATGGACCCTATGTGGGTAGATGGGGGAGAAGATGCGGTAGTAGAAAACACCGCTGAAATATTTCCGGGACTAGTGGCGACGGGTATGTGTGTGACTGAGACATTTGGTTTGCCTAGAATGGGACCGACGTTCGGTTCTATGCTTCTATCTGGAAAGAAGGTCGCAGAAATCGTGACTGACAAACTAAAAGGGTTATCTGAATTTCCAAAGGTTAAAGTAAAAAACGCAAAAAAGTAAATTCAAACCTATATTCAGATAGAATAGAGTCGATCAATTCTACAAATAGTTTCGTGTACTAGCGAACAGATACCATCTCCATTTTTATTTCTGAGGAATATTGCTGTTAACCTTCATTTCTCTGTCCTGCTTGATTTTTTGTGGCAATACCAAGGTCGGGCAATCTAATCGCGTCAAAATTTTGGAAAGTTCGTTATTATTATCGGATGACCTTTATCGTGTATTAAATGCGGTCAATTGAAGAACTATGAGTCATGGCAGCACTTGCCATGTCAGTACGATTTAGGAGGACCTTTTGGCTTTACAACTTAGTTAGCATGCTATCCATTGTCGTCTGCTAACAACGAATATAGCAACACTTCCGAACGAATTATTAACAGGTGGGTACTCCTTAGATCCTAAAAATCCATGTCCAATGATCCTCGCAGAAGCGAAAACAACTCATCTCACAGACCTGAAACTTACGAAGTGATAATAATTGGATCCGGACCAGCAGGTTATACCGCTGGGGTATATACATCTAGAGCTAAATTGAACACGCTTCTAATCTCAGGATCTTTGCCCGGAGGGCAGCTGATGACGACAAGCGAGGTGGAAAATTATCCTGGATTTCCAAATGGAATTTTCGGCCCTGAATTGATGATGAATATGCGCCAACAGGCAGAAAGATTTGGGGCTAAACTTTTAGATGATGAAGTAGTGGAGGTCGATTTCAAAAAGAGGCCTTTCGGAATTAAGACCCACGGCCAGGAATTTCGTTCCGAGTCAGTTGTTATTTGTACTGGGGCATCACCGCGTAAGCTGGGCTTAAGAGCTGAGCAAGAGTTCGCGGGTAAAGGGATCTCATACTGTGCAACATGTGATGGACCCTTTTTCAAAGGAGAGGATATTGCAGTCGTAGGAGGGGGCGATACTGCAATTGAAGAAGCAACCTTCCTGACAAAATTTGGAAAATCAGTGAAAATAATACATAGAAAGGATTTCCTGCGAGCAAGCAAGATTCTTCAAGAAAAAGCCTTTGAGAACCCAAAGATTGATTTTGTCTGGGATCATGTGGTATCCGATATTAGCGGCAATAAGAAGATCAATAGTATCTCTGTCAGAAATCTTAGAACTGGAGAAGAAAGGAAGATACCAGTAGGTGGCCTTTTTGTTGCGATAGGTCATGAACCAAATACATCCATATTTAAGGGACAACTCGAGCTCGATGACAGAGGTTATATCGTTCTAACAAAGAATACTAAAACAAGCGTTGATGGGGTATTCGCAGCAGGTGACGTGCACGATTACAGATATCGACAGGCGATCACAGCTGGGGGATTTGGATGTATGGCGGCGTTAGACGTCGAAAAGTGGTTAGTGGAAATTCGAGGAGCAGGACTATAACATTTACTGGCTCTTCAAGGCATTTTCTTTGAGGCTAATCGGCATCAAAAGCGAGTGATGGGAGATGCTCTGACTCGGCCATTATTTTGGCAATCTGTCCCTCGTCGAACAATTTCAATTGTTGATAAAGTGTCTTAAATTTCCTACCGTCGTCTGCAAATATGCCTACAATAGAGCCTGCGCTCTTCATTCCTTGTGAAATCTTTACCATTGCGGACATCACTGCACCAGTCGAGGGTCCGACAAATAGCTTTTCTTTTTCGGCCAATTCTTTTACCATCAAAAATGATTCATCGTTGGTGGCCGTGTACCATTCATCAGCTACATGTTTTCTTCGAAGGAAGAGATCTGGCATAGCGGATTCTTCAAAATTCCTCAAACCTTGCAACAAATGATTTCTTTGCGCTTGTACGGCTATGACACGGATATGTTGATTTTTTTCCTTCAAGAACGTCGCTGTGCCTGTGATTGTTCCCCCAGTCCCGCACCCCGTAACAAAATGGGTAACACTACCATCAGTTTGTTCCCATATTTCAGGTCCTGTCGCTTCATAATGAGACAAAAAATTAGCATCATTTTCGTATTGATTAGGCATGTAGTATATATCAGGTCTTGGCTTCGAGATAGCCTTCGCAAGCGCTATACTCTGATCAGTACCTGCTCCTACCCTTGGACAAAGATCATCTGTAGTTTCATGTAAACTAACTCCCAATTTTCTCAAAAGTGATTTGGTCTCCTGGCTCACCTTTTCAGGGATAACTATCTCAACCTTATAACCTAGAGCAGTGGCGATCCCAGCCAGAGCGATTCCAGTATTACCTGAGCTAGGTTCGATAATGATACTAGAATCCTTTCTAAGCAATCCTTTCCTCTCACCATCCTTGATCATCCAATATGCGGGTCTATCTTTTACTGACCCAAACGGGTTATACCATTCGAGTTTAGCATAAAATTTTACGTATTTGGTTGAAAAAGAAGAAAGTTCTACGAGTGGAGTATTCCCAATACGTTCAGCAGCTTTCGCTTGAGCTAATGTGGCCATACCCCTATTTTCCCTTTTTTATCATAAATTCCAGATCCGGTTTAATCAGGTTTACTGAAAGCAACTCGTGACCATTCCTATTGACCCATCTTGAGATATCTTCTTCAGAGGCAGGATCGTCAGCGATTACTTTGATTATCTCCCCTTTGGCAAGTCGTTCCATTTCTATTTTGGTCCTAAATACAGGCTCAGGACAATACAGCCCCCTCACATCAATTGTTTTTGTCGGAGCAATGTCACTTTTGGCACTCAACGAATAAATTATTTTGAGTTCTCAAGATATTAAATGTTTAGAAACATTCTGACAACGTAGAAGTCTTCTATCTAAAAAGGTCATAAACACTATCCCGCACTAGGGACCTCGCGGAACTGCTCTCCGTGGAAGAAAAATCATATCCTCTTACAATGGCAACAGGCACCCTCTCTGTTTTACCCATTACGAGTTCTGCAGCTGATGCAAGTTCGTCAGCGACCGCAATTTCCGTAATCCTAAGCATGTTGCCGTACATATCGGATCGCCCTATGTCAGCTTTTTATCGAATCTATACCCGATACTCCAATTGCAACATTTGTCTGTCCTAATCTAAAAGGCCTTCCAAATGTATCTGACACTACGACGGCAATATTAACGCCAATCGACTCGGCAATTGCTTGTCTGATTCGTTTAGCAGATAGGTCTGGATCCATGGGTAAAAGCGATACAAAGCCTTCTCCAGGACTACATACGTTACTTTGATCTACTCCAGAGTTTGCACAAATAAACCCATGTCTTGTTTCGGTGATGATCAGGTTTTCCGAATACCTAACTAAATTCCTGGACTCCATGAGTATTAATTCTACAAACCGGGGGTCTTTCTTAGTCTTGCTGGCTAACTCCAATGCGTGATTGGACGGTTTTACCGTCGACAGATCTAGAATACGACCTTCAGATTTTGAAATAATTTTCTGAGTAACCACCAGTACGTCATGATTCTTCAAGGATACTCGGTTTGCCTTGAGCGAGCGCAGTAGTAATCTGCCAATATCATCACCTCTTGCTACGTCCTTTTCCACGGGTATCGGTATGATTTCCAAAGGTTGATTTGACAATTATGAGGATCTAAAATCTAGATATTAGCCAAAACGGCTTTACCAAACCTTTTTTCAAGTAAATTTAATAGTAGTGACAAATCACGAATTTCAATCACCGCATCAGCTTTTTCTCTTATTTTATCTACCGGGCAAAATCCCACTGTGAATCCTGCGAGGGCAAAGAGTTTCAGATCATTTGCACCGTCAACCACGACAACGGTATCTTCCTTCTTAACTTCCCACTCCATCAACACACCCCTTATCGCAGCTGCCTTATCAGAAGTAACTCTAACGATGACATCTTGCAGAAGTCCATTGGAAAAGATCAGCTCATTGGAAAATATTCTATCTAGACCCAGCATTTCTTTCAGTCTATCCGTGATTATGGAGAAGCCACCAGAGACAGCGATCAATTTCCAGCCAGATCGTTTTAAGGCCTGACATATCTCTACCGCGCCAGGCATAATCTGTAGATTCTCGCCTATTTTCTTGGCTTCACTTTGAGGAATACCCCTGAGGGCATGAACGCGCTTTATGAGACCTTCTTCCCAGTTGATTTCGCCGCGTATTCCCTGCTTTGTAATATCCCAGATCTCCTTCTCCTTTTCTGGGCCCACAACCTGAGCTAGAACCGGAAGATACTCTGCATTTAGAAGAACTCCTTCAACATCAAAGACGACAAGCATCTTGGGGATATTATTCAGACCTCTAATTTTACCATATATTAACTTTGTTTAGAACAAAACGTGTAGAACGATCTCCGCATCAGAGATACTATGTTATTGAATTGGACATTCGCACAAATCATTGTTATCTGCACTTGAAGGAAAAGCATTATATCATGAAATTACTGAAGCATGTATGAATGAATGAAGAAGCGACGGCTGAGACTAAATTCCTAGTTCCAGTGAAACAAGTAGAAAAATCGATAAAGTTATCGAATGATTCAAAAAATGAACTCAAGAGCATTGGGATGATGGACGATAAAGGAAAGTTGAAATTGAAGGGCGTTAGTCCACGTATGCTGAGGCGTATGAAACTCGAAGCGGTAGACTGTCCTGTACTTCAAACGGAAGTTGGATTTATTCAATGTTATGTGTGTAAAAACTTTCACAGCAGAATATCTGGACAGGTGTACTGCAGAGGAGAGCCTTTATAGGTCACCAAAACTTCATAAATCGATTCTGATCTGCCTTTCATAATTGAAGATTCAAAAAGAATACGGAATAACAGTGAGGAAAGGCGACAATTTAAGCGAATGGTATAGTCAGGTATTATTAAAGACTGATCTTATCGACTACGGCCCTTCAAAGGGTTTTATCGTACTAAAGCCATACGGATATTCAATCTGGGAATCGATCAAACAGATTGTTGACGTTCGTCTTAAGGATTCTGGCCATCAAAATGCATACCTTCCAACTGTTATTCCCGAAAGTTTGCTAAGAAAGGAAGAAGTTCACTTCTCGGGGTTCAATTCAGAAGTATTCTGGATAACTAAAGCAGGAGATAATTCACTGCAAGAGAAGCTTGCCTTGCGTCCAACTTCAGAGGCAATCGCTTATTATCTATTTTCTAACTGGGTTGACAGTTATAAGGACCTTCCCTTGAAACTTAATTTTTGGAATTCAGCAATGAGAGCTGAAATAAAGTCAACAAAGCCATTTATTCGTAATTCTGAATTTCTATGGCAGGAGGGTCATACAGTACATACGAACAACAAGGAGGCAGAAGCGGAGGTTAGGTTTATACTCGATCTATATGAGAAAATATTGGCAGATTATTTGGCCATCCCCGTTTTGAAAGGAACCAAAACAAGGAAGGAAAAATTTGTTGGCGCGGTCGCGACTACAACGCTTGAGGGCATTATGCCGGATGGAAAAGCATTACAATTGGCTACTTCCCATAATCTCGGTCAGAACTTTTCAGTCCCATTTGAAATAAAGTTTCTTGGCAGTGACAATCTAGAACATTATGCATGGCAAACCTCGTGGGGAATATCCTGGCGACTGATAGGGGCTTTCATTATGATACATGGGGATGATCGCGGGTTAGTCATGCCTCCAAAAATCGCTCCTATTCAAGTGGTCATGGTTCCCATCTATAAGAAGGAGCAGTCCAATCAGAATGTTATTCCTAGATCGTTGGACCTCGCATCGGAACTGTCGAAGGCAGGAATAAGAGTGCATTTAGATACTCGGGATGAGTTCACAGCAGGATGGAAATATAACGATTGGGAGAAAAAAGGTGTCCCCTTGAGAATTAACATTGGACCCAAAGAGATAATGAAGGAAGAGCTAGAAGTTGTTAGAAGGGATACATTGCAGAAGGAAATAATTCCGCAAAACAGTTTGGTCAAAAGAGTGACAGAATTATTAAATCTTGTTCACGCTAGCCTCCTTAAAAAGGCGAACGAGGCCCTTCGAAGGAGCATGAAGAACGCAAGCAGCTATCACCAACTTAAGGAAATGATCCACAAACAAGTAGGTTTTGTTTCTGCTGGATGGTGTGGTGACGAAAACTGTGAGATTTCGATTAAGGAAGAAACGGGAGCGGACATAAGGCTCATTCCCTTTGAAAGCAATAATACTTGGGATTCCACAGTCAAATGTGTTTATTGTGGTAAAAACGCCGAGTCAGTTCCAGTGTTCGCTAAGGCTTACTAAATGCGATTCTAATCGGTTTAGGCACGCCCCGTCTGCCTTTGAAACCATTTGAATACAGAATTTTGGAGGGCAACTACTAGATATATAGGTCGTTAGCAGCTGTATTGCGATTGACAACACTAGATTGGCTATTTACTTTCTTTGATAGTTTTGGATATCTAGGTGTTTTCACTGCGAGCTTTGTTGGAAGTATTATTGTATTTGTGCCTGTTCCCTACTTTCCTGTTTTGGTAGCGGCTGCACTAAGTGAGCAATTAGACCCGAACTTGATTTCCCTTGTTAGCGCGGTCGGGGTCTTGCTGGCAAAAATGATAATATTTTATGCAAGTTATTATGGCCGGAGTGTTCTGAGCGACAAGACCAAACAAAGGATGTACCCCCTTCAGAGGGTGCTTCGCAGGTATGGTGGTTTGGGGGCATTCATAGTTGCATTGACACCTATACCAGACGATGTGGTATACATCCCTCTAGGACTGGCAAGGTATAGTCCATGGAAATTTGCTATAGCTACGTTCTCTGGCAAGTTCATACTTAATGAAATAATTGTCTGGAGCTCAGTAATTCTAGGAAGACCATTTTTTGAATCATTTATCTCAGCAGATATAGATCCCCTGTACTTGACGCTTGGGATTATTGCTAGTGTAGTTGTATTGGTTATTATTGTATACCTTTCGATTCGCGTCGATTGGGCCAGAGTAATAGGAAAGTGGTTCCCTTGGGCAGTAGATAGTTCAGATAATGACGATATTGCTAATCAGTCAAAATCGACTTAAATTAGATACTGGGGGAAAACGAGGACACCTTCAAAATAGAATTTGATCCGAATTGATAAAATCCCGAAACGAAACCCAAAGTAATTTGTCATTAACTTGAATTTAATTTTTTTTAGTTAAAGTCCTGTCCCGCAACCCAAGTTTCATGGCATGGGTCGCTGCTTCAGCATGAATCTTGGATTTTCAGCTATCGTCTGAATTCGAATGACTATAATTCTAGTGGAATCAGCTCAATAACTTTATAACTGATACCAGAGATTAAAAATACATGCAATCAAAGTCTCATCTCTATAGTCTATACCTAGCGGCCAAGGTTTACATTTACAAACTTATTAGAAGTAGGAAAAATAAAAGGGAAAACGAAATATCCGCCTGAAATCTAATATCATAGAAACAAGACCGTAGCAGATAGGGTATCTTATGTTTTTAACAAGTTGCAAACAATAGATATTTTGAAGGCTGCCGCTTCCGCGGTATTCAGGGAGACAAGAGATCTAATTGGCAGACCCGAAAGCGGCGTGACATTTGGAAGAGGCGCAGGAGGAGACCTGTCGTCGAAGATTGATTTGGTAGCCGAGAGCACTGTACTCAATACGATTGGAAAGCTTGAGTTTAGGCCGACAGTGATTGGAGAAGAGTGCGGTACAATTAATGGTGGTGATGGTTACTTGGTTATGGACGCCGTAGATGGAACGACTAATGCCACTCGCGGGATCCCATTCTCATGCTGCTCTTTAGCATATGCAACTCATTGTAACCTTAGTTCAGTGAGTGATGCCGTCATAATTGATTTGAACACTGGGGACGTTTACGAATCTTCCGTAAATAGTGGTACATTGATGAATGGAATTAGACTAAGGATTTATGACAATGATATTCGTCAGCGGGACAAAGCTCAGAACGAACTTGTCGTCGGAGTTAACATATCAGGTATGGATGCATGCAGTATTGAAAGAGTGGCCAAGATCATATCGAAATGTTTACACGTTAGACATTTGGGCGCGAACGCACTTGAATTATGTTTTTTTGCCCGAGGTCTTATTGACATGTATATTGATCTTCGCTGCAAAATCAGAGTAACGGATTTGGCAGCTGGTTATTTGATTACAAAAGAAGCGGGAGGGATACTCTTTAACCCTCAAGGGGGATATCTTGACTCAGACTTGTCACTCGATAATAGAATATCTTTTATTGCCGCAAAGAACAGAGAATTTTTGCAACTCTTGCAAGCGAGCTAGAAGAATTGTTAAGCGCCCGGGCCGGGATTCGAACCCGGGTCGAAGGAGTGACAGTCCCCCATACTAGACCGGACTTTACAGAGCTTTTGAACAGAGCTCTTCTATACTACCCGGGCACGCAAACTCAAGCAGTGAATCTAAAATACTAATTAAAAACGTTTTGCTTATTGATTTGCAAAATGAGAAAAGTGAATTCAGGTTACTTGGATGACCATACGAATACTCAGGCCGCATATTCTCATTAGTATATGATTAAATTATAGCCATGCAAAGCCTAACTAACAGCACGGTGGGCCCGTAGCTCAGCCAGGTAGAGTACCGGACTTTTAACAAATGAAAGAGATCCGGCTGTCTCGGGTTCGAATCCCGACGGGCCCGCATCAAGATCTTTCGAATTCATAATTGATAATCGTCAGTTAAGCATGAATAAGCTAACTGATACATTACAGGAAATCCCAAGAAGGAGAGACAAACGTTAGACAGATGGCTTGATTGAATGAAGATTTTGGAAGTAAAATCAGGAAAGGTTGTAATCACGAAGGAGTATTAGGACTTCGAAACATATGAATCTCAATAGTATAGAACAAGAGAGAAATATGCTGGTCAGTTGTTGTATGATTCTCGTCTATGCAAGCTCAAAGTCTGAAATCTTGCAATCAAATTCAAGACGGAGTTCTGTAGATGTCAGCATCTCTTGTACCTATATAATATTCGTATTATTGAAAAAAAGATTTCCATATATATACAAACTATATGTGGAAGCTTTTGTATTTCATTGGAATACAAGAGACCTAAAATGATAACTTCAAATCTTGCATGAAACCACCTCACGCCGGGTGTCAGATGTTGGTTTTCAAGAATCATGCTCCCAATGAATCGTTCTTTCCACCCTAACGGTCAATTCGGCAGTACATTTGGGATAATTGTCCAACATTGTTGAACTCAGCCATGCCCATTACTTAGGCATTAGGTAAATTAAAAATAGCAAATGAGAACAGACAAATCACAGTACTGAAATATTATCACTCCAATTGTTTTAAGAGTACAAGGAAACGATGGCTATTAACTGCCTAAGGGATACAAATAAGGAAACATTTTGCAAATGTTCCGAGTTCTCTTGACACTCCATGTGCGTTGCAGACGGATGAGCCTTTCCCTTGTTCATTGTAGAGTCACTGAAAAAGTCTTGTTAAGAAGTAACATTAAAAAGATTGGTGGTAAACGGGTAGAGATTACCCTACTTCTACGCGTTTGTGGGGTTTAGTTTTGCTGCATTGTTTGCAACAGCTGAAGGGACTTCTTTGTTACTCTGTTCAAAAGCTCTTGCGGTATTTGAAGTAACTCTTGATATCTCTTTGACGTTATCTCTAGCTTGTTGCCATGAAGTCTTGAGCAAGTCAAAGTTTGTAAAAATTGTGTTATTTACCAATCTGACAACAGTTACACTATTGTTGGCAATGTTGCTAATGGTTTGAGAATAGAATTCTTGGACATTTTGGGGGTTTATGCTGTAGTATTGTCGATATGTATTTTGAATATTCTCAAAGTATGGAGCAACTGAAGCGTTGAATGCATGTATAATGGCATTCTGAGTGTCAATATAACTGGTTGCAATTTCTCCTGTAGCATTTACAACCTGTTCCTGGTAGTTGTAGATTGCTTGATTATAACGAGGGATCTGACTACGTGCCTCTTCTAATGATCTTTGTATATTCTGCTTGGTTTCATCAAGCATTCTTTCAGTACTTTCTTGGAGGCGTTCGGCTTGTTGCTGCTGCTGTTGCTGAAATGATGATGTCGTTGTTGTAGTTACTGCCGGTGCAGATTTAGTTGAATCTGCAGAAGATAATGTTTCTGTTTGATCTTTCTTTGTGGAAGACATAACAACTCTAATTCGCTACTTTCCCTATATAAATTATGGCATTATATACCATCCACAACCATTAGAGGACATAGATACCCAGCAAATTGGCATTAGCACTAGCAAGATTTGTCTGGGAAATGATAAATGATCCCATTGGACATCCTGAAGTGGTTATCTGTCTTTGCTAGAGCAGCTATTCTCGTGTAAACTCGGCTTCTCTCTTGTTCCATAATACCGCCTTTCTAAACAGATGACAAAAGCTAAGTATAGTAGTATCCACGGAATAAACATTATTTCACCGATGATCGAGTGGAACTGTTCCCAACTGCTAAAGTCTGAGTTCGGACCCAAGGCGTAAAGAGAAAGTAACGTAATTCGTATACTATTCACAACACAGGTCAATAATATTCCTGAAAATAAATAAATCAATGCTCTCCTCCATGGGATGACAGTTTTAAGTAGAAAAGCAAACATTACTAGGCCAAAGATAAAGATACTGTGAATGCCAGCAGATGGCCAGTAGACTTTCATCACAACAGGCCCATTTGGGCTATATAATACCAACGTGTTCCCAGAGGTCTGCGAAGGAAACTCAGTTTGAAGATTCAGTAAGTTGCTAATTGGATCGAGGATTTCTACATTAAAATTGAGGTAGATTGGAACTAAATATTGAAGGAATCCCAAAGTGTCATATGGAAACAGAGAATCAAGAAGTAGGATTATAGCATAGCCCATTAGAAATAAGGTAGCAGTTCCTCCAATTCTTAGCCAGTCCTTCTTTCCGAAGATCAACACTAGGGTTACAACAAAATAAATTGCTAGAATAACATAATCCCACATCGACATCCAGCTCTCACTTATTAGCGCTCCTGCCGAACTTCCCATACCTGAAAGTATATGTGAAGAGCCGAAAGATAGACTGAAGAAATATAAGCTGAATCAAAATTGCGAAGGTAATGAGCATAGTTGATTCACGACCTCTGATAACAGGACGTGACCCAAGGATTTCAATCAAAGTCAGAACCGTTGCAATCAAGAAACCTCCTCTTCCCGCGTTCCATGAGAATCCAAACGTATCGGGATAAAGAACATACGAAAGCAGGACCGGCCATACTAATACAATGACAATAATAATCTGATTGTACCTGCTAGAAATCAGCCCGACACAGTTAGCTTTGACCAGGTTGTATTTCATCTGGGAAGTAATTCAGACTAAAAGGTAGTTAAGGACCTTGCTATTAAAAAATTGCAACTATCAATGTCAAAATGGTTTTGTTTCGTGAGCCAGCAAAAAAAGCCCTTTTTTTAAATGATTCAATGACCTATTCTTCAACAGAAAAGGTTCTAGCTGCTCTTGAAATGAGTCTGGCAATTCTCAAAGGTTCAGGAATTTTTCCTTGGATGATAAAACTATTCAATATGTGAAGAGTTTTGGCAGGACTTATTCCCCAACTTCGAACATATACCGTCATTCCAGTTTTTAGAGTAATGTGTTCCCGATTTCCCAGTTTCCTATACTCCTCGACTCGTTTATCCGCTTCAGATTTAACAAAATTATTAAAAAATCTGTCTTCTATACCCGGGGAATCTTGGTATGTTACCCCAATTACAGGTATCCCAGTCGTTTCGAGTATTTTGTCACCAGCGACGACGTTGTATAGGCTTATTATCAAACCATTGATCATTATGCAATTAACGTCGTTCCGATCCAGTTTCCAGAACATTGAGATAATTTGCTTGGTAGCGTCGTCCCCTCCAATCAATGCCCTTCCTAAGACGACCCCATCTACCAACATGTCACGACGTAAAACTACACCGCCGAGTGTTGAAAATGTCGAGTTCTTTTTGAAGCTTTCTGCGATTCCGAACACACGAACTCCTTTTTTTTCAGGGTGGATTCTTTTCTGATGCTTTTCGTCGAATTCCATCGCACCCACTTACTTATTAGCAAACCCCATATTAATGGGATCCTTGATCTGAGCAAGCCGTTTTTCTATGCGTATGTTAGTCCATATTTCAATGGAATGGGTCCATACCAGCAAATCATATCAAAATACCGACACACTACTATAACTCTGCAAAGCAATATCATAGGGTATTAATGTAGCCTCTATACGCTAAGGGTAAAGGAGTAAAGGAGTGTATAATCATATACATACTACAGTATAGGAGTAGATACACCGGATGTAGTAGTTCTATGACGATTTTTTATTTAGACGAACCTCTGGAGATATTCGTAAGCCCTGTGAGCAGCTTCGATAGGCTTATCCTCATAAGTGTACAGTTCAACGGTAATGAAACCCTGATATCCTACCGATCTTGTTGCATCAAAAATATCCTTAAAGTTGATAGATCCTGCTCCTGGCAGCAAATGATTGTGCACCCTGTCGCTAGAAATGTCTGCTAGGTGGAAGTGTCCTATATAGTCAGCGAGTTGATACACAACTTCAGCTGGGTCTTCTCCCACACAAAAAAAATGTCCCAGATCACAATTCATTCCTATACTCTTAGAGTCAAAACTCTTCAGAAATTCTGTAATTTGTGAAGAATTTTCTATTATTAATCCAGGTTCCGGTTCAACTAGAATTCTGACTTTTTCGGCTTCTGCGATCTTTACAACGTGCTCGATGTTTTTTTCAAAAAGCTTCACCAAATCCCTTCTTTTACCTGCATTAGCAGTCTGCGGTCCCCCTCCCTCCGTAGAGATATTTTTTGCTCCGAGGAGCCTGGCTGTTTTTAAGCAATTGATCGTATGCATAATACGGATGTCTGTAGAATGCTTATCCACTTCTATCCACGAAGGATGGTACACATCATTTACTGCAAAGAGCGTAAATGCATTCAAGTTAGAAACCTTTAGCTGCTGTTCTTCCAAAAGGCAATTCAAACGTGAAAGGCATTGTTTGGAGAGCACAGGAGGGTAAAGATGCGGAACATCACAGAGAATTTCAACACCCTCATACCCGATAGCTCCTATCTCCCTTATAGATTCCTCAAGTGAATACCGCTTGAAGGCATTTGTACTAAATGCTAACTTCACGTACAAAGCTTCTCTATGGTTAATAAAACTCTTTATTACCATTGTAGGTCCAAAATTGCTTACTATTTGTTGGTTAGAGCTTAATGAAACGCATCACAAAAATATCTGTTCGCAATTAATTTAGGAATCATAGAGAAGAGGGAGTGGATCTGGAAATTGAAAGTAATATGTTGAATCTGGAGATTGCTGGCATCTCTCTGAGGAATCCGGCCATTCTTGCATCAGGATTTCTTGGGATATCTCAAGCTATCTTTGAGCGAATTTTTGATGAGGGAGCTGGAGCGGTTGTTAGCAAATCTATTAGTAGATATCCTATGGAGGGCTATAGAAATCCCACTGTCGTAGTACTTGAGAACAAGAGTTACATCAACGCGGTAGGGCTATCAAATCCGGGACACGAGTCATTTTATGAGGAAATTAGGACAAATGACAAGGTTCCTCTATTGGTGAGCTTGGTAGGATCAGATCCATCAGATTTTGAAGTCATGACAAGAAAGCTTGATAAGTCAAGAATTATTGGATTTGAAATAAACCTATCATGTCCTCACGTTCAGAAACTAGGGATGGAAGTGGGCGACGATCCGCAAATGGTGAAATCGATAGTGAAAACAACCAAATCCAATACTACCAAGCCAGTTTTCGTGAAGGTAGGCGTTGGAAGTGCTAACCTACTTGATATCTCTGAAGCTGCTATCAATGCAGGTGCCGATGGAATCACAGCGATCAATACAATTAGAGCTATGAAAATTAGCATTGATAATTTCAATCCTATTCTAAGCAACAAGATTGGAGGGTTGTCAGGGACCTCAATTAAGCCAATCGCTATCAGATGTGTTTATGAACTCTCAAAGAAATTTGGTGTGCCTATAATTGGATGTGGCGGGGTATCTGATTGGGAAGATGCAGTAGAATTCATGATCGCGGGTGCGACATCGTTTCAGTTGGGAACAGCTATAGGCTTTGATGGTATGAGTGTCTTTAATTCCATAAATAGTGGGATACTCAAATACCTAGAGAAGAAAGGTTATCAGAGTGTGAAGGAACTAATTGGCAGATCACACAAATACTAACATACTAAGGTTTGTCCGAATAAAAAAGGTAATTGAAGAGACGCCAACTATACGGACTATCGTATTTGAGGATGAGTACAGTATTGCTTCGATGCGTGGACAATTCTTAATGGTTTGGATCCCGCAAATCGAAGAGCTACCAATGAGCGTAGGGATCGAAAGCGTTGAAGGTCGTAAATTTGCGGGCGTTACTGTCCGAAAATACGGCCTTGGATCAACAGCACTTTACCACAAACAAGAGGGGGAATATATTGGTATAAGAGGACCATACGGAAATTACTTTTCAATTCCCGAGAATCTTACGAATGCTCTGCTAATTGGAGGAGGTACTGGATTAGTGCCACTTGTGAGGTTGTTCAGTGATCTTCTACATGAACGGATCCAAACTTCACTAATAATTGGAGCGAAAACTCGGGTTGAAGTACTATTTGAGCACAGGGTCCAAAAGTTACTAGCCGACAATAATCTTAATGATAATAATGTTGCCTTTTCAACTGACGACGGAACTTATGGATCTAAAGGGTCGACGGTGGACTTGGCGGAGTCAATTCTCGTTTCCAAAAGATTTGAGATAATGTATACATGCGGACCTGAACTAATGATGAAGGGAGTTCAGAAGTTGGGAGAAAGATTTTCTATTCCAGTTGAGGCTAGTATCGAGAGGTACATGAAATGTGCAATCGGGATTTGTGGAAGTTGCTGTATTAACGACAAACTAGTATGTCAGGATGGAACAATATTCGATTCGAATAGCCTGAGGAAACTTACAGAATTTGGTGTCAGCTACAGGGACAAGACTGGACGATCCTCCTACTTCACCTCTCAGATTTGATGGGAAATTGAAACACAAGAACCCGTTTAATTATGCTAATTAAATAAAGTCGACATAGGTATTCACATTGGCCCAGAGATAAGTGGAATACCTCTAAACAATTCACCGCTGGATAGTTAAGACTTAAGTTGCTGGTCACACTATTTGTTTGGAAAAGAACTTACAATTGACAGCTGAATGGGTGATAGCAAGAGTAAAAAAGATGAACTATAGGTCAGGCTGTACTTGGAATACTCGGATAATGACCTTCCGCTGGTTTAGCCTCAACCATATCTACGCCTTTTATTCCTAAAAGATCGTTTTTTCTTGCCAGTCTTGGGTGGAACACTCTTCTGAAATGAAAATCTAAACATTTTACTCCCACTGGTTCTCTTAATCTGAACATTATCCAGAAGTACTGAAGCGTATGGTGCATCGACTGGACCAATGAGTTCAGTCACTCTTCCAACTTTTTTACCTGCATTATCGAATAGGTTTTCGCCAGATTTCAAAACAATACCAGTTCCGATCTTCAATATTAATCGACCGCTCTTAGCAACATGAATTACCTCTCCAGCTTCAATTATTGAGGACATCCCTTAGGTATGTTCCGCATACATTTTTTCAGAGACTTCGGTAACCATAGTCACAATATCCTTAGGTATTCGGACACATAAGTTATCGTCTCTTTGATAATTTGGCTCGATTTTGCACTATCTTTTCTGCTAAAGCATTTAGAATATTGGACTTCTTCGAATTTTCAATTTTTTCCAACATTACGTATCCCGATCTTACATACGGCCTCCTCGGGAACCTCGCAGATTCGTTGGTGTTGTCATTGCTTACTGCAAAACCTGCAGATTTGGAAGCATCAACTAATTCCTGAATTGAAGGGTCAAAGATGGCCACATCCTTTGATACTTTCCTTCCCTTCCTTCGAGATAAATTACGGTTAAAATAATCGGTCCATACTATAACATGATCGTAGTCTTTCACAATAAACTCCCTTTCTCTTGATAGACAATAGAACAATATTTAAACTGAAATGATGGTGCGCAATTATTTGGTTTGACACAGTTGATGCTCCCAGAGGAGGACGTCTGTAAGCACATATCTATTCGGCATAATAGTATATCATAACTATTTAATAGATCTTGGCATTTCTGTCTACACTTATTGAATCAAAAGAGCAAAAGCGTCCTAATAATCGGTGGTGGAGGAAGGGAACATGCCTTAGGCTGGAAAATTTCTCAGAGTAACCTTGTCAAAAGTGTTTATTATGCTCCTGGAAATGCCGGTACTATAAACAATGTCCCGATTCAACCCAATGACTTCGAGAAGTTAGTCGCATTTGCACAAAGTAAGAATTGCTTTACCTTAGTAGGACCAGAAGCACCTATATCTTTAGGGATTGTAGACTACTTTTCGGCTCGAGATTTAGGGATTTTTGGTCCCTCGTCAAGAGCCGCCAAGATAGAAACAAGCAAGTCATTTGCGAAGGGACTATTGCAGTCAAGCGGTATTCCAACACCGCGATTTGCAACATTTACGGACCACCAGGAGGCAATAGACTACGTGCTAAAGCAATCCGAAGCCTTAGTTATAAAGGCTGACGGTTTGGCAGCAGGGAAAGGAGTGATTGTATGCGAAAGTCAGGAAGAGGCGATCAATGCAATCGAAGCGATGATGGTAAAGAGAATTTTTGGGGAAGCTGGTGACCAAATTGTGATCGAGGAAAGAATTAGGGGACAAGAGGTTTCCCTTATCGTTCTTTCAGACGGAACTAACATCAAGGCATTTCCTACATGTAGAGACTACAAGAATATTGCCGACGGGAACGTTGGTCCCAATACCGGAGGAATGGGCAGCTTTTCCCCGGTTCCTTACGTTAGTCAAGAGACACAGCGACGAATCATTGATGATATCCTAGAGCGGACCGTCTCGATTATGAAATCTAATTCGCTGCCGTTTGCTGGCTTCCTCTACGCCGGATTAATGATTGATAAGAAAGGTAAAGCAAGCGTATTGGAGTTCAATGCGAGGATGGGTGATCCAGAATGCCAATCCTTGATGGTGAGGATGAACTCTGACCTATTTGAGTATCTTTCGTTTGCAGAGGCTGGAAAATTAGACGAGCTTCCACCTCTGCAATGGAAGGACCTGACTTCAATCTGTGTAGTGATGGCTGCAAAGGGATACCCATCGAAGTTCCAAAAAGGTGAAATTATACACGGTTTGAGAAATGCATATCCAAAAGATACCAGCATATTTCATTCTGGAACTACTCAAGATGCGTCAGGACATATATTGACTAATGGCGGGAGGGTGCTTTGCATAACATCGCTTGCGTCTAATTTGAGAGAAGCAAGGCAACGGGTCTATGAGGTTGCTAAACAAATTACTTGGGGTAAAAATGGTCAATACTTTAGAAAAGATATTGGAATGTATTCAATCTAGGGCGAACGATCGGAAGCCGGTCTCTGTCACCACATTATCAACCTTCATGTCATACTTAGAATGGGGCAGAAACCGTGTCTTTATAATTTGAATATCGAATGCTAGCCCAATTACTGTCATCTGTCCTTTATTTCTTAAGAAATTATCATAGTATCCCATTCCATGACCTAATCTGTAACCGTGTAAATCAAAAGCGATGCCTGGGACGATCAGAAGATCCATGGTTTTGGAGACATCACATTCCGTACCGTTTGGCTCTAAAATCCCAAATTTTCCTTTGAGCAGAGAATTAATACGATTTTTATCAATCTTATGAAAGCTCATTGATTCTGAATCCATAACCCGAGGGACGGCCATAGTTTTCAAGTTTCTAAAGCCTGCCTCAATGATCAGCCGAGTCCTGACCTCTGAGCCATGAGCTAAATACACTCCCAGTACGTTGGATTCTTCAAAGAAACTGCTTGTAGTAAATATTTCTTGTATTTGCTTGCTCTTACTGTGGATTTCTTGTTCAGTCAGACCATTTCTCTTGGCTAACATTTCGCGTCGCAAGATTCTCTTACTATCAGCAATGAAGGAGCTCAATATGCACCTAACCCTCTAATCAGTACGGAACACCTTTTTATTGTACTTTTAACTCACAAACATCTTTTGTGATGAATACTGTCAAGAAAATCTTCATGCTACCCAGTACACCTAAAATCTCCCTGGATATTCTCTAAATCGATCTCAATTGTTGATCTGTACGTTCCTTCCCAAAATCTTGACCCTATTTTCAGAAACCATCTTAACTGCCATTGGATAGATGACATGTTCATCCTTCAAAATACGATCCGACAAGGTCTTTTCGGTGTCATATGAGAAAACAGGGGCACTCTTTTGGATGATAATCGGACCGGTGTCTAAACCTTCGTCGACAAAATGAACAGTGCAACCGCTTATTTTAACTCCGTATTCTACGGCTTGGCGTTGAGCATGTAACCCTGGAAAGGAGGGGAGTAATGAAGGATGGATGTTTAGTATTCTATTTTTGAAGATATGGACGAATTCGGGGCTCAATAATCTCATAAAACCTGCCAAACAAACCAGGCCATTTGTTGGAGATATCTCGTATTTTTGAAGCAGCGTCATTAAATTTTTGTCGTACTTCCATCCTTTGAGCTCGTTATTGTCTAGAATTTCTGTAGACACGCCAAAGTTTTCCCTAGCGACAGCAAGGCCACGTGCTTCTGGCAAATTTGAAAGAACCAAAGCAGGTTGGGCTTGCGGTAATTGCCCCTGCCTAATTGCAGTTAGGATCGCATTCATATTACTTCCTCGACCAGATATTAAAATGGCCAGTTTCATCAATTAGTTCATAACAAGTTGCCTGTCAGCTAATATTTATCTGAATCGTGGTAAAGTTAAGCTCAGCTTAGGTAGGACGTGGCGCATGCGTGCAACCATCAACATTAAAATACTTCGGCGAAGAATGGGTCAAGGCCTGTAGATTGAGAATCCAAGTTGCAATTAATGAAGGAGTCTTGGCAGTTCAAGTTGGCAGTAAATCCATCTCTTTGGATCCTAAACGGCAATATAATTCTGATTTTACATTTGTTTCACACGCACACATGGATCACCTTGCATTGCGTAGAAAGAAAAGTAACTGTTCGAGGAAGATATTGGCTTCACAAGCTACTGCTGTAATAGCTAAATCCAGAGGGCATGATTTGGAAACACCAGTAGAGACTCCTGAGGAATACAATCTTGTAGATACGGGGCATATTCTAGGTTCCAGAGGTTTTCTGATCCCTGATGAATTTTTTTATACTGGAGACATATCTATACGGGAACGGGCATTCCTAAAGGGTATAAGACCTCCAAAAGCTAAGAATTTAATCTTGGAATCTACTTTTGCTAGGCCGGAGTATGTTTTTCCTTCATTGGACCAGTGCATTCACGAGACCAATGAGCTGATATCGAAAATGTACAATCGGGGCATTCCACTGATTCTAATGGGCTATCCATTGGGAAAGGCTCAACTCCTCACCGAATTTTTCAGGCATTGGGATCCGCTGATCGTCCATGAATCAGTGCACGAAATGAACTCTGTCTATAGGCAATTGGGGATACCGTTGAAAGAAGGTATGACCTTTTCACAGGCAAGGGAAAGAGGAATGATTCAACGCGGCGTACCATGGATAATGATATCTCCTTTCATGAGCAAGGGAGCAGAGCTTATTAGAACTTTGAAATCATGTTGCAATGCTGTCACAGTCGGCTTTACAGGCTGGGCAACAAGGGCAAGATTTAGACAGGTAATGGGCTTGGATTATGCGATCCCAATAAGCGACCACTGCGATTTTGCTGAGTTACTTGAAATCGTGAGGTACTGTAATCCTGAAAAAGTGTATACGATGCACGGATTTGCAGATTATTTTGCCATGACACTGCGGACCATGGGCTATGAGGCAAAGGCTCTCATGGGGCAGAACAAACGAAAGAGTGAAGGTACCAAACAAATAAGGAAGATACCTCTCTCAAAAAATCAAAGTCTGATTGACTCTTACTTTGGCTAACTCTTAGCTATCTTTCCTATTTTTGAAATACGGTATGACCTTGTTTCCAAACGACTCAATATTCTTGAAATACCCATCTCCCCAGAAGCGTATAATAAAATGGTTAGTTCCGGCTTTAATGAACCTTTCAAGCATTTCTATTACATCATCTGATTTGCCCACTCCAATGGCCGACCTTGCAACACTATCAGGAATCTTGAGAGCCGCACGTTTCATCTGCTGCATCAATTCGGGCTTGTTCATAGCGTACTCTGTGAAATACCTTCGAAAGTCGAATTCTGAATCTTGTTCGATATCGTGGACCTTGAGCAGTTCTGGTTTGTACAAACTAACCTTCACTGCATTCTTCATCTTATTCCATGCTTCTTCGCCATCTTCAGTGAAGTATATGTCCACGTCGTTAGCGAACTGAAAATCCTCTAGACTCCTCTCATGTTCCTTCGCCTTTTCTATAATCACCGACGCGTGATGTTTGAAAAGTTCAGGCGTATATCCGATAGGGATCCATCCGTCTCCGTAACGTGCGCACAAATCTAATGTCTTTGGTGCTCCAGCTGCAATGTAAATTGGTGGACGAGGTTTACGAACGCTCTTTGTCTGCAGGCAGGCATTTATCAGCTTGTAGTAATTACCATCGTAGTTTACACGATTGTCTGGGTCGGAATTGAACAATTTTTCGATTACCTCTAGCTGCTCCTTGAATTTTGTCACAGGCTTCTCAAATTCAATTCCGAAGTCTACCACGTTTTGAGCTTCGCCTGCTCCTATTCCCAAAATTGCGCGCCCTTTTGTAATCCTGTCAAGAGTAATAGTGGATTGTGCAATTGTCGAAGGATGCCTCCTTATAGCATCAGTGACGCAAGTGCCAAGCTCAACATTCTGAGTCACTGCCCCTATTGCCGACAACATCAGCCAAGCGTCATTAACGACTGCATTTTTCCACTGAGGAACATTAGAATGATCCATCATCCAAACGGAATCATAGTTCATTCTGTCTGCCATTTGACAAGCAGTCATTATCTGAGTTTCGTCTAATCCTAGTCTTGCAACGTTCAGTCCTTGAGTAAATCCAAATTTTATCTTCATTTATGACAATAATCCCCCTTCTAATTCAAAATTTTGGATATGCATATCGTTAGTAGATCCACTGAGCACATGTATTTAAAAATATTCAATGCTTTAATCAAGCAAATCATTCACTTTCAAAATAACCTTTAAATACTAAAAAAGTCGTTTTTTTATATCCTCAAAATGTTGCTGCCTTCAGAAATAGAAGCAAAGTCTCTCATCCCCGCTGTTAGAGCTATTTTAGCACAAAAACTAACTGGCGAATATGGGATGAAGGAAGAAGTTGTTGCAAAAGTCCTTGGGGTAACACAAGCAGCAGTCAGCAATTATGTTCGGGGAACTCGAGGCGACACAGAGTTAATGTCTAAACTTGGCCTAGTGAATCAAATAACTGAAATGATAGATGATATAGCGCGAGACTTGGCGTCAAATAAAGCATATACACCTTATACTATGTCTAAATTTATTGAACTCTGCAACTATATTCGCCACTCTTTAATTATTTGTGATATACATCACAACATTGAATCCAACATAGACGAAGGAGTCTGTCAACTCTGTAAGGGAAATTTGATGTCAGGTAGGTTCTAGCTTATTGATGTGAATTCCTATCATTCTGCACTCCTCCAAATAATGTCTTTGTAACGAATGGTAGTATTTCAGTTCCTTTCATCGATCCTCTGCTCCCTCGCAAAGATTCTTTTTCTGTAAATCTCTTACTCCCGTCTCTTTCGACACCTGCGCCGGTAAATAATACAGGGACGGGATCATCTGTATGTGCCTTTCTTATGCAAGGTGTAGAGTGGTCACCTGAAACAATTAGCATTGTTCTTGATACGTCCACATTTTTTAGTAAAGTACCGAAGAAAAGATCGTCTATTTGTTCTATGCTCATTTTCTTTCCATTTGCATCACCATCATGACCAAATTCATCCGGGCCTTTGATATGTACATATACAATATCCCATTTCTTAATTTGTTCTATACACTTCCTTGCCTTTTCCTGATACGCGTTAATGTCGCCACCCGATGTGTAGTGCATCCCTGTGATTCTTGATATTCCAACCTCAACTGGCATATCAACCACAGAACCAAACTCTAAGCCATATCGCTTTGAAATTGGTTCAATCGAAGGTAAATGATTTCCCGAATCTCGCAACAAAATCGCATTCATCGGCTTCATTCCCTTAGCTGCGCGACGACTATTCACGGGGTGATCGGCCAATATCTGGACTACCTGTCTGCTGAATTCATTTATTGCCTGTGCTGAGGCGGCTGCAGAATCTCCTTCCTCCT
Organism: uncultured Nitrososphaerales archaeon; assembly: GCA_963841565.1. Classification (GTDB taxonomy): domain Archaea; phylum Thermoproteota; class Nitrososphaeria; order Nitrososphaerales; family Nitrososphaeraceae; genus TH5896. The sequence goes on from CAWJCY010000003.1 coordinate 121,678, forward strand.
CCGGTACACAGTCTTGAATCCTCAGGACTGTGCTATCTCTGGCTATCCCTATTCCATCAATCCGATCATATGCCGGATCTGTGTTCGATACCTTTGACGAGAGCCTCAAGGAAGGATCGCTGAATTTAACGATTACTCGATGCCCAATGCTTGGTTGTAAAGTGACGTTGATATTGTGAGTAAACTTCAGACTCTCTTTCAGTGTCCTGCAAACCTCGAGGGCTTCATCGTGTTCAATAGTCCTACCTGCCCTCCTATCAGTTATATTCCCTAGATCGTCAATAGTCGCAAAGTTTCCCCGTAGTACGAGGTCACCATTCCTAAAATCTATTCCCATGCCCAATGCTTCTATGATACCACGTCCTGGGTATCCAACATCCTTAAAATCATATCCTAGCATGTTAAAAACTGCAATGTCGGATTGGGGGGCAATTCCTTTCCCTACGCTGATCACACTTCCTAAACAGCCATTGGAAGTCAACTGGTCTAGATTGGGTGTTCGCGCTGCTTCTAGAGGAGTAAGTCCTCCAAGCAATGGATGTGGCAAATCACCCACGCCATCTAATAAGACATATATAGCTTTTGAAGAAGCTGGACTCAATCCTAAAGAACAATATCAAACCTGATTTATTCTTATTGAGACAAGATCAATGCGGGAAGATATTAAATGCATTAAATACAGCAAAACCGCTTCTTGGATAGGAGCAATTCCTTGACCTACTTATTATATCTGCTCCATCGCAATATTCTCTTGAGTTGAAAGTAGCATTGACAGTCGCAGGTAGCGACTCAGGAGGAGGAGCTGGAATACAGTCTGATATCAAGACTTTTTCTGCACTTGGCATCTTTGGTTGCTCAGTGGTTACAGCAATAACATCACAAAATACTTTTGAATTGAGAAATATATTCCCCATTCCACCTAAAATAATTTCCAATCAGTTAAAATCAATATTGTCTGACTTCAAGCTGGCCGTCGCTAAAATCGGAATGGTATATAATGCCGAGATAATGGAAGTGGTACACAAAAAACTCAAGAATGCCAAATTTCCAATAGTTGTAGATCCGATCCTCTCTACTGGAACAGGATATAGTTTAATTTTCAAAAATGACCTTGAATATTTTAAGGATTCTATTATTCCTATGTCGTATCTGATTACCCCTAATTTGCCTGAGGCGGAAGCTATTACTGGGACAAAAATTAGAACTACCAAGACATTAATCGATGCAGCCAATATACTTTTGGACATGGGGGCAACTAACGTGGTGATAAAAGGCGGACATTCTAAAATAACTAAGAGTATTACAGATTTCCTTCTTACCCAAGATAGAGAAGTGGTTAAATTAAGAAAGGAACGAATAGAAATCAATCCATTACATGGCTTGGGGTGCAACTTCTCAGCTGCCGTCACTGCCGAACTGGCAAGGCAAACTCCGTTAAAACACGCTTGTCACCGAGCGAGTGAATTTATTTTATCAGGCATGACCAATTCTATACAAGTAGGAAAAGGGTCTTCGGTAGTTGATCCCTTTCTATTTCTCTATTCAAATTCAGATAAATTCCTCGTAATTAAAGACTTGGATACAGCCGTGACTAATATTGAATCAATTGAAAATTTCGGTTCCATAATACCGGAAACTTCGTCCAACCTAGTATATGCAATCTCTCACCCGGCAGATCTATCAGACGTCGCTGCAGTAGAAGGAAGGATTGCAAGAGTAGGCAACCGAGCGAAGGCCGTGGGACGAATTCAATTTGGAGCATCAAAGCACGTGGGGTCAGCAGTCTTAAGTTATATGAAAGTACACCCTCACATACGATCTGCCATCAATTTACGATATGATGAGAAGATCCTTGCGATTTGCAAAAAAAATTTTAAGGTAGCATTGTATGATAGGCATGTCGAACCAAGGGACAGGAAAGTTACGGAAGGAAAGTCGATCCCCTGGGGAATTGAAACTGCATTGCGAATAAATCCTAATGCAGATGTTATCTATCATTTGGGCGACATTGGAAAAGAGGCCATGATTCTAGTATTTGATACAAATCCGTCTCGCTTGGTAGGAAAGGTTAACAATATCCTTATCGAGTTCCTCAAATAATCTGATTACACGTGAATTATTTTTTGGATACTGATTGTTAAGTATATACGTGACTTGTGGGGTCAAAAGATGCTGTGAAGGCCGTTATATTGGCAGGCGGGCTTGGTACCCGACTGCAACCATACACCTTTTTCATTCCAAAACCTATGCTGCCTTTGGGCAATAAACCACTTCTTGAGCATATCATCTCTTGGCTGACAAACGGAAGCTCCAATAAGATTGATCACGTTGTGATATGTGTAAGCTACCTTCATAGAACGATAGAAGATTACTTTGAGGATGGTCGAAGATTTGGAGTGAAGATAGATTATGCTAGATCAGATAGACCTTTAGCAACGGCTGGCCAACTAAAGACTGCCGAACAATTCCTTGCAGATGAGACGTTTGTTTGCCTCTACGGCGACTCCATTTATGAATTTGATATTTACAGAATGATTCGCGAACACAGGAAGTCGAAGGCGTTTTTGTCAATGGCTCTGCTTCGTTACAGGACTAACTTAAAGTACGGAGTAATAGAAGTAGTAGGCAAATCCAATCGAGTATCTTCATGGAACGAAAAACCTGAAATTACTGGTCTAATAAACATCGGTTGTTACGTCATTGAACCAGAATTTTTTAAGCTGGTACCCAAATCTAGTGCATACGGGATGGATGAAGCAGTGAAAAAGGCTCTGCAAGATAAAAAAATAGTGCGAGGATTCACGATAGATTCCGGTTTTGTAGACATAGGGGATAAGAAGACTTATCTAGACGAGTACAAAAAAATTCGTTAAGAAGCTAGGAAAAATATGAGTAGTTAAATTAGTATTCTACAATATTAGAATAAGTTTGTTTCAAAATAATATCAGGTCATGTGATTAAGTCTAAGCATACACATTCTGTCAGCCATGAACTACCTCACTCCTCTCGCACGCATAGCCTTAATGATGTAACCGAGTGAATTAAGTTATGTACTTTACAGTTTTTCTGAGTATCTTATCTGTAAGATATTTGAGGGTATTTGAAAGGGAGTGAATCTTGACCTCCATTTCAAAGGAGTAAATAGGTGTTGGCTCAGGGCGAAGGTAAATAGCGGCCTACATTATAGTCAAGCCTCTAACTAATACCCCACTCGATAACCTTTACTGCATTATTCTCACTGAATAAATAGCAATCTCGGGGAGTCGTATTATGACTGATCCGATGCTATGTTAATCTTAAAACAAAACTGGGGAGAAAAATAGGATTATTGATCATAATCTCTCGCATGTCTAACCCTGCTTTGCGGAGCAAATCTGGCAATATAAGTCCCTATAGATAGCACACCTATTCCAGCTGCTACAAAAATTTTCGGTGCGTAATCCAACCCTGCTGTTCTGAATTGGATATTAATATCTTGTATCATTGTATCGGTAATCCACATTCCCACAATGAGTATCAACCCTGTCAAAATGAGAATCAGTCCTGCAAAGACATTTCTACTTCGAAAAGACAGGCCAAACACAACACCTGCTAAAATAAGACTTGGGGCCCCTGAAATTGAAATGGTTTGTGCAAGTAGTGCTCCTGGATCAACATCAACATTCGGACCTTCCTCTTCTGGTCCTATCAAGAATGCATAAAATGATATCATCATCGATACAAAAAGTGAACCCATGGCTAGAGCCCCAATAGAAGTCCAACTTTCTAACTTCGCCATGTACTGACCAACAACTACAAGAGTCAGGTTATGCCCACAAGCTCTGCCAATTCTTTCCTGCAGGCAGCTCCAAGTATCTCTGCACCTTTTTCAGGTCCAACCCTATTCACATAGACACCGTATCCTCGCTCAAGACCGGACCAAGTATGCAGCTGGGGATACACCTCTATATGCCAGTGGATCTGTCTGCTATTTTTCTTTTCGGGCGAAAGATGAAACACTAAATTAAAGGGAACATTGTTAAGCGCTCTCGACAGTCCCCCCAATGTCGCCCTCAAGATCATTGCTAATCCGTTTATTTCCTTTTGGCTGATCTTAGAGAATGTCGTCATGTGCTTCTTTGGATAAATCCAAAATTCATATGGGTAGCTTGAGGCCCAGGGACAGAATGCAAGATATGTATCAGTAGATAATATCTGTCTAGGCCCCTCTGATTCAACGCCCAGTGTTATACAGGCAGGACAATTTCCGTTTTCGTTCATGAATTTGTGAGCCGCCTCCGCTTCGATCTCAATAACTGGAGGTATAGTGGACAATGTTAGGAGATTTAAATGTGGATGGGACGAAGCAGCCCCTGCTGCGGTCCCATCATTAACGTATATGGATACGTAAGTCACTCCCTTCTGGGTGTACAGCCATCTAACTCTGTCTTGAATGACGAGCAGGACATTAGTCCACTGCTCAATAGATATCGAAGACAAATTCGCGTTGTGATCGGGAGAGGCTACTACAATTTGATGATAGCCGTAAGCTGGTTCGCTATAGTGCGGCTTATCCGTGTAATCCACTGACTCCAAAGTTGTGACAGACGGATTGCTGCTTTGAAACACACGAACACACCATTCTTCAATGGGACTTTCCTCAGTATCAGATAACCTCTTAAGGATCCCGTCCTTTGCCACAAGAGCCAAGGTAGCGCGCTCTGTCATCAATTCATTGCCAGGACAGAACGGACAACCAGAAGACAGATCTGCGTTAGCCGAGTTATTCATTTGATACGGAAGAATTACAAACTTTTCAAGAACATAGTCTTTTCTTAAATTACCCAATCACATCGCCCTGCCCCTTAAAACGAGGCTGATCTTTTAAATAAAGCTTCTGCAAGCCCAGGGATATCTGTGTAATCCAGTAACTCCTTGTCCGACCAATATTCCGATGTACTCCCGTCCTAAACCGCCCAAACCTAAAAAATCAAGAAATTGAATTAATTACTCAACTGATTTGCTTAGGAAGATCTTTATTTGCTGCCCTGAAAGATAAGCACTTATGAGTTTTTTTCCGCTCGCTGATCTCTTGTCGATCTTCACCCTCGCTTTCTTACCCACTTGGCTATTTAGAACAAAATCATCTTCTACGTAGATGTCGATTGCTTTTCCGACGGCATTGTTACTTGTCAGAAAAGTGATTGCCGAACCAGCTTCCACAATATCAAATTCAATTTGCTTCCCAAGTGCTGGTGTTTTCGCCTCTACGTCGATACTCACTCCAAGAATATTCTCCAATTCGTTTATTGTCGATCCTCCTTTGCCAATCAATCGAGGAACTGCGTCCTTATCTACCCTGACTTCAATTTTTTTCTCCGATATGATCTTAACTTCTGCTCCCGGATCGAATCTCCTAATTGTGTCCTTAATCTGTGCCGCGGCCAGTTTTTTTATGGCATCATGATGAATCTCAGGTTTCTCCAAACTGCCAATATGAACTACTACATTTTCCTCACCGTACGTATAAATTTCATACTCTACTTCTTTTGTTTCAAAATCCTTGATTTCAACAAGAGGTCTGGCGAGGTCAGGTTCCGACATCCCGGATGGGACCCTAACAGTGAGAGAGATGTCAAACACCTTATTTACTGATCCATTCTTGATAAAAATAATTGTATCTATAATATGAGGGATCATTCCAAGTTCAATTCTTCCTATGAAACGCTGAATTGCATCTAGCGAAGTGGAAGCATGAAGAACGCCTATCATTCCGACACCCGCAAGTCTCATGTCTGAAAATACTTCAAAATCTGCCTTCCTCCTGACTTCGTCGAACACCGTGTAATCTGGTCTTACCAGCAGCAGAATATCTACAGCGTTTTCAAAACTACCTTCTAAGGGGCCGTACTGCGTAATCTCTTTTTTAACCTGCAAGTCTCTAGGTGCTTCAAACGTTTTCACAATTTTACTTCTATCAACATAATATTCAGCCAAGCTGCTAGCAAAAGTGCTCTTGCCCGAACCTGGAGGTCCAGCAATGACTATACCTTCGGCTGCCTGATCTAACCTCTGCTGTAACTTGTCCGAAAGCTGATAGTCTTGTATTCGAAGCTTCACAATAGGCTTCACGACAGTTATTTCCAGCCCATCAGAAAACGGTGGCCTCGTTACTGCAATTCTGTAGTTTCCGTACTGATATACCGTAGCTCCATCTAGGCTAACTTCAACCATTCCTATTTCTGGATTTCTGCATAGCTCCGAAATTTCTCTCACAATTGACATTAGTTTATTCCTCGTGGCCGGTTTGTCATCTAGGGTTTCAAGGTGAAAGTCCCCAGGGACACCTCTCTTAGCAACGGGCATAACACCTTCTTTCATATGCACACTCATAGTATGTTCGTCAAAGTAGTCTTCAAAGCCTAGCGACGAACTACTAATCCGACGAGGGATGTGCCAAGTTTGAATTCCACAAGCTTCTGCAACCAGAGATTGTACATAATCCGCAGTCACTAATGTAGCCTTCTCAATTAGGGCCAGCTCGTTGATTATTGCATCAATTCTCCCTCTAGTAGCCAAACTAATATCATCTACGGAGGGTCTCTCACCTAGAAACCTCAACTCTATGTTCAAACTTTTGCTTAGGCGTCTAATCTTCTTGATTTCATTCAGACCAATGAAGCCGTATTCCTTATTCGTAGACGCCTGAGATTGCAATTCGTCTAATGCTGCGACCGGGATGATGATAGAATATTCAGAACTCTTGGCTCTTTCAAGTATTCTTGTAAATTCGCCGTCTATTATTGCACTAGTATCTAGTAATACCTTCATAGTAACAAAATCAATCCTTCGTGAAATAAGATACACCACGATGTATTATTATTACGTTCGGTAGTCAAAAATAATGAAGAACTAAGGCCTGACCGATGCGAAAGACTCTTTAAAAAGTTAGGCGATTTTAGCGTTAATGAAGCTTAAAGGCAAGGTAGCGGTGATTACCGGTGCTGCTGGGGGAGTCGGGAAAGCGACCGTCAAAAGGCTAGCGTCTGAAGGGTGTAAAGTTGTATTGATCGGAAGGAATAAAAAAAGCCTCGATAAAGTTGCTGAACTAATTCAGGAAAAGAAAAACGTCCTTGCTATAAAGGCAGACCTTACCAGAGAAGGTGAGGTGATTAGCGCTGCAGAGCAAATAGCATCTAAGTTTGAAACAATCGACATTCTGGTTAATAATGCTGGGATAATTAGTGATCCAACTCCATTTCATCTCATGACTGAGGAACAATGGAACTTGCTCATTAATACGAATCTAGTTGGGACTTTTAGAATGACAAAGGTTGTACTTCCATTTATGCTCAAGAATAAAAGCGGTAGTATTGTCAACATATCTTCCTTGTTAGGAATCAGGGCTATCCCCAACGTTCCATTGTCCATTTATGGCGTAACGAAGGCAGGCATAATCATGCTAACCAAAAGTATTTCAGTTGAGTACGGACCTTTTGGTATCAGATGCAATTGTGTTGTTCCATCCACTATACAAAGTCCAATTATAGATCCTTACTTGCAAGATGAAAATGCTCGAAAATTACTTGAAGCCTCGTTTCCACTGAGGAAGATAGGAACACCAGAAGACATATCAGGGACTGTTTCATATCTGTGCTCATCAGACGCAAAATGGGTAACCGGCAGTATTATTACCGTTGACGGAGGGATTTCGGCAAAACAGTAATAGCTGAGATTCGTTACTATTTAGAAGTTGTTAGAACTTCCCGCGGTTAAAGGGGGGGTTCAAATCGATCATGTTAACCTGTTCCCGTATTCGCTACTAGCAGCTTCTTTTTCCATTTTCGTACTTTTGGGATGATAGTACCCATTATTAACTTATGAAGATTTTGTATATCGGGGTCGAAGGATAGCAAAAGCACGTAGTATAAGGTACTGTTTACATCCGCAATCGGAATTGTTGCTCTTGCCAGATGTTCATATCGGGAACTCGCGTAGTGAATACGTCCGAGATGATATTCCCAGCGTAATCTAGTGTACTGTCTCGTAGCTGCCGTGATTGCATACTGTGCTCTTTCTTCATCTGAAAGCAAAGGTCTTAGATCTTGACGTTGTGAGACGGCGAGCAGCTTCCCCTCTTTGTCCGATATGCCAGCAAACCGTATGGAATCATCTAGTGAAATCACTTCATCACATACATTTTGAAATAAGTTAGCTTTACGTTTCATGCCAATAAAAAACAGTTTTCCGCGTAATTTGAATTTATCAAATTGAGTCTGCTGGTTCATTTTGGAAATTAACACTACCGTTTATTAGTATAACTATTGACATGAATTAGCATTCAATTGCACAATACAACGCGAATCGTTCCTCAAAGTCAACCGTCAATTGGAATAATCGGGGGGGGTCAGTTAGGGAAAATGATTGCACAGGAAGCTAAACGTATGTCACTCAAAGTGCATATTCTGGATCCAGATCCAGAATGTCCTGCCTCTTCGTTAGCGGATGAGCTGCTTGTCGCCGATTTCAGGAACCAAACTGCAATAAGAAGACTCTCGGAGCTTGCTGATGTACTAACATACGAAATAGAACTGGCAGACTCGGACGTTCTTATCGATCTTAGTCGTGCCAGGAAGCCTATCCATCCCGCTCCCGAGACTCTCAAAATAATTCAAAACAAGTATAGACAAAAGGTTTTTCTGCAAGAAAAGAAATTGCCTGTCCCCAATTTCGCTCTATTAGAAGATGTTGCCTGCAGCACAAATACTGACTTAGAGCGATTCCCGCTAATATTGAAAGCATGCGAAAATTCGTACGACGGACGAGGGAACCGACTGATTTACAGTGAGGAAGATATTGCAAATGCGGTAAGTGAGAAGAGCCCTGGAAAGTGGATGGTCGAGGAAATCATAAATTTCAGGAAGGAACTATCCGTCATGGTGGCCAGAAATGAATCCGGTCAGGTCTCCTCTTTCCCTGTGGCTGAAAATATACATTCTGACAGCATTCTGGATACTACTTTGGTACCTGCAAGGATATCCAAGCACACAGAAGGGATAGTTCAAGATATAGCAGAGAAGACAATTGATGTCTTAAAGGGTTCTGGTATATTTTGTGTTGAAATGTTCTTAACAACAAATGGCGAGATCCTGATTAATGAGATTGCCCCGAGACCTCACAATTCTGGACACTATAGTATTGAAGGCTGCTCTATTTCTCAGTTTGAACAGCATATTAGAGCAATTTTGAACCTGCCGCTTCCAAAGCCCCTATTAAGGTCACCGACGGTGATGGTCAATATTTTAGGACCTAGAGAATTTGAAGGGGAGTATTATTTAGATGGCTTGAACGAGCTTCTAAGCATAGAAGGACTGAAATTGCATTTGTATGGGAAACGCATTTCAAAACCGAGGAGAAAGCTGGGGCATGTTACGATAACAGCAGCCTCTATTTCGGACGCAATCGACAAATCGAGAAAAGCAAAGAGTAATTTAAGAATCATGAACAAGACTTGATGTTGCTATGAATCACACACTTGTCGGAATCATTATGGGGAGTGATTCAGATCTCCCTATAATGAAGAATGCCTCTGACATTCTACTGCAATTTGAAGTAGAGCATGAGATAAGAATCGTTTCTGCCCATAGGACCGTTCACGAGATGATATCATATGGAGAAAGTGCTAAAAAGAGAGGTTTAGAGGTCCTAATAGCCGGAGCAGGAGGTGCAGCTCACCTCCCTGGTATGATTGCTTCACTGACACTATTACCGGTCATAGGTGTTCCCATCAAAACCTCTAACCTCGAGGGAATTGATTCTCTTCTATCAATAGCTCAAATGCCTTCAGGGATCCCCGTTGCTACGGTCGCCATAAATGGCTCAGCCAATGCTCCTATACTCGCTTGTCAGATACTCGCTATCAAGTATCCGGAAATACTAACTAAACTAGAACGGTATCGCTCTGACATGAGAAATAAGGTGATCGCTATCGCAGAGAAGGTTCAAGGGGAATTTAATTCAAAAAATTCCTAGTTTCTTCCCTTCAACACTGCACGTGACTTGAACAGCGGTTTTACTCCTAATGGTGAATAATCACCGGTAGTACATGTAAAGCACAATTCCTTCTCGGGTATATTAATAGCCCTTGCAAGTGTAGATGTGTTATTGTAAGCTACGAAATCTGCCCCCAAAGTTCGTGCAACTTTATGTGCAATATCCGTAGTACTGACCGGGTCTTCCTGCACCTGTTGGTATGCCAAAAGTTCTTCCTGGGAGGGAAAGTCAATGCCTGCGTAGCAGGGGTAACGGACCGGTGGATAGGTGACTATCATGCTAATCTTATTTGCCCCATATTCTCTAAGCATTTTTATTATTGAGGCAGAACTTACCCCCCTAACTATGCTATCGTCAACGACGACGATATTTTTTCCCCGTATCACGTCTGCTAGCGGAATAATCCCTTTATTTATTTCCACTCGTGTCTCGTGAAAAGGCTCAATAAAACTTCGCATCGACCCCTTCTTGCTATATCTATTCTTCATTAACCCTTCCTCAAAGGGAAGGCCAGCTTCCAGCGCATAACCAAGGGCTGCCGGGCGGGCTGAATCTGGAACTGGTATAACAAGGTCTGCATCAGGGATTCTGAATTCTCTTGCCAAGAACTCACCGATACGTTTACGAGCTGCGTATACGTTGACACTTTCCATAACACTAGTGGGATGCGCAAAATAAGTGTATTCAAATGCACAATGCGCATGTGGACTCTCTTTCGCGAAATATTCTGATCTAAGTCCAGAATCGTCGATCTGAAGAATCTCGCCAGGCTCTACATCTCTAAGCAAATACGCTCCCACAGCAGAAAGTGCACAAGATTCTGATGCCACAATGTAAGTATTCGATGGTTTGTGTAATCCGACAACAAGAGGTCTAAATCCCTTAGGGTCCCTTGCTGCGTAGACCGACCCATCACCAGTTAAAAATGTGAAACAGAACGAACCAATCATTTCTTGCTTTAAGATGGTAAGTGCCTCGGTTAAGTCCTTCTTTTCTGCGAGATGACCTGCCAGATGCTGAGCCGCAACCAAGGTGTCAGTCATCGACTGAGGGGTAAAAGAGCAACCACCTACCACTGATGTCAACTGGTCAACATTTGCAATTGTCCCATTATGAGCAATACACAGCTCTTTTACCTTGATCGGCTGAGCATTATTCAATGTACTCTTACCAGTAGTAGAGTAACGGACATGACCTATAGCGGCGTGAGACTCGTATTTCCTCGTAATCATGGCAAATTCATTCGCTGAAGACGATACCAATCCAATTCTTTTTAATGGACTTTTCTGAGGAACCGCCACACCCCAGGCTTCTTGACCCCTATGTTGAAGCGCTCGTAGGCAATCAATTACGAAGGGGATCACATTAATTCTATCCATAGAAAAAATACCGACCACACCACAGTTTTCGTGGATCATTTCCAACCCCTCATCAAATACAATCTATCCATTCCCCACTATAATGCCTTCCAATTATAGTAGGTCTGAATCTTAAATAACAGGTCATTTCCGAGAACATTTTGGCATTATTTACTGACATCGTTCAACATACTCTCAAGAGAATTGTTATAAGCGAGTCTTAATTTATTCAGCTCCAATTTAGCAAGGATCTGGTGTCCACCACGATATTGCACGGTGTCATTCGATGACGAATCAACCGCATAACCTATCTTATTGCAATGGACTTGGCTCCTGCTATCCCTTAGTATTTCAATCAACTCCTTTGGTTTTTCAGTTGCAACCACATATCGTGAATTGGATTCCGAAAACATAAGGCTGTCAATTCTATTACAAGTATTGGATGCCAACGAAATGTCTATATCAAAACCTGTATTTCCATTTATGGCCAGCTCAGCTAGAGCTACTGCAATGCCACCCTTAGAGCAATCATGAACACCGTTCACAACACCGCTCGATATAGAATTAGAAACGGCCGAAGCATTTCTCTTGTCCTCAGCCAAGTCGAGCTTGGGAATGTTTCCACTATCGCTCCTGTGATAGGATAGATAATACTCTGATCCACCCAACTCTTCCTTAGTTTGACCAATTAAAAAAATACTACATCGTGGGTCCAGTCGAGCTCTGCCTACTTTCTCCAGATTGCGCCCCAAACCTATTGCGCCTATAACAGGAGACGGTTTTATAGGTAAACCATTCCTCTCATTATAAAAACTCACTTTCCCACCTATCACGGGTAATGTAAAGAAATCACAATAGTCCTTAATCGCTGATACTGCCTGCTGAAATGTCCAGAAGACTTCAGGGTTTTCCGGGCTCCCGAATTGCAGGTGGTCGATTATTCCTACGGGGGAAGCGCCAGAACAGATCACATTACGAACAGCTTCTGAAATACATCCAAGTGTCCCTTGGTATGGGTCGAAATAACATCGTCTGCTGTTACCATCCATAGACATTGCAACATACTTTCCGTTACCTAACCTCAGAATAGAAGAGTCGCCTTCTCCTGGTTTTAGGACAGTTCTTAACCCAACCTCAGAATCGTATTGTTCATAAATCCAGGAACGTTTGCAAATGTTAGGCCTACGCAGTAAATCTAGCAAGATTGAGCCAAGGTTCTTTGGTGAAGCTATTCTAGTAGCATGCTTCCTTTTCAAATAAGATGGACGCGACGATTTTCTGTTCAAAAGTGGCGCACATGTCACAATATGTGCTGGAATGTCAGCTATCACTTCTGAATTGTACCTTATCTTGATCTCATGACCAGAACAAACTTTTCCAATAATGGAATAGCCTATCTCGTATTTGGCAAATATCTTTTCTAGAGATTCTCTATCATCCTTACCCACAATCAAAAGCATTCTTTCCTGAGATTCGGAGATCAAAATTTCTGACGGACTCATCCCTTTTTCTCTGAGTCTAACACAAGAAAGGTCGACATCAAGGCCCTTCCCCAGATTGTGCGACGTTTCTGACAAGCAACATGCGAGACCCCCTCCGCCTAAATCTTTCATTGCCTTGATATATCTATCCTCAGATGCCTCCAAAATTGCTTCAATGAGTATCTTTTTAAGGAAAGGATCAGGTATCTGGACTGCTGATCTGTTTTCGTGAACTAACCCTACAGATGCGAATGCCGCTCCGTGAATTCCATCTCTACCTGTAGCTCCCCCCACCAGAAAAATCAGGTCTCCGATGTCCGCGAGATTCGCTATTATTTTATTTGTCTTACTTAGGCCTATACACACCACATCAACCAAACAATAATTATTGAAGGAGCTATCAAACTCAAGTTCTCCGCCTATTGTAGGAACTCCTATACAGTTGCCGTAATCTGAAATACCTCTTACTACATTTCGGAGAAGCCAACGTGTGTGTTGATTTACCTTTGGCTCGTGACCATTAATGTCTCCGAAACGAAGTCCGTTCATAAGAGCTATAGGCCTGGTCCCTGCCGACAATATGTCTCGAACCACGCCGCCAACCCCTGTTGCTGCGCCTCCATACGGTTCAATAGCAGAAGGATGGTTATGACTTTCGATACGAACTGTTAGAATAAGATCATCACCTAATTCAATCAGCCCTGCATCAAAGCCGCTGTCCATCCCGATTCGCGCTCCTAATACAGGCAGCCGTGAAATATACTTCTTTGACGATTTGTAAGAACAATGTTCAGACCATTCAGCGGCGACCATTTGTAATTCAGTTTCCGTTGGATGTCGATTCAATGATTTTTTCAGGTGTGAAAATTCAGCTGTTGTCAATGCACTCAATTCTTACATCACAAACCTTTACCTCGTGTGAGTGTCACCTAAATAGTGCATCAGGGATCGGAAAATTATTGAACCATCTATGCTATTGACCACCGGTGACAACACCCGTTCGGAAGCTCTCTCAGGATGAGGCATCATCCCTACTACATTTCCTTCAAGATTGCATATTGCTGCAATCGACTCAATTGATCCATTTGGATTCTCATCCAAAAAGCTCAACACTATTTGATCCTTTTGTCTTAACTCCTTTATAGTTGGGCTATCTGCGACATACCGGCCCTCACCATGAGCAATTGGCATTCTTATCTTTTGATTTTTTTGGAACAATCTTGTAAATGGAGTAGTGGCATTCTTTACTTTAGCATCAACCCATTTACATACGAAGCTCAAGCGTTCATTTTTCACTAAAGCTCCAGGAAGTAAACCTGATTCAATCAATATCTGAAATCCATTGCAAATGCCTAATACAGGTACGCCATCCTTTGCCATACTCTTCACTTCATGTATGACGGGACTATGAGCTGCAATTACTCCGGCTCTTAATCTGTCTCCATAAGAGAATCCCCCAGGCAGTACCAGTCCTGAAAAACCATTCAAGGTTTGTCTGTTATGCCAAATGTATTCAGTTTCTACATGCATAACTTCAGATAAAACGTGGAATACATCTCGATCACAATTTGTGCCAGGAAACACAATGACACCGATTTTTTTCATCGTCGGGTTTGTTATTGACTATCTAGTTACAGGTATTTAATGTGTACTCCTTCTCCGCTATCGCTTTAGGATTGAAGTATGACAGTTGGAATTATTTTTTAGTAATATAAGTATGGCTGCAATAACCTAAAGATCAGTACCAAATATCTCATCCGGTGGTTTAACTGGCTCCACTATTGTATAGGCGAAGGTCAAAAAAACTAGTATAAGTAACTTCCTGAGGTAGGAGTGTGGGTAACCAACCAGAGTATTCCTAATTATGGAATCAACAACCAACGACTTTTATGCGATCTAAAATAATTATAGTCCAAAGGGACAGGCTCTCTCAACTTTTCATGGAAGAAGCTGTGACTGTGACAACACACTTACTTACGACAGGATTATAGAGCCTCAATTCAGAACATATTTTCAATACCATTTTCTTAGCTTGTTCTTCTGTTCTCGATCTAACCAACATATTTATGGTTTTTGAACACCTTACCGCCTCGACTTCGACAAAACCACCTCTTAGGATTAGATCCTTCAATATAGTTTCACCTTCAGGGTCGGGGAGATATTTCTTATTTGCTATTGACACCAATACTGAGTATTTTTTCTTACCATCATTGCCTTTATTCATTCCTGATCTCCAGAAGAAATACAATTATTGCTCGATGGCAACATCGAATAATTTTGATGAACAACTTATTAAATACCTATTGACTAGGTTCAACTAAAGTACTTGGTCATGTAGCTCAGCTTGGTTAGAGCGAAGGTTTTGTAAACCTTAGGTCGTGGGTTCAAGTCCCACCATGACCTCCTCGCATCTAAAAATTGCAGCTGCTGAAGTAAGTATAAATTGGAATGACGAGTCCAGCTGAGGATTAGAATCATGCGCCTTTTGCGCGAGGGTAAGGTAAAAAATATTTTCCAACTGGAGAACGGAAATTTGCTATTGAAATTCAGCGACAGAGTCTCAGCATTCGACATAAAATTTGATCAGAGAATTCCCAATAAAGGCAAGGTATTATGCAGGTTTGCTAACTTCTGGTTCAATAAGTTGGATGTTCCAAGTCATCTCATAGGAATGAGAGAAGAAAATGTGATGGAAGTTAAGAGACTGTCAATGATTCCATACGAATTCATCGTTCGCGGCTATTATTATGGATCTATGTTGGAAAGATATGCTACAGGCAGCGAACTTAAATCCCTTTTTGGGGAGAAGTTAACTCTAGAGAAGGGAGCGAAGTTACCCTATCCGATCTTTGAAATAACGACTAAATCCGAAGAACATGATGTTCCTGTAGAACGAGACAAGGTTCTAAGTTCAGGTAACCTAACGGGCGGTACTCTTAAGGAGATAGAAGATACATCATTAGCGATTTACAGTACCTTGTGGTCATTTTCAAAACAATCGGGCTTTATAATCGCCGACGTCAAACTTGAGTTTGGTTTTGATGAATACAGTGAGTTAACCCTAGCTGACTCTATAGGGCCGGATGAATCTAGAATCTGGCTTGAGAAAGACTACCACCCTGGCCAAACACAAGGAAGCTACGACAAACAGCTGTTACGAGATTGGCTGATTGAAATAGGGTTCAGACAAGAAATCATTCGTTTGGCCTCGAAGGGCAAATCCCCTAAGCCCCCTAGAATCCCCGAATTTCTAGTCAATGAAATGAGCGATCGGTACATTTATGCGTATGAAAAAATCACCGGCGAAAAGCTATAGCAAATTCAACCCCATGTTTCGCGTTCAAGCTACTCAACAGTTATCTTTAGTTCGGCTTCTGTGTCAGGATTTTGTAGTTTCATTACCAAATCTCGTGGCATATCTGAGGAAGCTTTATCACAAAGTACACATAGAGTTCGAGGGCATACAAAGTTACTTTTCCTGATGACAATGTCGTGGCCATGCGAGAGCGTCAAACGCTGATCTGTGAAACCATGCATACTAAAGCTCATCCCAGCTACAATAATTTCAAGATTCACCCTCCTCCCAGCCTCGGACAGTTTTGCCTTAAACTCTCTATCAAAATCATTACACGCTTTGCTGGCAGAAACTCCAGCTATACAGACTCCTTTCGTGCTTAATGACACTGCTTTCGTGATCTCTATCGTCTTCTTATGGAGGCATCGGATGTTCCTGTGACCTAAAAAAGTGACCCTCTCCTCTTTCATAATACAATTTTGCCTTGCGTAATCATATATAAGTGACCCAAGGTAAATTTAAATTGAACTCATTTAAGTAGATTAGAATGAATTGTTACCAGCAGCAGCGGGATATGATAGAGCTATAACGGTTTTCTCTCCTGATGGGAGGCTTTACCAAGTAGAATATGCAATAGAGACGGTTAGAAGGGGCACTCTTGCAGTTGGATTGAAGTACAAGGGAGGAGTCATCCTCGCAGTTGAAGAAAAGACACGAAAATTGCAAATTTCAAATGTTACCCAGAAAATCTTTCAAGTTGATGATCACATAGGTGTCGCTGCGGCGGGTTATATTCCTGACGCTAGATCACAAGTTGATCATGCGAGATTTTTTGCACAGAGTAACAGACTGATTTACGATGAACCTGTTGATGTTGAGGGCGTTGCGAAGAATATTGCCGACATGGCTCAGCAATTTACACAATACGCCGGTGTAAGGCCTTTTGGGGTAGCCTTAATTCTAGCGGGGGTGGACGAAACAGGTGCGTCACTATATTTGACTGACCCAAGTGGAACGTACATTGGTTACGATGCTGTGGCAATCGGAGCAGGAAGCGATCAGGTTACTGAATATCTAGAAAAGAGCTACAAAATGGACATTAGTCTCGAGGAATGCGGATCTCTAGCGATTGAGTCAATTTATTTGGTCAGCGAGGACAAGAACAGCACCAGAAATATCAAAATGGCTGTTATTGACACAAATACCAAGATTATGAGGAAAGTCCTTGATGAAGAACTCGAAAGCTATGCCAAGTTAGCCAAGCAAAGAGAAACTGCGAAGGGACAGTGAGTTAGTTAAGAAAGCCTCTGTTTCGAGCTTGGATTCACTTCTAAAGAAAAAAGCGCCGAATTTAAAAATTGGCGAGTGGGTTCAAGGGGTACCGACTAATATCGATAAAGAACTAGGTAAGGTCATTGTTGTCGAAGTGTTTCAGGTTAACTGCCCCGGTTGCTTCTTATATGGTATACCAGAAGCTATTTCTGTATATAATATTACAAACAAGAGCGATGTGAAAGTGTTAGGAGTTGCTACCGCTTTTGAGGATTATGATAAGAATACGTTGGATAACTTGAAACTGCTCATAACAAAAGGTGAGGTGATTGGCGAAACATTGCGCGCTCTTCGAATGTACGGTAGACTTAGGAACGGAAATAAGCTTCCCTACACCATCCCGCATCCGGTCGCTATGGACGCCTTAATAAGAAGGTCTGGCGATGTTCAAGAAAGCCAGGTACTAGATTTTCTTGAAGCGAACGTAGGCAGTTACCAGACTTACAGTGAACAGGACAAACAAATGCTTTTTGATCGTGCAAAACACTATCTGGTATCCAAGGAGTTTGCGGCTCTTACTTTCGAGGATTACAAACTCAGAGGAACTCCTTCAACTATTCTTATAGATCGAAACGGCTTAGTACGTGATATTGCCTTTGGTGCTGATGGAGGACTACAATCCAAAGTCGATTTGTTACTAAAAGAATAGATGCAAGCACCTTTTCCTTCTCTATCTGTAGCGATCCCTGATACATCGTTAATCGATTCAAAATCTCTTCTGGAAAAGAGTTTAAGAGTGGCTCAATTCGCCCGCGCTCTATCCATTTTTCGAGTAGAGAAAGTCTACGTGTATCATGATGTATCATCAACCGTTCGACCAGACGACACTAAATTAATCACTTTGCTACTTGAATACTTAGATACACCCCAATATTTGAGGAAATTGCTATATCCTAAAATGAAATTGTTACAATTTGCCGGTATGCTACCACCCATACAATCCCCTCATCACAAGAAGTTCCGAAGAGCCTCTGAAATTCAAGGCGAAGAGGCTCGAGCAGGTGTTTTACTGAGAAACAGGGGTACTTGGGTAGTAGATGTTGGCCTGGATCGGACCGTTCCATTTGTCGGCCATACCAAAAATTCGAGAAAGGCAAATTTCAAATTGACAGTCAGAAAAGGACAACTGGTCGCCGAGGAGATCAATGGAAAAGTAGACGAGAGCGAGTACTGGGGCTATGATGTAATCAGTATCCACACCCTATCAGACATCGCTAGAAGCCTTTCTGATGTAAAATTCGTCATAACCTCGCGAAGGGGAAATTCGATATCCCATATCATTCCTTCCCTTGCTAAGAATTTCAAACACACTTCCGAGTTAGTTTTGATTTTTGGTTCACCACGAAATGATGTTTGGGAGATTGTAAATAGGATGGATGAAAATCTTGTTAATTCATCGTTGGCTATCAATATGTTTCCGCTACAAGGCACCAACACGGTCCGATTAGAGGAAGCCTTGTTGGGCTCACTTGCCATAATCAATAGCATCCGAGTATAACTTGGCAGCTGGCAGGCGTGCTAGACTTGAATCTTGAGTAATGTGTATAAATTTATTAAAGGGGCAGGGAGAGGGATGGTCTATCCATGGGCCATAGAAAATATAGCGCTCCACGAAGGGGCAGTGTGGCATTTAGACCTAGAGCTAGAGCAAAAAGTCTAGAAGCAAGAGTTCGGAATTGGGCCCAAAGTACAGAAGCTAAACCCGTTCTTGGCGCCTTTGCTGGGTTTAAGGTTGGCATGTTAAGCGTCGTGACTGTTGATGATCGAGACAGGACGCCCAACTTCGGGAAGCAACTTGCAAACCCTTCTACATTACTCGCGACTCCGCCATTGACTATAGCAGGCATACGTGGATATCGAGTCGATTACAGTGGTAGGCATGCGTTGTTTGACGTAAGATCTCGAGACACAATCAGGGATCAGAAAAAAAAGGTTCAGCAAGGTTCTTTGGAAGAGGCGATGAGTAAGGCAGAAGGTTATCTCAATAATATTAGTTATGTATACGTAGTGGTTTCAGTCTCTCCTAAAGATGCTGGATTATCCCAAAAGAAACCCTATACTTTTGAAATCCAGCTTACGGGCGGCGATACAAAGCAAAACTTTGACTATGCAAAATCGATTATGGGTAAGAAGTTAAAAGTGACGGATATATTTCGAACAGGTCAATCGATAGACGTTGCCGCTATTACACGGGGAAAAGGAGTTGAGGGTCCAATTACTCGGTTTGGAGTAAAGAGAAAGCAGCACAAGTCGAGAAAAAGTGTTCGTGCAGTGGGGACACTTGGTCCCATATCTCCAGCAGTTGTAATGTTTACCGTCCCAAGACAGGGTCAACGAGGCTTTCACCAAAGGATCGAATACAATAAACGGATATTATTAATTGGGAACACATCTGAAGAGGGACTTGACATCAACCGGAAAGGAGGGTTCAAGCACTTCGGAGCATTAAATGGAGATTTTATAGTTGTTAGGGGTTCTATTCCAGGAGTTCCAAAAAGACTAGTAAAGCTGAGAATGCCAATTAGGCAGAAGAATACGAAGATTTTAGAGCCTAAAATTGTAGAAGTGGTGGTAAAGTAGCTTGAAGGCGAAAGTACTAGATCTGGATCGTAGTAATGTAGGGTCTATAGATTTACCACAAGTCTTTCTTACACCATATCACCCTGCAGTAATACACAAAACGTACGTCAGCTTAATCTCGCATTCGTATCAAGCTCAGGGTAGGTATCCCTTTGCAGGAGAGATTGTTAGCGCTGAGTCTCGCAATACTGGTCTAGGGATTGCGAGGATTGCAAGGGCTAGGGGACAAGGTTTTCCCAGGGCTGGTCAAGTCTGCGGGTGTAGCCGGGGTAAGACATGGAAGAGTCGCGCATCCTCCAGTCTCATTTAAGAGAATATACAAGAAGATTAATAAAAAGGAGAAAATCCTAGCACTTTGTTCCGCAATTGCTGCTACATCAAGGCGTGATCTCGTAAAGCGGCGTGGACATGAGCTTGAGGATAGTTTAGAACTTCCTCTAATTGTTTCAAATAAGATTGAATCGATAGATAAGGCAAATGATCTTAATAGGGCCTTGATAAAATTGGGCTTGGAGGCGGATTTAGAACGTGCAAAGTCGAAGAGCCGAACTGTACGGGGAACTTCAAGAAGACATGGTAGATCTTCTGGTGTGAGTGTTCTGTTACTAGTATCTAGGAACAGCAACATTATGAAACTAAAAAGATCATTAGCGGGGGTTGATGTGAAAGCTGTGGATAGTTTGAATGTAATGGACCTATTGCCTGGTTCCAAACCAATACGGCTGACTATGTATTCACAGAATGCAATTGATGCGCTGGTAAAGTTCAACGGATTAAGTGGAAACTTGGGGAGGAAAACTGAATGAGTAAGGATGTACCTGCAAAGGATCTTCTTTCCATAGAAGATGCTAGGTCGGTTCTAATTCAACCATACATCACCGAGAAAACATTCAATATGATAGAAAAGGAGAACAAATTGGTTTTTATAGTTAGAGAAAGGAGCACAAAGCAACTGATAAGAGAAGTTATGAGTGTGCTGTACGATGCCGACGTTATAGATATTAACACATTCAGAACAATCAGAGGAAAGAAGGCTGCTGTGAAGTTCAGTGATCCAAATGGAGCAAGGGACTTAGCTACCACGTTGGGCCTGGTGTAGGTTCTGTGTCAGTTCAGTTAGTGTCACTACCCAGTACGTTTAAAAGTGGAATAAATCATGCAGACGGTGATATACGTGGTTAGGGAGTTTAAGTTTAAAGGTTATCTACCTGAACAACTGCAGGCATTACCCATAGAATCACTTTTGCCACTTTTGAACTCAAGACAGAGACGATCTTTGGATAAAAGAGTGGGCAAATTCATGACCGATGAAAAGAGAAAACTTCGCGAAGAGATTAAGCGAAATAGGGAGGGAAAGTCAGACTGACGAGATAAAAACCCACCTCAGAGACATGATTATTCTTCCAGATATGATCGGAGTGACTATTAAAGTTCATAATGGCAAGGAATTCGTTCCAGTAAATATTAGACCAGAGATGGTTGGGCATTACGTAGGTGAATACTCTATCACTAACAAACGCGTTCAGCACGGAGCTCCTGGAGTTGGTTCATCAAGATCCAGTCTATACGTCCCCTTAAAGTGAATGTATTATGCCAGAATATGGATATGCTTTAGAAAATTTTGACAAGTCAAGACACGTAAGAGCCTCGATAAGGGACAAGTCAACCTCGCATAAGCATGCTAGAGAGGTAGCAGTAGCCATTAAAGGGATGTCGATCGAAAAAGCGCGCCTATTTCTTGAAGATGTGATTGCCAGGAAAATAGCTGTACCATATAGAAGATACAATAACGAGGTCGCTCATAGATCTAATATCCGTGATGGCTTTTGCTCGGGCCGATATCCTAAGAAAGCTGCCCGAGAAGTGTTAAAGTTGTTGGACAATCTGGAGGCAAATGCTGAATATAAGGGAATGGATTTGGATTCATTGAAGATCACAAGTGCCGTAGTACATAAAGGTACAAAGATCAAGAGATTTACTCCTAGAGCGATGGGAAGATCTAGTCCCAAATACAATACATTGATACATTTTGAGTTGGTTGCACAAGAAAAGAGGGTTCATGAATGAGTGCTATCAATAATGTAATGAAAAATAATTTTAGAAATCTCGAGTTAGATGAGTTCCTTTCGGAAACTCTAAGAGATGCAGGATATGGACGCGTAGATGTACAGAAGACGCCAATAGGAACCAGAATTACCTTAAGTGTTACTCGTCCGGGGTTGGTGATCGGAAGGAAAGGCACTGGGATAAAAGATTTAACAACAAAATTGGAACAAAAGTTTGGTTTAACCAATCCTCAGATCTCTGTCATTGAACTCGAAGCCCCTGAGCTGAACCCTAAGATCATGTGTAATCGAATCGCACAATTGATCGAAAGAGGTACCGCATTCAGAAGGGCAGCGATATGGACGAATAACACGATAATGAATGCAGGTGCTTTAGGCGTTGAGATCACAGTAGCAGGTAAACTGAGAAGTGAAAGAGCCCATTTCGAAAAGCACGCTGCAGGTCTGGTCCCAAAGAGTGGTGATGTAGCAAACAAGGTGGTAAGATACGGAGTCACCCATGTGCTGACTAAGATGGGATTAATGGGAATACAATTGAAAATAGCGATTAAAAACGAAATGCCTCGCGAGTTCGAGATGATCGATTCAGAAACTAGTGACAAAACAACGGAAGTTCAGAAGCTGGAAAGTACAGTGGAAGCTGTAGCTGAAGACAAAAAAACCGTTGAAGGAAATGAATCTGTAGAGGCGGAAAGAAAGAGCGATGGGTAGAATTAAACTGAAGGTATTACGTGAAATGAATGATAGGGATCTTACAGAGAAATTGGATGAACTATCTTCTGAACTTACAAAGCTGAGATCTGAGGGTGCAAAGGGCACATTAAAGAAGGAAACAGCGAGTATCAGATGGACCAGAAGGGATATCGCGAGAATAAAGACGATACTCACAGAGAGGGTCGAAAACCATTGATAACAAGCGAGAATATGATTTATCATGAATTAGTTGGACTGCACGCCCGCATGTTCGATTCAGGTCCATATTCTGGATTATCTGGACGTATTGTTAAGGAAACTAGAAATATGATCACCCTCAGATCCGGTGAGGTACTGAAGAGTTTGCCGAAAAATTGTATTAATATTAGGTTAACGCTTCCCACTTGCGGTTGCTTTATAAGTGGAAAGTGTCTGATAGGGAGACCAGAGGACCGAATTGTAAGGAAGAGTTTGGGATGAATTATGGTTAGAAATATTGGAATTTCTGTGTCTCCACCCCGGAGATCATGTGAAGATATAAATTGTCCTTTTCATGGCAAACTCTCGGTTAGAGGTCGAGTTTTTACGGGTACTTTGGTTAGTGCAAAAGCCCGAAAAATGGTTGTTGTTGAACATCAATATTCAAGGCCGGTAACGAAATACAAAAGATTTGAAAGAAGCAAATCAAAAATGCATGCATATGCTCCCGAATGTATGGATGTAATTGAAGGAAAGCGGGTACGAATCGCAGAATGCCGACCTTTGACTAAGACTGTTGCTTTTGTGGTGATAGAGGTGGAGCAATAGAGGTGTCCTCCAAGTCAAGAGCCGTTTCAGCAAAAGGTGTGGAAGAATTCAGGCCGTATGTCACAAGAGCATTGCCTATGACTGCTACTTTGGTGTGTGCAGATAATACCGGCGCCAAGATTCTTCGCATTGCTCAGGTAAAGAGGTTTAAGGGACGACATTCCCGGTTACCGGCAGCTGCAGTGGGTGACTTTGTAACCGTAACCGTCAAGAAAGGTCCAGCAGAGTTGCGAAAGCAGATCTTTGGCGCAGTAATAATACGGCAAAAATACCCTGTCCGAAGATTGAATGGAAATAGGTTAGTGTTTGAAGATAACGCTGCGGTATTGGTTACTCCTGAGGGTGAGATTAAGGGAACAGACATAAAGGGGCCAGTAGCTGCTGAGGCAGCTGAAAAATGGCCAAGGATTGCAAATTTGGCTGCGCTAATCGTTTGAAAAATGAATGGAGTAGAGAAAATTATTGACAAATAGATTAATAGGCGTCGTTCCAAAGCATTTGACGGAGCGCAAACTCAGGTCTCCTCTATCGCATGCCCTACGGGAAAAATTCGGAAGGCGCAACTTAAGAGTGATTGCCGGAGATACAATCAAAGTGATTCGCGGTGAATATAGTGGTATCGAAGGCAAGGTTGAAAAAGTTAACATGAAGCGGGGAAGTCTCGCTATTGAAGGAATCCAAAGGGAAAAGGTGCGCGGAGGAAACGTAAAGGTAGAAATTAATTCTACTAATGTTGTAATTACGGATTTAGATTTGGATGATAAGTATCGACAGGTTTTGATTCAAAGAATTAACGAACCAGAGAAAAAAAAGCCAATTGAAAAGAAACCTAGAATTAGAAAACAAAGTAAGCGACGTTCAACAAATAATAGGAAGAGTAAAACCAAAGGAGGAGAGAAATAGATTTGGCAAAGAAGGGAGGAGATACTACCGTCAAGAGGCAGCGTGCTCCTTCGTTTTGGAAGATTAGACGAAAGCAAGGCCGATTTGTGGTCCGTGCAAGGCCGGGGCCCCATCAGAAGGCTATTTGTTATCCGCTTGGGATTCTAATTAGAGATGTATTGAGAGTCGCTCAGAGCATGGACGAAGTAAAAAGAATGCTCAATGATGGAAAGGTATCTGTAGATGGCGTGGTAAGGAGAAGCATTGGTTGGCCGGTAGGATTAATGGATATTATAGAACTTATTCCTTTATCACAAGCGTTCCGTTTAGTACCAAAAGATAGGAATCTCTTGGTCCCAGTGCTTCTTTCAAAACAGACTGAAAAGAGCCTAAAACTACTAAGAGTAACACTTAGGAAAACGATTAAAGGGAAAGAAACACAATACGGTTTTCATGACGGTAAAACTTTGATTGCGAATGAGCAGTATTCCGTAGGAGATTCATGTTTAATCGATCTGTCCAATAAGGAGGTCAAGTCACATATGAAATTAGAGAAGGGTTCAATTGTCCTTGTTACAAAAGGCGAGAATGCAGGGGCTATTGGAAAGATTGAAGAAATTCGTGAAGGCCTTTTCTCATTGCCTAAGCGAACGGTGGTTTCATTTGGTGATAGATCAGTTGAACTACCGGTACAGATGGTCATGTTGGTCGGTCATGAAGAGCCAATAATTCAAGTGAGTTGAATGAATATGGATACTTCGAATTCGGAAAATATTATGAGAAGGATTTCGGTAGGGAAGGTTGTCATTAATATCGGTGTTGGAAAATCTGGAGAGCCTGTTGAAAGAGCGAAGCACGGTTTAGAAGATTTGACTGGAAAAATCCCGACGGTAACGACGGCCAAAAAAAACTTGCGAGATTTTGGAATCCACCAAGGAGAACCGATTGGAGCGATGGTGACGCTGAGAAGAAAGGATGCAAACGATTTCTTGAAAAGATGTCTAGAAGCTAAAGGCAATAAGATAAATATTAGTTCCTTCGACGATTATGGCAACATCTCCATGGGCATACGTGAACACATAGACATCCCTGGTACAAAATACAATCCCGATATTGGTATCTTTGGCATGAATGTCTGCGTTAGTTTGGTGAGGCCCGGCTATAGCATTTCCAAGAAAAGAAATAAGAGTAAGATCGGCAAAGGTCACAGGATTAGTAAGGATGGGGCAATTGAATTCTTTACAAGTGGATTCGGAGTTGAAGTATCATAATGCCAAAACCTAGGGATTATGAAATTACTAAAAGGAGAAAAATTGCCCATGGTAAGGGTTCGAGGTGGTGCAAGAGATGTGGTGCCTATAATGGATTGATACAGCAGTACAAATTGTTTTTATGTAGACAGTGTTTTAGAGAGGTTGCCCAGCACTTGGGCTTTTACAAGTACGAATGATTGGGAGGATGGTAATAGTTAAATGCCAGCATTAAATGTGTTAGCGAATTTGCTGAATACACTATATAATAACGAATCAAGAAGAAAAAAAGAGTGTATTGTTGTGCCTGCGTCTAGATTCACTAGCGAAGTATTGCGGGTCATGCAGAAACATCATTACGTCGGCGAGTTTGAACAAATTGACGATGGTAGAGCGGGGAAGTTTCGTATTCAACTTCTAGCCGCTATAAACAAGTGCGGGATAGTTACTCCAAAGTATAGTGTTAGAAAAAACGGGTATCTTGACTGGGAAAGACGATACTTACCTGCATTCAGCATGGGTGTATTAATTGTCTCAACAAGTAAGGGTGTTATGTCACATCACGAAGCCCAACAGCTGGGATTAGGTGGAGTCCTAGTAGGATATGTGTACTGAAAAAATTCCGATTGAGAAAATGAGTGTCGACCTAACGATACCCTCAGAGGTAACTGTATCCATAGAAAAAGACCACATTCAAGTTCACGGAAAGCTAGGCACCCTTAGAAAAGATTTATCAAAGATTCCAATAAAAGTGGACATCGGTCAAAATGGCATTAAGATTTCTTCCTATGGAAAGAGGAAGCGAGATTTTGCGATTATTAACACTGCAAAAAGCATTTTGAACAATATGATTCGTGGGGTAGAGAAAGGATACACTTATCGATTAAAAGTTGTTTTTGCGCATTTCCCCATTTCTGTTAAGGTAAAGGGATCTGAGGTCCATGTGGAAAATATCTTTGGAGAGAGAGCACCAAGAATATCCATGATAGTAGGTAGTAATACAAAAGTAAAGACAAGCGGCGATGACGTGTTGGTAACTGGACCGAGCATTGAAGACGTGTCTCAGACAGCTGCCAACATCGAGTCGTCAACAAAAATAAGGGGGAAGGACCAAAGAGTATTTCTTGATGGACTATACATCTATTCTAGAGAAGCCGGAATAACGTAAAAACCTGTATAGTCTGTAGGATTCATCTTTGTGGGCGGGAGTATATTTGATCGCTAAAGATTCACCCTATTTCAAATCTCGAGTTTAGAAAGATGTTATTCTTCAGCCATTATTTGTGCTCCAGTGTTGACTAATCATTCTGGAGACGTAGAACGGGCTCAAGCATAGCTTTTAATTGATTAGAAGAAGTGTATCTTAACGTGAAAGGCGTTATACTTGCTGGGGGTTTGGGAAAAAGGCTCAGACCAATCACTGATGAGAGGCCAAAACCTATGATAGAAGTTTGCGACCGACCAATAATCGAATGGCAAATCAGATGGTTCAAAAATCATGAAGTCGATGAAATTGTTATATGTGTAGGATACCTTAAGGAACGTATTATTGATTACATCGGAAGTGGAAACAGATTCGGTGTAAGAGTTGGTTATGCTGTTGAAGAGGAACCACTCGGAACAGGCGGAGCACTGAAGAATGCTAGGAGCTTGATTAACGGTTCAAAAGGCGAGGGTTTCTTTATGGTAAATGGCGATATTTTAACAGACCTAGATCCAAATGTTCTTAAGCACACTAAAAATTCTGCGTTAGCACTCGTGCCATTGAAGAGTCCATATGGTGTCATTGAATTGGACAAGAACGGCCTCGTTACTGGCTTTGTTGAGAAGCCACAGATCAATGACAAATGGATTAATGCAGGGGTCTATTTTTTTACTAACGATGTTTTCGATTTTCTACCTGACCATGGAAACATAGAAACATCGGCTTTGCCCATCATGGCGAAAGACCGAATTTTAAAGGGCGTTACATTCTCTACCTCTTTCTGGAGATCAGTTGATTCGCATAAAGATATGGACGAGGCTACCAAGGAAATTCAGAATTCTCAATTGGTTTCACGAGGGGACTAATTGAACTCTAGTGGAGAAATCAAGACAGGATTCAGCTTGGGGACTCTTCTTTCCATCGATGAGATTTTAAGATTTTCTCGTCTAGCAAATGGCTATAAGAATGTTCATTCTTTGTGGGTACCTGAAACCTGGGGACGGGAAGCCTTTAGTACACTAGGAGCGATTTCTCAGGTTGCCCACCAACCGAAATTAGGAACAGCAATACTCAATATCTATTCACGAACACCCTCTACGATAGCTATGGGCGGAATCACCCTTGATATCCTCTCAGGGAATCGAACTTTGATGGGATTAGGGGTAAGCACCAGTGCAATCATTGAGGATTGGCATGGCTTAGCCTTCAATAAACCACTTGCTAGAATGAGGGAAATGGTTGCTCTCCTTCGGCTCATTTGGATGGGAAATCAGGTATCATTCAAAGGCGATTTCTTTAGTGTTTCAAATTTCAAGCTTTTACATCCCCCTCCTCGGCGTTCTATTCCTATATTTTTGGCCGCGGTAAATCCGCTAATGATAGCACTTTCTCTATCGGTCGCAGATGGCATACTGCTATACTTGAGACCCTTTAATGAATTGAGGTCCACAGTTCAAAAGATGAGGAGAGAAATCAGGAGGCCATTGGAATTGGCTTCAGTCTTCATATGCTCAATTTCTGATGAGCATCCTGATAGGGCGAGATTGCGCGCAGCAAAGACTCTGGCGTTTTATGTTTCAGTGGGAGTATATTACAGGAAACTCATTTCAAACTCTGGGTTCGCAAATGAGACAGATACCATTGTTGAAGAGTACAACAAGAGAGGACTTGATGCTGCCTCCAGAATTGTTTCTGACAAATTCCTGGACGAAATTGCTATTTGCGGTGATTCCGAACAAGGCAGACGCTCCATGCAGAGATTTATCTCTGCAGGAATAACACTTCCTATATTACAAATTAATCCTGTAGAAGGAGACGACTCTCAGAAATCCTTCATCAAATTGTTGGAGACTTTTTCGAATGAATAAAGTCGCCATCGTAGACTATGCAACTACCAAATTTCGTAAACTAACAGACAAATCCGTTTACGAATTGGCTTGTGAACCATCTATGGAAATTTTGAGGTCCTCAAAAATAACAGCGAATAAGATAGAGGGCCTATTGTTTTCGAGCTGTTCGTATGATCTTTACGGTGGAGCAATTGCATCTGAAATGCTAGGTATTATTCCCAAAATAACATGTAGGATTGATAATCTTTGTAATTCCGGTACTGTCGCATTATCAGCTGCTTATTCCTACATTTCTTCAGGACTATGTAATTCGATTTTAGTAGTTGGTGCAGAGTCGCGTAACAGCCCTGGTTCCAAGCTCATCTGGGATGTATCAAGAGGCCATTTTACTTCCCCAATTTACTGGGCATCGGTTTTTGCCAGGATGCATATGCGAGAGTATGGGACCACTGAAGAAGATATGGCAGTCATAGCAGTCAAGAATAGATCATTGGCGGTACATAATCCGAATGCTATGTTCAACAAGCCAATTTCACTTGAAGATGTATTAAATTCTAGAAGGCTGGTTGATCCGATTAAGCTGTTAGATTGCGGTGCACTCTGCTCAGGGGCTGCTGGCCTGCTACTTGTTTCCGAGGATCTCGCCAGAAATCTTGATGTTCAACCTGTTTGGATAGACGGAATAGGACAGCAAACCAACTGTGCAAGCGTTGCACACGCTATTCCGGGGATATTTAAGAATGGATCAAGTAAATTGGCAGCGGCACATGCCTATGAAATGGCGAGAGTGAAACCTGCGGATATTCAAGTGGCAGAAATTCATGATGCATTTACAATAATGGAAATCATGGCATATGAGGATTTGGGGTTTGCAAGAACAGGGAAAGGAGCTTCGTATGCCTTAGACGGAAATATTGCAACAAACCCCAGGGGTGGAATCCTTGGATCAGGTCATCCAATCGGCGCAACAGGTATTGCCCAAGTGTGCGAAATAGTATCTCAGTTAAGGCATGAGGCAGGAATACGTCAGGCAGGTAGTTGTAACGTAGGATTGGTCCATAACCTTGCAGCAGCAGGAACTTCAGCAACAATAATGATCCTACGTTCGTGATATTTGGAGTAGTCTTTAATGCGACGTTTTATGAATCAACTAAAAAATGGCATTTTTGTAATTTCTTATTGTACAGCGTGCAAAAAGAAAATTTGGCCACCGTATGAACATTGTCCTAACTGCTACCGAAGAACATCAACGGTACATGCTGGCAAATTCGGAAGGATAGTAGAATTTAGCAGATCCTGGCTAGAGGAAGGCGAAGTAATCGTAGCACTAATAGATATGGATGGGATCTTGTTGTTTGGTTCTGTATTAGAAGGATCACGGATCACTATTGGGACAGCGGTCGAATTAGTAGCGACAGGAGCATCTCCAGATGGAAAGATTCATTTCAGTTTCAGAACACTTGATCGGTTTGATTCATATACGATGAATAAATAATGTATCTAAATCGAGTTATGAGTTACGATAGATTTGTCGATGATCGACTCCTTACCAGTAGAGACGCTCTCAATACTACTCAAATGAAACTCAAATTAATGGAAATCGATGAAGGAGCCAGAGATTTCTCCCAACGGTTCGGGAGGAGAGTTCTAGTTAAAAAAGTTCTTCTCACGATGAAGTATTCGAAAACAGAGGAGGTAGAAGAAGTAGAATTGGATCTCGAGTTACTTGAGAACAAACTGAGAAAGGAGCGACTATTCTCTTCCTCCAACAGATGGGTATCATCGAATGAAATAAAGAATGGGTACATTATTGCGAATCGACATCTTGATTTGCTTGCAGATGCGATAGCATTGGACATAATATCCTTCTGACGTTATTGGACATCTGATTAAGATAATCATCAAAGCGCCGCTGATCAGACTCGAACTGATGACCCACTGGTTAACAGCCAGCTAAGCTCCAGAGGAGTTTTCCAAACCACGCTAGAATTGCTCTACCATGCTGAGCTACAGCGGCGCAATATTGCAAAACATTATTGGACAAATTAAATGTTGTGTTGGACTACCAGAGAAAATTCGTCAGCTCTCCAAAAGGGTTAATCAATCTGAATAGAGTCAGATAATCCCTACTTGCTGTCATAGAATGGACCCATGATATGAACTGTGTTCAAATTGTCATAACATAAGTCAGTCAGAATAGATGGCGTAATTTATCGGTTGTTGGTAGGGGTTATAGCCACCAAATTGTGGAGTTGTTAATAGCAGAATAGCCTCCTACACTGTAATCTAATAGCTGAATTGTGCTAACAGAAAGGCTCCAAGGATATAGTTTGGTCCTGCCTTATTTGACGAATTTCGTATATAGTCTGATAATCACTGACAGTTCAGAAAAGGACCCATTTCTGAATCGTTCAATTAAGAGAACGCTTTTTTTACTCTTAACAGCTGGCAAAATTGGGGCTTCGTTTGAAAAAGTGGGAGATACCCTTTTTGAATATTTTGTCTTGGAAGGTTGACAATTTGTTTAATTAACCTCATAAATGGTTTGCTTTAGTGAAGTCATGTATGCATTCGCCTACCTAAGGGTAAGTACCGAAGAACAGACTGTCATGAATCAGAAACTTGTTCTAGACAAATGGGCTTCAGACCATGATTTTGACATACTTTCGTATTTCGAAGACTCGTCGGTAAGTGGAAGAATTCCAGCAATTCGGAGGCGTGCATTCAGGGATATGCTTGAGATCATTAAAGCAGAATCCGTAGATGCCATATTAGTATATGAACTTTCCAGGGTAGGGAGAACTTTCTGGGATACGCTTGACGCGATAAAAGCCATTGAAGAATATGCTCCGTTGATTTCTTGTTCACCAAGGGAAACCTTCCTTCAGAGCACAGAACCAAGTGTCAGAAAGCTGATGATCGGCATACTCACTTGGGTAGCAGAAAGAGAGCGAGAAATGCTGGTCCAACGAACCAAAGATGGAATGAAGAGGGCTAAGGAATCCGGCAAAAGTATTGGAAGGCCCCAGGTAATGATAGATAAGAACATACTAGTCAAACTGCTTGCGGACAACGCTCCCCGCGCTAGAATTGCGAAGGACCTAGGGATTTCAAAAGCAACGTTATATAAGGAATTACGACAAATGTAGTGAAAATTTCTATAATGGATTATCACTTTGACACTTTTTTTAGAGCAAACGCTCGACTTTCTCAATAATGAATCGTATAACGCTTAGTATGTACTCCAGATTTTTCCTGTCAATAGCAAGTGGTGGGATCAAGACAACTGTCTTTCCCAGCGGCCTTAAATAAACCCCAGAGTTTAGCGCATGTTTGAAAATGAAAGAATCGACAGGTTCGCCTGTTTTCTTTCTTATTGCCTCTACACCTCGTTTAGAGATATCTAAACCGGCGAGCATTCCTTTATGTCGCACGTTGATTACAGCTGCAGAATTCTGAAACTCATCCAATTTCTTCCTTATGTATCTTGATTTCAGAGAAATATCCCGCATTAGACCTCTTTTTCTATAAAGTTTCAAATTGGCAATAGCAGTTGCGCAGCCGATAGGATGTCCGCAAAATGTGTGACCATGATATAGTTTAGCTCCCCTATCAAGGAACGATCGAAATATTTCAGAGTTCGTTAGAGTGACCGCTAATGGCGTGTACCCTGCAGTCAAGGCTTTACCGAAACAGACGATATCTGGAATTGAACCTTGTTTCAAATATTCTATCATATTTCCAAGCCTACCGAATCCTGTGGCAATCTCATCCAAAATGAGAAGAACCCCATACTTAGTACATAAATCAGCTATTCCCTTTTGATATCCTTGTGGGTAAATTCTTATCCCACCAGCAATTTGAGCGCCGCTCTCCATTACTATTGCGCAGGTCTTCGCAGAAACTTTCTTCAGACGCGATTCGGTTTCCTCAAGTATCTCATCTAATTCGGATACAGGCTCGCCCAACTTTAGAGAAGGGTTCGGAAATCGAGTCACCCTCTGCAATAGTGGTCTGTAGGCGGAAAAGTATCGCGGAACATAACCCACAGACATCGCCCCGATTGTGTCGCCGTGATAACCATTCTGAAGGGAGACAAAATGTCTCTTTTCCGGCCTGCCCCTATTATTATAATATTGTATGGCCATCTTCATTGCAACTTCTACTGCGGTAGAACCATTATCGGAATAGAAAATGTGTTCCATCCCTTTAGATAATCTTAATAATTCTACGGAAAGTTCTATGGAAGGTTTATTTGCTAGACTAAAAAGACTGGAGTGTTGAAGTGAATTGATTTGTTTTTTCATCTCCCTGATGATCTCTTTTTCCCCGTGGCCCCAAACATTACACCACATACTTGCGACACCGTCGAGGTATTTTCGACCTTCCGAATCTATAAGATAGAACCCCCTTCCTTTGGTTATTATTTTGGTCGTTGAGCTATCCCATTTGTTCATATCTGCATATGGATACCAAATGTGATGTTTACTGATAAGAGCCATATTGAAATAAAGCAAACTCCATCACTATTAAATTTCTGTGAAAGGACTATTTGTCACTGGAACCGATACTAATATTGGAAAGACATTCATATCCTGCTTGATAACGAATGTCCTAAAAGAACACGGTGTTGACGTAGGAGTAATGAAACCATTTGCCACGTCGCATAAGCGATACTCTACAACGTTTGGTTCTGAAGATGCGTGGAGACTTTCTCGAGCTGCCAAGGTAGTTGATCCCTATGATTTGATAAATCCCTATTTCTATCAAATTGGAACAGCCCCTTTTCTAGCTGCAACTATGAGCGGAAAGCCTACTCCCAACTTAGGTTCAGCAGTCAAAAAATTGCAAAGACTGTCAACGCAACACGAGTTTCTTGTGGTGGAAGGAATTGGAGGGGTTATGGTGCCTATCTCTAGGAAGAAGACTATCTTAGATTTTATCAAGATGGTTGGATTTCCTGCTATTATTGTGACGTCGCCCAAACTTGGTACTATAAACCATACATTACTCACTTTCCAAGCTTGTCTTAATAGGAAAATTCGAGTAGATGCAATAATCATTAATAGGAAACCCGAAAGACCTTCTAAGGTACAACGCCATCTCCCATCGTTACTTTCTTCACTAACGGGCGTAAAGAGAGTAATTGAAATCCCAAGAATTCGTAACAGTTACGCTTTAAAAAACATTGAAAAATTAATTGCACGAGATCTTTTAGCTATTAAGAAGTAAATAGACTACTTGGCTCTTGGAAAATAGTATCTTTCAAAATTCGATATTTGAAATATCATTGGGTGCTAGGATTGGATTTTATGAAAGATCGGTCAACGACAATTATTAAGATTTGTACACATAGATATTCAATTTCATTAATTGATAGCTATTATTGAGCTTGAAGAGCTCTAAACCTACCTGCCTTGAACTTCTTCTACCTATTCGTCCAGTGAACGATATTTCTAATTCCGAATTCTGAAATATGAAACGAAACATGTCTCTATATCAATTTCAATTTGACAGCTGCATATCTAATCGCGTCCACAGCATTCCAGATATTAGATAAAGTATGTAAGGCTGACATGCTAATTCTAATTCTCGACGAACCCTTCTCGACCGTAGGAAATCTTATCGGTTGGATTAAGATACCTTTTCTTAACAATAAATTAGAAAACCTGATAGCATTCTTTTCAGAGCCTATTAAGATCGGTATGATTTGAGTTCGAGGCTGGTTAGCAATTAGACCAATCTTGTAAAGCTCTTCGCCGAAAAGCTCTATGTTCCGGAACAATTTATTCTGCAGATTACCTCTTTCTACAATCCCTATTGCAGTCATTGCTGAAGTGCATAGATGGCTAGGGATAGAAGATGTATATATAAACTGTCTAGATTTGTTTATCAATAGTTCTCGCAATTGCCTTGAAGTGGCAACGTATCCTCCAAAACATCCTAACGCTTTGCTCAGGCTACTAGTATGAATATCAACTTTCGAGTTGACCCCAAAATACGAAGGGGTTCCTGAATATGAACGATCTCTATGACTTCCGAATATGAAATCACCATGGGCGTCGTCCACAATCAAGAACGCCTCATGTGAATGACAGATATCGCACATTCTCTTTAAATTTGCAAAATCTCCATCCATACTAAACACGCCCTCGGTGATCACTATCTTTCGTGGAGCACCCTTGATCAATTCAATTTTATGTTCAAGATCATGAATGTCATTGTGTCTAAAAATCCTGATCTCAGCACCACTTAATCGACATCCATCTATTATACTTGCGTGGTTAAGCTCGTCACTGAAAATGACACAATTCTTACCTCCTAAAGCCGTGATGGCGCCAAGATTTGCCATATACCCTGTAGGAAACACCAGTGCCGTCTGTGTCTTGCGGTGAATGGCCAGCTTTTTCTCGAGACGCTCCAATTCAGGTGTATTTCCTGTAATGAGCCTCGAGCTGCAGGGAGAAACCTGCCTTAGAGATTTCTTGGCGGATTGCACTACGTCATTCTGGGTGGAGAGGCCCAAATAATCATTGGAACAAAAGTTCAAAACATTGTTTTGATAGTTATGTCTAATTCTTACTGACCCCTTAATACCATGGTCTATATTTAGGCTTCGGTAAAGATCACAGGATCTTAAGTAGTCAAGATCCTTTTTCACAAAACCGTAATGGTTACCCTTGGTTGATACCAATATCCTGAATCATTTGTATATCTCTACTTGGATCGTTACCATTTGTAGTCAAATATCCTCCTGTAATTATGCCGTTCGCTCCTGCTCTTAACGCTAAATTGTCGTCGTCTCTAAAATATACTTCCCTTCCTGCAGCAATCTTGATAATCGGCGTTGGCATTAAGAATCTCCACACAGCGATTGTTTTGATTGCATCGATAGGACTGACGCCATGAAGGGTTTCAAAAGGAGTCCCTGACTTGGGTATCAGAATGTTAATTGGCACCTCGTTAGGTGATAAATCTCTGATGGAATACGCAAGCTCTAATCTCTGCTTTGTGGTTTCGCCCATGCCTATAATACCCCCACAACATAACTCAAGGCCGGCTTCTTTAACTATGCGTGCTGTATTCACTCTATCTGAAAAATCGTGAGTCCTACATATTTGAGAAAAATAGGTCTCAGCTGTTTCTAGGTTGTGATTATATCTCTTTACTCCAATCATTTTTAAACGTTCAGCCCGTTCCTTCGTCATGAAGCCTAAAGAAACATTTACATCAATCTCTAAATATTCCTTTATATATTGTATTATACCACATATATAATTAAAATCGTTTTCGGGTGGCGATCTGTATGCACACACCAAACAAAAGCTATTTGCGCCAGATTCCTTGGCCCTTTGGGCTCGTCCTAGGACCGTCTCTTTTGTAAGTAACGGATACTTGTTAATTTTGCTTTCATAAAAAGACGATTGAGCACAAAAAGAACAGTCCTCTGGACAACTGCCAGACTTTGCATTAAGCAGCATTTCCACATCTATCTGATCCTCACTAAATTTTCGAGCTATTCTATTAGCAGATTCTGCTAAAATTTGGATGTCAGTAGTCTTGAGGAGTCGCTCAGCTTCAGTAAGTCGTATTTCAAACCCTGAATTGACCTTATTCTCCATTTCAGCTATGAACTCGGCGTCGTCCGCCATCAATCTATGGAAGAATACTGAATCATATAATTAACTTTCGGATTCATTTGTACATCACAAAACCTTTCAAAATACGAAATTTGAAAGATTTTTATATTTTTCTATTGTAAGAAAAACAATGAGAGAAATCCGACTAGATCTTGAACTTTCAGATAAAGAGTATGCTGAGATATCAAAATACGCCAAATCGCTACCACCCCCAATGCTACTTTTCGGGTTAAGATTTGCATATAGAAGATTCATGGCCGTTTCTGGAGGGTACTTGTTTCCTGGGAGAAAGAGTATCGTTAAAAGAGAAACCCACATGATTACCAAAGTACAAGCTACACGTCGACTTAAAGGTTGGAAATCGATGATAAGAATATATCGAGAGAAAGGCTATAGCTATCCAACTATTTCTAGAATAAAGAAACAGTTAATCAACCTAGCTGAAGACAGCTGATTTCCGGTTTCAACTCGAATTGTTGAGAACGCCTCAATTCAGTCTTTAGATTTTGATGGAATATCGAACCGGATTTCTCGCTATGATACAGGGAATTGTCCACAAAGTTGGCAGTAATTTGAAAGAAAGGAAACGCAATTTCCACAACCAGGACAGGTCAATTCTGGACAGTCGCACCTCTCTTCGAGGGAAAAATTGCGCATAAAACATCTAAAGTAATGCAGGTGTTCCTTATCTCTTATAAATACACCTTCGTCCTTAACTATCCGGGCCTCCTCGACAAACGAAAAATTATTGTAGCTATTTTCAATAATTTCTCTAATTCTAGTGATTCCAGCACCCTCTTCCTGTGCCTGTTTCTTTCTCCAACAAATCTCTTCCCCTATCTCACCTCGAAAACATCGCCGCAAGAACATTTTACCCCAAACGCTGTTTCTATAGAATCCAACCAAATCCGAGATTGGAATCAATTCGGCTACACGAACTACTTTTTCATTAAGAAATGGCGCAATGATTTTCACATTCAGACTCTCACCTAATCTAAAGGTTGGAAAGGTCATAATTGCCCTTAA
Source organism: uncultured Nitrososphaerales archaeon (assembly GCA_963841565.1). Taxonomy (GTDB): domain Archaea; phylum Thermoproteota; class Nitrososphaeria; order Nitrososphaerales; family Nitrososphaeraceae; genus TH5896. Next base: position 159,174 of record CAWJCY010000003.1, read on the forward strand.
ACGGGATATTTCACTTTCGAGACGCGATGGGTTATTTAAATATCTTTTCAGAAAATTGTAACCAGCAAATATTTCGTCACCACCATCACCAGTATAAACACATTTAAGCCCATTAGAATTAGCCACTTCCAAAGCGGCGTATGGAACAACAGAGTTCCTAATTGTTATTGGGTCAAATGTTTTTAAAGCGACAACGACCTTATCAATTAATCCTAACACTTCCTGAGTTGAGAGGATTCTCGTTATCTTCTTTCTAACGAATTTAAGAGCCGCCGCGTCAGCATATTTCAAGTCAGATGCTTCCGAGCCAAATCCAATAGTGATGGAGTACTCAGGCTTACGAATGGCCGTTATGATACTGCTATCTAGCCCTCCTGAAAGCGAGCACGGTATCACAAACTTCATCCCATATGGAAGATCGAATTGAATCCCTTAACCTCCTGCATAGCATATCCTTCACTTGTAACAGAATAGGTTGACAGTCGCTATATCACTTATTCGAAGTTGTCGTTGATAATCTATTTCGTATATGGATTGCGCTTCATCAATTCAGCATCTGATTAGTTCACATTACTATATACATGATCTCGGGATTTGGAAGGATTATGCTCATTTTCAAAGTCTAGAATTTCAGGAACTGAGGGAAGCATGGACACCATCTGCTCATATTTTCTGAGATAGAAAACACCTGATTCAGTCGTCTTATATAGTCCAGTTGTTTCAGAATATTCAATTAGCCCCTTTTCTATTCCAACGGCCAGATATCTTATTAGTTGTGAGTGTGAAATTGCCGCAGTATTCATTATACTTGTCTTATATTCCCAACTGCTAGTTGCAGAGCGGAGAATTGAAGCCATGACTTCAATATCTGAGCGGTTCTTCATCGGTAGCCAATTTCTGAATTGACGTAAGAGAATAAAAAATGGTTTGACAAATTATAACGACAATATGTTTGGATAATTCTCACGTGTTTGAGATCTATCTGTATCAAGCAGCCGTAAACTCTGATCAAACATCACGAAAATTGTATAGTGACAAATTTCAAGCTTCCATGGCCTTACGATCCAAATCATTAAAGAATGAGAAATACAATTTTATATGAACTTCAGATGATTTCAAATTCATGAAAAAGAATGCAATAAAGAAATGCATTAACCCAAAATGTGGAAAAACTTTCGATATCATTAGCGGAGCCTATTCATGTTCTTGCAATTCTCTGTTAGATATTACTTACCTTGACAAACCGAAACAGGAGTTAATAGAAGTATTCTACTCACGGAGAAATCACGGTGGAAATATATATAATGAAAGCGGGGTATGGCGTTTTCGCGATCTTATTAATTTTCTTGGAATAGATACAGAAGACTTGGATGAGTGCGCACAAATACTTGTATCTCTCGACGGGGCAGAAGGGAGACTGTCAAAACCGTACCGGATGAGTAAAGTTGCAGAATACGTCAGCTTGAAACAGGACTGCCTCCTGCTACAGCCGGAAGGCTACAATCCAAGCGGATCATTTAAGGACAATGGCATGTCTACAGCAATAACGCACGCGAAAGCCACCGGCGTGAACATGATTATATGTGCATCCACCGGAAATACTTCCGCTTCGGCAGCCATGTACGCAGCCAATGAAAATATGAGATGTGAAGTTTATATTCCAAAAGGAGAAATTGCTGCTGGAAAACTAGGGCAAGCTTTCCAATTTGGTGCCCAAGTAATTCAGGTGGATGGAAACTTTGATGATGCTCTCAATCAATCGTTAGCAAAGGTAAATCTTCATAATGGATACACCGTGAATTCTGTGAATCCCTTTAGGTTGGAAGGCCAAAAGACAATAGTATACAGGATATTAGAAAATTTAGATTGGAACCCCCCGGACTGGCTTGTATATCCTGGCGGAGCGCTGGGAAATACCGCTAGTTGCGGAAAATGTCTAATGGAATTATATGATTGGGGATGGATTAAGAAGGTCCCTCGGTTGGTTGTTGTGAATTCAACCGGTGCAAATACGTTCTATGAACTAGTTAATGGGAAATTTGAAGGTCAAAAACTTACCTGGAATGCTGGAAATTTCAATACTAATCTGTTGGACAGATACTATGCCTACAAGGACAGTAAGGCATTACTGCCCAAAACTAAAGCAACGGCGATTCAAATTGGAAAACCTGCAAACATAGCTAAAGCTCTTCGAGCGATAGAATTCACAGATGGAGTTGTAGTCCAAGTGAATGATAAAGAGATGAGTCATGGCATGGCAGTTGTAGGCCTGAACGGATTTGACTGTGAAATGGCATCTGGCGCAGTCCCTGCAGGCATCAAGGCACTAAGGGAACAAGAGGTGATAAAAAGTGATGATATTGCAGTAGGGGTGCTAACAGGGAGGCAGAAGGACCCAGCGTTGGCTGTAGAATACCACTCCGACCCAAAAAACTTGTTCGCGAGACCCCCAATTGTTTAGATCCATCAAGGCCAAGTCTGTTCTATCACAAGTTTGTAAGTTTTAAGAACGGATGAGCAGCTAATATGTAGCTAACAAGCAACAATGTCCCAGTAATCCGAGCGAGAACCAGAGTAGATTCCATGGCAACTAACAATCCTTCCGGCTCTGCCTTCTTCATTCCTTTTACCGCTTTGAAGAAGTAGGGTATTGAAATGAAGCAGATTAATGAGTAGATTACAATGAGATTAAATACAACTCCTAAAATAATCAAAATAAAAGGTGAAACAAGAAGTATAGGATACAATCTAAATGCCTGCTCTTTGCCTAGGCTAATTGCGAGCGTTTTCCTTCCTTTAGATTTATCCGCATCAAAGTCTGGGAAGGATGTTATGAACAAAACACAGCCTGATAGTACCCCCAGTATTATGCCATTATAAAATGGAATGAAATCAACCGAATTTGTCAGGACGTAGTATGTGCCAAACACGATAAGAGCACCTTTAAGGGCAACAAAAAATTCCCCAAGTCCTCTGTAAACAAGTTTATTTGAATAAGTGTAAACCGAAAAAACAGCAATTCCTAGAATAACTCCGACTATTGGACCTCTCAATACGATAAAATATATCCCTATAAGAGATCCCATAATGAGGAACAATAACCCAACAATGTAAACGTGCTTCGCTTTAAGGAGACCGGTGGGCAATACTCCTGTACCACCACTAAATTTTGTTCGTCTTGTGATTTTGTCTATTCCTTTTACGTAGTCCCAATAGTCATTCAACAGATCTATGCTAAAATGTAGGAATACTACGCCTGCAAGAATGAGTAGAGTGAAAGAAATGTTAACCTGAGCAGTCTCATAGTAGACTATGGATACTCCTAAAAGAACTGCTATGACCGAAGATAGTACAAACCTTAGTCTTACTACTCTAGACCATGCATACAATGGATTCCTAATTTCCATTTCTTTACTGTTGTCACCAAGCCCTTCATTCTTATCGCTGACTTTCACAAATATAAAATAGTGATCGCAATTACATCATGATTACGAGTAAAGACATTTATGAATTTTGAAGTGGCTAATTTGAAGGTCGCCATTGGCTCCTGCGTTTTCGGAAGGCAGATTAGGAGTTTTAAGGAAATCTCTTCAACCCAAGATTATGCCATCTCGATTGCTGAAAAAGAACCCTATTGTCATGGCGTGGTCGTAATATCAGAATCTCAATTATTTGGACGTGGTAGAATGGGGAGGAGGTGGATATCACCACCTGGAGGGTTGTGGTTCTCAGTAATAATTAAGTCGGATATAAAGACAAGTTCCAGTCTATTTCTGTCTTATGCAATGTCATTGGCAGTGTGTGAAACAATAACAAATAATTTCAATCTAGAAGCCTTCATTAAGTGGCCCAATGATGTTCTTATTAAAGCAAGAAAAGTGGCCGGTATTCTGATAAACTCTGCGGTTCGTGGAGAGGACTTGGAATACTGTGTTGTTGGAGTAGGAATAAATTTGAATGCAAGGCCACAAGGGCTAAAAGGATCAACTTCATTAGTTGAACACACCTGCCAGTCATCGATTGCCTTAGAAACTTTCTTAGCCTCCGTTCTTGCTCTTTTCAATAACTACTATGATGAAATACAGTCTGGAAACTGGGATTTGATCACGAAGCGCTGGAAATTGTATTGTCCCATGATGGGAAAGAGGATCAAGCTAGTAGGGAATGGAATTCAATTAGATGGGGTAGCCAGCAATATTGATTCAGATGGTTTCCTGATATTGGTTACACCCGGGGGCCAAAAAATCAAAATTTCAGATACACAAGCGGCGTCAATAAAAATCAAATCTTGAAACAGTTACAATACTTAACTCCTATTACTGCTTGTTAGCCTACATATCACATTCACATCATTCACATTGGTCAACGTCTTTCCTGTAATTATCTGGGAACCCAATTTCGTGAAGGCGAGCACTGCTGTCATGATTCTTTAGATATCTTCGTAATTCTTCTTTTGTGCTAGGACTATCATGACTCACCATCGTGCCTGTAACCAATGCCCCGGCCGCCATAGAATTACCATCTATCCCATCCGTCCCTACGCAGCAAATTGAGACATCTCGTCCAGCTGAAATCTCAAGCGACAAAAGGGCGTGTAGTGCTGCCTTCCTGATTCCGACCACCGGTTCCATTTTTCCCTTGCTTATTCAGTCGGACAGTTGTTTCTCCACCAAGGACGATCGCAAATGGGACCGACAATGATTTCAACCCATTAGTCATAAAGGAAAGCCATTTCCCGTGTTCTGCCACGTCTCCGCCAAAATGAGAACCCAATACCAGTGTATCTATTTTTTTTGACCTTAAATAGCCCGAGGCTGCACCGCAAGCTGTCGCGTTATTCCCGAGTATAGCGTAATCAGCTTTTCTGTGATATTTGAATCTATTCTGACGACCTTTCATCTCAACTTCGATGCCATTTGTGATAATATTCCTAATTCTCTCCGTGTGTGAATTATCAATATTCCAAATATCGTACTTTGACAATATTCTCTTCGCATCGATGAATGAAGTATCATTAGGAAATGTAGGACCCGAGGCAATTGTCTGAATTTCGTCACCGATTACGTCGGAAATTACAAGAGTCAAAAAGGTAGTTGATGAGGGTGAGAATCGGATCAATTTCCCCCCCTTTACCTGTGAAAGGTGCATTCTTACTACATTCATATCTTGGATTGCGAGCCCCTGACGAGAGCAATGAATGCGTTACATATCTCTTATCAGCCAATGTAATCCCTTTCACAGGAAGAGACAAGAGAGCAGATCCTCCTCCCGACAATAGCACAAAAACTAGGTCATTAGGTTTGGCCCGCTGAAGAATACTTACAATTCTTTCGGTACCTTTAATGCTATTAGCGTCAGGTAACGGATGCCCAGCTTCAACTACATCTATTTCACGTATCCTTTTTGAAGTCCCGTATGGGGTGATAATTGATCCCGAAATATGCGAAGAATTATCCCTGCTTTTTTGAAGCACTTTTAATAGGCCCATTGCCATGGGCACAGAGGCCTTTCCAGCGCCGACTATGAAGAACTCGTCATATTTCGTTAAGTCATATGTTAATGTTTTATTTCTAATATCAGATACTATCAGTCTACCTTGATTCCTGCTAACAGCCTTTGATATCAATTTCACAGGTTCAACCCCTGTTATGGCTGCTTCCACTGCAGATAATGCGAATTTGGCTGAAGTGAGTCCATGGTACCTTTTCAATATAGAGTTCTTGTTGTGGATAGTCGAATTTGTCATCTGATATGTGCGACTTAGGATGAATTAATCTAGATATGAAGATTAGTATCCCGATTGTAAATTTTCTTGCATCTATTTGTAAAAATAATGCGAAAAAAACCTTTGCAAATTGGCTAAGCACCTGCACATCTTTACAAATCATTTCAATAGTTGCCAAAAGGACAAATGATTATTCATGAAGAGCATTTACAGTTTCTAATTTTTCTCAAGATACATTAATCTAGGAATTAATGCAGAGATATGTTGCTCGTGCTAGATAAAATGGTGCTGGATCTTAAATTGAAAGGTCTGTCGGGAAGAAGGGGACTTATGTTTGTTCCTTACTACGGAAGATCCCGGGCATTTATCGGCAATTATAGATCATGGAAAGAGTTCAATTCAGATGGGCGGATCGCAGAAATAGCAAGCTCCTTATTAAGTCATGAAACGCTCCATCTCACCCTCAACAAGATATCCTTTAGTGCTTCTGCGCAATTGGATGAACTTTTTGGTCAGTCAAACTATTGGGAGAAATACACCCATGGATTGGGTGAACTTGAAAATATGCAAAGCCACAGACTTCCTCCTTCAAAGAATGCTGGAAAGCGTGCCAGAAAAAGAAATAGAAAGAAATAACATCCTGACACGCTAGTTATAGCGTCTTAGTGGTTTCTATGATAACTCCCCTCTGCCACAGATAATAATTAAATTCAAGTTTATTGTCATAGATGGAAATTGATTGATTTTTGAAAACGAGCTGACGACCTCGTACTTGTGAATTTGAAACCCCAGTGAAAATAAATATGGTCTGTATTCCAGATAAAGCAAATTTTGCCTTCAAAGAGGAAAACGGACCTACATTTTGTCAAGCTTGATGTGCCAGCTGATCAATTCAAAGTATTCAAAAGTATTTACAGGATATTTGATACCGTTTTCCTGTTAGAATCATTACAAGGACCCAAAGAATTATCGGAAATCTCTATTATTGGCTTCGACCCTTTGAGTAAAGTTACTATTGAAAACGATAATGTTACTATAATTAAGGGAGAAAATTCAACACAATATGATAAAACAGATGACCCCCTATCACCTATCAAGGGTATACTCCCACATGTAGAGGACCAGCGCTTTCGGTACGTTGGCGGGGCAGTCGGATACATTTCTTATGACGCCGTCAACTCCTGGGAAAATCTGAGGTCGAAAAATAAGAAAAGGAAATTCCTTTCGGACAGATTTCCAATGCTTGAATTCGGTATTTACACCGACGGGATCATAGTGGATCACGCCGAAACCAAGGTATATTACTTTTATCAGGGCAGAACTTCACGTATCGATCAAGTATCGAAAATTCTTAGGAGTCATGACGAAGAGGATTTTGGAGAGCACTTTAATTTCACTCCGCCTATCAACAATGTCTCAAGAAATCAGTATATGGATATGGTGAAAAAAGCAAAGGAATTTATCTATCGGGGAGATATTTTCCAAGCAGTTCTATCCAGAAATTTGCGATTCATTATTCAGGGCGATCCGTTATGCGTTTATCAGAGTCTAAGACGGATCAATCCATCTCCTTATATGTATTTTCTAAAAACTAGTCGTGGAGTCCAGATTATTGGCTCCAGCCCAGAGATGCTGTTGCGCGTTTCAAAGGGTTATTTAGAAACATATCCTATTGCTGGTACCAGGCCTGTTGTTACCGAACCTGAAACTAATGAAAAGCTCATGAGGGAGCTCGTGAATGACAAAAAGGAAATTGCGGAACACACAATGTTAGTCGATTTGGCTAGAAACGACGTGGGTAAAGTTAGTAAGTATGGGTCAGTAAATGTTAAAGATCTGATGGCAGTAAAGCGCTTCAGCCACGTTCAGCACATGGTTACTCATGTATCAGGCTCATTACGAAATTCATTTGATTACTTCGATGCCTTTAAGGCTCTCTTTCCAGCTGGGACGGTATCGGGCGCACCGAAAATACGGGCAATGGAAATTATAAACGGATTGGAGCCTACGAGAAGAGGTCCTTATGCAGGCGCGCTAGGGTATTTTTCTTCGAACGGCTCGTGCGATTTTGCGATTATTCTGCGGTCACTTTTTATCCGAGGAAATGAGGCATACTCCCAAGCAGGTGCAGGAATTGTCATGGAATCAGACCCTTCTACTGAGTGGAACGAAACAGAACAGAAGCTAAATGCAATCCTTCTTGCCTTGAAAGATTCTAAGATATATGGGAAGGAAATATAGTTAACTGGCAATTATTTTCTCAGAGTAAGGATTCATTTCAAGCTTAAGCCTTTTCCATACGCAAGTCGAAATCAGACGGGTTCAAGCTAACCCCGCATGAGTTGCATCTTCCATTAAAGGGTCTTAATACATCCTTGACAGATTTTATGTTGATGATTCTATTAATTCTACCCCCACATTTTTCACAAACTATTTCTATTGAAGGAAATGACATTAAGAGATACCTGTATCTTCGAATTCCTGAATATGAAATGATTTGTAAATTAACTTAAACTCTTTACTATGGTTATGCTAGATGGATATGTTCGCTGACTGAAAGTGGAGCCCGTGAATTAACTATTGTAGGCAAGAAAGAATAAATAACAAAACCGGGCCAATAACAGTTCTTGCCTCTGGATCCTGTATGTGGGATAGAGTTATCACAGGAGTTAGCAGTCCCATTGAATTATCATGGCAAAGAATACTTTTTCTGCTGTGAGGGGTGTAAGGGCATCTTTACCAGGAAGCCTAAAAAGTATTCAGGACGGAAGACTTGAAATCTGCCTATCACTTGGTAAGTATGCTCAGATACAGCAAGAACCGTGAATTTTCATGAAGGCAGTTTTTGTTGATCCTCCTAATGGGGTGGTTGTAAGGAATGTTCCGTCGCCATATCCGAAGGAGGATGAAATTGTCGTCCGAATGAATGTATGTGGGTTATGCGGCTCCGATCTGGAGAAAACCAGAATCTCGTATGGGATGGGTTCTACCAAATTGGGCCATGAACCTGTGGGTGAGATAATCAAGGTGGGAAACAAAGTTACTGGTTTCAAGGAAATGGAACGAGTCTTTACACATCACCATGTTCCGTGCTATTCATGCTACTACTGTTCGCATAACTCCGAAACTATGTGTGATTCGTATCAATCAAACAACTTGGAACCATGTGGATTATCTGAAGAATTTCTTGTTTCATCTATGCATCTCCAAAGAGGAGGAGTTCTCAAGCTTCCAATATCTATAACTGATGAAGAGGCTTCATTGATTGAACCTCTGGCATGTTGCATAAGAGCCCTTACCAAATGTGATCTGAAGAGTATGGAAGATATCGTAATCTTGGGAGCTGGACCAGTGGGTATGATGAATGCTCTATTAGCGAGGGATGCAGGAGTCAATAGGGTGGTTTTGATTGATCCCAATGAATTCAGATTGGATTTTGGCAAAAGGATGGGATTTGAGGTAATACATCCTGTAAAGGACGAGGAGAAAACGAGGAGCCTAAAAGGAGTTCTTTCCGGTAGAGGGGCAGACCTCGTTGTTGTTGCTACCGGCAATCAAAAAGCATTTACTCAGTCTTTAAGAATTGTGAGAAAGGGTGGGTCAATCATTCTTTTTGGCGTTCCCCCAAAATCGTCTTTTGTGGAAGTTGATCTTTCAATTCTGTATGCCAACGAGATTTCGATCCTGTCTTCGTACGCAGCGACAGAGCGAGAAACCAATCAAGCTTTAAAGCTTTTGGGTAATAGGCGCTTGAATTTTGAAAGTCTGATAACGCATCAATTTGACTTAGAGAGCTCTGAATCGGCTTTTAGGTGCGCCCATGATGCACTTGACGCTATGAAGGTTGTGATTTTCAATCAGAAAAAGAAATAATAGGGTCTAATCGTCGATTTGTACGAGTTAGAAAAGTCATGAATTGGGGGATGAAAAATAGGTTGTCCCAGATTATGGGCCAGGATGATGGGCGATGTGTGATGCTCGCAGTAGATCACGGTTACTTTTTAGGCCCAACAGAAGGACTAGAAACTCCTCGAGAGGTTATCAGTCCTTTGTTGCCATTTGCTGATTCAATTATGCTAACTAGAGGTATTCTTAGGACATCTGTCCGCCCAGAGTCATGCGTTCCGGTAGTACTTCGGGTCTCTGGAGGAAGTAGCATAATTGGAGAAGACCTTTCCAAGGAGGCAGTAATCGCAAGTATCGAAGACGCCATCCGGCTTAACGCAAGTTGTCTTGCTGTATCAGTGTTCATTGGAAGCAAATATGAACAGCAAACTTTAATGAATCTAGCTAGACTAGTCGACGAAGGTGAAAGGTATGGTATTCCAATTCTAGCGGTTACAGCAGTGGGAAGAGAAATGTCTCGCGACTCAAGATATTTGGGACTTTCTTGTAGAATTGCTGCAGAATTTGGAGCTCACATTGTTAAGACTTATTATTGCAATGACTTTGACACAGTTGTGAGGTCCTGTCCGGTACCACTGGTTATTGCTGGAGGTAAAAAACTCGATGAAAAAGATGCCTTGAAGCTCAGCTCATGACGCAATCTCGTCTGGGGCATCAGGAGTAGACATGGGTAGAAATATTTGGCAATCAAAAACTCCGGTCTCTATGATTAAGGCAGTGAGGTCTATTGTTCATGAAGGCCTAGGTGTTGAGGAAGCATATAGTACCTTCGTTCATCAGCCGGCTAATGAAAACGTGACAACGAAACTCCAAAAGTGAATTGTCTGAGTTTTAACTTTAGAATAACACTTATAAATTATAACGAGCATCTGGTCAGATACATAATTTGAAATATGTTGTTGAGGAATTCATGCTTGCATGATGGAAGGAAGATAACGAAGACAGATTTTTCTGCTCCGTTTCGTTTGTTGTGTGGTGGAGGAACGGCTTTATTGTGACAAGGATGAAGGGAGCAGAGGCCCTGATGCGCTCTCTGGAAAAGGAAGGTGTCGACATTGTTTTTGGTCTCCCAGGAGGAGCAAACCTTCCCATTTACGACGCGCTGGTAGATGCAAAGATTCGTCACATTCTTGTCAGACATGAACAATCAGCTGCCCATATGGCAGACGGATATGCCAGAATAAAAAGGAAGGCTGGTGTATGTTTCGCAACATCTGGTCCTGGCGCAACAAATTTGATAACCGGCATAGCGACAGCTTACGCAGACTCTTCACCTATGGTCGCGGTCACCGGTCAAGTTCCTTTGGAGATGATAGGAAAGGATGCCTTCCAGGAAACAGACATCATAGGGATCGCAAACCCATGCACAAAGTATACATTTCAGCCTAGAAAGGCTATCGAGATACCCGAAACCGTTAAGAAGGGATTTTACATTGCTGAAAGTGGAAGGCCAGGTCCAGTCCTAATCGACATTCCAAAAGACGTTCAACAAGATGCTCAAGATATAGAATTTCCTGATCTAATAAAAGTGAGAGGATACAATCCAGCTATTGAAAGCGATCTTTCAACGATCGGAAAGGCTACTGAATTATTATTGGCGGCTCGACGCCCTATAATTATGTCTGGCGGTGGCGTGAATCTGTCCGGAGCGTTTTCTGAATTGGAAGTCCTTGCAGAATTACTATTGGCTCCAGTCGTTACAACATTCAAGGGAAAGGGATCATTCCCTGAAAATCATCCCTTAGCGATGGGACCTATAGGAATGCACGGGCATGCCGAAGCTAATAAAATCATTTTAGAAGCAGATTGTATTCTGGCTATTGGCGCAAGATTTTCTGATAGGTCAGTTGGAAGGTTTGATGAGTTTGGTAAAGGCATGAATATAATTCATATGGATATCGATCCTGCTGAAATTGGCAAGAATAAATCGGTTGATGTTGCCATTGTTGGAGATGTAAAATCATCGATGAAAACTATGATCAAGATCCTAAATAAAAAAATAGTCAATCGTAATGAGGAAAACCCTTGGCTAAGGAGAAGGAAGGAGCTTATAGATTACTATACTGAGAGCATCAAGGATTACCCGAGAGATCTTACTGCCAGGAAGGTTCTCAAGAAACTGAGAGAGGTACTTCCCAATAACGCCATCGTTACAACTGAAGTTGGACAGTGTCAGATGTGGACGTCGCTTCATTTTGACGTTATTTCTCCAGGAACCTTCTTCAGTTCCACTGGACTTGGGACTATGGGTTTTGGATTCCCTGCCGCAATCGGAGCCAAGGCTGCACGACAGAATGTTCCTGTCGTCGATATTGCCGGTGACGGATCGTTTAATATGAGTGAAAATTCTCTTGCCGTATCTGTACTAGAAAATCTTCCAGTCATAGTTATTTTGCTGAACAATTACATGCTCGGGATGGTGGCGCAATGGCAGAGAACATTCTATAATAGAAGGTACGAGGGAGTTCATCTTCATAATTGCCCTGACTATACCAAAATTGCAGATGCATATGGTGCTCAGGGGATAAGGATACAGTCGCTTTCGGAATTAGATAATGCAATTAGGTCAGCACTTAAGAGCAATGTGGCTACCGTAATAGACATTCCAATTGACCCCGAGGAAGATGTTTATCCTTTTGTTGCGCCTGGAACAGGACTAAAGGACATGATTGTTGGTTCCTGAGGTTGCATAGATAAATGAATCAAATCGGGTTACTTCCAGAAAAAAAGGCTTCCGACGAGGTTTACATTTTATCTGCCTTAGTCGAGGATAAGCCAGGAGTTCTCTTTAGAGTCACTAATTTATTTAGGGCTAGAAATTTCAATATAGAAAGCATTACCGTGGGTTACAGTGAGTCTGCCGACCTTTCGAGAATGACCATAACCACTAGAAGCGATGATCGTACATTGGATCAACTTGTAAAGCAACTTCGAAAACTCATTGATGTAGTCGAAGTACGGGTGCTGGATAGAGTTAACACTGTCTATAGGGAATTGGCTCTCATAAAAATGAATGCTCAGGATCCGACCTCCAGGGCAGAAATTACTAATCTTGCTTCCGTTTTTCGTGGAAAAATACTAGATATAGACAAATTTACACTAACGGTTGAGATCACAGGCACTCCGAGCAAGATTGACGCGTTTAGGAATTTGGTATCCGACTTTGGCATTGTTCAACTGGCACGTACTGGTGTTTCTGCATTGCCCAGGGGAGCGGCTTAGCCCTTAAATCCAAACGGATCAAATCGGCAGAGTTGAAAAATGGATATTTTGATACCTTATTAAGGGGATTCAGCACCTCTCAAATACAATCGGGATGGGGAACTCATGACCTCTTAAAAAAGGGTGATTTAAAACGACTCGATATAACATAGCAATGCTCAGCGGTGATGGAATAGGACCAGAATTAATTGACTCGGCGACATGTATCCTGAACGCAATAAATGATAATTCGTCGGTAAAATTTACCTTAGTTCCCGTAGAAGCAGGGGATGGTGCCCTTTCAAGGTTCGGTAAGGCTTTACCGGAATTCACGCTATCCGCTATCCGTAAATCAGATGCTTGTTTGAAAGGGCCTGTGGGAGAGAGTGCCTCAGATGTGATACTTGTTATTCGACAGCTTTTCGACCTGTATGCGAATATCCGACCCTTAAAGGCATACCCCAATACGAATTCTTTACATGACAATATAGATCTTGTAGTAGTGAGGGAGAATACTGAAGACCTTTATCTTGGGTGGGAATTTTGGTCAGATGAGGAAACTGTTATATCACTCAGGCGGACCAGCAAGAAAGCCATTGAAAGGATAACTCGGTACGGTTTCAAACTAGCCAAATTAAGAAATAGACAGAGAAAGGTCAGCTTAGTTCACAAGGCGAATGTGTTGAAGAAAAGCGATGGAATGTTCAGGAAAGTATGCTCCGAAATCGCATCACTAAACATTGATATTCAGTTCGAAGAGATGTACGTCGATGCATGTGCAATGAACCTTATTCGGAATCCTCAGGATTTTGATGTTATCGTGACGTCAAACCTCTTTGGCGACATTATTTCCGACGAGGCTGCGCAAGTAGTTGGAGGACTGGGCATGGGTCCGGCAGCAAATATAGGTAACAATTTCGGGGTGTTTGAACCAGTTCACGGGGCTGCTTTTGATATCCAAGGTAAGAATGTTTCAAATCCTACTTCGATTTTGCTTTCGGCTAGATTGATGCTTCAATGGTTGGGAACTGAGCGTGACGACAAGCAAGCCACGCTAGAGGGAGATCGGATAGAGGATGCAATATTTCGAATGTTAATTGAAAATAAGAAGACGAAGGATCTGGGCGGTAATCTTACTACTAAAGAATTCACAAGGAACGTCATGTCATATCTGTATGTAAGCTAGTTGTGCGACCGTGAATGGTACTTACAACTAAAATTTGTAAAAATTGATTGGATAACGGCGCTAATTGATACTATGAAGGATTTGTATATAAGTCCGAACGTTACTTAATTTATCGTCATGGAGGTCAACGGTGAAACAATTACGGGTGTTGCTCTGATTTTCTTATCAGCATTGTTTCTTTATGCTGGGATGATTAACGAGGCTTGGTCACTTTTGGTTCCTGCAGATTTTTTGATCCTGGCTATCGGCATTGGCTTTCTCAGCTTAGGGATCATTACATTACGGCGAAAGAAGAGGCACCAGATAGCATAGAGTTAGGTATGACTTGAATATTTTGATCTGGCATGGTTAACCTTTGGCCAGATTTATAAATAAGTATATCTCTACTTTTACAAATTGGGTAGTCGGAGAAAATCAAGGAATAAACCGATACGGAAGACTAGGACTGTTGAGGGAAGATGTCCTAAATGCACAACGATTGTGAGGTTTAACGTAAGTGGCCAAGTAGGCGATGAAATTTATGAATGCACCGGATGTATGTCAAAGTTTCACATAGATACTCTCTAGTACTCTGCTACTAAGCTTGGATAGGTGGCTGATCTAAGTGATTGGTTGGTCTTCAATCATAAATTTCGTAATGTTGGGTAATTCGAAATAAACCAGATTAAAAAGGCATATAGGATAAAAGGCCAATATGAGTTCAATGGATGGGAAATTGCAGTATGACGGAAAGGTATTTCTTTATAGCAGTGGAATGCCTGATGATCTGATCAAGAGAAGTAAATTGAAATTGGTGGAGATTGGGGTTTCTGACGAGGACATTTTGGTAATTACTGTGCCTGAGGGAGTGCCAGAGGGTTCAATAATGGTCACAATCTGGCCGCATTATCTGTCGGTAGCAAAAGTTAGGAAGGTGAGAGAGGGGTCAATATACGCTCCCCAACTTTTTAATATCGACCTTTTATAAACTATCGAATTAAGGGGCATTTATGGGAATGGATAAACGAGTTGATGCTTCTAACATATTTTTGTAAAAAAGGAAGACACTCTGATTGTCCGGGGGAATGGCCTATGGGAGAACCGTGTGATGAAAATAATGATTGCTCATTCGATGTGGCTATTAAAAGATGCAAATGTGAATGCCATCAGGCCCGATAAACTTCTAACCTCAAACGTATCTTTTTTTTGTATTTGACATGCTGTAAATGATTCGGGGTCAGGAAAAGTTAAGAAGCATACAATCACCCATCATTTCAGTCAGCCACCACTTCATCATACCCCTTCAAGATTGAATCCTATTCTCCTCATTAAATGTTTAGCTACCTCTTGTATCCGATTCGCGACTCTCACAACTACTATTCCCTCTGAAGGTTGTCCATAAAGGATTCTCGAATCAGTTGGCGCGTACGCGATTAATGGAAGTGCAATAAGGTCCTCTTCACCCCTTACATTTACCAAGACTGGGGCCTGACTCGTTAGTGCACGAATGAGAATATTAATCGCTTCCAAGGATATTGATCCCGGCTGATTATTGCAGGTAAGCTCGACTAGTTCCACACCTGAAAGTGCTCCTGTGATCTTAGATTTCAGCTTAGAGACGCTTGTTTTGGAAACTAACCTCTTCTCAAAACCATCAACAACGCTCACATCGGGGACAATACTGAAACTGATAACCTTTGCCGTGGTAGTATCTCCTACAGTGATCAACTTGCGGGTTGCATGGCGTAGCTCAATTATTTTGTGCTTTTCAACCTGATCATAGCTAATCAGTTCTCCGAGAGGCTTCCTCAGATAATCAATAATCTCCTTTTGAACTGGCTTCACATCGTGACTCATTCCATCGGCGTCGTTGAGGCTTTTTCCGCAATATCATTGTCCCTAACGGTAGCAGCTATTACGCTAATACGTCCAGCGACCAGCTTTGATATCTTTCCAAAGGCTAAACCAGCCAATGAATCTGGTTCCACCAACGTCACCGGTCTACCAAGGTCACTTCCTTCTCTTATTGAAGGATGCAAAGGGATTTCACCCAAGAAAGGTACATTGAACTTTTCGCTAATCTTCTGTCCTCCACCCCTACCGAAGGTGTAAGTATTCTCGCCACAGTGCGGACAGACAAGAAAACTCATGTTTTCAACCACTCCTAGTATTGGAATGTTAAGTTTGTTGAACATCCCAACAGATTTGATAGCAACATTCATTGCTACATCTTGCGGGGTAGTTACAATTAAGACACCGGTGATAGGTAGTGTCTGCGCCATCGTGAGAGGGGCATCACCTGTCCCTGGAGGCAGATCTATGAGAAGGTAATCCAATTCTCCCCATTCTACATCGGTTATGAATTGCTTTATGATTCCTGAAACTATTGGCCCACGATAGATACCTGCTTGCTGCGACTGTTCGTAAAAGAAGCCCATAGAAATAACCTTCACTCCGTTCGAAACGACAGGCTGTATCTTGTTGTTTACGATCGGTGGTGAATCTTTTATCCCTAACATTAGCGGAACACTAGGACCATAAATGTCTGCGTCTAAAAGGCCGACGCTAGCGCCCGACTTGGCCAACGCCAATGCTAAATTCACTGCCACAGTTGTCTTTCCTACTCCTCCTTTTCCGCTGGCAACCGCAAAAATATTCTTGACCTTGGGGAGCAATTCATCCATTGAAATCGCTCTTCCTTCCATAACTTTGGCAGTAACTTTAAGATCCAAGTCATTCACTCCTATACTTTGCATGGAATTTCTCACTTCCTGTTCAATTTCGCTATTGAAAGGACAGGCGGGGGTAGTTAATTCAAGAGTAAATGATACTTTTTTATCCTTAATGCTTAGATCTTTAATCATACCCATAGATACAATATCCTTGTGTAATTCTGGATCCACAACCTTCTTGAGGGAGGACATAACCTGATCCACGTCAGTCATATGCTACAAGTAGTTTGAAGTTCACAATATTTAAATCGTTAACAATTTTAATACTTGGGTTGGGACCGTCAATTGCGTGGTACTCCCATTGAGATCAGGCTTCTAAAACATATATTAAATGAAAAAAATTTCGTTCTGGTAAGAATCACCACAATCCAGGGATCCAAGCTGTATCATTCAAAGCTACAAAAGGTCAGTATATGATTATCTTATCCAAAGGTTAATAAATTGATGTTCCGTCGCTATCAATTGTATATCATGTTTGCGATCGTGCATATGAGCGACGTTATAAGAATCCCTCCCGATCGATTAACCCCGTCTCTTAATAGAACTGCGATTGGAATTCTTAAAGAGAAATACGAGAGTATGATTAGCCCTGAGCTTGGGTATGTTATCATGATTATAGAGGCATCTACAAACCCCGTGGGTAAGCTCGTCGCAGGTGACGGAGCAACATATCATAGAGTGAGTTTTAAGGCCTTAACATTCTTTCCAAGATTACAGGAAATAGTTGAAGGAGAGATAGTTGAGATAACTGATTTTGGAGCATTTGTCAGGATAGGGCCTACCGATGCCTTACTCCACTTGTCCCAGATAACAGACGACTTTCTTAAGAGTGATGTGAAGCAAGGGATAATTTTGGCAAATCAGTCTTCTAGGTCTATTAAAATTGGGTCCAGGTTAAGAGGAAGGATAACAGCAGTCAGTCTAGGTAAAGGGGCCGCCATGGGAAAAATAGGAATTACGTGTAGACAGCCATTTTTGGGGGCCCTGGAATGGATTGAACAGGATGTCCTTAAGTCACAACAGACTCAGTCTACAGTTCCAATAAAGGAAAAAAAGCGAGGTACCAGTAAGTAATGCCGAGGGAACTTGCGTGTAAGAAATGTAAGGCGCTGACCATCGGAAAAGTTTGCCCTGTGTGTAGTTCCACTGATTTAACGCCTCACTGGACAGGGATGATATTGGTATTCGATCCTTCCAATTCTCATGTGGCCACGACTCTTGACCTTCGCGTCCCTCACAAATATGCATTAAAAGCTACATGAGTCCTCTTCGTGGGCCGGAAAACGTTGTGTCCTTATCTGAGTATCTAATTCGACGAAACCGCATCCTTTCGTATCTTGAAGAGGACCTTGGTAGCGGTGATATCACAAGCGAAGTAGTGATACCGTCAGATTTCCATGCCGAAGCTGAGGTGTGGTGTAAGGGAACTTCAGACAGCGTAGTGATTTGTGGCGTGGAGGAAGCATGTATTGCCTTGGAGATTTGCGGCTGCCATACTTCGAAACTAGTTGAAGATGGGGCTATTGTAACCGGCAATCAACAAGTAATCGCAGTGAAAGGAAATGCCAGGGAGATACTCAAAGCCGAACGAACTGCCTTAAACTTGCTAATGCGCATGAGCGGAGTAGCGACAGAAAGTAGAAAATACGACGTACTCTTAAGAAAGCTTGGTGTCAATACTCTGATCACAGCTACTAGAAAGACATCTCCCGGGATGAGAGTATTTGATAAGAAGGCCATAGCGACCGGAGGTGGACATCCTCACCGAATGGGGCTATACGACAAGGTCCTCATAAAGGATAACCATATTGCGATTGTGGGGAATGCTAGTGACTGCGTAAGCATGGCGAGGAAACAAGTCGGAAAGAACCAAGAGATAGAATGCGAAGTTCGTTCTGAAGATGAACTCATTTCCGTTATTCTGGCTGGTGCAGACATCGTCATGTTGGACAACTTTTCCGCGGAAAATGCGAAGGCGGCCATGTCTAATTTACGTGATATGGGCCTAAGAAATCGTGTACTTGTGGAGATTTCAGGAGGTATCAATGAATCTAATTTCCAAGATTTTGCCCAGCTAAACCCAGATTTCATATCAGTAGGTTCTATAACACATTCTGCTAGGGCAGTCGATTTTAGTATGACTATCCAATCCTATAATAGATAAGGATAGTTTGCAAGTATCCCGGCTTGCATGCTCATCCCTTAATGTCATTCAATCTAAGATAAGAAAGGCTAATCAAATCAGACGGCTAGCATCCTTTCAATTGCTAGTCTTGCTTGTGACCTCACTTTATCGGGGACGTTCACCACATGGACATTTTTCCTTAGAGAGTGATACACCTTTTCGAGTGTGATCATCTTCATATATTTGCATATAGCATCTTCTTTCAACGGTAGGAAGGTCTTGTCAGGGTTCTGATTTTTCATCCTATGAAGAATCCCTATTTCAGTTGCCACTATGAATTTCTTGGAATGTGAAGACGATGCATATTTAATCATTCCCTCAGTAGAAAGTACATGGCACGATTTGTTGATATCACCCTCCCCATAATGATATAGTGCTGATGTAGTACATCCACATTCAGGATGAATCAAAAGTTCAGAGTCGGATTCGGCATCAAGATACTTGTTGATATCGCGAAATGTCATTCCTGCATGCACGTGACATTCGCCTGGCCAAATATGCATATTCTTCCTGTTAGTTTGCCTGGCGACATATGACCCCAGGAACATGTCTGGTAGAAAAAGTATCTCTTTGTCGGCTGGAATAGAGTTTGTAATTTCTACTGCATTAGAGGAGGTGCAACAATAATCAGACAACGCCTTGATTTCAGCTGATGTATTGACATAACTAATAACGATAGCCTCTGGATGTTTTGATTTCCATCTGATAAGTTCATCAGGATTAATTGCCGAAGCCAGAGAGCATCCAGCCTGGGTATCTGGTATCAATACTGTTTTTTCGGGGCACAATATAGCCGCAGTCTCAGCCATGAAGTGGACCCCACAAAATACGATAAGATCTGCATCTGTACCGGCAGCGGCTCTAGAAAGGGCCAGTGAATCACCAACAAAATCCGCAATATCCTGAATTTCTGGGTTCTGGTAGTTATGAGCCAGAATAACTGCGTTCAACTCTTTCTTCAGCTGTCTTATTTTTACATCGTAATTTTCAATTTCTAACATTATCTTAATTTGAAGAGACTGAACGCTTACACAATTTAAAGCAGTACAATCCAGGATGGATTTGCAACCTTCTTCCAATTAGTGGGCAATAGTTGCCCCTTTAAGCTGCAAGTGACCAAAATACCAGTACAATTGACATGATTTCAATTGAAGCAGAAGTAGAAAACAGATGGTCTCAGGAAATCAGCATTGAAAAAACCACCCAATCGCTGATTCAAAGTTGTCATATTATTCATTGGAGAGGGGTACGCAACTGAATTACGGTTTGCTCACCACTTAGAAAGGGAAACGGCGAAACACAAATCTAAATTCATGTTAAATGCACCCATTGTTTTGATTCCATGTATTTGCCGAATCCTATCACTGAGCAAATTTAGAATTTATATATGTGTTATATGTATATGCATTAAGTAGATGCCAACACATGGATCGTTAACAAAGGCTGGAAAGGTTAGAGGGCAAACTCCAAAAATTCAAGGAAAGGTGAGAGACAGTCCTATTTCCAGGTTGCGTAACAAGAATAATTATAGTAAGCGGTTCGAAAAAAGAAGGGCTCCTGGTCAAAGAAAACCTGAAAGAGGTCCTAGGCGTTAAAGCGCTTCGGCGAACAGTATGGTATTAAGTTGATCCTGAACCACTCTTGAAAAAGGTCGGTATAATAGGTTTCGGAACTATAGGCTTTCAAATTGCAAGATCAATAGATAACGGCTTTTTATCACCAGCGCGTTTGAGCTTTATTGTTGATTCGTCCCTCAACAGATTGGAAGTTGCAAAGAAATCCATAACGAAAGATAAGCCACAGATGTTTTCTGATTCAGATTCCCTTTTTCACTCTGAAACATATAAGAATACTCAAATTGTAGTCGAATCGGCGAGTGGGGCTGCGGTCAGGCAGTACGCCAAGCACATCTTATCTGATGGTAAGTATCTTATCATTTTCAGTGTGGGCGAATTAGTTGATGACACGTTCATGAAGGTACTCCAGTCAGAGGCCGTAGAACACAATGGAGTTATCCATATTCCAACTGGAGCAATTGCTGGTTTAGATGCGATAAAATCAGTCCGAAACAATTTAGATCAGGTTACAATTTCTACTACCAAAAATCCCAAATCATTGGCTGGGGCTCCCTATTTCGATCTACACGAGAATATACATTTACAGGAACCCAGTAATAGAATAGTATTGTATGAAGGAGATGTCCGTAGAGCAATTGAGTTATTTCCGTCGAATGTGAATGTCTTTGCTGCTTTAGCACTTGCAACGGGTAACATTTCCAAAATCAAGGTCAGAATAATTGCCGATCCAAACATCAAAGTAAATCGACACGAAATAGATGTTAGAGGAGATTTTGGGATTTTACAGATAGTTGCGAGTAATATACCTCACCCAGAAAACCCGCGTACAAGTGCGTTGGCCGTATTATCTGCTATGGAAGCGGTAAGATCTGCATGTAATCAGACGGTTAAGATTGGAAATTGAAATCTGACGGCTACCACGATTTATATAGGGTAAGAGTAAGTGTTGTAGCAAGGAATAAGGAATGAGTTACGGTGGATTTAGAAGAAACGATAGTTTTGGACCAAAACCAGTAGAGACAGGAAAGGAGTACGACGTTCAGATCTCTGAAATAAGCAGAAAAGGTGATGGAATTGCACGGGTTCAAGGATTTGTCATATTTGTTAAGGATGGGAAAGTTGGTCAGAACGCAAAAATAAGAGTAACACAAGTTGGGAATAGGTTTGCAACAGCTGAAATAGTGAATGGAGCCACAGAGCAGTCTGCCCCGACCCAAGAAATTTCAGGTGGAAGCCAAGACCAAGCAACTGAGTAAGAAAACTAATTCAACGAATGTTGCTGTATTGATAGCAACCTAGTCGGTTTTCAATACGGAAGATTATATTCCATGTGCAATATTCACAAACTTTTTTGGAATCCATAACTTTTTCTCATCCAATGTGTATTAATTACCTAGACAAAATATCGATTCATTCTGCAGCCAATTCTTAGATCTGGAGATCAACTTCGAAATGGAATCTCCCAACTGTTCTTCGTTCACCCCGCCATTGTCAAAATTTCCAGGCAAAACTAAGTATATGCGAATCTTCGAACCTAAAACATCGGACAGCTCCTGATTCGCAGTAACAACGAACGGCCTCAGGGCACCTCGAAAAAGTTCGGCTCTCGCTTTGATTAATCCTGAAACTTTGTCACCTTTTGGCCAGTCTGGTCCTACTATTACCACGTTTCCTGAAGACTCTTTAAATTTGACGGGCTCTTCCAGTGCGCCGTCAGGTGCAATGTCAGTAACGATGTGTTTCGTTACCAAAGCCGGAGTATGAATAAATCTGTTGATCAGTGACTCCCAATCCTGTTTAGAAAGTTCGAGCAAAGACTTTGAATAATCAAGTTGTCCAGTGAAATGGATCATTCCATTGATAGGACCGAAACTGCTTCTGATTCGATTCAAACAGTCACGCAAATTCGCCTCATTTGAAAGATCCGCTTGATACTGGGGGAACTCAGACAATTCTTCTATTTTTTCTGGGGAGATGATTATTATTTTCTTTTGTCCATCATTTAACATCGTTTGGCAGAGAGCTTCAATTCTCGACAGATCAAAGGAATCACTGGTGGTTGTACTTATTAAAACAGTTCCTAGGTTATGGTTGGAATCTGTTCGATGTACAACAGTAGAGACTGCTGGCTTGACGGTATAAAATACTCGATCATTTGGTACTACCCGACCGTTTAAAAGTCGACTAGTTTTCTCTGAAGACAAAGTCAAAACCATTTCAGCTACGTCTTCTTGAGCCAGAAATTCGCCATCAACGATCATTTTTTTGGTATTCTCTTGGATTTTTTCAGCAATATTGTATAGCTTATTGATAAGCTCTGAAATGTCGCGTTCTAGGTCATCTTGGTTAGAATTGACGCCAACCTTGGATTTTATTATCTCTTTAGCTATTTCTTTTCCTCTAGACGCCATCTCAGAAGTACTGTCACCCAAGTAAGGCAGAATCTTTAATAGAATATGTTCTATAACACTGGACTTCATGCCTTTGAATCCTCCGATCCTTAAGAATTCAGCTGCAGCCTTCGGATAAACAGTTTTATAGATTCTGTCTGAATGGACCGGGCCAGGATTGGTTGCGATGGATCTAATTTCACGATCTGTTAGTTCCCATGCTAACGCTTCAGCAAGCCTGTTTTTGGCCCCTTGCGAAGCCGTATATGGGGTTCTGAATCTATATGGTCGCTGCTCAAATTTGTTTTCTTCAGTGAAAAAGGTACTGATAGTAATTATCTTGCCATTCTGCGACAACAGATCAAGACCATGCACCGAGGTAAAGAATGTACCCGTTAGGTGAATCGCGACACATTCCTTGAATTCTCCGTAGTCTGCATTAGTGAACACCTTAACAGGACCTGACACACCAGCATTGTTCACAATGATATCCAGACTCGTTAAGGAATTCTTGATCGAGCCATACATGCTAATTAAAGAATTCTCATCAGATACGTCGACCCCAGGAAATGAAAGTACGTTCGCAGAAGATCCAACTGATAACATTGTTTTCAATAGGATCTCTTTAGTTTCGTCTAATGGCTTCTGTCTTCGCCCCATAATAATAATGCTTGCTCCATTTTCAGCAAATTTTGTCGCTATTGCTTGACCTATTCCTGTTCCACTTCCAGTTATGAGAACGGTTTTGCCCTTAAAGGGCAAGTTAGAGTTCACCGGACTGGTCACATCAGTAGGGATTGGAAACTAATATTTAAATCAATTTTACCCCCTGAAATTGCAAGTATTCCGCTATCCAGTAATGCAGAATAATAGTTATGAAGGAAGGCTGTTATCGAGTCACTAACACAGTTATTGACCTATTTGTACTATTTCTCTCTGACTCCATGGCGAATGCAAAACAGAAGGTGAAGTGTATATAGCGATATCTATTTCACTGTTGTATATCCATGATTAGTAACTAGGTTTTTGATCTTCCAATGAAATACCTTCTAAGCCCGCCACCAGTCTATACCTATAAAGTATACCTGTCCTTTCCTTAGCCTAGGACATGCAAGGATGAACTGTTTCTTTACCGTAGTGGCCAACCTTCCGCTCAGAACTATTGAAGTGGCTGTAATATTTGTTGCTGGAACGTAAACTGATATTAAAAAAGGCGCATGATCAATACCAGGTCCTCGCTCGTATACGGCAAAGTCGCAGCCAAACTTTATCCCGGGAGAAACGATATAGCCCTTGTCTTTTAAGACCTTGAATACTAGGTACTTTGCATCAAAATTGTCATACTGCTTTCTGCACAATGTTTTAATTCTCTTGATAGAGATTGTCTTTCCGAATTTCGAAAGGATAGATAACTCTTCTCTTTCTACAAGATAACATCCTTCGATTAGGTCAAGTACTATTGGGACTTCAAAATCGATTCCTTTTGGCTTCGAGATCCCAATTGGCTTACCGTAGTAACCATTGCTGAATAAAGTACGGGATTCTTCTATATTCCAGATAATTATCCTGTTTTCGATCAGATGTCCTAAAACTGGTTTATCCATCACATACTCAAAGCAAGTATTGTTAAAGAATCGGACGCCTCCTGACACTTGTCAGCCATACCTTCTATCCCTTCAATCGCATCTTTTAAAAGAAGTAAGTCTTTGGTTACCGATATTTCATTCATTGCCTTTATTATTAGACTCCTATGTCTCTCATCTACCAATCTTTCCAACTTTTGAACCTCTTGGGCTAGTTCAATTGTACTTGATGGATTGATACTCAGGGCTCTTGCCATCTCATTAAGCTTGAATGTTGCATCAACAACCATACCGATCAACTCATTGATATCTTCAGCAAACCTTCCTATCATGATGATGTCAACTTTCATGTTTGCAAGCCTAAAGGCTACACCACTTATGTAACCTGCAATATCATCCATAAGATATGCCGTCCTTAGTACATCCTCTCTATACACCATTAGACTTCCAATTTCTGCGACTTCTCTGGTCACACGCCTTCTAAGATTGTCCACCTCCTCTTCTGCAATTCTCATTCTGTCCAAAGTGGGCTGAATGTCCTGAGTCAGGCCTTGTGTAATACTTTTACCTAATGAAGAAAGTTCTCTTGCAGAGTTCAAGATCTTCCCAATTTCATCGTGAAGTATAGCAAGGGTTTTCCGCTTGGCTTGAACTTCCAATTCCCCGCTATACATTAAGGAACAAACACGATTCGCTGGCTATTATTTCTTTTGACAATCACGATAAATATTTAGAATGATAAGATCGCCCATCATTTGAATAGATGATCTTTCCCTTCATGGTATTCTTTAATCCGTTGAATCAAATGGAACTGAGATTGATTCACGAATTTCTATTAAATCCCTAAGAATAGCACTGGCAGTTTCCAAACCGCCAGCGCCTCTCCCCACTATTGTTTTCTCACCCGAATATTCTGAAGAAAATGTCACGGCATTTAGTGTCCCAGTAACACATATAGGATCATCTCGTTGGATTTCCAAAGGCATTACATTAAGTTCATCATTATCGCAATGTGCTATTAGTCTGATGGCCTTGCCATCTTCATGTGCCTTCCTTACCGAATTCAAATCCACCTCCGAAATGCCGCGTCTTGAAACATCTGTGATACTGACCTTCCTTGACATAATCCAGTTAGCCATAATCACAAGTTTGGCAGCAGCATCATATCCTTCAATATCGAGCTCAGGTGCCGCCTCAGCATATCCTTTTTGTTTAGCGTCAACTAACGCTTGCTGAAAAGTGAGTCCCTCTTCCTCCATTTTAGTAAGAATGTAATTAGTTGTCCCATTGAGGATTCCTCTAAATGATAGAATTCGATCTCCTCTCAGGCATTTTTTAGCAAATTCTAAGATAGGTGTTCCCCCTCCAACTGTACCACTAAAAGCAAGTCTAACGTTATTATAACTTGAAAGCTCTAGCAAGGATGAAAAGGCTAGGGCTAACGGCCCCTTATTCACTGTGATCACGTGTTTCTTCGTTTTCATCGCGGACACAATATGAGAAATCCCAGGCTCACCATTCTCGAGATTTGTGGGGGTAACTTCGATCATAACTTCAGCCTCAGTATTTTCTATTAATTCAATGGTATTAAGACATACATTGTTGTGGTCGTGGTAGGCCGACACAGATTTTTTCATACGTTTTACCTCTAATAGTCTGCCAAGATCCAACCCTTCTGAAGAAACAGCCATACCATTGCTGTCAACACATGCTACCACTCTTGGATTCAAACCAAACGCACTATAAAGCTCGGCTGATTTAGAAAGAAGTATCTTGACAAAGCTTTGGCCTACTACTCCGAATCCAACAATTATGATACGCAATTCATGTTTTGATGTAATTCTCCAATTAATATACGTAAAATTTTTTTGGATAGAACAAACCATTTATTGCTTTCCTAAAACGAATTAGAACGAATAAGATATAATTTGCTAGAGAATCTTTTCTTGACATTTGTCATCGGAGTAGCTGCAGGCATTGTAGGTTCAATGCTGGGATTGGGCGGCGGCATCATAATATCCCCTATCCTGACACTTTCAGGTTTATTACCATCGCAGGTCGTCTCGACGAGCTTGTTGGCCGTAGCATCAACTGGAGCCTCTTCAACGGTATCCTATTCCATTAAGAAAAAAATTAGCTATAGCATCGGAATCAAGGTTGCAGCTTTCGCGGTACCTTTTTCAGTCATTGGTGCCCTTATTTCTTCTGCTCTAGATCCAGATGAATTCAAGTTGTATTTTGCCATTTTGTTAATATCGACGAGTTTGTATCTATTATTCAGAAAGTCAATAAGAGAGGACAGACTTGATTATGAGAATCGAGGAAAATTATTTTCGAATGCCTTACTATACGTGGGATCCTCAGCAGCTGGTTTAATTTCAAGTCTTTTTGGAATAGGAGGAGGGATCATTTTTGTTCCTCTATTGTTTGCAGTAAAAAAACTATCAATGCAGCAGTCAGTCGCCACATCGCAGCTATGTATATTGATAACCTCGATTGCGGGTATATTGACCCATTCAGTTCTATTCGAGCAGGATTATCTCTTCGCTGGGGCAATAGCGTTAGGGGCGCTAGTAGGTGCGCAGATCGGTTCATTTATCGCCATCAAAATCAGTGAGAGATTGTTAACAATCCTCTTCTCGTTTTCACTCCTAATTATATCAGTCCAACTCATCTTGGGTTATTTACAGTAGTATAATCATTTTTTGATATCCATGATCCAACTACCAAGTAGTGATGGAATCCTTTGTTGTGTCCTCATGCTATTCCAACTAAATTCTAGTTCCTTCTCTAGTTCGGCCTTTTCCCTCATATGATGATCTGAGGCAATGTGGGCAAATATCTGTTCAAGGGAGCTCATATGCATTGAACATATGTTACATTTATTCTTGCTAGGAGTGTGCAAATCCAAGTAGAGCTATTACCTTTTTGCTTCGGTACCCCTTACAGGCTTTATAGGGGGAGGCAGCTTCTCCAATTTATGCGAGGGATTAGCTGAAATAATGCCTGGAAGCTCCTTCTCCGGTAAGTACAATGTTACAGTTTAGACACTTGTATCGAATAGCCAACGTAGCTCAACAGTCTAATTATACATACATGGCTAAAAAGTATGTGGAAATGGTGTCTTAGCGGAGCTTGATTACTTCTCTGTTATCAGGTACTGAGGTTCTCAAATGATATCTATTATGGATCGAACTAGCAATATTTTCTGATTTTGATTTTTCACCGTGGTTAACTATTACTCTCTTGGGTTTAACTCGATATACAAAGTTCATAATTTGATTATAGTCGCTATGTCCACTAAAACCATCTATCCTTTGAGTGTCACACTTTACCGGAACGACCTTTACCTTCCCGTTCTTGTCCATCATCCCAATTTCATTCATGATTCCGTCCATTACACGTCTCCCCAATGTTCCATTTATCTGATATGAAACAAATATTATCTTGTTTCCTTGTACAGGCGCGATCGACTTAAAATATTCTACCGATGGTCCACCTTCGAGCATCCCTGATGTCGCCATTATGATAGATGGGTTGTGATCTTCTAAAATCTCATCCCGTTTTCCTGGTCCATTTATGAGTGTAAAATATTCTGACTGAAATGGGTTCACGCCAGAAGAAACAGACTTCCTCACGTTAAATCCAAGATAGTGTGCATATGACATATGAATAGCACTAGCCTCTGAGATCATTCCTTCAATATAAATCGGGCATTCGACCAAATTTCTCTGTCGCATTTCTTTGTCCAACACCAACATCATCTCTTGAGCTCTACCTACGGCAGGAACTGGAATCAACACCTTACCACCTTGTTGCAGCGTATGGTTTATGCTTTTTGTAAAATTATCATATACAGAGGTTTGATCTGGCATAATATCAGAAGTATTGCCATAAGTACTCTCAGTAATCAGGGTTTCAACCCTTGGATAAACTGAGAGAGCAGTATCAAGTAATTGAGTTCTAGCGTATTTGTAGTCGCCAGAATATAATATATTATGCGTTCCAGATATATTCAAATGCACCGTAGCACTGCCCATAATATGGCCTGCATTGTTGAGCGTGATTGTAATATCTGGTGAAATATCGGTAGGCTTGCTATATGGCAATGTAATGCAGTGCTTGATCACTTCATAGACATCACGAGACTCGTAAGGTAGGTAACTACCATTTGCTTTTGCTATTTTGACCGAATCCATTTGCAGAAGCGTCATAAGAGGCAATGTTGGTTCGGTACAATAAACGGGTCCTCTATATCCATACCTATAAAGTGCTGGCAAAAATCCTTGGTGGTCTATATGAGCATGACTCAAAACGACTGCATCAAGATCAGTCAGTGTGAAAGGGAACCAATCTATTCTGGGAAATGCGTCTAGTCCTAGTGCCTCGCCTGGATTTATTCCACAATCCAACATAACCTTGCTTTCTTGTGTCACTACAACGAAACATGACCTACCAACTTGCTTAACTCCGCCCAAACAGTAAATTAAAACCTCTGCTTTGCTAGCCGCGCTGAAAGAAGACTTGTCGAATCTAGCAGGAGCTTCAGACGAAATCAAATTCTCATCGGTATGACTTTCATCTAAGTCCGGATTACCCTTCCGCTTCATGCCATCCAAATAGCTGTGGTTGCCAATCACAAGAGGAGTTCTAAAAATTCTCTGTCCTAGTTCCTGAAAGAAGGTGCTTCTCTCCCTTGCAGAACCCTTCAGAGTTGAATGAATTGTCTTGATACTAGTAGAAGGAATATGCGGAGAGAGTCGAGTTCTTGCTAGCCATCCTGTTAAAGATGCAATTTCTATAATCAATGCAGGGGTGATGGCTTCTGGACTACTCAACTCCAAAATTACCTCACCCGTTGCATCGTCGCAGAAAGCAGCTGAGAGAGAAACGCTCTTTGGGACGAGCTTCATAATTGTTGACCTAGTTAAATCCTCCGAGATTCGTATACTTGGGTCGGTTCGGATCACGAACCTTTTTTTCATAGTCTTGGAGAGGCCTGAAAGGTGCAATGTAAGTTCAGTGAGAGCAAATTTGGGATTTTTCGTATAGAGTGCAATCTTTGGGCCTTCAAACCGGGCGGCTGTAATTGATGCTTCTTTTGGAAGCAATGTAATTAGTGAATCATAAAGGGACTCACCATCAGATTCACCGAGGCTGTTAGTCGTCCTAAATCGCTTTTTATCTGGAGACATTGTGAAGCTGCGAGACATTGTATTAGCCTCAGAGCTTGAACTTGAGCTTGAGCTTGAAGTTTTATGGACCTCTGATTTCGCATTGGGGACACTATCGAGCTTAAAATTATCCTCCGAACCACTATCTTCTTTCAAATTAATTTATTTCCAGCCCGCTAAGGTATTATACGGTCAACTTAAAGTTTTAGCCAAAAGGTATTCTACCACAATGGGCAAATAAATACTCAGCTAATCCATTAATATATCTTCTTGATATGGGATTTGCATCTCGAGTTCCCAACATACAGATAGTTGTCTAATGATTCTTTATGAAGGGTACCACACTTAAACAAGTTTGGGTAAGCTTTGTAATTCTACACATCCACTAGTTTACTCTCGTCGAACGATTTTGAATTGTACCAATTATATCTAAAAAAATCCAGACACCAGTCATGGAAGAGCCCCTCACGATCAATAGATCCATTACTGTAGAACATGGAAGTCATGTCGGTTAACCCCTTAGAATTGGGAAAAATTACAGTAGCTTGTTGCTCATTCAAGACCACAGCAACTTGGATCCTGTCGATCATTCTCCGTTCAACTTCTCCGCTTTTCAACAAGTCCTGATAGCCGACCTGCTTAAGCAGGTCCATACGCTTCCTAGGAACTAATGCATTTTGAGGTAGAATGTAGCTAAATTTTAGTTTCTTACTTTTAATACGGGGCAATATCGTTTCGATGAGTTCCAGCGGAATTTGTGGTAGCATTGCGCATATGTACTCCTCAGACTCTTCGTACATCTTTTTCCATCTTTCAATTACGGCAACAAGCCCGTTAACGAACTCACATTTATTAAGAGCCCCTATTCTGTAAATGAACTTCATTGGTATATCTCCAGCTATATGTTCCGAAAAGTAGTTCTGGTACGTAGAAAGAAAACTAAATGTCGAAATCTGTCTAATGATGATATTCCCAAAGGTGGAAAGTGAAAAATTGCCACTTGAATCTTTTTCAATCAGCCCTGCCTCAAATAGTCTGTTTAGATTTCGATGTACCTCTTGCATCGTTACATCCAGATCTCGTGCAAGCTTGGCCAGCTTTGTCTTCTCATTATGCAATTTGAACAGGATTTGCAACCTGTGTTCGCTTGCAAGTTCAAAGAAAATATGTTCAGTATGTTCATAATCACTAATCAATGGAAAATGTTCCTCTCTATCACCGTTTGTACGCATTTTCATACTCTATCAACATCTATTTGAACAGGTTTCAAATATTAGTTTCTTTAGACAACAATTATCAAAATCTGGGTAATAATTAATCTCTATCAATCCGGACAGAATCGTTTGTACTATCATGACCTATTTTGTTTTTAGACCAGACCCGTGAAGGGAATAATACGATGCAGTGGGATCTGTCATTTAACCTGCTACCTTAGAATCCATGGTAATATGAAAGACACAGCTACTATTGTCACCATCACAAGCGTCAGGATTAGGGACGCGTTTCGAAAACGGGTGGAGCCTGCACTAACTTTTCTTTCGATTAGTGAGTTGTACAATTGCCCCCCATCGAGTGGACCTATTGGTAATGCATTGAAAATGCCTACATTAAAGTTGATGAACCATAACCAAAAAAGGAAATTAGCAATAATTGGAAAGGCGGAGCCGAGCGTGGACGAATATCTGGATGCCATTAGATCAGAATAAGGCACTGAACCTTCAGCCATAGTGGGTGGGAGAAGAATCGCGATTGGGTTCGACCCGAAGGCACTCTTGTATCGACTAAGAACAAATTCAGGATCTGGGGATACGTTAGTGATCGTGACGCCCAGGATACCTGTATTGGGTTGCACACTAGCAGGGATCGAGGCAGTTTTTGTAATTTCCTGACCGCTAGTGTCCTTCCATGTTATTGGCACTCTATTACCTAAATTTGATTGAAGAAGCGTACTTAAGTCCTCAATGTGCTTTACCCTGTCCCCTTCGATATTCACAATCACATCTCCCTTCTTCATACCAATCGAACTTGCAAGTGAACCATCACCTACAGTCATAATCTTAACTCCATATTGAGCGTCCTCCGGTTGTGGCAACGGGACGAGTGATGAGACCACTATATAGAGCAAACCAAGAGATAGTCCAGCCACTATCATATTGTTCATGGGACCTGCCGTGAGAATTGCGCTCTTTTCTTTTAGTTTAGTTCTAGCCAACTCTTCCCTTTCTATATTGACAAATGCTCCAATAGGGATACCCAAAATGAGCACTAATCCGGTAGACTCCACCTTCACACCGTACACTCGAGCCTACGATTCCGTGTCCTGCCTCATGAATGATAATAGTTAGTACCAGGGCAATCCAGCCATAAGTCCATGGCAAATAAGGGTTTAGACCTGGGATAAGGAGGTTTGATTGAGGTCCTATATCCCTAACCCCTTCACGAGCTGCGCCATTGGAAAAGAGAACCATTAAGGAACCTATTATTAGAAATACAGCTAGAGCAGTTATGAGAGGCATGAGATAAGTATTAAATCTTGCATAAATCTTGGCGATTTTACTACTTGCTACCTTATCAAAAAAACTTAGTCCATACGGTGTATGAATAAGAATTAGTGGAAACTTAATCTCAGCCCGTACCTTGTTGCTTTGTGCTTGGTTTCCCAACTTCTACTATAACGATATTTGGCTATTTAAATGAAGTCATTAGCTTATTAGCTTATGACAGTTCACAACTAATTAGGAAGAAGCGTAAATTATGATATCGAACAATATGTCACTTAATTGTGAAGATTATGGAATTTGAACACTAATATATTTAAATCAAAGATAACATTGTGAAACGGAATAGTAAGGATCAATGTCTAGAACAGGAGAAAATCAAAGTCTGACTGAAAGTAATATCCTTGAAATTGAGAGAAAAAGGCTTTCTGAGCCTCCCATTGATGTTCTGTTTAATCCTTCTCTTATCTTGAAGAAAGATGCTTGGGATATCGATGTTGTGTCAATGCTAAAAATGCTGCTGAATATCCTAGAAAGGATCCAAAATAAGGAT
The DNA here is from genome assembly GCA_963841565.1 of uncultured Nitrososphaerales archaeon. Taxonomy (GTDB): domain Archaea; phylum Thermoproteota; class Nitrososphaeria; order Nitrososphaerales; family Nitrososphaeraceae; genus TH5896. The sequence goes on from CAWJCY010000003.1 coordinate 191,863, forward strand.
TTAAGAATTTGTGGTGTTGCAGCCCTATCGTCATCGATGATACACCGAATAAAAGTGGAGAGTATTTTCAAATTGCAAACTTTGTCCGAAAAGAAAAACAAACCAATAAGTCATGCGGACGAACTCCCTATAGAGTATCTAAACCCTATCACAATACCATTTCGATACGAGTCAAGCTATCCTGTCTCGCTGCAGGAGCTTCTGTCTGTCCTAGAGAGCATGGTATCCACCCTCACCGAATCAGGGACACGGAAACCGCGCATAAATATAGAACCAGTTGAGGACTTTTCATTTGACGAATACTTTGTAAAAATAGAAGAAATCTTAGCGGAGTTCGAAACGATGATCCATAGTAGGCTTCTCGAAAATGAGTATGTTTTATTCAGTAATTTGATTTTAGATATGGACCCGCTATCGAGTGCTAGATGCTTCCTTGCAATGTTGTATTTGGCCTTGAAGGGAAGCATCCATATAGAGCAAACTAATGGTAGTGAAGAAATCCTTTTATGGCGGGTTCGAGACGGTTCGCCGTAGGCGTAGTGTAAACACAGAGATGAAAGTGAAGGAGAATGGGCTGTTGCAAGATGAAATTAGGGCTCGTATTGAAGTTGCTCTTTATTGTTCTGGGAAACCGTTGTCAGTCGATGAGCTTGTTAAGGCTTCAGGTATCACGTCGAGAGAAAAAACCATTCAAGTCATCACGGATTTGATGAATGTAATTAACTCTCAATTAAAGGCTTTAGAAATAGCTAGGTTAGAGGACGGCACTTTCGTCTTGCAAGTGAAACCCATCTATCTATCAATTGTTAGAAAGTTTTCACATCAGCCTATTTTGTCACAAGCGTCTCTGAAGACCTTGTCTTATATTGCATACGAGCAGCCAGTTACCTCTACTCGGCTGGTACAAATTAGAGGTTCTCAGGTATATTCGCATCTGAAGGAATTGCATAGTCACGGATTCGTTAGACACGATGCATTAGGTAGATTGAAGGTATACAAGACAACTGAGAAATTTATAAGCTATTTTGGAATTCCGAACATGGATTTGTTGAAAAGAAATCTGGTTACAACTGGTAAAGAGTAGTTCTTGGATACTTATAGTTATTGATTTATTTGCTGAAAGTATCTTACGTATTGAAAAGTATTAAATTACCCATTTTGGACGTTGGTCTATTATGCGGAAGTCAATAGAGAACCTCACTGGCAGAAAATACACCGGGGGTAAGATTACTCCTCGCAGGAGTCGAAAGAAATATGAGACCGATAGATATCCTAATGAAGCATTAGTGGGTAAAAATATCTCAGTTTCACGGCGAACCAGAGGCGGAAATTATAAAACTGCGTTGAAAAGTTCAGAATTTGCCAATGTAACAAACCCTGAAACTAGAAAGACTCAGAAGACACTTATTTCTCAAGTTATTCGAAACCCCGCAAATAGGGATTATGAAAGAAGAGGAGTGGTAAACAAGGGAGCAATAATTCAAACTGAGTTAGGTGTCGCAAGGGTAACATCCAGACCTGGACAAGACGGATGTGTAAACGCAATTCAAATTTCCCAATAGCTCGTTCGTACTTGATCTTGGTTAATTCACCCTTTTAATGTTGAGCATAACTCCCCGTTGGAGAAAACACAACAATATACGATTCCGTAAAATTTGTTGGGGGAAGCATCCTTCCTTCGAAATTTGTTAAAGAAGCAATTTAAGGCCTACCAAAACGCTTTACTGTTTTCCTGTCCGGGTATATAATGGCGCATCTTCAAAAACCTCTTTGAACGCTAATGAAATTCGATTTCGGCTAGCCTTTGCTAACTTCGATCGTGAAGTATCGCAACTTTAGTATCTTGAATCTACCACCTATCTCTGAAAAGGGTTTGAAACAGACGCGAATCGCGAAATAATGGTTCATCGGACTGGTATCTAACTTTATTTGTGTGCAAAGGCATCAATGCACCTTTGATATATTCATCAAGGTGAATTTGATTATATTGTTCCTCGATGCTATCAAATTCTTGAGAAATTAATAAGTGAAGTACCCCTCGGCATATTCGTATTTACCGACTTTGTTTTATGTTGGGAGACTTTGCTTCAAGTAGCCTTCTGTGAAATTGTCTTAGAATATAAAGGAAAGGATATTAGAGTGGTTATTGAAAGATAAGACGTTACTACGAGTATCGAAATCATAGCTCCACATGCCGCTTTGTCATTTAAGTACTATGGTGAGCCGGGTATCTCTCCCAAAAAGTACCTCGTTATCTCCGATCTTCACCTAGGTTTCGAGTACAATCTCGTGGAGAAAGGGATTCAAATAAATTCGAAATTCTTTACCCAACAAATAGTTTCAGAGGTACACGCAATAATAAGAGGTTTCAAACCCGATGGAATAATACTGCTTGGAGATATTAAAGATTCAATTCTCAATATTAACTCTATAGAATGGTATCATATACCTCGGTTCTTGAAGGATCTCACTGACGATTATCACGTCTATCTAATTCCGGGAAATCACGATGTCAAAATCGAAAGTTTGTCCCCAGCTGATGTGTCAATAGCTAGTACCACAGGGATTACAATAGGTGATACGCTCTTCTTACATGGTCATACGATGCCATCAAGTAAAAAATCAGCTGTAAACAAAATAGTAATGGGACATTTGCACCCAGTTCTAAATAAGCCCGATAGCAACCTAAACGGTGAACGTGTTTGGATATTCCTAAGGGTTAAGAAAAGTTCTGTTTTCAAAAACGAAGAGGGGTACCTTGACTTAGTAACTATGCCTTCGATTAACAGATTTATCACTCCCTCCAATCACTTTAGGAGAAAGAACAGAATTGTTTCTATGTCACCTATTATTAGAAACGCAACGAAATCTAATGACTATGTTAAACAGGCTTTAGTGGTTTGTTTGGACGGATATGTGTTGGGGGACGAAAGACTGCTTCCATTTGTAACTTGAATATCACCCAAATCTAAAGATGGTCAGCTCAAAGCAAAGGATCTTTGATTTAACCGACTTGTAATGGCCTATGATTCAAAGTACTGCCTTAGGTAATCAAAGGTAGGTGTATGAGTCCTAATCCATTCCAATGTGTCAATAAATGTGGAAGCAGATTCAACCGTAGTTAGAACAGGTATTCCAAGTTCGACCGCCTTCCTGCGTATTTGATATTCATCATCTAGCATCCCAACGTATTTCTCGATTGTAGACGTGGATGGAATATTAATGATGAAATCTATCTGACGTCTAAAAAGCATTTCTGAAATATTGGGTTTTCTGAGAGGTTCGCTAATCTTGTATACCCTTTCAACTGGGCGAATGTTGAACTTTTCAATAAAATCTGCGGTGTGTTCTGTGGCAATAATTGAGTAACCCATGTTACCGATCTTTCGTGCAAGTGGAAGGAGTCTTTCCTTGTTAATAGGTCCACCTGCCGTTATCAAAACTCTGCCACTAAGTGGCAAATTGAAACCGGCCGCAACGTAGGCTTTCGACAGCGCGTCGTGAAAACTTGATCCAAAACAGGCTACTTCTCCTGTAGATTGCATTTCAACACCAAGAACAATATCTGCGCCATCGAGCTGCATAAAAGAAAATTGAGGAACTTTTATGCCGAAACCAGACTTTCTTAACCAAATGTCGCCACGATCAACAGGCAGTTTCTTTCCTAAGATGGCTTGAGCCGCCAAGGATATTAGATTTAGGCCGGTGAATTTTGATACAAACGGCATTGACCTAGAAGCACGGACATTGGCTTCTATTACGAATACCTGACCGTTCTTTACCAAAAACTGTATATTGAAAGGTCCTATTATCTTCATAGCCATGCCAATTCTTTTACTGTATTCAATGATCGTTTCTATAGTTTCTCTATTTAATCTCCAAGGAGGAATGCACATCATTGCGTCTCCCGAGTGTACGCCAGCGTTGTCGATATGTTCGATAACCGAACCAATTATAACGCAATGTCCGTCTCCTACTGCATCAACTTCCACTTCTGAAGCATTCTCCAAAAACTTCGTCATAACAATTGGGTGATCAGGGCTTACGTTTGTAGCCTCAGTCAAATATTTCTCTAACTGCTCTGGGGTCCAGACAACCTTCATTGCAGCACCGCTGAGCACATAGGAAGGTCTAACAAGTAGTGGGTATTTTACAATCTCTGCAAATGATCGTGCCTCATTTATGCTCGTAAATTTTTTCCAGGCAGGCTGTCTTATACCCAACGAATCAAGTAGCCTTCCGAACTTGGATCGATCTTCGGCCTGGTCTACACTCGCGGCAGATGTTCCTACAATGTTGATATTTGCAGAGGCTAACCTTGGAGTCAGTATATTTGCAGTCTGGCCCCCAACGCATGTCACTATCCCGTCAGAATTTTCTCTTTCGCAAATGTCCATTACTCTTTCATATGTTAGTTCCTCGAAATACAAGCGGTCGCAAATATCGTAATCGGTGGAGACGGTCTCAGGGTTACAGTTAATGATCGTGACTTCTTTGCAACCATTTTCCTTTAGACCCCAAACCATATTTACAGTGCCCCAATCAAATTCTACACTACTACCTATCCTGTATGGTCCAGCGCCTAAGACTATTACCTTTGAAGGCATACCCTCAGTTCGGGGCTTGCTAGCCTTCATATTAGATATTAATGTCTTGTTTTTTATTTTTGAATCATAGTGAATGTCATCAAATTGGCCGCCATAAGTGAGATATAGATAGTTGGTCTTTGCTGGCCATTCTGCAGCCAAAGTGTCAATCTGTTTGGTAACAGGGCGAATCATCAACTTCGTTCTTAGTGATCTTACATCAATTTCATCAATGTTAGAGCAGTTGGCAATTTGGACGTCTGAGAATCCCAGTTTCTTTGCTTCGAGCAGAATGCTCTTATCGAGACATGAAGTTCTCAGCTTCTTCTCAGTCTTGATTATTGTTTGAACCTTGTTTAGAAACCAAGGATCTATTGATGAGAGTGAGTTAATACGCTCCACAGACATGCCCACTTTCAATGCTCTTACCACATCAAAAAGGATCTCATCTGTCGGATGCAATAGAGCTTGTTCGAAGGATTCAATGTCATAATCTCCTATACTACTATTAATATTACTATTACTATTACTATTTTTATTTCTATTACTATTTTCAGTGCCAACTCTTATTGATGAAGACAACCCTACAGTGTTATATTGTTGCGAATTTGCACCTGGACTAGGAAGATTACTCGTGTTTTCCGGCAAATTTGGATCCAAAGTATTATTAGAATCCATTCCTTCTCTTTCTATAGATTCCGAAAGTGGCTTTCTTTCCTTACCTAAATTAGTTGTACCATAACTTTTTTCGGAAATAAATGTGGAAGAAGAATTATCACCTTCTGACCCATCAATATCAATCCTAGAATTGGAAACAAGGCCATGCTTTCCATTGTCGCACATTCTGATTGCCTTTTGAAGTACCTCTTCAAAGCTTCTGCCAATCGCCATTACCTCTCCAACTGATTTCATTGTGCTGCCCAGTCTCTTTTTTACTAATTCAAATTTCTTGAAATCCCATCTAGGCATCTTCAGTACAATGTAGTCTAATGAAGGCTCAAAGCAGGCTGTGGTGGCTTTCGTGACAGTATTAACTAATTCAGGGAGCGAGTAGCCTAAACTTATCTTAGCGGCCATGTATGCTAACGGATATCCGGTAGCCTTACTGGCCAATGCTGAGGATCTAGATAACCTCGCATTTACCTCGATAACGCAATAATTTTCTGAACTGGGGTCAAGCCCGAACTGAATGTTGCACTCCCCGATGATATCACATTTCTTGGTAGCTTTCAAAGCGGCACTGCGAAGTTTATGATATTCGTAGTTGTTTAGTGTCTGAGAAGGAGCCACGACAATGTTATCCCCCGTGTGAACCTTCATGGCTAAAACGTTCTCCATATTACATATTATTACACTGTTTCCATGGTGGTCTCGCATGACTTCGTATTCAATCTGCTTCCAAGTTCCTACGTATTTTTCAATTAGAACCTGTCGAACTACGCTAAGCGAGAGTCCTCGTTGTACTATCTCCTGCAATTCGTAATCATTATAGGCAACACCACCGCCTCGTCCACCCAATGTATAGGCCACCCTTATAATTACCGGATACCCAATCCGTCTGGCAATTTGTTGGGACACTTCGACAGAGTTCGCTGATGAGCTTTCAAGAACTGGAAGCCCACATTCAGCCATACTATCTTTGAAAAGTTGTCTATCTTCGGTGGTTTGAATACCGGGAATTTGAGTGCCTAATACCTTTATTCCATATTTCTTGAGGATCCCATTTTTCTCCAACGCAACGCCACAGTTTAACGCTGTCTGGCCTCCAAAACTCAACATTATCGAATCTGGTCGTTCGAGTTCTATTATATTGGTCACATAGTCAAGGTTGACAGGCAAAAGATATACTCGATCCGCGAATCTGCTATCGGTTTGAATAGTCGCAATATTTGGATTTATTAACAGAGTGTTTATGTTATCTTCCCTTAATGCTTTGAGGCATTGAGAACCAGAGTAATCGAAATGACGGTCTTCGGTTTACCGAATGACTTTCGCCTGCTTCTCCGATTTTTATTGCCCCGCTACCAAGGACTAGAACTTTCTTGATATTTTCATGTTTTCCCAATTCTCCTTTTCCCCTATAAATCCCACAGCATCCCAAATAATATTATTCTGCTCCGGGTTGAATAAATCTTCAGTAATTGAAAGCTCTACATCCAAATTTTGATGCATTTCTCAAATATCAAATCATGAAGTGTTCCATATTACTGTATTCCTTTGTCCTAAAGCTGACCGAAACTAGTTGCAGAATTGAATCGTATCACCGTATCTTCATCTTCATCTACTACAGTAATAACGACTTCCTGCTCCTGCTGCTCAAATTAGTTAACTATCTATGCCAATAAGCTGGCTCAATACCCATATTCCGACTAAAGTTAGTTTGTTAGGTATTGCAACTCCCATGAGGTTTGTCTCTATGAGTAGTCAGCTTGTAGCAATTCTTGATAATGTCTCTGAATCTTTCGAAGACAAACATACAATCATAAGGCCCTGGAGAAGCCTCAGGGTGAAATTGTACGCCGATGATAGGTTTGGAATCATGTTGAATTCCTTCTATGGTCTCGTCATCGGGATTGTAAAACCAAGTAGTAAAATCTGTTTTCTGTAGGCTCAATGCATCTATCCCATAGCCATGATTTTGACTCGTTATGTAGGTAGTATTGTCGTTTTTGTCGATGCAGGGCTTATTTTGTCCTCGGTGGCCGTATTTTAGCTTGTATGTTTTAGCCCCGGCTGCTAGCGCCAGAATCTGATTACCAAGACAAATACCTAATGTAGGTATCGATTCTTCAATTAGTTTTTTGGCCGTATTGATGGTTTCTGCGCAGATCTCAGGGTCGCCTGGTCCGTTGCTTATAACGACCCCTACTGGATCATATGCCTTCAGAGAATGATAATCAATATCCCAAGGTAGCCTGACTACTGAGAATCCCAAAGATAAGATGTTACGGACTATACTAAACTTCGTTCCGGTATCCAATAGAACTATTCTCCTCTTGTTGGAGCTTTTGATATCCTCGATAACAGGATCATAAAACTCGGCTTCTTCAGTCGAAACCTCTGGCATAAAGTTCACCCCATCATAACTTGAACGTTCAAGTCGCTCTTTTATACTAGCCAAACTTAACTTAGTCCCATGGGCTGTTGACTTTATTTCCCCGTCAACTGCGACAGACTTTCCAGCCCTTTTTGAACTACCTATTGCGTTGACGTTTATAGCACCCATCATAACTCCGTGTGCTCTAAGTCGTTTGGTTAATTCACGTGTATCAACTCCGTATATCCCCGGTATCTTTTGATCGTATAACCATTCATCGAGGGTCCTAATAGAACTCCAATGGCTTGCACTAGTTGAAAGATTATGAACAATCAATCCTCTGACCTGAATGGACATAGATTCGAAAAATCTAGGAAGTCCGAATTCATCTTTTAAGTTGAAATCAGGGACACCATAGTTTCCAATCAGTGGATATGTTAGGCATAAAATTTGGCCTCTGTAAGAAGGATCTGTTAGTGTTTCAGTATATCCTACCATGCCCGTGTTAAAAACTACTTCCCCTTCCACGTATGTTGGGTACCCAAATCCGATGCCCCTCATCGTCAATCCATCCTTCAATACGAGGCATCCCGCGAGCCCATATTCAGACCTGATTAGAATGGTGAAATTTGAACCCTTCAGCCAGTTTGAATCGATGAGATTTAAACTTTCTTGTTAGTTAAGATTATCGAAGGCATTGAACGAGACCGTTTTCTAGCCATATTCTTTATCTATAAAAGACCCAACAAGCATTTTCAGGTAGCGAACAGGTTAAATGGAGTATGCTTTACGTCTATACTATGAGAGACAGCGCTCTTGTATTCTATTCTCTACTCACCATTGTTATGATGTTTGCTACGTTCCAAGTGAGCACAACTTCAGAATCGGTATTTTTGTCTGAAGCTGGTGCCGTAAATGATGCTTTTAGCGTGCAGGAAGTAAATTCTACAAATCACAAAAAAGATATTTTTGGTATATCCGAAATATACCCTACAGTTAGCGGAGGAAGAGAATGGTTCGTAAATATGACTAACCCGGCTAACAGTTCACACTTTAGTGAAACCGGAGGTTTTGAGCTAATTAAACAGAATGATGGTTCATGGAGAGTTAACTCTACCCACGTTAGGTTGGTCGTTGAGACTCCGCAAAATATGACAGAGTGGAAGAACGTGGAAATCACTGGTTATGCGAAATTGAGCCTACTGAAAAATGTTAACTCGACCTCATCTATCGATTCAAATTCCAACAGCACAACGACGAATAATAGTGATTCAGGAGAAATTGATGATTTTGCATTCATAGGTCGCAGTGGCAGACATAGTTCGGTAGTTCCTTGTGAGGGGACCGCCTATGTCGGCGGTTTACACAAGGATGGTTCAGTTGGATGGAAGAAGGAGATTTGGCATACAGGTGGATATACTGATGAACGGGCAATGAATATTGTCACGGAGCCAATATTAAATAGGTGGGTGGGATGGAAAGTGATAATTTATGACGTGCAGGTGAATAACCATACGGCGGTAAAATTAGAATCATATCTCGATGACCATAATAATGACAGTTGGAAGAAGGTCACTGAAATAATCGACAACGGAGGGTGGTACTCGAAGAAGCTCGGATGAAGAGTTTTTCAGTGCGGACTGCGGGAAGGCGCGAGACCACATTATCGTCGAAGCTGGTCCTTTCGTAATATTTAGAACGGATAACCTTCTTCTTGATTTTAAGAATTTGAGTATAAGAGAGATTAATGCTCCATTGGCATAATTGAATAGCACGGTATCATTTACAAGTACTTTCGTAAGTATCGATAGTGGATTCATCCTATTTCGAATTCATGCGAACTTGCAAATCTAGCCCTTTTGATAAACTCTTCTGCTGGCAATTAGATAGCGCCACCAGTTAACTTGCCTAGTCTTTCTTGAGTTTTTTGGCAGCTTCCAATATTATTTTTGCTACGTCACGCTCAATTCCAAGTGAAGATGCAAGATGATCAACGTCAGATGATATAATAGAGTCAAACGTAAATCCTGATCTTGTCAATAGCTCTTTGAGCCCATCAGGAATCTCCAGTTCCTGAATTGTATATTCCATAACAAAAGTAATTTTGGACATACTAATATACTCTTCTAGTAAATTTATATATAGATGATATCGGCATCACAGAAATACCTTTTGCCCTATGAATAGTTTGTCATATTGGCGCAGCGGTCATCTGTATTTGATAACATAGACGATTGGAGTCTTATAATAGATTCTAGGCGCGAGGCAACCACCTCAGATCAAGCGTTGTGTGGTAGGGTGGTGGCTGAATTCAAAGATGCAATAATTGTTTTAAATTTTGGTCGCTACCAGACAAATAAATTTCTAGTACCGAAATCCAAAGTGGATGGATTTGACGGAACACGTGTACACCTCAAAATTCCTGAAACGAATCTATTCTTGTTTTGCTATTAAGTTACATCTACTAATTCCTTTAATAATGACAAAGAAATAGTGTCCACTTGCGTTCACCTTGGACGTGCTACGCAATTTTATTCAATGATAATAGAAATGGATTCTTAAGCACAGGTGTCCAAAAAAGATACTATTCCATGACTTCTCTAATCAAGTTTTCTCGATAGTTGAAACAAGTAATCACAAAGGCCAATAACCAATCTATTGGCGACGACGTATATGTAAAATTACTAACATTGTCCCAAATGCGCCAATGTAAAACCCCATACCCACTAACAGAGTATTGTTAAGCCCCACCACCATCGATGATATGACTGTAAGAACGGAACCCATAACTGAGGCAATGATGTTAACACCCCAGATTAGTGTTACACTGTGATCTTCATTTTCATTAATTCCTTCCGAGGAAGAAGTCATATTGGAATCAGCAGATTTACGATCCGATCCAATTTGACTCTGTATTTCATCGGCATATTTGCTTTTGTAGCCAGTCATTAGGCGAATGATAGATGGAAATTGGAATCCCATCAGAAACCCCATTGGGGTAAGGAAAATAGCACTAAGGGTGATTCGTTCGTAGATGGACAAAACTATACTCTGATAAATTACATCATCTATGAGGAAATAGTATGCTATGGTTATTACAACTAGGAATGGGATGGAAATCAGAATGGCTCTATCTGGCCTGCTAGGAAATAGCTTTCCGCTGGCGTAAGAGCCTATTCCTGTGGAGACCAATATCGAAAAGAGGATGACGGTTAATGCCAAGACCGGGGTTCCCAGTATTAATAAGAATTTCTGGATCAAAGTGATTTCAAAGAACATGAATCCAAACCCAATACATGTGGCAAAAATTAAATAGTACTTGTTTGATAATAGAATTGATACGGTATCAATTCTATTTAATTTAGAATAAAAGAGTAAAATAGTAAACAACACCCCTGAAAGGATAAGTACAGTGGTAAGTAATATTATTAGTTGTGATGGGATTCTTTCTCTTGCGAAGAAAAAGGGAGAATCATCTGTGGGAGGGGGAAGAGAAGAAAAGCTTGAATTTCCCTTTCCTACAAGTGACCCAATTGATGCCATATTGTCAGATAGGGCTTTTTCAAAATCAGTTTGCACGTAATCAGTAGGTAGCAGGATCGTTCTAGCATTTCTTTCAGAGACTCTTTGTTTGACTAATTCAAGTTCTTCTGTTGTAAAGGCGCTATCTTTAATCATAACCAACACGGGATAAATTGATCCTTCACTTGAAGGTAGAAAGTAAAGGCCTGGTTTATTTTCTACTATAATTATTTTATCCAGAATCTCTTGGTTTTTCTCTATTACACTAGATGCTGATCCATTTCTTGGGTCAATAGGCGATTCAGTACTCTCTTCACGAAGAGATTCATAGATCAAAGGTATTAGCCTAGGCAATTCTATGTTCCAACGTATCATCACTAACATGCCATGATCTTTATTCAAATGTTCCAGATATTGCTTGAATGCTTCTACCGTGTATAAATAGTTCTCAGACAATGCATATCCACCGGCAAGTTGAGCTGCCCATGAATCTACTAACTTGATCATGATGAGGTCGAATCTTGAATCTGTACCACTTAGGTATCTTCTCCCTTCATCAATTACCAATTCTACTTGATCTTGGTCATACAAGTTGCCAGCAGCATCTCCAAACCGTTTTGCAGCTTCAATGATTAACGGGTTTATTTCAACTGCGGTTACATTCCTTGATCCTCCTGCCAAAGATGTAAGAACGTCTTCGCCTCCACCACTACCGATCACCAAGGTTGAGTTAGTCTTTGAAATTTCATAAGGCAGGAAATCCATGTATCGCTTAATCCAAACCAGATCCTGCAATGTCTCATTCCAACGTATAACGGGTGTGTCGGCATCAGCGTCTATTGCAATGGCGGCTAGGGCTCTGGACCTTCCAGAGGAATCTAAGCTTTGAGGCTGATTTGTATTATGTATTTGGCGGGTCACATCAATTCTAGAAAATGAATTCCACTCCGTAAAAAGATGTTCAAAGCCCGTCGGATTTGAAAGCTGATAATACAGTCCTTTTTTCTCTCCTGGTTTAATCGAAACCAAATCTGTATGTAAGGAACCATATGTCAGAATCAGCGAAAATATGATTACAAGCCCCAGCGAGATCAATAACAACCGAATTAATTGCGTCCTATTCCCATATTTCATAACCATGTTACTATGGTTAGGACCTTGTTCTGCATTAGAATACTGTATGTTACGTGGAATCAGATTTCCCCACCTGACGATATATCTTTTGACTTTTAATGTTCTTGGAACGTGAATAGAAAAGTAAGTATTATTTCTACGCATCACAAATATTCCAAACACACAAGTCGCTGAAATCAACAAGGAAATAAAAACTAGGGTATATTCAGCTCCAAAACCTCTAAGCAATGGATCCAACAAAAGCGCGGCGGCTGCAGATCCCATCAAGTCAAGAAAATAAAGTCGACTGATATCTCTTGGTCTGGAATAGAAAATAAGAGCTATTGCAATACCTGCAAACAAAAAAGGTAATGATGAGGCGAGGTAGAATAGGTAAAGGAAATTCACGCTAGGTGGAATGAGGTAGCTCGTTACAAGAAGAAAAATCCCAATAGATGTCGCAAAACCCAAAGAAGACTTCAGCAAATAGATCGGGACAAGTTCCCTCCGCAGTCGATTCTTAATGATATGAGCAACAAGTGAACCTATCCCAAGGCCAAAAAAAGCGATTGATATGGCCATAAATGCATAGTCATACCAGAGAATTATTGAGAAGATTCTAGTGAGAGTGAGCTCTAAAAGCAATACACTCAATGATATTACCGCAAGAAGAATCGCGTAAAGCAATACCAGCGAGGAGCCAACAATCAATCCATGTTGAAACACCTACCCCATCTAAATTTATTACTGAGCGAATCACTTTGAAATAGAATTTCAAGACGTTGAAAGATGACTTCTATTATATAGATGATTCTAACCAGAACCTACATAGTTCTGTTGAATTGCGAATCCTTGGAAATGCTATGGAATAAAGTACACAATGAAACTAGCGCCTATGATCGCAGTAACAATTATGGCCGTAATTATTATCCCTTTTTTAGTAGTCTTTCGTCTTCTTACCGGTTGATCGACCACTTTATCATCAATATTTCTGCGATTGTTATTCTGTTCCAATCAGTTCCATCACCTTCCTATTACGTGTTCAATATTGGTAACTGGCAATTATAAATGTGACTACTAATTTGTGGGGGATTTCCCGTTTCACGTATACAACAGTAAACCTCATTACGACACGAAATTATGAATTCAATCAAGGGTTCTACGAAGTGTATCCTCTTCATGCTTCTAGCATGTTTTGTAATTCCTAACTAGTTGCGACCAAAGAAATCATGACATTAGTATTAGCATGATAGTTTATAATGCTGCTTACTCATCAAAATTACAAATATGGTTTTTTATACCGGTGTTAATGTGACATTTTATCTGAAACTAGTTTAGCCAAATTTAAGTCAGAATGTGGCGAGTCGGTCAAAAAAAGTCTTCGCGTCAGCGGGTATCATACTTTGAATCTTTATTGAATTACTGTTATTTCTATTTTCGAAGGACAAGAGTTTAGCATATATGAATCATCAAAAATTCTAAGTCTATGTGAAAAGTGGCAAACTTTGGGTGTGGTAGCACATTTTTTGAACTCTTCCAACATCTGACAATTATACTTGGGATTGAGGTAATAACAGATAAGACGATCAGCTTAATTTTTTCAATTAATTAGCCGCACTAAATTATCGTATTGAATTTTTAATTAATTTACAAAGACACTTTGTGATGAGCGTGTCCTTCGTTACAGAATTAAGAGAAAGAATTGTTATCCTTCAGGAGGCTTTAGATTCTGAAAAAAACCTGCGGAAAAGGCTATATGATGAGAACCAAGTGTTAATTGAGGAAAATCGAGAGATGGCTGATCAATTAGAAGCATTGAGAGCTCATTTAGAGGACATAGAGAAGTTACGATAAGGCAGTGTCTCTAGATGAGGATTACTACTCTTAACCACATTTTCTTGAAGTGAGGATATATGTACATTCTCAAATCAACTCATATGATCCCCTGAGTATATCAAATTGTGTTCAATGTATACAGTTTCCTCTATTAATTGCTGTCACTATGTCCCTACATATTATAATGTCTTTAGAAATATCCCCCCAAAAATTGGATCGATATTTTTGATCGCATACGGAGGAATGTTCCTGGGTAAAACTGCTTAGAAGGTCACCAACATATTAATATCTCCAATTTGTTAGAATACCCTGTAGCCTAGAAAATGCAGCTGGATAGCTATTTCTCTATTCCTCTAATATAAAGGCTTTAGTTCATTTCAAGATGTACCATCCCTAATATCTTGCCGTCTCCAGGCACCACATGTTCATGTCTGAATATTGGAGAGCAAGGTAGAACCTCAAAAGTTGCCCCCTGCGGGGTATTGTCTAGATCATGGTTATAACCATATTCATAATTGAATACGACTCTCTGAGTTCTTAGACGCTGCTTTCAGTCGCTGAAACCAGGTTGAAAGAACTGAGCACGACGAGCAACCTGCGAATACAGCATAGGCGTGCGCGATATCATAGGATATGCATTCAGTAAAGGTACCCGACCCGCAAATTAGAGTCATTTAAGTATATGGAATGCATATATATATCTTATGTTAAGAAATAAGCTAGTATGTAAGAATCATACCGATTACGAATTCACGATAACTGACCCAGATTCTGGTGAGACAATATGTACCAGTTGCGGAGTTGTTCTGTCAGATAGAGTGTCTCAGCAAAATGTCCAGGAGCGCCGATCATTTGACGCGTTGCAAGACCGGGAAAGGAGCAGAGTAGGTATGCCAAGCACTCTTGCCAGACACGATAAAGGGCTGTATACCGTCATTGGTAAACCGAATAAGGACGCTAGCGGTCAGGCTATTGACAATTCCATGCGCGTCATGATGGAAAGATTAAGGACATGGGATTACCGATTACAAGCACGGTCTGCAACCGATAGGAATCTTAAAAGTGCTTTTGTTAAGCTTGAAGCCATGAAGGGAAAGCTATCGTTACCTCACGCCACGATCGAAAAGGCCGCCTATATCTATAGGAAGGTTCAAGAAATGGGAATGATTAAGGGAAGAACAATAAATGCTGCATTGGGTGCGTCTATTTACATTGCTTGTAGAGAGGCTGGCATTACAAGGACGTTGAATGATATAGCAGTCATAAGTAATACCTCGTACAAAGAGTTAGCGCGCACATACAGGCTCATAGTATTGAATTTAGACTTAAAAGTACCTATGATTGACCCGATCAAGTGTGTAGCAAAACTTGCTAACAAGTTAGGAGTAAGTGAAATTACGAAGAGATATGCCATCGATTATATGCATGCGGTTTCAAAAAGCGGCGTTTCAGCAGGAAAAGATCCTATGGGATTGGCAGGAGCTGTCATCTATCTTTCATGTAAAAACCACGACCAACCGAGGACTCAAATTGAGGTGGCTAACGCAGGCGGTGTGACAGAAGTGACACTCAGGAATAGAACAAAAGAGCTGTCTATGAAGATCCCCCAGCTCAATTAGTCTCTAATCCTGATTTAGTATTGATCGAGTATTCATATGGGTCAGAGTAAAAGCCAGTTATATCTAGATTTCTAACGAGAACACGGGATATCCCCAAAATATCGACAACGTGGTCATATAACGGTGGCAATCATACATCCTGTAGCTTGTAAACCCGATATAAAAATAATTTCCAAAAAATGTATAAGTAGTTAGATAAAAGAGAGTCTGTGCAGCCAGATACATTTTCACTGAAAATTCTCGAAGCTTACACCAGAGATGTAGGCAGAGGAGTAGCTCGTATCGATTATGACTCGATGGATTCTCTCACCGCCTCAACAGGAGATGTAATTGAAATTAGGGGCGGAGAAAAAAGTAAAAGTCATAAGAGAACGGTGGCAAAGTGTTTGCCGCTGTACCCCTCTGATGAAGGTAAGGGAATAATTCGTGTTGATGGTCTTGTACGTAATAATGCAGGTGTTGCTATAGGTGATACAGTAGTTGTAAGAAAGATAAAGGCAGTTCCAGCTGAAAAGGTAATAGTAGCACCGCTTGAAGCAATTCCACCTATTGATGAAAGGTATCTTGCAGATGCACTTGAAAGTGTACCTCTGATCAAAGGCGATAATGTCATGGTTCCATATTTTGGTGGAAGACTTACTTTCCAGGTTATCGGGGTAAACCCTACTTCAAGTTCAAGTGAAGCGTCAATAGTAACTCAGAAAACCATGTTCACAATTACGACAACTGACCATGCCTTGGCGGATAGAGTCGGACAAACTATCGCCTACGAAGACATAGGTGGCTTGAAGGACGAGATTCAAAAAGTACGTGAGATGATTGAGCTTCCTTTAAGACATCCAGAGATATTTGAGAAATTAGGAATTGAAGCTCCTAAAGGTGTGCTTCTATTTGGACCCCCTGGAACTGGTAAGACACTGTTGGCAAAAGCTGTTGCCAATGAAAGTAACTCACATTTTATCAGTATATCAGGACCTGAAATAATGAGTAAATTCTATGGAGAATCTGAAGCACGTTTAAGGGAAATCTTTAAGGAGGCAAGAGAGAAGTCACCTTCGATAATATTCATTGATGAGATAGATTCAATCGCACCAAAGAGAGAAGAGGTAACTGGTGAGGTGGAACGACGAGTTGTCTCTCAATTACTTTCATTGATGGATGGTTTAGAAGCTAGAGGAAAGGTTATAGTCATTGCTGCAACCAATAGGCCAAATGCCTTAGATCCAGCATTACGCAGACCAGGTAGATTTGACAGAGAAATTGAGATCAAAGTTCCTGACAAACGAGGTAGACTGGAGATATTACAGATTCATGCCCGTAATATGCCTCTGGATACTGATGTAGATCAAGATAAGATTGCTGGTGTAACTCATGGGTTTGTAGGTGCAGATCTTGAATATTTGTGTAAAGAAGCAGCTATGAAGTGTTTGAGAAGGCTTCTACCTGAACTCAATATGGAGGATGAAAAAGTTCCTCCCGAAACACTGGAAAAGCTCGTGATAAACATGAATGATTTTGACTATGCTACAAGGGAGATAACCCCATCTGCCATGAGAGAGGTCTACGTAGAACCTCCCGATGTCAAATGGGAAGATATTGGTGGACTAGACAACGTTAAGAGGGAATTACAAGAGGCAGTGGAATGGCCAATGCGCTTTCCAGAAATGTACAAACAGCTGGGACACGAGGTTCCTAAAGGAATACTTCTACACGGACCTTCAGGCACCGGAAAAACACTATTGGCAAAGGCTGTAGCTACTGAATCTGAAGCGAATTTCATTAGTGTTAAAGGCCCAGAATTAATGTCAAGATGGGTAGGCGAGTCTGAGAAAGGCATTCGAGACATATTTAGGAAGGCAAGACAGGGAGCACCTTGTGTAATATTCTTTGACGAGATAGATTCTATTGCACCTGTCAGAGGCTTGGAAGGTGTAGGGTATGCAAGCACAGAAAGAATGGTATCACAGTTACTTACAGAGATGGACGGAGTCCAGGAAATTCATGACGTTGTGATTATCGCGGCCACGAATAGAGTAGATATGATTGATCCTGCTCTCTTACGTCCTGGGAGATTCGACAGAATTGTTTTTATCTCAAATCCAGACAAATTCACCAGGAAGAAAATCCTTGAGATAAATACAAAAGGAAAGCCAATAGGTCAGGACGTAGACCTGGAGAAGATTGCCACCATAACTGAAGGCTTTAGCGGCGCTGACATCGCGGCAATAGCCAACACCGCAGTATCTTTGGTTCTGCATAATTATCTTCAAAAGTATCCAACACCCGAAGATGCTCTCAAACATTCATCTGAAGCCCTTGTTTCTATGCATCATTTCGAGGAAGCCACCAAGAAGGTTCGAAACCAGAAGGAAATGAAACCAGAAGAGAAACCAAACCTTTCGCAGTACAGATGATTAATAAGTATCCTCGTCTATTCTTTGCTAGAAGCAATTCATTATGTTTTTTTAATTCCGATGCTGAATAAACTTCAGAATATGCCTGGTAATTTAATAATGGGAAGGATTTTTCTAAAAGATAGGAAGTCGTTTCTCTAACACAGCTTGAATACTAAACTACAAATTGTACATTCGATAACTTGACTGTATGAAATGGTAACATGATGAAAGATAAATTGAAAGGTATTAGCGTAAACATGAAATCGGAATGGATAGGGCTGTCAATGTGCGGTCATACTAGTTGGGAATCGTTTTAATATTTTAAAAACAGTTACAAACGATACTGACGGTCTGGAGATAGAAGCCGTTTAAAAATCACCCCCTGGTTTTTTCTAAAGATTGACTATTTCTCTTTTGGTTTACGGCTGTAGTTTCTCATAGTTTCTACGACCCACTTCACGTCTTCCTTAGTCTTTGCTAAATTGGCGATTTTTACACAATCCCTAATGTCTCTAGACTTCAATTTTGTCCATACAACGTCAGCAACTTCCGCGGCTATATCTTCAGCTATTCCTTCACCGTGACACAACAGATGAATAGTGACTTCCTTGAAACTTCCGTATTTATATGGTTTAAAGTATAAGACTAAAAATCTAGAGAGAAGTGGTGTAAGCATTCTCTCAGTAGCGTTACTTGTAGCAAAGACCCAGGTCTTTAACTGCGTATTGCGAGCCTTCTGGAACTTGGTCTCAGCGATTATTCCTGTTTCCATAAGGCTAAGTAGCGCTGTTTGGTCTTTCAAAGGCATATGTTCGATTTCATCAATAATAAGATACCTTGGACGTTTCTCAAACAGGTATTCTATCATGCCCGATTTGGTGCTGTGACTTCCGAGAGTAAAGTAGGATCGTTCAAGTTTCATACATTCCAACATAAAAAGGGTTTTAGCTGAAGCAGGAGGCCCTACCAGAAGAATATGCACTGGTCTTTCCTTAGAATACAGTGACAACTGGAATAATTTCTTTATGTCTTCATAACCCACGATATTAGAGAAAAGCTCTCCCCCACCGTGAAACTGAGACATTGTATCTCCATCAACTGGTTCTCCCACCTCATTCTTCAATGATACTAGATCTTTTTCGTTACTTGAATACACTCGACTATTGATGGCATCTTCGGATGCTCGCATGCAGAGTACCTACGTCTCATCGGTATTAAAGGCATTTGAGCCAAAAAATGGTGTCAATTTACTCGACAAATATAGACAGATCTGATGAATGGTCACATACTTCTTCCTTCCTTAAGTAGTGGGTGCGATGGGTATCAAAATATTGATTTTTCCTTCAATAACTTTTCCTTTTTTGTTCTCACATGATAGTATTGAAATAGACCTCCCGTCGAACCATCATAACGTGTGGGAGAGCAATTGGCTGAAGTAAATATAAGATTAACAGGGAAAGATGATGAAATGGACTGTGCTCAATCTGAAATCAGGGTTTATTATCGAAATTTCTAAGTAGATTCCTTGGTCATTGCACATCAGGTAGGGGCTAAGGCAACTGCTACCGAAACTTGTATTGTAAATAGAGTTTTCTGTTGTTCTTACCTTATTATCTTTCTATTTTCAACGTATCGTAAAATCTGTTGTACCAATAAAATGCTCCAACTAAAACGACGTAATCAGTCATGAAAAATAGATCCCATATCCACATCTCTTTGGTGCTGCCCTCCAGAAAATGATGCACAAACCCGTCGTCAGCAATGGCATTTATTAGAAGAGATAATGAAGAAAGAATCCAAGGCATGAAGTTATAGTAATCTTTCCTATGCACAGTCAGGATGATGACCGATGGTATGATTAGAACCACATCTAGGATGGGGTATAATATTGAAAGCACCAAATCAATAAAGCCTGTCCTCGTTTCGCCTATCATTCTCCCTTCTTGATTCGCGTAGAAACCTGATGGAAGAATCAAATTGTACGCTATTACGGATCCGGAGGCAATAACGACCATGATAACACTAAACGTATGAACCTGATCGCGTTGCACAAATCTGAGAGCAGTGAAGAGATGCAACGAAAAAAATACATAGCCAACTATCCAACAAGGATCTGCAAAAGACACAACTAGCACCTGTTCTTCCTCATTGTGTTTAACAAAATGCCCATACGCTAGCGACAAGTCGCCTATAAACCAGAACAAAATTCCCAATGTGAGATATAACAATGATTTACCGTGTGTACCGCCGAATCCATATCGGTATATTGTAACGAAACCGTATACAGTTGCCAGACAGGCAGTAACGTTGAGAGCGATAACCGTTATCGAATAATGTTGACTCGGAAAGTATGATACAAAACTTATCACCAGCGCATTAATAATAATGACGATTATCCCCAAAACTAGGCAAAATTTAATTACTAGCCTTCGAAGTAATCGAGGAGAGACATTATTATGCATCGGTTACTCTGTCGCTTTGCTGTTTTATATATAAACCAAACGTTGTAGTAAGTGTTACAAGCACAGCACTCAAATGACATTTTGATTCAGGCGACTCCATTTTAGAATGCGACTTCTTTTCAGTCAATTCGCATTAAGGTAGATATTGTTGGACAGAGTAAGAAAAATGTCGGATACTCTGATAGTAGTATTAACCACTATAATGGATCAATATACAATCGTATGATCCAGAAGCGCTATCAGTCAATCCTTGACCTGAATTCAGAATAGGTTTCATTTTTTTCCTCCACTTTGACTTCCCGAAGTGAATGTCAAGTTAGATTATTTAGGGCGAATACAAAAAATCTACATGAACCGAATCCTACTACTAATATTTCTGAAATTCTTCGGGAGTTATCTACTTGTTTGATAGATAAAGAATGGGCGGTCGTTTATGTATGGTGGGCAAATCATAGACACCCGATGATTGATTCTGATCAAGTGGTGTTAGTTTCAAACCTGACTTATCTAATAAATCGCACAAATTCCGATCGACCCCATCAATTGATTGATTTCATCACAAATATGACAGCCCAAAAACTCTTAACATTAACCATCCCATGCTATACGCCACGAAATGAATGATGAGTATAGCTTGCTCCTGTGTGTGCGCAAGCTATACATTTTGCCAGCAGAGGTGTGATTTCTGCAAATATCCAGAGTCCTGATTGATTCATATTCTTTATGTTTGCATTGTACTACGTTGTTTCGCTGTATTTAAACAGGGTTCAATCTCACCATACACAAGATGAAGATTCTGTTCAAGATTATATTACCAGTTATGAGGAATTAGATTATGAGTTACACAGGTAAGCAAAGAATTAAAGGACAAAGGGTATTTCGACCCCTTTCATTTGTTTCACTTGGTCTGGTCTTTACGGTTATTATTATTGGGGCGTTTCTCAGCGCTCGTGGTCAAGGACTTTTGTGTTCAGATTGGCCGTTGTGCCCGACTGGCTTCAGTTTGTCACCAGAAGGAGAGTACTTCACCGAATACATTCACAGGATTATCGCCTTGATCACTGTTGTCTCTGTTTATGTTACAGCCTGCTACGCAATTAAAAGATTTGTCAAGGCTAGAAGGACTGCTACGGCTACCGCCGTAGCAGTCTCAATTCAAATTGCGATTGGAATGCTAGTGGTACTTTCAGAGCTACAACCGATCATAGTTGCTATTCATACTGGAGTAGGTGTCCTCTCCTTAGCATTCGCCTTACTGACGTTTATCTTATCCTACCCTATCTTCACAGGTCATCCCGTCTCAAATAAAGCCTCTTCTGAAGTAAATTGAGGCGTATTTGATTAGTAGTGACTTTGGGTGATATTTATGAATGTACAAGTCAGCTAATCCGTCTGAATCAAATTTTTGACTCCCCACCTGACTCGTTGTCATCGATGCTATGACCGCTTACAGTCCATGGGAACCGCTTACTAATTATTGAACCCCAATCAAGCTTTGTCACCAAATAAAGGAGGCAACCTACTAGTGATACGCTAACAATTGTGAATATGGCCAAGTACACAGGATCGGAGGTTCTGTTTAGTATTTGTAGGGCCAGTGGTCTTCCCCAAAGTAAGAGTATCCATACTACTACTAAATTGACTATGAGCTTTCCAAAGAAAGTTGTTACAACAAATTTCCATGGATCAAATTTGGAGATACCAAGGAGTATGATAAAAATATCATCAGGCGGAAAAGGAGTCAATGCTGCAACAAATGATCCTAGTGAACCATATCTTGTTAACAATAATTGCAATGGGGTCATCCGAGTTAATGTTTTCTTTTTGATAAGGCTCCTCCCGTGATAGCTCAGCTAAAAAAATTGTCGTTCGCCCCAAGGTCACGCCGATAGCAGAAGCTAATGCCAGCAGGTTCGGATCGAATCTACCGCTCAGCAGCGCGATAACCAAAACTGGAATATAAGGGATCGGTACAAAGACGATTAGGCTTATGAGTAACGTTACTATCAAAACTCCAGCGTAGCCTAGACTACCCCCTATCGAGAAAATCTCCTCTAAAAGAGTCAATAGCGAAACTATTGGAATTAAGCGGCTAGCCCAATATTTACGAATCGAACAATTGCAATTCAGATCAGTATTCTAATCGTCCTAACTGCAGTTCCTTTTGAACTGAATGCTGATTTTCTCACTCATTACTAATGTTAATTCGATAAAATAATTGCATTCATCTTCTACTTGAATTTGGTTACTTGAATATCACCGTCGTTTGCTGTGACTGTTACCTTTGTGAAATTCAATTCAGTGCTCCCAGGAGGGGTAATCATGACAGACGCGAATGGACCCATATTCCCAATCTGCTGAATTTGTCCCCGATCACCAAATTGCACAGATACATTATTGAGGGTATCAAAGTCGTTATTTGATATCCTGACACTTACTGTCTGCATAGTCCCCATCACCTCACTACGCTCAACAATTTCTACATTTAATCCTGATCTAGGGATATAGACTGATAATACAACTACTCCCACAGTAATAAAGCCTGCGACTATGACATATTTTATAATCCTTATGTAGTTCCTCTTACTGGAAAAGCCTTCGTCGTCGGCAAAGCGGTTATTCTCCCATCTTCCCATGAAGAACAATATACACATTAGTGTATTATGGTTATGGTTCTTACGGCTTCTCTTGATCAGAACCAAAATGAGTCAGAGGAGCTGCCGTAATGGAGATTGAAAAAGTAAGGTGTTTCAAAAAATTATAGAACGATAAATATTGGTAAGTCAAGTAAGGAAACTGAAATACCTTAACGGCACGACAAAATAATCAATTTAAGAATTTACCTTCCTGACCGATGTTCAGCACCAATAGAACAAGGTTTTCATTTGTGAGAGTGGGAAGAATGCAATCTAAGTAAAAGGTCGGCGCATGGGGTAGAATTCGATTCAGGAGTGTTGATCATTGTTCCAGTTGGCAGTTGATAGAGTTCATTGATAACCACTTTGACTGCCTGTACAATGACAGGATTTCAGTAAAATCGTTACTTCTCATCATGGTTCTCGCAAGTAGGATTAGAAGACCTCGAAAAAACAAAATATTTTCAGTCTAGCCCAAATAATTTGCCTGAACCTGATTTGTTATCATTATTGATAGTTCATTCCGTGCAAATGTTCTATCAAAGTATCGATACTATAGTTTCTATATCTTTTTTAAGAAACTAAAGTTTAATTGTATTGGGAGTCCAAGATCTAGTATATGTTCGTCAATCTTATTCCAATATAACCATGACCTAGTGAGAAGTTGACTCGATATCCTTCTCAATCCAGATAAATCAATACTAGATATCTATTTATGATTATGACAAGCCTCAGAATTTTAACCTTGACTATAGCATTGACAGGGCTAATCATTGGTTCACTACTCAACGGTACAGGTATCTCCTACGGAAAGGAATACCAAAAAAAATCCCTTGCCGTTTCACAGGCCAATTACTGCGGACAAGGAGAGGTCGGGATGAGTGTTCAATGCACCAATACTGTATCACAGACTCAAGGAAATGAAAACGGAGTAGCTCTGACTGACTAGGAACCATTTTTGAAACTTATTGCCTAATCTGAATTCGACCTTAAATTTCTTCATTGGAGGATACTTCATTCTCTAGTTTGTACAATATGAAAGAAGATTAAAGGATGGATTAACAGGTTTTAAAGATAAGAATACGCTAAACATGAGCTGGGCGTTTTCCGATCGTCAGCCTAGAGCAACAAACTCAATCTTACCTCCTGAAAAGAGGGTTACAAACGAATGGACCAAGTGTTTCTGTGCAGCGATCGTACAAGTCACTAAAGAAATCATCTGGACGATCAATTTGAGTTTGTGTAGGAAAATAGCTACCATTGCCAGGTTGCAGGGCTCCAAATTCAGAAGTCGATCCCACAATGACAGGGATTTTTATGGGTTGAGCATTCCTTATTACAATAACTTCGATAGTATCGCCTATGTTTTTGTTCCCGATGAATTTATCTAAAGCATCAACATTAGTGATCATTGTATTGTCAATTCTCATGATTACATCCCCTCCTATTTCTACTGGGGTTCCATTTATATCCGCAACAATAAATCCGCCTCTAATCCCAGCCTGGTCAGCTGGTCCGTTCGCAAATACGTCAACCACAAGGACGCCTTCTCGTTCGACTTCGCGAACATCATTTGAGAGTTGTTGTTGCGGGAATCTGGTTAGGTTCATTCTTGCCGCTATTTGTTCAGTCATGTTTATTGTATTGATGCCAAGGGTGGGGTACTGTTGCTGGCTCTGCTCAGTTTCCAGCTGTAGTTGTGTTGGCCTGGGTGTTACTGTCATACCAATTTCCAGGAATTTTCCATCCCTTATCACTCTAAGGATTACATTTTCACCTACCGACCTTGCCGATTGAAGGTACAAAAGTAAATCTTCAATTTTCCTGACCGTGACGTTGTCTACAGCAACAATTACATCCCCTCCCAACTCTATTTGTCTACCATTAATATCCTTTAACACTCCTCCATCTCTAATACCCGATCTTTCTGCTGGGCTTCCCGATGTAACCTCAGTAACTAAGAAGCCTCTTGAACTATTCAAACCCATCTCAGTCGCGATTTCAGGAGACACGTCCACGCCAGTTATTCCTATATACGGATGTCTATATGTTCCTGTAGATATTAGCTCCGGTACTACTTTCCTAATGATATCTGATGGGATAGCAGATCCAACTCCTGCATATTCACCACTATTTGAGAAAATTTCTGTATTCATCCCTATAACTTCCCCTGCTGTATTAAGCAGTGGCCCACCTGAATTGGAAGGATTAATGGCAGCATCAGTTTGAATTAGGTTTGGGATCAAAAGTGATGGAGCATCTTGACGTAATAGAAGATCTCCTTGTGGAACAGAGGAGGGAAGAATCCTACCAAAGCCACTCACTATTCCCTCGGTCATCGACCCGGATAATCCAAATGGATTTCCTACTGCCAAAACTACTTGCCCGATTCTGACCTGGGATGAATTGCCCAGAGGTAATGGAATGAGGCTATCTCCAGTTATGTTTTCGACCTTCAAGACAGCCAACTCAGAGTAAAGATCTGCACCAATGACTCTGCCAATGTATGTCGTACCGTCTAGGAAAGTTATATGAAAATCTTTATCGCTTAGGCTTGTTTCTTGGCTTTCCCCTGGGTCAGCAACCACGTGATAGTTGGTTATGATATGGCCTAGATTATCATAAATGAAACCTGAGCCTTGCCTTGACCCGAAAGAGGAGGCGCGAGCTTCGCTTATTTGAACTATTGATTGATCTACATCATTGAACAATGTAGTGAGATCACGTCCCAAATTCTGATTCGTCAGTATCGAGGAATCTTGATCTTCTTCGACCGGGACAGGCGAGTTATTTGGCGACTCCAATTGGGCACCTACTTCAAAGGCATATAATGTTAAAAAGCAAATCAAGAAAATAGCAACAGAGGGCAAACAAAATCGAGATCGGTTGCATATTTCCATAATGTCTCGTATAAAAACCCTGCTTTAAATGCGTTTGGAGGAGGGATCGTATTGATTCCCATTCTACAATTTACAAAATAAGGTACCCGATAAGAACTCAACCGAATGAATATACATACTACCAATTGATAAATCTTTACGTTAAGTAACAGAGAAAGTAAGGATCCATTTTAGAATTAGGAAATATTTTTGATTCAATAATTTTGAAAAGATGCAAGCGGCATACTATATGAACTCATTTTATTCAAGTCAATAAGAGTGATAATCGAACGCTGACTCCACATATTATTTGGATCAGACAATTTGAGAGATCGCCATGTGTTAACCAGTATCATTAAAAATACTGATCGCAAATTAATGGTCTTATTCATCTTTTCGATGCTAGGAGTAATAGATTAAGCATGTATGCCTTACTCTTTTAGCTCTGAACTTGTTCTATTGACCTACCTTCCTAGTTTGGTAGTCCAAAATACAGGAACAAAATAAAAAGAACTATGTTAGTTTACTAATGATGTCAACTAGAGTGAACAATATTCATGAGTGACTTTTTATAAACAAAAGATTATCTTGTAACACGTTCATCTATCAATAGGATTGAAACCTTCTGCTAATTTTTATTATTTATATAAATAATTAGACTCTTTACTGTAGATTAGTACTATAACAATTATTTATCCGACGCTAAACTTATTACTATGACCAGAATAGATATCCACAATCTTGAAAATATATCAAGACAGTACTAAAACGGTTTACATGGTCCTACTTGTCTGTATGGTCACATGTCTAATGATTTCTGATCTTCATAACTTTCAGTTGTTTAATGTTGCCGCATCGCCTGCAGTTACGATAACACCAGAGGACGGAGAAGAGGATGAATTTGATGAAAAGGGTGATGATGAAACCGAATCATCTCAAACTCAAGAAGGCCAAAACGGAGAAGCGATACAACCAGCTGCGAGTACAGAAACACCCGATACCAACGAGCAGGATCATGAAGGCGATTATCAAATAGTTATACCTGACGGTGCTGCATGGAAAGAAACAATATCGGAAAGATTCTATCCTCCAGAATTAATTGTTCCATCAGGTTCATATGTAACATGGACCAATGATGATGATTTAACTCATACAATTACTAGTGGTAAAAAGGCAGGATATGGGTTGTATGAATTTGTGCAGGATGGTATATTTAATTCTGGAGAGTTAGATGAAGAAGAATCGTTCACATTTCACTTTGCCGAACCTGGAAGGTACGAATACTTCTGCGTTCCCCATCCTTGGATGAACGGAGTTATTGTTGTACAATAAATGATTTAAATGCGATCCGGTTCACTTGTAAGAAGTCATTAGATATAGTCCCGCATTACACTTCCTGCTCTCAGAATCATTCCAAGCCATATCGAATTATGAATCATGAAATTATAGAGAGTACCAGTGTGGATACAGTAAAATCTGTCATGGTGGCCAATAATTGTCTGAGATAATAGAAAGTTAGGATATTGTCATCGATATGATTGCAACATTATTGCAAGAAGATCATTAGGGAAGGGATAAGACAATAAAGTTATCTTAATGGGGGTTGATAGAAAATTTTCTCTGGTTTTATCTTTAGGATAACCCTTTTTTCACCAGGAGAACGACCTGGATATTTATCGACTCCAAGATATTTTTTAGCCAATTTATCTATATGCTCTTCAGCAACAGCTTGTGTAATTTGCTCTGTTACCTTCCCGCGGATAGTGACCATTTCGTATGGATTACTACCATTAACAATGGATATCGCTAACCTAGGATCTCTGGAGAGATTCTTGTGTTTTATCCTTCCTTCAGCAGTATTTACTAGGATACTATATTCATTATTTTTCTCGATATCTACCCATGTGGGGGTAATTTGCGGAGAGCCGTCTTTCATCAGAGTTGAGACAAAGGCGAAATTCTTAGCTTGAAATAGTCGAGCTATTGGCTCAGTGATTTGTATTGCGTCCTTACTCATCAACTATCAAATAGTATGCATATCTAATAACCATTTTGAATTGAACTATTTGGAATCGGATAAATTCAAGAAGACTTCAATAAGTTGAGTTCGAGGTAACTGGCGCCAGCTGCAAAAAAATAGGTCGGCAGTTTCCTCGTCCTCAATCCACTCACAAACATTAAAAGTGTTCTCAGAAGAATAAGTGGGTAACTGAGTGAAACACTAATCATCACCAAAATATTCTACAATTCGACCGCAGGCGCTATCTGCTAATTCTATACACTGCTCCGTCTCTTAACGAAGTAACATACAGCATCCCATCTGGGCCAATCTCTAAGTCAGTCGGAACTCCAAACCCTTCACCAAAGATAGTACTTTGAAGCTCAGAGTCTGAGTTAGCCACTTTGTCGGCTAAAGTACCGTTTAAACGCAGTCCAGTTCTTTCCTGGTCCAGTTCAAAATGATAGATTCTGCCAAATGCATAGTCTCCAACAAACATATCATTCTTGTAACCGGGTCCAAATCTATCACTATTGAAGAATAAAAGAGCAGTCGGTGCCACAGTTTGATTCCACACAAACTTTGGATCACTATATTTTCCAGTTCCACTAAATGAGACCAACCCGCTATAGTTGAATCCAGAGGGAGCAATTCCTGTTAGGTCTCTCCAACCTCCATTGAACCCTGACTCTATCAAGTTAATTTCGTCATTTGTGCGTACACCGTTTTCGCTGATCCAAAGTTTTCCTGTCAGGGGGTCAAAATCCATACCAAAGCTGTTCCTTATCCCGTACGCAAAATACGATTTCATACCAGAAGCAAGATCTAATATTCCAGGAGCAACGATTTCACCATCTTGAGTAATTCTGTGGACACCGCTTGTTCCATCTGCATCGGGTCCCTTCTCAAAGTTTTGCGCTTTGGTGCTATGGCCCTCTCCGTTATCGTCCTGAATTTGACCTATTACTAAATAGAGATAATTGTCTGGTCCAACTAGAACCGGACCTCCGTTATCCATTGAACCAGTTCCCGCAGGTAAATCTAAAAGCAGCTTTGGGTTAATTAGACTGTCCTTATCATCGGCCAATTCGTACCTATACAGCCGATTTCCAAGGGGGTCACCTTCGTCATCACGCGACGATGATGATTCAGCGTAGTACAAAAATACAAAGGTTTTGCTCCCATTTTGGTACGAATCGATACCGATCAAACCTCTAGAATCATCCGTGGAAACATCCAAGTCTAATACTGTTTGAGAGATCTCCCCATCTATAACTCGCTTAACCTTCCCTGTATCCTCCTCTATGACTAAAAAGTCATCCGGACCCAAAAAGGTCAAGCCGGTAGGTCTTGACAATCCGTCCACGATCCTGTCTAAATGAAAATCAAGTGACTTTAGAATCGGTTTTCCTAACGCCACGATGTGTACATCGCCTAGAATCGGTATCACCAAGCAACATGAAAGAACTACCAGTGTTATGAGATAAGTAAATGGAGGCATGAAGACATACATATGTGATAACCCTCTCAATATTAAGACTTCACAATCTGGTGCAGTTTATTCTAGCTTTTATCCTGATGGATTTCTAATTCGATGCAAAGTGGACGAATAGAATGTAACTCTATGCAAGATCTGATCTTACCATTCTTCCAAGAGAAACCGCGGATTTCATATAGATACTTTTAGGCAGAAATTAATCTAAATGTTGGTGCAGTCACATCAAACGGAGCAAAATTTTCTTGGCCGCCAATTGCGAAAGAACACCTCCACATTACTAGGATGCAAATGCCACAAATACCCCGATAGATTCTTTTAAAACATTGATCGTACATTCTGTTTAAGAGCTGTCCACCCCGGAAAAGGGGAGCAGATGTGAACGCCATGTTGGAGATAGTAAACGCGAAAGGAGACATAGCAAACTTTGTGTTCGGGCTAATTCTCAACCACGCATTCCATGGTGATGCACATTATTCTCAAAAAGTCTTAAGTGATAAAGACTATTCTTCATCTAATAGAACTAAAAGTAGCATCCCATTTATTGGTGGAGAGAAAGATCTCATGTCATAGTTCAATGACCTTAAAATTATCATTAACTGTTGGCGTAGGGGTTAGTATTATTGCTCTGATTGCAGTATTGATAGTTAGTTCGTTTAGTAAAGAGCAATCTGCGTTCGCACTCACACGTGGAACCCCATACGATGATCTTTTGAGTAGCGCGATGACAGGAGATTCGAATCGGAATGAACTGTCTTTTATGGGAACGAATAGCACTCAGGCAGGCCCATCTGCCAATAGCAGTAGTGTATTTATTTATGGTGACCTAGGTAACGATGAAATCCGGGGCTCTAATCAAAGCGACCATTTAGGTGGAGGGCCAGGAAGTGATGTAGTTTATGGCTACAATGGCGGTGATTACATCCAAGGAGGCCTTGGAATCGATTCTCTTTATGGCGGCGATGGAGATGATGTTCTTACTGGGAGTGAAGGAGCTGACTACTTTGATTGTGGTCAAGGAAGAGATAGTGTAGATGACTTCGAACCCGTTGAAGGAGATTTCGCAGTGGCTAATTGTGAAATCCTGGAAAATGAAGAAAAACCAGTAGCGATGCGTTGACTAGACCAGCCCTACACCTCTTCGCTTTTCATATAACGTACGCTTCAAGGGATTGTTGAAGCACTTTGAATAGGGAATTTGTAAATTGCAGAGTGAATTTACTGGAATCTTATTAACTGATTTCATCG
Organism: uncultured Nitrososphaerales archaeon; assembly: GCA_963841565.1. GTDB lineage: Archaea > Thermoproteota > Nitrososphaeria > Nitrososphaerales > Nitrososphaeraceae > TH5896. The sequence goes on from CAWJCY010000003.1 coordinate 222,691, forward strand.
AGAACTATTCAAATCCTATAGAATAACTCATGTTCTTGGAGGGAGGGATTCAACATGATTGATCATCACTGAACGCTTAGGAGGCGGTAAGTCACATCTGTTCCATAGATTGAAAATACACCATTCTTAGATCTTTTAGGGACGGCCAGGATGGAGAATGGGGCTTCGGATAAGGTTAAAATGGTGGCTCAATTGATTTTGAAAAAAGCAGAGAAAAGAGATCTCGGTGGAGTGGCAGGATCACTATCATCCTATAGTGAACCAAAGCTGCGATAGTATTTACAGTACGTAATTTAGGAAATATCCAAAACAAAACAGGGATCGAAGATTTACAGAATACTATACAATGAATCAAGCATCAAAAAGTGATTGCTTGTTATGGAGGATATAATCGAGGTTAAATCAACAATTACTCTGAGCAGAGCCGTCCTTAAGTGTGAATAATTGGTGGCCTACAGCCCATGTATACATGATGCTACCAAATCAACTAATAATGAGAGCTACCAAAAGTCAAATTCTAGATCTTTAACGATCATTCTCCAATCATACTGTAATTAGTCACACGATTACTGTTTGTTCTTTTCTTGTTCTTAATACTTTATAGTATAATTCGGCATGTTCCTTGGCTATTTGTTCCCAACTTAATTTCATCCTGAATTCATTAATTCTGTCGATGTATTTATCATAATTCTTGTCAAGGTATAACATTGCATCTGAGAATTCTTTTGGATTCCGATCAACTGCGATGCCTAGTCCACGCGAGGCGAATTCAACAAAGAATCCTAACCTAGTGGCGATAAAAGGCAGACCATACGACAATGCGTCGAACATGATTCCAGATCCTGAGCTAACCTTGTAAGGCAAAATGACTGCATCTGCGCATGAAAATAGCTCACTTAGTTGCTTTTCGCTTAGAAAATCGCTGCGTAAATTAATCAAGTTCCTCTTATGGACGCCAATCGGGTAGTCTTCGTGGCTGTACTCATTCTTAGAAGCATTATTGACAATGGTCCAACCGTCAGGGATGTCCATTTTTTTAATAACATCCCAGCCCTTGGTTGCTGTCGCGTAGCCCAGCGCCAAAGCAACCCTACCATCGGCCGGGATAGAATAGGATTTTCTTAAATCAGCTTTGGTCCGATCTGCCGTAGAACCTTGTTTTTTGGCACCATGAAATATCACATTGCATTCTTGATTTCCCAATGTCCGGGACATGGATTCGGAGAATGTGATTCCAGCGGCACTCTTGATGAGCTTCTGCTTGTTTAAGTTATGAAAAGAACGATAGTTGATTAGCCTTGTCCAGAAACTAACCAAACGTTTTGCCTTCCTTACAATATAAGTATCATTTTGGCGCTCGTAGATTGGGATAGGTAGACTCATCCACTGTCTGAAAGGATAACCCGAATGGAAAGTGGTTACTATCGGGGTCTTGCATGATTCGTAAAACGCGTCAATATTTGTACGAGTCCTCGCTGGGTTTAGCATGTCAAGTCTCAACTCATATAGCCCCGGTTCGTACTGGACGTGTACGACATCAGGATTTAATCGTTCGACTAGCTCTAGAAGAATTTCAGAATTCTTCGGGTTGTGCTGGGATATTCCAGAAAAGTCTCCATTTCCTCGCTTATCGCATACAACCTGTACTGTGAATCCCATCTCAACTAATTTATCTCTAAGATTGGAAGTATAGCGACCTACACCTCCAGCCATAGGTGGGTACTCTGGCGAAACAAATAGAACGGATAAAGTCGGATTTTCGTAACCCGTTTCGACGAGCATCTTCTACTAGTACATATGTATCCCCATTATTATGGATATCTTAATTGGGACATAATTATCTATACATATCGAACATAAGTATTAAATATAAAATAGTTCTTAGATCTAGGATATAATGCCTACAAGATACAAAGTCACTCTCACGACAGTGGGTACGAGTTCCGTCATCGTATTACCTAAGCCCGTAATAGATGGATTTAATTTGGGCAAGGGACAAAGGCTGGAACTAATTGCGAGAGACGATGGCATTTATATTCCGCTGGAAGAGCAGGATGCTCAAGGCAAAGAGGCCGATCAGCCTGAAGTAACATGAAAGCAGAGATCACAACTTCAAGCTCAACATTCTACTAGTTATTGACAATTGCTAATGAAAACTTTTAGGGTGGAATTCCATCAGTATTACTAACAAGTCGCTTACTCTTTCACTCAATTATTCCTTCAACTCTAGTTACTTGGTGATTTGAAAAGACCTACTATTGATGGGGCTTATTGAAATGACCAATAATCTGCTTATTTCTCATCAATACGCAACATGCACATCTTATCCCAATACACGTTTGGGGATTTGTGTGTTTGCAGATTGAGCAAGTGCAGATTGTTTCTACTTGCACTCCAGACTTTGAAGAAATTACGTCATCCTCGGGGAGTTGTCGATCTTGCTCCCGAGATCTGACTACACCATATAACCAATATGTAAAAAGTGCTACACCGGCTATTATTAGAGCCACACTAAATAAGGCGGAACGTAATGACAATAAGGTTGCACCTAACAAGAGTAATGCAATACTCAGAACAAGAACCCAGCCTTGTTGAGTTGATGCATTGAAGCTCATTTCATATACTCTAATATTGCTGCGGTGGCAGCCTTTAAAATATTCAGGTGTTTGTTGAAGGAAAATCAATCAACGGCTTCAACTCTTCTTGTAATTCGGAAAATACCCGTAGATATTCAAGACCTCTTTCCGTTATTTCGTAAAACTGATGTCCGTCTATATGGATGGAATTTAACAGATTCAATCTTAGCAATTGATTTCGGTACATCTGAAACTGATGCCATGTCAGACAACAGCCATATACAATGTCTATCGGTTTGCATCTTTTTCGATCCGGACTTGAGATGGTATCAGAGGAGGAAATTATCTTAAGAATTTCGTTGATAATCTCATATTCACCTCTATGCGGTTCTCTACGACGTTTCGTCGCATGTTTTTGGATTACTTCCACCGTACTCCACAGTAGCATCTCTGTTCAGTATTTTACTTTAATTTAACTTACTTTTCTCACTGCAAAAAGCTGAGTCACTAGTGATTTGCAGGTGAAGAAATCAATCACGGTAATGTGCCAGGTTTTAATTCAAGAATTCATATACATTGCGCCAAGGCATCTTGACAACATTAGAATTACAAGTTCAAAAGCTTCATATCTTCCTCGGCACTGAATGCTACCGCACATTAATCTGATCACTGGGTCTCCAGGCAATAAATGGACATTGTTATCGTAATTGTCATGGCCAATTAAAGAGGACCAACTTAAATTTCAGATCTTGTTCAAGTGTTACTCTAGAGGGGGAACATCTAGGGTGAGAATCAGTTCGCTAATTATCATGCCAATATTCACGAATCCTCACTATTCTAGTATTTAGGTATTGAAAAGCATGGGATTCAACTGCATCGTTACAATCGCCAATTAATCCTTAACAGGTGTAATAAAGTTATTAACTCGATCAATGGTCATTTTACATGACAATTTTATTTAGAATCAACAAAGAAGCGATGTCTGGCACTAACTCGATATAACAGACCAACAATTTATTTCACTGTTATTTGCTTAACGTCACTGCCTATATTGATTACAATCAGTTTCTTTGATACATTTGTGTTTGCACAGGAAGGCAGCATCTCAAGAATCTGGTAACACTCCTGTTACTCTAATCCCAGCGCTGACTCAAAATACTTTGACCATGGTCGTTGTTGATTGGAACATCTTCTTTCATCCTGGGACTGAGAATTCAAAACATGACAAGGTCACCATCAATCACACCGCCAACATCTAAATTAATGAACAAGTATTTTGAGCTGTTAATACTGGCTTTAGTTATTCCATCGGTGATGATTATTGTATTTAGTATCTTTATTGTGGGTCGCTAGCTTGATCCTGGCGATTCCGCATATTTACTATTGTTATTCGCTCTTTTTATTCCTGTAGGGGGTGTATTGTTTCTAGTCAAGAATTTACGGAAGGTTTATTCGACCTGAGGGCGAATGTCTCACCAGCCTCCTTACAAGTCATGTCTGCAAGAGGCTATGCCACCAGTCTTACTTCTAGTGGATGTGTATTTGAGAGTCATTAACTGTGACTAAAGGTAATTCATTCCCTTGTCATTTATCATAGATTCCACTTTTTAGAATCACGGTACATTTCCAAGAAGCGCTTTCCCATATTTGAAATATGGTAGGGTTTCGTATATTGGTTATACATTAGCAATTCAATATGCAGTAGTTCGTAGAGCATCTGTTTTAGCTGCTTGTATGAAGGATAGACTTGAAACATGATTCTCTCTTTTTGTTCACCATCCAGAGCAGTATTAAGACTTTAAGCGGTACATTCTGTCTTCGTTCTATAGCGTTGGAGGTGTCTCAACTTTTACGACAACTGATGGCATTAACTCGCGGTAGAAATAATGGAGACACCAAAGATGAGAATCTTACTAACGTAATAGTTACTGGAAAGGAAGGAATTACACCTACATCGGAATCGTGTTTACATTATTTGCAATTCTCGCGACAGCGTATTTGGCCATGATAATTTTCTCTGGATTTTTGTACCATTTAATGGATTGGATGGAATAATAAATCATCTCCCATTTTATGATAACCCCCACAATGAAGCAGAATTTGAAGGATATTCAGGGAGAGATATTATCCTTGTATGCTGTTCATGGGGGCAGGAACTTGCAGATGGAGAGATAACCTACTTTATAGGAGATTATAAAATTGATGAAGGTTCGATCGGAAATAGATATGAGGTTGATGTGTCTTCAATTGAAGCTGTAAACAAAGCATTTGAGGAATGGGATTCAAAGATAGAACGGTTGAAATTCACTGAAACTCCAACAAGGAGGGGTGCTGACGTAGAAATATATTTTCGAGAAGGCCAGAATGAGAAAGCTGGAATTACCAACAACTATTATAATTTCTACGGATTCATATCGAAATCCTACGTTCAAATTTCAACGGGTGCATTTGGATTTGCATTTAGCAGCAATCAGATGGAACAAATTGTAAAACATGAGATTGGACATGTTCTCGGATTGGGGCACGCAAATTTTGATGGTAATTTAATGGCAGCTCAGGTTAATCGCGGAGTCGGTACTGTTTCAAGCTGCGAAGTCGAGGGCGTATACGCGACTAACGAATGGTGGTTTGAAAAACCTACGGAGACCCAACCACTGTATATCAGACAGCCCACGACTGATCACATAGACTGCAGATAACCAGAGCACCCGATGAAGATATATTTTATTCAAGGAGAGTTCAGATTTAGAGATAAATGGGTCGCAATGCAAAATCCATGGTTGAGGGTACAAGGGGACTTTTCAGAGAGCACATCAATTTGAATTTGGTGCCCAACATACATAAAGGATGTTATCGATATCAAATTTAATAATACCAAATCTGCTTTTACTTTGAATTCAACTATTGCACACATTTTCAACTGTAAAGTGTCAAAAATCAGACTCGCTTAAAATTAATTTTGATCCGAATCCTATTCGACTGCCTTCAGGGATTTCCTAGTTTATTCTACATTTTCAGAAGCTTCTTGCCCCGCAGCTGTAACAATAGACATCATCGTTGTTGATTGCAGAGCCGCACTTGGTGCAAACCTTTAACATATGAGAGGGTGGGACATCCATACTTCTCTTACAATCTTGACAGAATGTTAAAGAAGCAGGATTTCTTCTACCACAAAACCTACAATAGATACTGTTCCCACTTATGTCAGAGTATTCCTTTTTCAAATCAGTACGATTTGTTATAAAATTAATAACCTTATCGAGGAAGTTGGGCATATGTATTATGTAGAATAACTGGAAGATAAACATACACAAATTTTTACAGTTCCTCCAATTGGATCTTTATTTTCAGGAACTACTTCCAATTAGGGATTGATAAGCAGAGTTTGTGAATCAGTACATAGTCTCTAACAACTAGGAAGACAAAAGAATTTCTAATGCGGATCAACTAGGAAGCGTATATAAGATCTTTAAGATACACTGTAAGTAATTTGAGAATCTCATTTAAAGTAATGACGATTCACGTAGTAGGTATAATCCTACTCATAACTTTTTCAACAAACGTCATGACTGGCATTGCCCTATCAGGAACTGATATACCGAATACTACCTCAAAATCAACTTCTAGCGAGCTTAGACCTGAGAACGGAGGCGGCAATGCTTCTAGTCAAAGAACTCACAGCGATCTCATTAGAAGTCTGTAGTACTTTTCGTGACATACTTTCAACAGATATGGCATTATCGTGCGATTACTCTATGCTGTATTACAAGGGACAATGCGAGCTATATTCATCATTGTTGAAGCTGAATGAAACCGAAGCCACGTTGGAGGCTAAGAATGACCTTTCGTTTTGCTCAGATCCGATGGTCGATAGGTATATTCAAGAACATGGCTTGACCGAAGCACCACGATCTCCTACATTGGTTCCAGGTTATGATTCTCCATTTGCCTAAATTCTCATTCAGAGCTGACTTATTGTATACTATTATCACTCTCAGAATGAAACGAAAGATGACTCAATGGGAAACCACCAGACTGCATGAATCGGGTATTGGATTTCTGGTTGAACTGCAGTTAGGGGTGCTGGCTTTGATGGAGAACTAGCCAATTTACGTCTGAGCACTGATAATACCGACGGTATTAAAAAAGTACCTGATCATGCCTTAATAAGTAAAACACTAAATGAACGACCATTGTTCAATAACTCCCTCCCCTAATTCATACATAGCCAAAATTTCGTTCTGTCAGTCTGACCACATTGTAATAGCAAGTCTTTGTATTGCAATGCTGGTCATGATTATCTGTTTATCTTCATGCGTACAATTTCTGATACTGGGTTCAAAGCATATTGTCAATTTTGATAATTATCCAGTATTTGGAGCTCCTCCATTTACACCAGACAATATTTCTGGTAATATTACAGAAGTCATTGAAAGCGATACGGTGGACATACTAACTCGTGTTGATAAGAAGAGTGGAACCGAGCGAATCAGATTAGTTCTGGTCGACGTACCCGGATATCGGGAACCAGATATCTTTGGCACTAAAAATTTGGTAACGGGGATCAGTCTTGATAAAAATGTTCAGGTCGACCCTGACGACAAACAAGATTGGGACAATAGTATGAGTCCTATACTTGTAATGGTTCCAATGTGAACGCAAAAATATTAGATAAAGAATTCGCCAGCATTTATAGGCCCTGTTTCGCAATTTGGTAACTCAGATTCGGCAAAGAGAAAAGGCTGTTAATTGCTTCTGGTCTAACTCTAACTCTTTGACTTGTGAAAACTGAAGTATTCAAATTGACTTGCCACTTTTTTTTGAACTAACAATAGCATGGAGTGATTATCTTTTCTGCTACTTTCTCTAAGAGTCAAGTCCAATCTACAACCCATGACACATAAACAAGGTTTTCTATCGTCACTCAATCGAAATGGACAATTCTTTTTCTTTGTATATTAAATCTAGTTAGACGGTCATGGCCTACAATAGATCAACTGAATCCGTGGCCTAGATATTCTTATATATGCGTATGTAGAACAATGCTGGAAGGATGACTAAGACCGAAAGTGAGAACAACAAAGTAATAGTCTTAAGGAATAAGACTAATGAAGGGTATTTCGTAAGGGATATCCTAGATAATAGTATATTGAATAATCTTCAACATCATCATTTTCAATTTCTCGTAATGTAATTCGACTGAACTAGAAAGTAGGGGTTGTTGCTCGCGTCCAGTCCAAGTATGAATATGAGGAGTTAAATTGTAGTTTTGCAAGTACGATAATAGGAAATCACAGTGCCTGCATCAGCTATATTTGCTTCACGGATCGTAGCATTGGCGGTAATTATTATGATTACTCTAATGCTGGCGCCGATGGCGTTGGTGAAAACATTTCCAGTTGTAAAGACATTTTCACAGGTTCAATCGATAGAAGAGCCTGAGGCACTCCAAACTAGTGGCCTACTACTACAAGGAGTAAATGCAACTGCTCCAGCCGGAAGAGAGGAAGATATTTACAGCATACCTACTGAGGGCGAAATTTATCGTATAACGGGGGAGGTCTTGAACAATGATACCGTTCGGTTTAGTAGTGTCCGTGTATCAGCCATGTTACTCGATAGTAACGGTCGAACGATAGGTGAGGGGTCAGCGCACACCTCACCATCGGGCATTCAACCAGGTGCAATGGCTGCATTTGAAATCAACGTGTTCAATACTTCAGTGGAAGGAGGCATAGGCGCAATTAGCAATTTTACATTGCATGTAGATGGCAATCGGCAAGCGCTGACATTTCGATAATGCTCTCGGTAGATAATATTGTAGTAGTTCTAATGTATGTCCAGAATTTTATGTTAAAAAAACAGTTGGCCTCAATTAATTTCAGTGCAGCTCATTGAGTTGCTTCGATAGAACGAATATAGTTTTAGCATATGTCTAGACAATAATTCTGTGAAAATGCCCAATTGAATTGTAAAACTTAATCATGGGTAGACGCCCATGTAAGCGTTCAACGAATGCCTAGTATTGGATAAATTGCAGAGTTGTTTCAGAGCTCGCACTTATAAGCAAAAAAAATTCTATTCAAAAGATGTATTCGTTAAACCCCAGGTAGCTCAGTATGGATTAGGCAGTTTTTTGTACGTCATTTAAGATGCAAAGGCAGTAAAAGGGATGAATATCTCCCGAAATTTCACTTAATGTTGTAACACATTAACTGTTTTACCCAACTTCGATATCTCCTCCAGGAATCACTGTATAGCTGCTTACAACTTCGTCGCCTAGATCAGATCTCACACTAAATGACGAGTTCTCTCCTGGTGCCAAGATTATGAATCTTGCATTTTCGGTAGAAGATGTAATTAATGTGTCGTTGTTATCATAAAATTGTATTGTTACTTCTGCGGAATTGATGGTGTTATTCGAGTTATTGATAAGGGTTCCATTTACAATGGTAAATAACAAATCTTCAGAAAAGGTGTGATTAGTTATTTCCAAATATTTAGTATTAAGTACATTTCCCATAGGAGTACTTGTAGTGTTAGATGTACCAGATATCGACAAGGTGGTCGAGTTACTGCTACCGGATACCAGACCAATAGGGGAAAATTCAATTGAACAGAGTGAAATGATTGCCAAAGCAAGGATGATTGCTACAATCCTCATGGAGTAAACTGATTTTTCATTTATTGCTTTTTTCACGACCTAGAATAGCAACCTTGTTATATATGAATTGATTGGGCAAACGGGGATAAAGGTTCGCCTTGTTGTACCATCAAGATCTATAAAGAGACACCACATAGTCATAATGCGTAAGAAATTGGATATTACTAAGCACTGAACCGCGTCGCCATTAGTAGCTATAGAATTGAGCTAACAAATGGACCAACTTCTTTTATTGTTTGGTCTATTATATCTATCCTGGATCTCCTGTAATTGAAATGCTAAACATGATTTCACGATCATTGGGATATGGCTAGGAAGTAAATGATCCCTAGGAAGTCAATTTCCAAAACAATTCAATTTCTCATTTATCCCAAATGTAGAAATGGACGACAGGGATAATTTAAGATTCTGACCAGATGTTCTCAACTTTAGAATTAGCCTAGACACAGGTTGCATTATATCTAGGCGCCACGTATATTATTAAACAACGATGACATACACTCTCCTCTTCGGTAATAACTTCATTTCAGATAACCCCAAATCTGTGAAGTGTGATAACACTACTTTATTTTTTTTGGGTGAGGATTCCAATGGACCCTTCCTGACGACAAAACTCTCTGATCTTTCGGGAAAGCATGTAATACTTAGCATTGACAAAAACTTCTGTACTTACTGCTCCCATGATTTAGTTCTAAAAAAAAATGAGCGCAATCATATCCTGGTAGACAGTAAGGATGGAGAAAATATCATCCAATCAAGAATCTTAGATAAGACAACAATCCTCGTCAGCGGTATGTTTTCAATAAAGAAGTATGTGCTCGTAGTAACTCAAAATTATGTTATATCCCCTAGCGGCAAAAGGATTATGCATAGCAGAATCAGTGCAAAAAATAGTTCCGTAACGCTCAACGATGAGAAGATTATGCCAGATGGTTGAGGGCTGGCTAGGTCACAGTTATGTATGCATTTGATTCACAATCTTAGTAGTGTATCGAAGAATAGTATCCTCAAACTGAACATTCGACATTTGGAATAATATATTGAATATTGACCAATAAGATACTCTCTTAGCTGTCACAGTAAGATTATTAATTGAACTCGTATTCTCTTCTAAGACAACAGTGTTGATTTCTATATCCAGTTGATGCTCTCAGTAAATACAGTAGGGAGAGATTCTGGTGAATTCATGTAAGTTAATTCCAAGGATATATTTAATGGCGGAATTGCCAGTTTCTCCGTTTTCTCTGGCCGAGACTATTAGTTTAGGTCATCTAGTGGGTATTGTTTCTCTTCCCCAAACATCAAATCAAATGACCACAAGAATTACTAATGCCTTTGTTTGCGTCCATAGATGAAGTCGCGAACGACAAGCGTTATCGCTCTGATCTCGTTTTAAAAAATCGTCACGACCGTCTTTCTTTTAACTTCAGCCACGATTCTTTTAGAGTTCGAAGTTTTTCCCTTGCTCTCAGTGGAATACGAGATTACAGCAACTATGCTCGAAAGTAACAGTTCAGTAACCTGTGGCTTTGGCTGGCTATGAATAATACTTTATCTGCACAAAAAATAGGAAAAACTAAATCACTTTACCGCAGAAAGGGTGTCAACCATCGTAATTTGAGTCATTTTGGGGAATAATAATATAAGTAGGGACATAACATAGTATTGTAATATAATAATGGTGTCTATCCCAGGCAGAAGTGTTAAGGAGTCCAAAGAAATATGATGTCTCTTTCGGAAATCTTTTCTGTTCTTTCGGATGATGACTCTTTAAGGATAATTCAAATGATAGTCGATCATCGCGATCCGAAGATCACTGACTTTGAAAGTCCAAAGCGCTATTACACAAGGCTTTCAAAACTAAAGAACGCGCTTGTCGTAAAGAGGAAGGGTAGGTCTTACGAACTGACAGCCTTTGGATTGGTAATTTATGACATGATTCAGACGGTCAAACTGGCGCATGACCTCCATTGGAAGTTGCAGGTCATAGATGCGATAGGCGATAGAGTACCTGACGTGGAACGTCAGCAAATCATTGAATCTTTGATACTAGACAAGTCTATCAGAAAGACGCTGATAGAGACCCGACTTGCAAATCTCGAACCAATTAAAGTTGATTGAATAGCCAACTTCAATTCCAATTGATTAGATGACCATTCATTTAATAATTCGTGAATATGGTGCCCCCCGATGTGAGAATAGCTGTTTGGTATACACCCAGTATTGAATAGTTTGTGCCAATAGGTCAAAAATAAGGTAAAAGTCCTTGTCACTTCTATCTCGTTGATTTGTGCTTCTAATTTGTTCATGCGTCCATGTTTTGATTAAAATCCCAGTTAATTCTAGACAATGCTCGTAGTAAAAGGATTTCAGACCCTGCAATAGGCTTTAATCGATGTGGACCTTGTGAATCCATTTTAATTCGTTTAATATTGACTATCTGATGAATGTCAATTCATTCTTTTCAAGTAGTCTAGATACATATTTAGCAAACCGCGGGATATCATTTTCCATTTTTTCGGCTGTTATCAATAACACGTTTCTATCCGCTAGTTGAAATACCAATGCATGTACGTCATCAAAATCCAAGTAAAGGTAATGAAGAAACCCGATTTTCCTTGAATATTTGAATAAGGATCTTACCAACTCATTAAGTTGCATAGCCAATCCCCCATCTGTTCAGGACTAAGGAGTAGAGAGACATCCTCTCTCATCCTAAATTGCTTTAGCGTTCCTCTGGGTCCTAACAGGCTAACAGACCTAACGGTAGATGACGCAGAGAGTATTTGTGATATTATGTAATTAGTAGTTGCTTTATAATTGCGCATGTTCATCATTTTGTGCAGCTGCGAGAATAGATAGGTATTAATTTGTAATAAATGTCTACAAAATGATTTTTTCATTAATTAGAGCAATTAGTGCTAAGATTACATTCTTTTTTAGAGGGATTAATAATAAATCTCACTTAATGGATATTTCTATATAACTAATTATCCTTCTTATTAATATGGTAGAGGCTATTCTAAATTGGGATAGATTAATCCATAAGAGCGTGCGTTCTAGCGACTACGAAGATATGGGAAATATCATAGGGATGGATCCTGAGTTTCTTACGTTGATGATGGGAAGGCATGAATTTAAGATACCAAAAACTGCAATTCAAGGGTTCAATGGTAGCGAAGTATTTTTGAAAATTCCTCCGTTAAGAAGTCTATAAACTTGAAGTAAAGATCTGATAAGAATAGAAAGTATTAGTGATTGTCATCGCGTTCCGGTAGTCTGGTAGTGAACGTGAGGTACAAAAACATAAGAATTATTGTTGAAAATGCTAACCCCGATCCAATCTTCACCCGTTTAAAGGCATTTCCTTCTACCTTTGATGAAAGGTGCATTGTCCGGATGGCGCGAGATACAAGAAAATTAGGAATCTCGTTGTTCCCTGTCAGCCAACTCAACGATGACTGTTCTGACAATTCCTGGTACCTCAAAGATGACCCATCCATTGTCTTCTTTTTCTAATAATGTGTAGACCTCACCTCGCCTTTTGAATTGAATGGGTCCACAAGATGAGTGATAATAACAATATTTAGTAGAGTTTTTCTTGTAGAATGGATACTTCTAAGACCAGATATTTACCTTTGTTGGGATAGCTAAATACCTTACTTAGATACATACCAACGTAACTTTTAGTAATAACAGAAGGTTCACATAAATATCTAGTTTTCATGTTCTGTCTGATTCTATTATGAAATACAGAAGCAGAACCGAAATTGTTGGCCTAATTCTAGAGGCCGCAAACGGAGGAGGAGCTACCAAGACAAAAATAATGTACAAAGCATTTCTATCGTTCGCTCAGCTACGAGAATACCTAACGACACTACAGGACAATGGACTTATTGAATACGAAGGTGGAATGCAAACATACAGAACTACTGAAAAAGGAATGAGACTGTTGGATATTTACGAGAAGATGCACGAATTAGCACCACCGCTTACGACGACAGCAGAAAACAGATTCGTAGGCATTGGAGGTCACTAAGAATGAACCAAACAAGTACTGCAAAATCGATAATGTTTGCCATCGTTGCGATGGGCATAGTGTTCTCGGTAAGCGGATTGATTGCTGGGACATATAACGACAGCTTATGCAACACACCCAGGAAACATCGCAATAATGACAATGATGACGATGATGCGGCGGCTCCGGAGTTGACACGGCAACTGCATTCCAGCTCACTACTGCACAGGAACCATCAACTAACGCAGCATGTGGACAAGTCGTAAGCGGAGTAGTAAATCTAACTGCAAATCTTAACTGCAGTGGAGATGGTATCATAGTAGGTGGTCCAAACACAGTAATTAACATGAATGGATTCTCAATCACAGGACCTGGACAGGACAGACTCTAAAGTTGGAATTATGGTACCAAATGTTGATAATGTAGTAGTAAATGGACCTGGTTCAATAAGCAACTTCCAAGCAGGAGTACTTCTTACTGGAGCAACTGGATTTGCGATTAATTCTGTCATACTATCTAACAATCAGATAGGTACATTTATGACAGGAGCTGAAAATGCACAAGTACAACAAAACATCATACAAGGTAATAGTATAGGTGTAGCATCTCACTCAAGTACAGGTGCTGCTATAGACTCAAACCTTATGAATGGAAACTTGCTAGCAGGAATAACATTTGTCAACTCACAACAGTCCAACATAGGAATGAACAATGTAGTTGGAAGTCAGAATGGAGTATTTCTTGATGGACAGAGCATACAGAATACAATATCAGCCAATAACGTACTTGAGAATGTAATTGACCTTAACAATGCAAACGGACTACCAACAAACATCAATGCAAATCAGTATGTAGACAACAGCTGTGAGACAAGTAATCCAAGTGGTCTGTGTATAGGAAGGTAAAGCGGGACAAGACCAATCAACTCTTTTTTTTAAGTCACCAAATCGCCCGTTTGATTGAGTGGTTAAGGCTTCATTTCAATTTTAAAGAACAACAGAACACAAGAATCATACAATTGTTAAAGTAAATATCTCGATTAGTGTTGTTATTGATCATTCTTCGTTGTTTTGTAGCAACAATAGCTTCTCTGATGCTCGGTACAATGTTTTACTGTATGTCTATCTTCTCTCTCTTCTTGACTCTTATAAGTCGAAGCTACTTATGAGGGAAAAAGAGAATGTACCCTAACGTATCTCCTGTGTAAAACAAAAGCATTACTAGTAATATATTTGAAATCCTCTCCATCGATTTCCTCTACTCCCTAACCCAATTTAGGAGCTAAACCTCACTATTTAAAGATGGAAATTCATGAACACTATTCAATATAACAAGTGTTAAATCGGTTATCGTTTTTAACTAAACTATGTGACACACGTAAAGCGAACAGTTATTTGTGCATTCATGTGTAACGCAATTTAAAAGAATCCTTTATATCCTTCTTCCACTTATGAAAAGTTCCTAATGTTTTCGGTCACGAAAAATGTAAACAAAAACGATAGCACCAAACGAAACAAATTATTGGTAACCATTAAGGGAGTTAAATATGGAGCTTTTGCTGGCTTTGTAGCAACCTGGTCTATTTCTTCAGTGATCGTCTTAACTGAATTGTTACTGGGGCTAAATATAGGCGCATTCTACTCGATCATGGGAATTAGCTTGGGTTTAAATGATATAACGACTGCGACATCGATAGCTTTTGGTCTTCACCTCACAGTGGGCACTATAATAGGAGCAGTATTCGGTGCAATAGGGATTAGATGGAAAAAAATACGTATGCTCAATCCGTACAAATCCTCGTTAGTTGGAATGGGAGCAGGTATTATACTATGGCTAGTTTTGTTTCTCCCAATAACTTTATTCCTGATACAACCGGCTATTAATTCTATTACTACCATATTGGCTATTGGATCGCAGCAGGCTGTATTTTCCGAAGACGTAAATCTCTCTATTAGAAACATCACGTTAATTGCGATTTCATTTCATCTAATTTGGGGTGCTATTTTTGGAATCATAGTCAGCTCATTGCTAAGAATTAGACTTTTCAAAATAAAGCAGCATTATAACGATATTATTAATATCGATCCAAATATTAGGTTAGTTACCATTTGTGATTCTGAAGGTAATACAATGTATTCTCGTCATGGTGAAGGTGTAAAAAATTTACTTACTGCAGAGGAGAGCAAAAAATCGATTGCGATGGCCATGACAGGATGGAAAGTGAGAAGCGAGCTTTCCCACAAAATTGGAAGGGGAAAATATGTTATCGCAGAGTATGAAAGAATCAAGCGAATCACCATGCCATTTGGAGAGGATTATCTTCTATATCTTACGACCGAACCACAGGCCAATCATTTAAACATAATAAATAGAATTCGCAAGCTGGAGGCAGGACTAAAGTATTCTTTTGGCTGACCAGCGAGCAATGATTATTCAGGAGCCGCAATAATAATGTGCCCTGTATGTGAACCAATAACAACGAAAGGGTGAAAAAAATATACGCATTAGGATGGAAATATTTAACATCAGAAGAATTTCATACTGTTGAAACTTATTCGTTATGATAGGATGATGTCACTACCTCTCAGTACGAGAATCATCTGGAAATGTAAGGTCATGAAAATAACTGAATAGAGATCTCCATTGTTGAGAAGGATATTGGTTCAACCTGCAACAAACTGCAGTAAGATATGATGAAAATTCTAGAACCTTTTACAACGGACTAAAAACTAAAATGTTCAGGCCATAGAGATTATTGCAACAGCGACCGAAATATTACCTGTTCCATGGTGCATTTTCACTAGACGAGAGTAGTACATGTATTCCAATGATAATTCAAAAGATTTTGGCAAATATTATCGTTGTACCCACAATACGGAATATGCTTTACCACTTTTATGTTATTGACTTGATCTTTTTTTTGCATTCATGCGTATTGCGGCCGATTCTACATATCAAGTTTTTGAGTTTCGTACACTTGCCGAGAATTGTGAGAGCTCAACTTAACACGATCTACTTGTCAATAGAAACCTATATACACAAGCTTCCCTTCCTATAACGAATTGTTACTTGAAACTTGAAGAAAATGCCATTACCCTTCACCGAATTTTAAAAGGAAAAATTGAGATTCATAGTAAAATTACGTCAGGTTTAGATGAAGCTTTTCAAGGAAATGGTGTAAGCGGTGCAGAGGGAAACAAAGGAGATAATAGTTCTAAGACACTGGAACTCATTTATACACCCGGTGTCGCATACGTTGCAGAAAAAATTCGAGATAACAAACAATTAGTCTATGATTATACTTCTAAGTGGAATAACGTTGCAATTGTATGTGATGGTACTAGAGTGCTTGGGTTAGGGAACATCGGACCAGAAGGAGCTCTTCCTATAATAGAGGGAAAATCTGTTTTATTCAAGTTGCTGGGGGGGATAAATGCCTTTCCTCTATGCATAAATTCTACAGATAAAGAAGAAATAATTACATTTATTAAAACTGCAGAACCAACATTTGGAGCAATCAATGTTGAAGATATCGAATCTCCAAAAGTGCTTGAAATAGTAGAAAGATTACAAGAAGCGTTATCTATTCCAGTTTTTCACGATGACCAGCACGGCACTTCTATCATTACATTAGCAGCATTATTTAATGCACTTAAACTTGTCAATAAAGAAAATGAAATAAATACTCTAAAGATAGTAATAGCTGGTGCAGGATCTGCAGGATATGGCATATTCAAGATATTAACGGAGGTTGGATGTTCCAATATTATAGTAACTGACAGTAAAGGACCAATTTATCCTCAGAGGTTTGACTTTACTACTTTAAGTAAATACAAGTTAGAAATGGCTAACAGGACGAAGGAAAAACACCTAAAAGGAGAAAGCGTAGCTGACGTCATTCAAGGAGCAGATGTATTTATCGGAGTATCAGGGAAAGCGAATCTGATTGACGAGAGAATGATAAAATCCATGAATAGAAATCCAATAGTATTTGCACTAAGCAACCCTCACCCTGAAATTCTGCCTCCTGCAGCATTGCGAGCGGGTGCAGAGATTATTGCTACCGGTCGGTCAGATTTTGCCAATCAAATAAATAATGCAGCAGTATTTCCATCAGTGCTACGTGCGTTATTAGACTTACGAGTATGCACTCTTACTGAAGATTTAATGATAGCTGTAGCAAGGTCCATTTCCGAGTTAGTAGACAGAGAGCATCTAAGCAGGGAGTATATTCTACCGGCCATAGATGATCCTAGAATTCTTCCAGTCGTCTCTAATACCATTAAAGGTTCTATGGAAAAGCTCATTCACGCAGCTGCAGCAAAGCAGAATTAATCTAGTTAAAACTTGTAATTTCCTAGTCATTCGCGATAATGTTTAGTGGAGGACTTGCAGAAGAAATGTACTATAGGAATCGAAAATCTTCCTTTATTGTGATAAGGACCATATGACTATTTGTTCTTTCAATAGAAGGAAGGGCTAACTCCTTTTTAACAAATTGGCTGAGATCTCTGCGATTTCGGAACTTGGCTACAATTATCATATCTGTAAGTCCTGTGATATCGTATACTGCGCATACGTTTGGAAATTTAGAAATTGCCTTTTCGACTTCTACTATCTTTCCTTTATGTGCTGTAACTTCTATTATTGCTGTCAAATCGTAGCCTAATTTCTCATGATCAACTATAGCAGAATAGGATTTTATTATTTGATGGGATTGCAGCCTATTTATTCGAGAAAGCACAGTAGGAGCAGAAACCCCTATCTGATCCGCTATGCTTCGAAACGAAAGTCTAGCATCAAGAAGAATTTTCCTTAATATTTTTGTGTCTATCTCGTCAATATTCAACGGAGATTCTATTACTACTTCTTAAAATGGGGGTCTGTGATAAACCTTGTTGTATTCTTAATGTAGATAATTTTCTATTCTCTGCAATTCAGAGCACCCAAGTTTGACAAGTTTCCTGCTTCGATATATGATTCAGATATATGATATCAAGAAATATACTTTCTTTTACTTAAGAGCCTCCTTCTTAGCTTTGCATCATGAGTTTTTATTCTTAAAACGGTACCACAGCAAGGACATCTTGACCCATTATTCCATTTTATAAAAACCTCACATTCGGTACAGCGCCTTACACCATTCTCATAAAATGAAGCATGAAATGACTTCTTTGCTTTATAGCTTATGCAAATATTCCTACAAGACATATTATTTCAATTTAAATCAATAGGTCAACAACGTAGGTTGATTTCATAGATATATCAAAAAGTAAACTTATCCTGCTGCTATATAGCGAAAGTGATCTCGCAAAATGATTCTAACAGTTTCTATGGTTGATACAGATTCGGAATTTGCATTTGTTACTATGCTTGTCAACAATTTGATATTTCCTTATGAAGATTACATGCTATGAAAATGTTCATCTCTCATTTTCATTTACCTGTTTTATTTGTATTAAACACTCCTGTTCCTTGAGACGAGCACAGTTTTAACTTGTTTGAATACACATGGTGGTATTGAATTGTCTTTAATTTTGCAGGCTGTGAAGTGCCATCCTACCTCAAGGGCCAAGTAACTAATAGCAAAGCCAAGTACTAAATATACTAGCAGATTCAGATTTTCTAACATTTAATGTTATACAACGAATTTGTCTTATATAAAGTTCTTTATCCCAGGGTTTAACGTTTAAGATGTAATACATTAGTAAGCTTAATGAGTGTTAAGATCTTTGTTAAAGTTATGAAAGGCTCCTTTTCGACTGTAAAGAGGAATTTTTCATGCCAAGAATAATGTATGATGTTTATTGCTTTCTAAAAGAATAGATCAAATCAATGTCTGAACCCAAATCGGAACTTCTGAGATGATATTCAAATAGCGTTGGTCCACTTTAGCTATCTTAGATTTGCAAAATGATAATCTATTGATAGAAAATGAAAAACGCGACCGTTCAAGTCGTATAGAAGAGAAGTAACATTCACAGTAAGTACTAAGTCGATGTGGGCTAATGGTATACCCGTAAAAAATTTACTGACTACGTCAATTTGTTCATAAATGATATGAAATACAGGGTAAGAATTTTTATTCTAAATCAAAATTATTCATTGAAAATGGAGAATATTCCATATTACCTCACGGTATCATGTTCTTTCTCTTGTTCCATTTTAAGACCTTTTTTAGGCCTCAGTTGGTTATATCTCATTCTAAAAAACTCCACTACAGAGGGTACATCATTTTCTCCATTAGTGATCCAATAACTAATCCAGCCCGATTGTGGCAATATATGATGAGGAGACACACGACCAGAATTCACAAGTTCGTTTCTGGTCTTCATCGGAAAGGGTAAGTCTGCCAGGCAATCTCCATGGATATGTCCCATTTCTCTTCTATGTAGACGAAATTCTATACCCCCAAACCTATGCGGTTCAACTGTAACGCCTGGCCAGCTTTGTATTTCATCTCGAATTCGTTCGAAAATTCTGCTCATGAATCTAAATAAGATATCCAGGATTATAAACTGGTGGGTTTACAAATTATATTAACTAACAGCTATCATGATTAAGGTATAATAAATACAGAAATAGGACTTACTAAATGTAACATATAGATAAGATAAGCGGAGCAAGTTGAAGATGTATCGGTGATCCAACCTCGAATCTTGCAGAGACTTTGATCATCAAGCAAGTTTAAATTTCCCGAACTGTACGGCATTAAATTAGTACTACTTTTTTACTTTCACTTAGAGTATAACATGTCTCACGATCAGCCTTTATCGGGTAGGTGGCAGAACTGTTTCTAATGATTATTGGCGCATGGACTAGTTGTCGATACATTGTACTTGTGCAATCTTAAATTCTCAAGAATTCGTATACCTGATACTTATGTTCAGCATCGGAACGAGATGGATATTTCCATTTTGTTAAGTCTAGCTTTACCTTGGCAAATTTGTTCTTTTCCAAAAAACTACTAGAGTCCACTGATGATAATAAAATATTGTATATCTGTTCTCCCACCAAAACTTGGTTTGGTTTTGCAATAGAAGTTATCTTTGAAGCCATGCTTATACTTGAACCAACAATATCCACATGTGATCTTACCAAGCTCCTTCCATAAACCACCACCAATGTCTTTCCATAAGCTAATCCGATTTTAACGGTGATCTCTGGCAAGCTAGATGATTTGAATGCTGGATTGATAACTTGAGTTACAATTTCAAGTATCGCTATGGAGCAGTTTAATGCGTTTCTGCATGCTAGCGCTTCATCGTACATTGCAGGAAATAAAATAATAACAGCGTCACCTTCATATTTGAATACATAGCCGTCATATCCAAATACGATATTACTTATCTCTTGAGCAAAAACTTGTACCATTAAAGCGAATCTGCTGTCTTCCAAAGTTAAGCTCAATTGCGTTGAATTGTTGATATCAACAAACATTATGACAAGATTAGTTTTGGTATTGACCTGTCGTCTCAGTAACTTTGCACAATCTTGAGTTGACATATCAAGCTGGAGGCCATCCATAAGGGTTTTGTTCACTCTAGCACGAATTTCAGATAAATCTACACTGGTAATATTAATTGAATTTTGAACCATATAACAATTCAATGTAACAAGTAATTAATAGGCTTTGGTAGACCAGCGGGATTTGCAAAGTTGAGACCAAATATTTTCTAAGTCTGATTATCATCCTAATCCAAATTCTACACCCTTCTCTTTCATTTTTCGTTGCTTAATGACTAGTAAGCAACTGGCACGTGAGAATGTATTAGTATCAAATAATCCGCACCTAAGAATTCAATTTTTTTTCTCCTCTAATTCCTAGAATATGATATTCCATCTTTTGCTCAAAACGAGATCACTTTCTGAGGGGCTAGAGGGATATTTCTGCTAATCCTCAATTTGGACTTCAAGATGAATAGACAATATTCACGTCTAAACCCTGCAACAGAGACGAAAAGAAAAATATTTAGAAACTACTTATCATTTATCCCACTACATTGACAGTGCCTACCATCCATGGATGTAAAATGCACAAGTAATTGTATGTGCCTGGTTTTTCAAAAGTTGCCATAAATGTATTACCAGTGCCAGGATAATGCTTTTCTAACCCATCGGGGAGGATCCACCCAGAGTTGACATACCTCTCATCTCCTGCAATTGAGTAATTAGCACTTGGATTCATAAACTGCACCCTAGCCTGTGAATCGATAGTAACGGGGTTATATGTTCTCGCATTAATTGCTAGTAAAGTATTGATTCCGCCTTCGCCTGGAATCAAGATTGCCTCATTGTTTGAGCCGGGAGGAATAGCATTGAACTTTGTTGTATTCGAGACACCGAGTGGGGAAGCCACGCCAGCCACAGGTACCTGTTATCCAATGTGAATGTAACCGTGTGAGGCTCTGCCGCACCTATAGTTGGATTATACCATTCGACACTATCTCCAACATTAATCGTCAAGTCTTGAGGAAGAAACACTGTCCACGGCGCAGTTATGTTACCTCCTCCGGCTGCTACTTTGAAAATTTTGTTTTCTGCAGACGTTGCCTTCGAAATGGTGTTGATGTTATACGTTGCAATAGCGATCAAAAATGCAATAATAGCCAAACCAATTAGAATTTGCTTAGGGATCATTTGATTTTTTAATGAGGTTAGTAAAATATAAACGTCCCGTATCACCGTTGATGGGCTAACGAATATTGAAGAGTCTTTATGGGAAGACAACTGGCCGTATGATGCCGTATGTCGACACAAATAATTCCAAGTTCCTCATCAACAGTATACAGCCATCACTTAATAGCACCAAAGTCGCAAATAGCGAATCAACATGGCCTTAGCTATTGTCATTAGGATATGATGAAGGAGACGGTCTTACTCCCATCACAGCTTTCAATCCAAGCTCGGTTCCGTTTCTAAGCACCTTCAGCACAACCGTGTCTCCTGGTGCCGTATTTCGTTCAAGATATGAGACCAACTGTTCAAATTCAGTTATCTTCTCTCCGTTTATCCCGACGATGATATCTCCTCCATGCTTCCTACCATACTGATCTGTTGTAGTTCCGTGCAAACCTGCACTATCGGCAGGCCCTCCTTTTGCTAAAGTATTTACAACTACTCCCTTAACGTCGTCTGTAACATTTCCTATGTTTTCTGCTAAATCTGACGTAAGTGTAGTTCCAGTGAAACCCAAATATGGATGAGAGTAATTGCCTTTTTCAATTAATCTTGGCACTATATCTTGTATTAGATTCATCGGTATCGCAAAACCCAGCCCTTGCGAAAGTGCCGCAAAGTTGACCCCTACCACCTGCCCTTGCATGTTCAACAATGGGCCACCAGAGTTACCCGGATTTATAGCAGCATCAGTTTGGATCACGTCAGGAACAGAATAGGGGACTTCAGGTGCAGGCACTAGCCTACCGACCTGACTTACAATGCCAGTTGTCATTGTGCCAGCCAGGCCGTAAGGATTACCTATGGCGATTACCTGGTCACCCACGATAAGCGCCGATGAATTTCCTAGTGGAAGAGGGCTTAACGGCCCCTGAACAAGCGTATTGTTTTGATTTTCGATAATTTTTAGAACGGCTATGTCGATATACGGATCTACGGCCGTTACGTTTGCTCTCAATCTGTCGCCATTTGTGAATGTAACATCAACTACTTTGGAATCGCCAACCACATGATTGTTGGTGATAATGTGTCCTTGATTATCAAAAAGAAAACCTGATCCTAATGCACTTCTGTTTTCCTGTGATGGATCCATGATTACACCTGTTTGTGGAACTATCCTAGTTATTTGTACTACAGAGTCCTGGGTCTGTTTGAAAATTTTATTTAGGATATTTCCAGAGGTTCCTGTTAGAGATGGAACTGACGAGGAAGAATTATTCCCAGTATTCTGGTTGGCCACATCGTTCTGATCCTTCTGTGTCAATTGTGATTGCATTTGCATGTCTAATGCACCCTCCCAATATTCGCTAGAATAAGCGACTGGAGTTTGTATGAAAATCCAATAAAGTGATACTGCAAGAGAAAGTAGGACAACTCCAATTATCATTGAATTTGAATTCACCATCTGGTTCCTATCATTCTGCTAAATCATATTTATTATCGTTACTAATCGAATGTGATTAGAATGCAATTGAGTGTTAGTAATCTTTACGTTGAACGAATCGCTGAACCTCTTGCTACAAGAATAGCGACTTAGGCAATACAGTTGATTTTGTCATTGTGTGATTTACGAGTATTTAAACTACATGACAGAGGGACCGTTCCTAATTTCAATTCTTTGAGTTTCCTGTTCGTTCATGACAATTCACAGTGTCTAGCTGTCTTAACCTGCTCCGATGTCTGGATTCCCATACCTTTAATCATCGGATATACACATATACTGAGGTTTTGTTGTTTCGCTGGTATCGTCATGAAGGCCATCATTTTCGATATGGATGGTGTTTTGGTAGACACTATGTCTTCACATTTTCAAGCCATGAAGACTGCAGTTGCTGAGGTTACTGAGATTGATTTGGACAAGAGAACATTTCACCTGTTTGAGGGAATGCCCATAAGAGAGATGGCTAAGAAGATACTTGATAGTGTGGGTTACAAGAGCCACAATGGAGAGACAACTACGGATATTTTGCTGAGAGAATAGGAGTGAGAAAAAAGCAGATCTTTATGGAAATGAAGCAAATTCCGAAGCCATTTGCTGGTGTTAAAGAATTGGTACTTGAAAGCCTGAGCGGCTGCTCGAAGGCCGTAGTAACTGAATCATCTAAGCAAGAACTAGATACTATTGTAAGGAACAATTTTGGGATAGACGCGTTTGCTGTTACTCTAAATGGGGACAAATTTGAAGGAAAAGGTAAGCCTGATCCTGCATCATACTTGGAAGCCTTAAGGAGACTTGGGGTACCAGCCACAAACGCTTTAATAGTAGAAAATGCCCAGCTGGGAGTGCAAGCAGCTAAAGGGGCAGGAGTAAAATGCATAGTTGTACTAAATTCCTCACCTCTAACTGCCTACGATTTCAGAGAATTTATTGATGACGAGAAAGATATACTCAAAGATATGAATGAAGCGAATGGCTTGCTCAAAAGTTGGTGTACTGCAGTATCATGAGCCAGACTATGATGCCACACAAAGTTATATTAGTAGCTGATGATAATGCATTGAACACGGGGTAAGTGGGATAATATCACTCCAGCACGAAATTAATTACGCAGCACTAGGAATTCACTATTTGATTGATAAGAACCTTTCATCAGTATTAAATCATCTTAATAGAAATAGAGATTTATCTGATCACACTAAGAGATTAAATCTAGATAAGCAATAACCTGTCTTTAGAATCAAGACCGAAATAATGGTAGTTAAAAACTGGATTGTCTTGGGAATAGCTGTGGCTGTTATACTCGCTTATACTGTAGGAATACCGCCTTCATTTAGTGCCGAGTATACAAAGAGAACACAAAATTCTGTATCCGAAAATAATTGTAGAAACACAGAGGATGGCTACAATGGACAGCCACCTTCAGAATACGAATCTCTTGTAGACAATACGGAAAACACAGAGAATAGTCGTACTTACTGTTCAAACACTAATTCGGATGTTCAAGGAGAAGGGAATGCAGAATCGCTGACGTCAGTTCAACGCTAGTTCAATATTTCGAATCCAACCTTTCTCCTATAGAACCAGTTCAATCAAACAGAACCATTTGAATTTGCTAACTTTGCTTGGCTCGGGGTGTTTACTGAATCACCGAAAGACGAGGGAGCAGCAGGAGAGCCACCAGCACACGATGGAACTGCGGAGCGAAAAATGTCGCCTTATGTGTGCGGGAAATTCGCTGGTGGGACGATTGGGAAGGTTGAGTGTTGCGCTATTGAAATTGCTACAAACAAAACATGGTGCACCACTTGCGACGCCACCAACCCGCCGAGTAACTGTGGGCCGGCCTATTAACATGTAGTCAAAAGAATAGGAAATGGAACCGTTCCATTCGGTAGGACATTCGAAGAAACAACCGACTTTCCCAGAACAACAAGCACCTTTTAATGGTACCGTTCCATTCGGTGAGACATTCGAAGAACGGCTTTTCGTGCCAATGACATTTTTTGATGGTATAACTAGGATGATCCGACATTCTGCAAGACCCGTTGGAGCTATCTGCTATGCAGGAGGTTTTGTAAAACTAAAAGATGTATATTGTACAACTAATTAGAGTCCCTATTTTTCATATACAATAATATACATAGTTATACTCTATGTTTATATCAATCGTAATAGTTATTTTGATACTAATACCAACAGTAAATGTGTTTGCTATCTCTAAACCAAATTTTTTTACTGAAGATGGTTATGTCATACAACGACAAGAGAAAAGACCAGCAATAAACGAAGATTTTGCTCCCGATAGTAGCTGCATGTTTGATGCATTTCAGCTAAAATGCATACCTGGAGCAGAGCAGGAATGTCCTGAGGGCTTTGGAAATAACGGCGATGCAACTTGCTTCATTAGACATCCAGAAGGATGCCCTAAAGGCTATCATAGTACAGATGATGATGATACAGGACAATGTTATCCTAATTCAGAAGGATGCAATACGTATGTTGTACTGAACGGAACGCGCCATAACTTTGTACTGCTTACAGATAGGCCAGGTAAAGGGGATATCTGTGCAGATCCACGTTACCTCAATTAATTAAAAATCCTATTTTCATACCCATTGTGTAGATAGCACCTCCTACGTCAATATTAGAGAAGGAGACTGTTTCCCTGCAGTTATCACCGAGAATACTATGCTACAAAATATTGCATATTACCCCTTTACAATATGACCGCAAGTGCAAATGCAAGTCCGAGGATGCTCTAAAACCTACCTCGGAACAAATTGAGTTCTAGATACGGAACTCTTTAATTTCCTTGTGAACTCGTCTCCGAATATATTTCGCCGAGAACTTAGGATTTGAAATAACAGGTAAGTTATCTTGTAACGCTGTCAATCAGCCAGTTAGCCAGTCAGCAGTAACCCATATAGCGTTCTAGACCCTCATTTGAACTAGTATATTCAGAGTCGCCATCTGGTAGTAGGTCAAGATGTGAGGGAAAATGTTCTGAACAGTAACAATTGGTGCATTTTTTACATTGAGCGGTTGGCTTGTTAAAGCAACTGACTATACCGCATACGCCTTCCTTCCTTGACCTTCGGGACCAATCATTTACATTTATCTCCTCATCTGTTGCTAGGTCGTCAGTGAGCAAGTGCATGTCTGTCATCGATGTCTATCGTCGATTTCCAGGATGACAGGTGCATTGACAACCAGTAGGACCAGCAAAACTAAGAGAACAGTATTCATGCCTATCTGTAAGACATTCTAATGACACTAGACGCACTACACTCTAAGCAACTGTTTACCTAATAACTAGACATCTAAGAATGATTAATGGCCGTAATCAGGAGAGGTGACTACTGTTTCAAAAAAAGGTAAAAGATTGTTTGAATGGTTATCCTACATCGCATCATTCATCGTCGTCATCGACAGGCTCTACGCCATGGCCATCAAACATATTTTTGTGTGCCGTTGCTCCTCCGTTTAAGTTTTTGCCGGCTGCTTCAATGTTTGAATCTCATATTTAACTTGCCTAAGCTCTTCTGATTGCTCAATCTCTAATTTCTTGACTTTATTTTCTAATCGTGGAGCTGGATCAATTGTTAATGCATCAGCTGCATGAGCTTTATAATCCTGGAAGATTTCAAATTCATTAGGGCGATAGTAATGTCCTGAAGCTCCAATATTATGTCCCATTAGCATCTTAACATTGATCTCAATCTTAATAATTCGATATATTATAAATAAGTAATAATTAATTATATTGAGATATTTCTATCAAGCAATTAGACTGATATTTGGCTGGTTGGGTGACTAATTATATCTCCCTTTCAATACATAAGTGTTCATTCATAGATCTTAGTTGTCATTGCTTCAGTCTGGGACTTACCCCTTGCCAAGTCCCTTAATTCTGGAGATTCATCCTTCAGCTTTCCTATAAGATACTTGACATTCAAGTATTGATCGTTTTTTTAAGAAAGAATATTAAGTATAGTTAATGTCAAAATAAAAGATGAATGGTGATACATCTTCGCCAGGGGTCTATCCAAAGATAATCAATCATGTTGCAATTAGCGTTCCTGATCTTGAGAAGGCCGTAATCTGGTACACTCAAGTCCTAGGATTCACTGTGATAAAACATGCAGCAGAATTTGTTGCTGATAACACACTGAAGGGGAGGGCAGTCAAAGATATTCATGGTACAAAATTGAAGAAAATGAAGATGGCCTGGCTAAGTTCTGCAAACCAGGTAGGCTTTGAAATAATAGAGTACGTGGAACCAAAAGCAGAGAAACGCCAAGATAATTTTGAGTACTGGAAATCAGGAATTATCCACATCTGTATAACTGACCCTGACATTGAAGGAATATGTAAAAGAATATCTGACAGTGGAGGAAAACAGCGTACAGAGATATGGGAGATTGTTCCTGGGAAGAGTTACAAGATTGCGTTTTGCGAGGACCCTTTTGGCAACATTATCGAAGTCTTTGATCATAGCTACGAACAGATAATAAATTCATTATGAACGAACAAATGCTTGGATAATTTGTTAATTATGGTCACTAGTAAATCGTCAAATAGGGAGGGGAAATTCTATTCATGTCATTTAAGAGATTTTATTCTAAAACTGCTCTACTTTACAACTTGACAACTTGGAGAAAATGTTAGTTTGGATTAAGTATACTACCTAAGCAGATACCAAATAACGTTATAGTTAATATTAGATTCTATCTTTATTCGCTGGCCGCAGAAAGATAAGAAATATGAATGATTGAAAATATACTACAGGTCAAATATTGGTTATCATTCCTAATTTCTGGAACAATAGAACATTCCGAAATGATTTAGCACTAAAAAAATTAGGGGGTTCTTATTACTATGTTGATGATTGACCAACAAGCTGAGTTGAGGGTAGGTTGGTTACAGCACTTTCAACATTCGGCTCTTGTGTATTATCAGCGTGTGATTCACCAGAGCCATTACATACTGCCATTGCCGCTTGAAAGGAAGTCCCGCTTTGTGTCGTCACAGATACAGCCATGAATAATGCCGCAACTGCAAGCATACTTGCGGCAACGATCTTCACGCTTCTGTTCAATCTAGTCAGGGTATTTAAGTCAGGAGTATTTAAACTGTCCTGTCGAAATATTTGACCATCCTTCAGATTGAGGACAATTAAGAATTAGGATAGATAAGATTATCACAATTAGCACTGAATCAAATATTTCTAGCACAAAAGACGAGGATGATTTCTTAACAATTAAACACTTAGAATCAAAAAACGACCTGGATTCACTCCCCAAGTAGTTAGATCTTTTAGGATATGAATCATGATTCGGGGTAAAGATGCTGTTCCCTATAATTGAAAAAATCAAATACAGAATTAACGGAGTAGCCTTGGGCTGGATTTGAACCAGCGATCTTTGCCATACCAAGGCAAAACTCTTCCTGGCTAAGCTACCAAGGCACTTGTCTAAATCTATTTGTAGCGAATTTATTCCTTTACAACACCTAAGAGAGAGGACGATGGTTGTGACTGCTTGCATCCACCTCTTAATCATGAGAACTAACTAGCAGTTCGGGAAAACGATTCGTCGAAGATTCACTTGAATCGAAATTGTCAAATTTTGATTTAATATGATAGTCGAACTACCTTTACAGAATCTTGTCAATCAACAGGAACGATGTACCTCTTTTTTCTCGCTCTCATTGTAAACATTTGCTTATGATAAGCGTAACCTTCGCCATTTTAACCTTGGAGATTAATTTGCTTTTGTTAATACTTTTTATGATTCAATTGAGTAATTATCAACATGTTGTCACAAAGACAATCTAATTGCGTTGGTCGAATTCCATCTGATGAAACATTCATAATGATTTAGTCTTAACTCTTCGAGCAACAGATTAGTAAATATCCTGAGAGTAACACCTGATTGTCTGTTACCTATGAAAATGCCTTGCTGCATGTTCAAACAAACCCAGCTCTGATAATTAAAAAGCATAAAAGAGGAATATCATATTAGCTGCACCCATAAGGCATCATGATATTGTGGATCGGAACCAACATTTCGAAACAAAACATCTTCATCTGGAGAAATAGTATGTGTTGTCAAGCCGCAAACGGAACAGAAGGAATGTACTAAACTCAGAACGTCTTTGTTCTGTGGTATCTTTCTATGACATGCCTAAAATCAATATAAAAATAAGTGTTGGTATTCACTGTATTTTTTGATGAATTTGTCTTAAAAAAATGAGGGAATGAAGGTGTTTTCTATGTCGATGGTGTAATTTCTCTGACGCTGAGATTTTTGATATCTATGCTGTTTCCATTGTCCCATCTAAATGAGGCTATTGGGCCACCCCATGTAACGATTTGATCTGATTCTCCATTACATTCACCGCCTTCACTACCCCATCCACCTTGATCAATGAAGTCGTATACTTTCTGCCACTGATTGTCATTGTTGGGATCCACCCATGATTCCATCTTTACTACTGTTTCACCATTTAACTGCATATTGTAAATTGCCACCTTGAAACCTACGAATTGTCCGTCACCATCTGCAGGTGAACTTCCCCATGGCTGGAAGACGTAACTTACGTGCCATTGTTCCTTTGCCCATCTTACGTCTCCTCCGGTGTAGGCTAAAGACCCTTTGTATGCAACACCCTCACATCCTTCTGGCGATCCGCTTCCTGTATGCCTCCCTCCTCTTGCATACCATGTCCATTCATCATCTCCACCTGAATTGTATTTGACCTGCCCTGTCATCTCTACATTCTTCCAATCATTGGGAGACTGCATGTACCCTCTGCTTGCCAAGACGCTATGATCTGTCGACCACATTATCTGGCTGATATCCTGAAGAAGTAAAAACACCATACCTTACTTGACCGCTGGTCACCCTCCAAGATCCGTCGCTATTTCTACTCATTGAAGGTTCACTTGTTCTAGGGTCATTTTGAGGGTCATCCATATTCATATACCACTCTTCACCACCAGGTTTTGTTGGATAGATTTTCTTTATTCCGAATTTGTCATTTGTGCCTCCGTCGGTACTTGACACAGTAATACTTACTGTTGCCTTGTTTATGCTTGTTGCACCTTTGCTATCACGGGCAACGTACGTAAAGCTATCTGGCCCAATGTATCCAGTGGTCGGTGTATACGTTACTATATTTTGAGCGCTAATTGTAGATAGCTGTCCATGCATTGGCTGATCAACTATACTGAAGGTTATGGGATCGTTATTAGGATCGGTACCTGATAGGGTAATATCTACTGCCGCATTTGTTCCTGTAGTTACACCCTTTGGATCTGCAGTAGGGGTTTGAATAAATTGCACTGATGAAAGCACACTTAGGTCAATCTCTGCGATAGCCAGCCACTTTTCTTGTAGGCCTGGAGTCTCGTCTATTCTAAATGTATTCTGTGCAGTAGCGGGGAGTTCTCTCAATGGAAATCTATCTGCGCCTTCTATTCCACTAACTTTAGTTCCATCATCAAAGAACTCCAATACTTTTACCCATTGGTTTGCGGGTTGGTTGTCATTATTCCCTTGGTCCTGATATACTTGTATTCTTACTCCTGCTTGTTCTTGTAATGCTACTGCCATGAATCCGACCCACCTATTATGTATTGATACGCCTTGCTGCTCAAAGTCTAGGTCTAAGTTATCTGTATAATCTGGGTGAGGACATTCAGCTCTCAATCTTGGTTGGCCAGAATCTACCGCTATTGCTGGGTCGTAAACGCAGCCATCATATGGAGCAGAATCGGTATGAGCACCTCCCAAAAGCTTCATGGCCACGTCGTCAGAACCGCCTGAACTTCTGAAGTAGCCTACCATTACAAGAGAGGTTCCTGCTGCGTTCATGTTGTGTCTGGCTCCGCCATCTCGTTCGTCTTTCTCGTATTCATAGTCCCATTGTCCCTTTATCTTGAAAGGTACTGTTACACCGTCCCTGGTGGTACTACCTCCTCCAGGGGGATTCGGCGGTCCAGTTGATTTTGGTCCCGCTACAAAAGCATCAAGCCTACTGTCGGCATTGGGGACTACTGCAGGATCGCTATTATCCCTTAAACCTCCACCAAGAGAGGTCCATGCTGAGGACCAGGTATTGCTGTTGGGTGAGGATTGTGTCTTGTAGAACAATGCATTGTTGGTACCTACAACAAACACCTGAAGCCTGCCGTCACTATTTCTTGCAACAGCTGGACTTGTATCTGCTTTTATTCCTCCACCCAGGGATGTCCATGCTGGAGACCAGGTATTGCTGTTAGGTGAGGACTGTGTCTTGTAGTACAGCTGATTATTTGTACCAACAACAAACACCTGCAGCCTACCATCGTTATTTGCTATTCCTATTGGATTTGTATTGGCTCTCAAACCTCCACCCAGGGATGTCCATGTTGGAGACCATGTGCTACTATCATCTGCTGTCTGGGCTAGGTATTGTAATTGGTTATTTGTACCTACAACAAACACCTGAAGCCTACCGTCACTATTTCTTGCAACAGCTGGACTTGTATCTGCTTTTATTCCTCCACCCAGGGATGTCCATGCTGGAGACCAGGTATTGCTGTTAGGTGAGGACTGTGTCTTGTAATACAGTTGATTATTTGTACCTACAACAAACACCTGCAGCCTACCATCGTTATTTGCTATTCCTATTGGATTTGTATTGGCTCTCAAACCTCCACCTAGAGATGTCCATGATGCGGTCCAGCTTGCACTGTTAGGTGAGGTCTGTGTCTTGTAATACAGTTGATTATTTGTACCTACAACAAACACCTGAAGCCTACCGTCACTATTTCTTGCAACAGCTGGACTTGTATCTGCTTTTATTCCTCCACCCAGGGATGTCCATGCTGGAGACCAGGTATTGCTGTTAGGTGAGGACTGTGTCTTGTAGTACAGCTGATTATTTGTGTTTACAACAAACACTTGCAGCCTACCATCGTTATTCATGGCGATAGCCAAATCAGTGTCAGATGCTATCTCACCACTAAGTGAAGAGTAAGAAGACCATGTGCTACCACCGGCTGAGGTTTGCCATTTATGGTAGAGGGTTCCTATTACATTGCTGCCACCGCCACCGCCTCCACCAATAGCGCCACCGAAGACAGAAATTTCATTAATGCTTGCCCAGTCATTTTCAGTATTACCGTTTACGGTAATTCGTATGTATCTTCCTTCAGTCCCTTCATGTAAGGTATATTTCTCAGCAGCCGTACCTAGACTGCTAGTATCGGGGGGTTCACTAGTGAAGGTAGTACCATCATCTGATACAGATATCACGAAATTATTTTGTCTAATATCACCACGGTACCAAGCAATATCGACGCTGCATATACTTTTCTTTGAACCCAGATCAAGTTGAATCCATGATCCCTGTCCAAGGTTAGACCATCTGGTATTTAGATTATTGTCTACCACATTGGATGGAACATTGCCATCGTTACCCGATGCAACAACCGCTGACACTGGTAGTTTATCACATGTTGCAAGAGCAGAAGCTTGATCCTCAGAACCCTGAGGTCTGATCTGTAAATTCGACATCATATTATCCGTCAGATTGTTCACTGATTGTTGTTCATCTTCCATAGTAAGAAGAGGATTCACCTTATTGGTAGTTGGAATAGCAAGTGGAATATTGAATGTGTTATCACTTGATGAAGGATTAAGCGAAGCGTGGACAATTTTCCCTTGGTAAATAGAAAGAGGAACGAATAGCATGATTACTATTGGAATAACTGTAAACAACTTTTGAACATTAGCCATCCTTCTCGTAAATAATTGGAAATGCATCTGATTTATGAAATACTACTCTAATATTTACGGATGTTTTATAAATTTGTACTTTCTTAAATCTGAGAGTTTTCTAAGTAGCAATTATCAACCAACTTCTGTACCTCTCAATATACTATAACCGTCTTATGCCATAATTGTACTCGGATGTGAGTACGGATTACTACATATTTGTATCCTAGTGAATACATGACTTCTGTAGCGCCTCGTCTCCTAAGTTACAAAGACATTCTAATCCACATTTCATTTTTCAGAGATTTACTATTTCCTTCTCTAAAGAGAT
The DNA here is from genome assembly GCA_963841565.1 of uncultured Nitrososphaerales archaeon. Lineage (GTDB taxonomy): Archaea > Thermoproteota > Nitrososphaeria > Nitrososphaerales > Nitrososphaeraceae > TH5896. The sequence continues at coordinate 256,164 of CAWJCY010000003.1, forward strand.
TGGACGGCCTAATCATGAGGTCTATATTCTATCCAAGAATATACTACTACTATTCATAATCGGAATCCTTCAAAAAGCAATTTAACTTCATATGAATCCAAATCAAATGTATTGAATCTTACTGAAAAGTGCTCAAGAAAATTGAAAGCATTCATCATCATAACGTCTTTTGCTATATTTCTAATTTTACAGGGATCTGAACCCTATCGTGTACTGCCTCCATAGGTCAACAGAATTTAACGAGTCTTGCATTTGAGGAGAGCCATTATTGTCTAGTAGTCCAATCGACTCAAGTAGCAATGAATCAAATATGGAGTGACTCGTGGCCAGTTCATCATTGAGAGCAATAATAACGTGCCTATTTCTATCACAAAGAACAAACGACGCCTGGCGAGTAGCTCCTGGTCTGAATGGTCTCCGATCATGTGGAGGAGGAGCAGCTCTTAGTTCCAATCCTCAAGTAGCAATGAATCAAAATGGAGGACTCGGTGGCCTTCATCATTGGACAGCAATAATAACGGCCTGTTCTATAAACTGCAGATAATTTCCTAATTAGAATTCAACCCTTAACACTTCATTATATCCTTGAGTTATCAGCCCTCATCAACAATCCAGGCAAATCCCAATGCTTTAGCTAATAATGAATTGAAGTCAAAGAATAGGAGTGACAAGATTTTTATACAGACGCTGTGTTTTTGACTTATTTTAGGGTCTTGTTTGTCCCTTCGGGAACAAATTCAACAGTAGGAAATTACTTAATAGTATCCCCATATTCTTCATTAAGCATAATGACTTGCGGTAAGATGTTTAATTTTCTAATAGTACAATCTGCCCCATTTATTATTTTAATTTGCGCTTGTTTGTATTGCTCAAATGCTTATGGCTATCCCAGTATTAATGATAATAACATCAGTGTAGAACGATATGCTACTGGTCTAAACCATCCTACTACAATGGCTTTTCTAGGAGACAATGACGTATTAATACTAGAAAAAGACAACGGCACTATCGTAAGGCTAAAGGATGGAGAACTATTTCCATTTTTCGACGTAGAAGTCGCTAATGATAAGGAGCTAGGAATGCTCGGAATAGATGCAGTGAAGCGATTCTCTAACTCAACTGTGGGTGTCTATGATATATTTCTCAGGTACACGGAGTACTATAATGAGAAGAGTGGGAAGGGTTCTAGCGATACTACTACCAAACCTTATGGTAGCATTAACAACCAGCTCTACAAATATACACTTATCGATGATTTAATTCGTGGGCCCGGACACGAAACCATAACCGGAAAAAAAATACTTCTAAACCTGCCAATAAATGAATTCTCACACCGTCATGTAGGCGGAGTTGTTGCTGTGAACCCAAATAATAAGGATCATATATATACGGTCGTTGGAGATCTAGATTCTCCTAACAGAACCAAAGTACAGAATGTTCAATCGGGATCAGAAGCGGATGGTTCTGCGGGTATACTTGGAGTTACCACGGATGGAGGAGTGATCAAGAACTATTCAGAAGGAGCAGATAACGCCAACTTTATCGACAAATACTATGCATATGGGATTCGTAACAGCTTTGGTCTAACATTCGATCCGGTCACGGGAAGGATGTGGGATACTGAAAATGGGCCAAATTCGAATGATGAGCTGAACTTGGTAGACGCCGGATTCAACAGCGGATGGCAAAAAATAATGGGAATGGCGCCCATTGGATTTAATTCTACCGAAGCATTGGTTACATATGATGGAAAAGGCAAATACAGCGATCCTGAATTCGTTTGGAAACACGTAGTAGCTCCTACGGCCCTAACATTTCTTACCTCAGATAAATTGGGAAGCAAATACCAAAATGATTTGTTCGCGGCATCGTCAGTGAACGGAAAAATCTATCGTTTTGAGTTAAACCCAATTAGGAACGAATTGTTGCTATTCGGAGAACTTTCGGACAAAGTAGCTGATTCTGAAAATGAAACATCATCAAACGTTTTCGGAGAAAACTTTAATGCCATAACTGACCTCAAAGTTGGTCCCGATGGATATTTATACGTAGTTTCAATATCTGATGGTGCAATATATCGGATAGTAAACAAGCACTATTCGAATACTTCCAAACAATGACTTTTTAAGATATTCGATTGGTATCTTCTAGAATTCCACTCGTTCCAGCTTCGATTTGGGCTCCGCCAAATACTTTTGATTTTCCGGATAGGAATTGGCATATTCTTTGTGCATTTCTTTAAGATTATTATTGATTAGCGCTTACTGGGGCAACCTAAATTGATCAGCTTAGGATTTGTTTCATAGATCCTCAGATCAACTGGACCATCATGGAATTCCTTCGACAATTTCATATAATCACTTGCGTGAAATTTTTGAAATAATTCCAAATCATTATAATAAGTAGACTCCTGTCCTTTAGTATACCATCTGCCTGGCAATTTGTCAGAAACAAAAATTGCATTTATCTCATAGTTCTTTACAATACATTTAGCCTCATTAGAATTAGGATCGTAAAGGATTCGATTTAGCTCACGGTTGATTATTCTATCCCGACCATTAAGGAATACTTCAATATCCGGAGAGACTGATTCAAATACACTGTTTTTGTCGTACACCTTAAACTTTAACCACGGGTTATGGCCTAATACAAGGATATTTCCAGTTATATTCTCTGAAATGTAACTATTTGCCTGTTCCAACGAAACAGTGTAATACTTTGCCAGTAGAGGATTGCTATCATTCTGAAATCGATCACTATAATACAAGTAGTAGAGTGGCAAAATTAATGCGACAAATGCTACCATACAAACCAACGTAAGCTTAGAACTCTGAAGGGTGTAACTAAAATGTTTGTTCTGATCGCTTTCCTTTAACAATTTGGACGCCACCAACAGAATTACATTGGCTACACAAACACCAATTATGAGACCGTAAAGTACGCTTCAGCTCCCTTCCAAACCTTGCGCCTATCCAGTAACTAAAGTTAAAGATTGTAAAATATGCCACAACCCACATCGAAAACCAGCTAAAGAATTTGTAATTTATGAAAAGCAAAACTACCGTTGATATAGCGCCTGCGTAGTAAAGTAACGGCAAAAGTTGGCTGATAATCTGTTCTCTGGACCATGACTGAGATACCGCTCCATTCACATCATTATTGATGAAAAGGGAGAAGGTAGGTATATAGAAAGCCACAACAGCAGGGATGCACAATATAGCACCCAGTAGAAGATAATTTCTTAGTCCTTTTTTAAACCTAGAAATGTCATTAGATATGAGTAGGGACAGTAAATAGGACACGGTAGCAATTAAAGACATTACAAAGGAAAGGTTATGAGTATAAGCTATTGTAGCTAGCAATATAGCCGAAATAATCCATTTGTTACTCAGTAAAAAATATACCAAGTATGGAAAAATCATCCACATAGCAAAGACTTCTCCATATGTTCCGTCGTTGTAGAGCTTAACAATTGGAGATGATGAATAAATCAAGAACCCGAACGCCAACGCACTAATCAAAATGGAATAATAATGAAATTTCGGATTTACTCGAATTCGAAAGTAAAAATCCTTAGATTCAAAAGATCTCTGAATTATTTTCCTAATTGCAAATGCATAGCCAACAGAGCCTATTATTGCACCAACAAACATTAAGCTAGCCATAACCACAATAACAGAAGTTGAAGAGTCAAAGTAGTGGCCTACAGCAGCGGCAAAGATTCCAACAACGATATGAAAAAATGAGGGATAGTATCCTGTGTTTTCTTCAGATAATCCCGAAAACTGGCTATATTGAATTAGCGGGTTGTGTGTCTCAATAATTTTCTTTATAAAGAATGCATGGTTAGCAGAGTCGGCCCCGGCGGGGATACCATCTTCTGGAAATAAGACATTGAATACAGCCAAATTAAAAGGTGTACTTACTATTAGGCACAATACTGCATAGAGGAGACTAAATCGATAATTGACTATTATTCTTTTGAACCTGATAAATAGTACCTCGTTTGATTGTTCAGCCAATATTTTTCTCCATCTTAATCCATTCCATCAATCTTGACGCTTATTCTCATTAATTTTAGTATGACACTTGGTAAACCCGTATTGTGCAAACAGTATAAGGGCTTAATTTTATTATCACATCCTTTTCTCTCAAAGGATGAGAATGTTATAGTATTTAAAACAAAGAGAGAAATTCTCCTATAATTTCTTAAGTGATAAAATGGCTTCCCGTTAAGAGCTAATTGGACGATAATAGTCCCATTCACTTGCACTTGATAGACAACATTTTAAGAATCTTCCCTAAAATAAGTAATAGTGCCTAATCGAAATTCAAGAATTATTCCAGTCGGGGGAATTAAATCCCCTCTTTCATTCACAAGTGATATAGCATTAATATTGATTATAATTTTCTATATATTTTCAATAGGATCATTTATTGGACCAGATGTATATCACCTTGAGTTCCGTACCACGTATAAAAACCAATTTGACGACTTCGTCATTAGCGAAGGTATTGATCATATAATACTAATAGCTATTAGTAGTTTATGGTTCTTCATATTCTCTATAACCAAGAAATCGTATCTCTTTTTAGTATTGTACGTTGCAACGGTAATTATTGGAATACTAATTTTCAGTAAAAATCCTACGTTATTGGGAGCCCTGTGCTCTCTCCCTATGATAGCTATTTCGATGGTAGTGTGGACTAGATTGCACAAAAGAAATCACCGTTATTCGCAGTTATCGGAAACAATAAAGAATCCTGTATTTTTTTTATCAGCGTCAGTTATTATTTTAGCCTCTGTATCAGTTGGAGTATCTCTAATAGGTATCTTCTATTCTGACTCCTTGCATTCATACTTTCGGTTCGACTACGGTCAACATATTTTCCTTCTACTTTCCGCTTTATCTCCCATCCTGGTTGCATTGTTAGTTTTTTGTGTGCCAATAAGGATTGCCCTTTCAAGTATCATTGCGGTGCGTGGCTATCTTAATGCTAAACTTTCCTGGAATGCAAAGACCCATAAGATACCAGGAAAGATCAAGTTCCCAATCCTCGCTCTTATCATCACTGGATCGGTCATTTTCATTATGATTCCCTATTTTGTCTCATATCAAGAAGGAAACAATTATTCAGCAGTTGATGATTATTTGTACTACTCCAAATACATAGAGCAACTAAATTCTACCAAATCGCCTGCAGAATTTTTTACCTTACTATTCACTATCGCAAACGGGGATAGGCCATTTTCTTTGCTCATACTGTACGCAATAAGCATATTCGTGCATATCGAAATTTCTTTCGAGATATTAACAATTATCATTTCTCCATTTTATATAGTAACCATTTTTTTCTTCGTGGCAAAAATAACAGGTAACGACTATGTAGCTTTATTGGCTTCGCTACTTACAATATGTTCATTCCAATTAGTTTCTGGAATCTATGCAGGGTTTTATGCAAACCTAATTGCTTTGATACCTGGATTCATTTCGTTTATCATCTTAGTTAATGTTCTTAGCAAGCCATCAATGGGTAATATATCGTTATACCTCTTCACTCTAATTATACTCTTATTCTGTCATGTCTACACATGGAGTATTATTGTTCTTGTCACCATTATTTTCTTGCTATTAGATCTGGTTAAGCATTATCATTTAAGAAAGTATGTTTTTGTGGCACTCCTAATTATATCTGCATCAGCAGTAATTGATATCGCCAGGATTTCTGTTACGGGGACTACAGGACTTGAGGAAGATATCAAAACAGTGAAAACTATATTCGGAATTGAAAATTATCCTAACCGTTGGGCTGAACTATCCCGTGTCTCATATGTTCATCTTGGTGGTCTACTAGGAAATTTTCTCATGCTATCCCTAGCTGTATATTTTGCGGTCACGATAAATGCGGAAAAGAACCCATTTCTATACATAATACTAATATTCTTTTCAATAGGCCTATTTGGACTGTTTCTTGGTAACTATATCATGCTTAGTAGGCTCATTTTCAATATGCCAATACAGGTAGCAGCGGCGTTAAGCATTCTCAATATTAAGAATTATACGAAGAACTATACTCCTTCCATCGCAATAATTATTTCATTATTGGCCATTTCAGTTAGACAGTATCTTAATTTGGCAGAGGGACAGGAATTTGACACATACATACCAAATCTACAGTAAAATTCTGACCATCTGTATAATATACAATAACATCATTACCAATAATCGGCGATAATACATATGAAGATATTATATATAAGTCAATTTTTTTCAGATTCTACTGGAGGTGGAGAGACTGTGATCTCAAATTTAGCAAAAGAAATGATCAATAGAGGTCACCTTGCGCATGTAATTTGTCATGATACTATGGAAAGAATTAATCCTTATCCTGGATTAGATATAACGTATGTAAAACCTCTCGTTACCCATAAAGGAGGGATACCACCGTCTATTCGACAAAATGCATTATATATGATAAATGCCATTAGTAAAGGCATTTGCTTAGCAAGAAAAAATGGAATCGACGTCATTCATTCGAATAGTCACAGTTCTATTATTCCAGGAACCGTAATATCCAAAATATGTAATATCCCTATAGTGAGCACAATTCACGACGTTTTTTCATTTAGCTCACCTGCTAGATGGAATAAATGGGCAGAACAATACAGTTTGTCCAAGGCATACACCATCCTTGGTCCTCTTTTTGAGAGAACAAATATTAGAATGCCAGTTGACATGATTCACGCGGTTAGTAGATCAACCAAGGATGAAATTCTTGAAATTAACCCTTCAGCACATATCATTGTAATACCTAATGCCATTAGCTCGCAGAATTTCTCAAAAATTGACTTATCTTTTGATAAATTTGTACTTTTTATTGGGAGATTGGTCTTCTATAAGAATTTAGAAGTTATCATATTAGCATTTCGATTAGTCCTCGAGGATCTTCCAGCCGCGAAATTCTTCATAATTGGTGATGGCCCAATGCGATCTAAATGGGAAGAACTAGTAATAAGTTACCGACTGTCTCAAAACGTGATATTTCTTGGACATGTTTCAACCGAAAAGAAAAATGAAATGTTGAGTAAATGCTCTGCTCTCGTTTTCCCTAGCACTCATGAAGGTTTTGGTCTGGTTGTACTCGAATCTTTCCTAATGGGAAAACCAGTAATAGCGGCATCTGTGCGACCATTCGATGAAATAGTTCGAGACGGAGTCGATGGATACTTGATTCCACCAGATAAACCAAAAAAATGGGCTGAGAAAATCATAGAATTGTTGAACCGAACTGCATTATCGAAGGATATGGGATCAAGAGGTAGAGAAAAGACTCTATTTGAATACAATGTGATCAGAATTGCTGATGATATGGAGAACCTTTACAGATCCCTTATTAAGTAACGCAATTGAGTTTTATTTCTTTCAAATTACTGATAAATGTACAGAAAAATGTCTACTAAAGAGATATAAATGATCATTCAAAATGCATGATAGTTGAACGTGTTTTATGTGTACTATGCCGATTTACTTTATTTCATATTTATGCTTTTAATAAGAATTTTCTACAGAAAGGTTGAAAATATACACAATTCAAAGGCAGACTCCAGACACGGGACCATGATCAGGCTTTCGAAGGTAGCTGAGTGCATATTTTCTATGCTTTTGTTACTAGTCCCCCAGAAATATAGGTATGAGTACAGTAAAATAGTGTCGTACGATAACTGCAAGATAACGATTAGGCCATTCATTTTTAGTGAGATACTCATGGTATCTGGTCGTTGGGAATTCTACGTCAAACAGATCCTTGATGATGAGCTAAAAAAAGATGATGTATTTGTTGACGTTGGCGCAAATATTGGTATTTATGCTGTGCCTTATGCTAAAAAGGTTAGGAGAATGATTGCCTTTGAACCAGATCCCGAGAGTGCCAAACTGCTCCTTCAAAGCATACAATTAAATGATGCATACAATATCGAATTGAGACAAAAAGTTATTGGAAGTACACCACAGAAAGTATGGTATTATCTTTCATCTGTTCCTATGACTTCTGGAATGAGTGTTGCAAATGAAAAACTCGGAGAATTAGAGGTGGAAACTACAGATCTAGATTCAGAACTGCTTCATGAAAGTAAAGTAGATTGGTTGTTGATTGACGTAGAGGGATCTGAAGTTGGCGTTTTGCGAGGTGCTAAGAAACTGTTAAGGGAATATTCGCCAAAAATTATTCTTGAGTGTAATAAGGAAAACATTACCATTGTCAGTGATATACTTGCAGAGGAAGGGTATCAAATTAGGAAGATCTATGGCATATATTATTCTTGCAACAAGATCCCGATGAGCTGACATTAGGAAGACTATCATGATCCCATTTTTGATGTCCTTTGATTTTTATAGACACATTTTTTTACATTGGGTTACATTAGCTCAATATCCATCAGAGCTGGGCGACTCCTTAATTTGAGCAAATTTTACAGGTTGTTAAATAGTATTGGACTAGAGAAGGGTCTAGCATATGTTTCGCTGGGAAATGCCGTCTACATTGCATTGAGTGCCATATTATGGCTTTATTTAGCGTCACAACTGGATCCTACTGCATACGGAGAAATTAACTATGAGGTCTCGGTTGTAACGATTCTCACCTCAATAGGGATAATGGGTTTTGATACTACGATTCCAGCTCTAGTTGCAAGAGGTACGTTGAAAGTAGAACAGGAGTCGATCAGTCTCATACTTTTGTCAGCCGTTACAATTTCGACGATATTGGTCGTAATATTCAATTCTATTTCCATGGCGGTCTTGCTCACCGGAATGCTCTTTTTTACATGGGTATCAGTTGACTACTTGGGAAGGCATGAATTTAAAAACTATATGATTATTATGGCCTTACAGAGAGGCCTCTCACTGGCAAGCGTCCCCCTGTTATATAGTGTGTTTTCCATTGATGGGGCAATTTATGGCTGGGGGATATCATATTTAGTCTTAAGCGCGCCGTTTTTCAAAATGATCAAGAAGTTTACGTTAACGTTTTTCACTGTAGTTAAGATTAAGTCATATTTTATTCATGCATATCTATTAGGGATCGCTAAGGCTTTTCCGTATTTTATAGATAAGGTTATCATCATGCCTTTATTTGGGGCTAGTACTGTTGGTTATTATCAGGTTGGAATACAGATCTCGATGGTTACATACATTATTCCTGTCGGGTTTATAGCTATCTATTACCAAAACAGGCCGCAGGAAACGAGGATTCTCGCTAAGGTCAAATGGTTGGGAATATTTGCTTCGATCCTTCTAACTTTACTATTATTCTTTACTCTCCCATATATAATAGTTAATTACTTTCCCAATTTTGAGGCGGGTCTAACAGCTGCTCGGATAACGGTTTTTTCGAACATTCCTATTAGTATAAGTTCGATCTATAATTCAAACTTCATGGCCAAGGGAGAAAGTCGGCCCGTAGTCATTGGGATAGGGATTTTTGTGTCAATTCAGTTCTTTTTGAAAATTTATCTGAGAACATTTTTTATCTTAGCGGCATCCCATTAGCCACGTTATTGCGTTTTCAGCGCAATGTTTTTACCTTTATCGTAGGGGATCTCTGTAAACGGAGCTAACTGATGACGGTTATGAATGAAAGTAAAGATGTTGCAATTTCAGGTCAGGCCCCCCTTTTGATTCTTGGCACGTAAATCTTAAATTGAGATTTCTTCGAAGATATAAGACACATGGTAAGGTAAATCACCCAATTTAACCCCGTATTTCACGTCAGCTATCAGATAGAACCTATGGGTGGCTCATGCCGTACTACTCTTTCGGCAATAATTTCATTCACCGACCTGATAATGGGTTGTAAACTTGACATAGTAGGCTTCCAGCCTTTAGATTTTGCTTTTTGTATATCTAATCTCATAGTCTTCACGTCGCCTTTCCAACCTCGACCATCTTTGTGTCGGTTTTTTCGAATTATATCAGTTCCTCTTCTCTTGAAAATCTCCAAGACTATCTTAGCGATCGACATGACATCTATCGTATCTTCAGATCCAACATTAATTACTTCGACCGGTCCATTCGGTTGAAACGCGCAAGCAATCATGCAATTGATGCAATCCGTCACATGAACATATGATTTATTTTGGGTACCATCACCCAAAATCTCAAATTCGTGTATGCGGTCAAGCGCGATCTCGACGAAATCCCAAATTATTCCATGTGTGCTTCTTTCTCCTATTACATTCGCTAGCCGGAAAATTATTGAGTTTATTCCATAATTATATGAGTAAGAAGAAATTAGTGCCTCGCATGCCAATTTTGATGCGCCGTACATCGATATTGGCGACAAAGGTCCGTAGTTTTCAGGCGTGGGGATGAACGCGGTCTCCCCGTATACTGTTGAAGAAGATGTAAAAAATAAATTTTTCACATTGCTCTTTCTTATACACTCTAACAAGCAAAAAGTGCTGTGGATATTTTCTTCGTATGCAATTCCTGGGTATTGATATCCAGTTCTAACTTCGGGATTCGCGGCGACCTGAAATACTGTATCAATTCCAGTCAGCGCTCTTGATATTGATTCGCCATCAGATAAATTTGTCTTCTCAAACCAAAAATTAGGAGAGGAAAGATGTTTCTTGATAT
>CAWJCY010000004.1:0-114349 GCA_963841565.1 uncultured Nitrososphaerales archaeon
TAATCGGTATAACAATTACTGAGGCTATGTTCGCGTTAAGATTTTACGCCCACGGTATCAGCATATCAAAATTTTCAAGCAATCCGGGAAATTTATCAGCTCGTCCCTCTTAACTTCTGAACAAATTTTTCGATTGATTGTCTCACTTCACCTAAGAGTTCTTTCAATTCTTTCTAGTCAACCCGATCTCTTCTAATAGTTTCTAGTTCACTGTTATAATACTTCATCCAAGAATATGATCTTTGTCAAGAAAGGAGATGATAACGTGAAAAATAACTTTGGCTCCACCTATACTCTTGAATATCATGTAAATACAACCAAAGAGATAACGGTGCTTGAATTGAATGATGAAGTGAAATACATCTTGGTAGCCATCACAGCACGAATACGGTATAAGAGTTGCCAAGCATCGTACGCAAACAGTTGAACCCATTAATGCGCTATCAGCTTTTAGACCTTTAATGCTTTCAGGATAAATAAAATTAATCCAAGACTTTGTATGTTCAATGCAATTTTATATAGACGATATAGCGATTGCTGATCAATATCTTGAAACCGTCATCAGAAACGATTGCAACCTAGGAAGAGACTTGTTCAATCTCTTCGGTTCTTGATTCAAGGGTCTTATCTAATGCAGATACTGGGATGGGTTCGGTCTTCGCCTTTGTAGGTCTGACCCTAAGATATGAACCATCTAGGATAAAATTTACCTCTCTTCTCAGAACTTCACTTCCAAAACCCACATAAATCTCAGAGGAGTCAGACCGCTCATTCGAATCATCACCAAAATTACCGTAGAATTTCTCGGCCAAAATATCGAATTCCCTCATTAGCTCTATTCCCATTAATTCAGGTTCTTCATCTGAGAATATATCTATCCGTCTCTTTCTATTTGCCGATTCTAATAGTCGGTTACCACTGTAGATACCACTATAAAGGCCAAAATAAAGGTTGTCGGGCATAGATTGAGTTTGAATAGTCAAAAACTACTCACTAATTTACGTACATAAATAGAAATTCTCTACTTCTAGAATTTGACCTACTGGAATATGTGATTCTAAATGATCTAAAAACGAAATGGCCATCAGATTGAATTGCATACAGGGATCGTCGATAATCGAAACAGATACCATAGAGGTAGGTAGGTGACACTATCGGTACCCTGGTTGCCTGCCTTTTCAGTTCATACTAATATAATACTAAGATAAAGATGAAATTTGCGCGCAGAATGCTATTTGTTCACCGACGACAAGTAATCGTATTTCGAAATTTCTTTTTCTAGGCCGGGTGTCATTTCGGTAAATTTTGAGATTTTATGGACAGGTTTTGCTCGCGATAAATAGCATTACTCGTCTCCTCTATTTAGTTCCTTTGATTTTGCTGCCCATCCAATTATAATATGTGCAACTATGCGATCTTACTGCCAAATACATGATTTTATTATATATTCTGCGGATATTTCGCAGACATAGACTACCAAAAGGCGGCTGGGCGACTAAAGTGCCCTACACCGTGTCTTATACGGTCGCCTGCCTTTTTCAACCAATCTCTTACCTTAAGTATCTTCACTAAAGGAAGTACATAACAGGTTCGCAGGGATTCGTTTAAGTTGACGTCTTCTGCGCGTATACCATGCACTTCTATTGCGTGATTGGCACCATCCTTCAGGAATTCTTCCTATGTTTTCCCTTCTATAATAAAATCGCAAACCAGGCCAGATTCTCGACACATCAGAACATGCATCAATATTGCTAAACATTGAGGAATCTAGTTGGAAGCATCGAAAGTTTGGGAATAGGTCGCCTGTAAACGAAGAACGTCCGATTAAACCTTAAAAGAGAGAGATATCCATTAATATTTATGCAAAAAGATAAATCTTATATGAATAAGCCATTCCATTTAGGAAAATTTGATACTTATGTAGGTTCGGTGCATCACAAAGAACAGATTAGACGGACGTATGGATGGGATTGTCCATATCAGGACTACGAATCTAATCGACATTATAACACACAGAGGCATATCAACTTGACTCATGGAAACGGTTCGGGGGAACCAGTCGATCATATGACTGGAGAAACTAGAGAGGAGAAGCGAAGAGTTTCAGGTGAGAGTCTCAATCAGTCCAGGAATGTGAGTGTGTATCGCAGCTCTCGTACTATTTCTCCGGCTGTAAAATATCCGGACACTATTTCACCATCGGTTGGCCCCAATCCTATTAGAATGCCATACTTGGAGGCTCAAGAAATGAGGGCCAAGGAGCTTGGTTGCCCTATTAGAGCGCAACCTCCTAATGGTTTTCCACCACTCCCTGGCGGATCAGTTGGTTGGGGGAATGTCATGAATCCTCATTACAGAAAGAATCTTTCTATTGATTTTGTTGGGAATAAAGCAGTTCCCTCCTTATCGAATGCCAATCTGATGCATGAACCATATTACCCTCTCGAAGCCAGTGTTAGCCCCATAAATGGACCCCTTGCTATACCCATTAAAATCTTGCTCGACTATGCGAGGCTTCGGAAATGTCTTAGATAATTTGAAACGTAGAAATTCATTGAAACGATGCTAGATATGCACCGTAGGTACTCTTATAATTTTAAGATATTTTAAGTGGCTTAGGGGAGCCTTGACCTATCTTAGCACGAATATCCGTAGTTGTCTCTCCATTACCGGTGGGAATATTCTATAGAATAGCATGGGATTGAAGCGACCTGTCTATATGATTTAGACAATGATATTTCAGGCAGTTTTTCTTGTGATTCAGTTGGAAGTGGTTTGTGAGTTGCTCATGAGCAACTCACGAGCAACTCATGAGCGCCATTGATGCGAAAGCATTGCCGTATCGTTCAAAACAGTAAGGCGCCAAAAGATTACTCTCGTGTATTTTAACATGAGTTTTTTCCAGTGTCTTCGACTATGGGTATAAGTTGTGCCTCGTACTTTGCCCATGTACCTGATTCCATCTAGCGCGTCTCCACAAGATGTAACCTATTCTTCAGTGGGCCGGGTCGGATTCGAACCAACGACCCCCGCCATGTCAAGGCGGTATCTTAACCAGGCTGGACCACCGGCCCTCTTGTGATTTTCAAAGCCCGGCCTAAATATATGTTCTCAGAAAAGCATAGGATAATCTTGAGGTAGCCGAGACAATCTGTACTAACAGTATAAATCTCGCTGGTTGTTGCTAAGATTGATCAATCCGTATTGAACACTTCTCAGAATTCCTTTGTTCAGTATGAAAAAGATGCAGTGTATAAGGCAATCTTTTCTCGTAGGGATGTTCGGACAAAATTTCTGAATAAGAAAATACCAGGAAACATTTTGGCTAGAATCCTTAATGCTGCTCATCATGCTCCATCTGTGGGGTTCTCTCAGCCATGGGACTTTATTCTAGTTAGCGACATGAAGCTCAGAGAAAGGATAAAACAGTCATTTTTAGAGGAATTTAAGAAATCTGTCAGCATGCTCGAATCTGACCAAGAAAGACAACGTAAGTACACCTCACTAAAGCTCGAAGGAATTTTGGAATCCTCACTAAACATTTGTATTACATATGATCCGGAAAGATTTGGGCCTTTTGTGCTTGGTAGAACATCTATCTCGGAGACGGGCGTGTACAGCGTTTGCTGTGCCATCCAAAATCTCTGGCTTGCAGCTCGGGCTGAGGGTTTGGGCATGGGTTGGGTGAGCATCGTCTCAAATTGTAAAATCCGTGAAATACTTGAAATACCTAAACATGTTTCGCCAGTTGCCTATTTATGTTTAGGTTATGTAAGCGAGTTTGAAGAAACACCTGACCTAGAGCGCTCGGGCTGGCTGCAGAGACTGAATTTAGAAGATGTTGTTTGTTATGAGAAATGGCGTGTCCGCAAATCTGAAAAATGGTCCGAAACGAGGGATGAAATCACGATGACAGATTTCAACAAAAATGTAAAGTGAATACGCATGGCTCATAGCTCATGCAACTTAGGCAGGATTATTATCGCAGTTGCACTTTAAATTCAAAAACGAATAACAATATGGTAAATAGAAGATGAGTCATTTAAGTGATGAACCCAGGCCATTTAGCCTTTATTATAATGATCTAGCGAGATGGCTCTTCATCACTCTTACGTTCAGCGGATTACTTGCAACAGGATGGTTTGGAATACCATTAACTCCTACGTACCTCACAACGAATCAAGTTGACATCGTTGCAGCAATACTAACGCTGATGAGTGCTTTAGGAACTATCTGGGGTGCTATGGGTTATCGCGAATTGACTAGATCTGCTGAGAGAGTATTATTAGCCAACTATAAGGCGAAGCAACTTGATCCTCAAATTGGAGATTATCAGTATCGGTCATTCAATCCAGAAACCAAGCAATATGAAACTGGGTATCTCCCATTAGGACCGATCGACTTCTGGGACAAAGAAACTAAGGCTCCAAGTTGGCTTGATAAAGGTAAATATTGGCATATACTATTGGGTCTCCAATCTAAAAACAGGGATATAATAATTCAGGTTGTCCGTGACAGCGAACTCCCCTTTTCGAGTGGACGTAGAAATGTTGCCGTTACCATTAAAGAAAGAATTGCATCATTAACTTCACAACGCAGCAAACGACGATACTTCAGATATAGGGTAAAAATTCCTCAATGGTTAGTAATGAACACAGAAAGATCAAGGTATATCGACCCCAGAGAATTTCAATCGTTAGAGGGTCAGGAAATTAGAGCCAAAATAACAGACCTAAATAAAGCGTTAGTAAGCGCCGCGGAGGAGGTCATAGAACGAGAGAAACCGAGAATTAAATATCCGTACTTGATAACAACCCTTGGTATCTATCTAAATAAGAGTTTGCCTCTGAGAATAATTTACGACGAAGTCGGTCGCTATTTCCCACGTTCAAAAAAGAACTTTATAAATGATATCAACAAGAATCTAGCAAATGCCAAGAATGAGGAACTGATCGCCGCCATAATTCAGGTTGCTTCTGATCGAGGTATTCTTCCAAACAGCATTCGCAAAATAAGGACGCTGATAAATTTCTTGGCTAACGCTTATGACAACCAAGGTTTAGGCGAGGGCTCGACAGAGTATCACAATTTTCACCATAGTCTAGAGGTATCGTATATGGTTTTGCAAATGTTACCCAGAGATTTTCATGGATTTGTATTTACCGAAAAGGACTACGAATTCATTCTTGTTTCAGCTCTGTTACATGACTATGATCCGGTCCAATCAACATTTGTTACAACGGCTACGAACGATAACAGGGCACCGCCGGTATCTGTCAAGGGACCAAAAGTTAGCAGGACGATCAATGAACTCAAAAAAAGTAGAATTCATGAAGCGTATTTTATGTTGAATCCGTCTGAATTTGAAGAGTATTTTAGGGATCGCTCACACACTCCGAAGACTCCAGCCGAATTTTCAACGACCCATCCAGAGTATTTGCGATCAGCGGCATACGAAAGAACAAAGGAGAGCCTATTGGTAGAATCACTTATTTGGCATACTGATTTTCCTTACTCCACGTCACAACAGGCACACAAAGCATTCTCAAGTACCTTGAAAGATCTGTCTGTTAAAGGATATAATTCAGATAAGATTAGTCTCCTTGCAGAAATACTCTGGTTAGCTGACCTATCGGTTACTTATATGAGCTCAGATCCAATTCGGGCATGGGATAGAGTTACAAGTCTTTATGACGAATTGTATCTGCCCAAGCTTGAAGCCGTCTCTCGAACTGACGCTTTCTTTGCAGATTTTGCAGAGACGAGATTATTCAAAGAATTGCTGGGCAGTAAAACCTTCCCAGACGTGTTTAGACAAAGATGGAATTTGGTTTATCAGTTTTTTCATGAAGGTAATCCCTCAACTCAACTGAATCGGACGATTGCCGATGCAAAAAAATTATTCTTAAAAGTAAATGTCCAGCTCGCAATGATGAATGGGCAGATGCTAGAACAGGTTGCCATAGACCATTGGGCCGAATATTTTATTGGCGTAAGCGACGACCAGCAGGAAGTTCTTCGAGCTAAAAATCGATTTGCGATGTTGGATCCTCCAAATGCATCTGCATTTTGGGGGAGTACTCCAAAATTAATTCCAAATGTAATTGATAAGGTGATAGATAATTTCATTATTGTCTTGCCTAAGAATGCACTGGATCAAACTGAGGATTCTAATCACATCACCTCCTTCAAAGCTTTACTATCGATTATGAAACCTAAGCTTCGTGATGAAGGCACAATACAGATTTTGACCAATACGAAGGAATATACAGAGCATCAAAGTGAGATTATGTTTCTTCTTAGAGACTGCGGGTTCGATATGATCACAGATGAAAAATATAAGGTATATTTTCCAAACAAATCGCAAGGATCCCGGGTACCCGACAATGACAAGGTAATATTACTTAGAAGAAGGGACCCATCTTAAACCGTTTGTCACCAATCAATATGTGGATGGAGTGCTTGAAAAATTGTTATCAAATTTCAATCTCTATGGACCTGTAATTGGGCGGTATGATTTGCCTTTAAAATATTGTAATTAATGTATGCATTTTTATTGCCAGAGAATTGAATGACATTAACAAAACTCGATGGGAGTCAGGACATATTTATGATATCGATCGACAATCAGAAAATAATCAGAATAATCGAAGAGAGGAAGCCAAAATCTATTGCGTTGGATGGGCCCGATGGATTGATGTCTAAGATTCAGGAAACGGCAGATATTATCGCAGAAAAATTCGAAATTCCAATCTACATAATTGGAGATACTTGTTGGGGCTCTTGCGACCTTAATGCTCATGCGGCCGACGTGCTCGGAGCAGAAATTCTCTTTAACATAGGGCATACGATCTCGATGGATGGTTTTGGAAAAGAGATCGTCATGATAGACGCATATGAGGATCTGCCCTTTGATGGGGTTGCAAGACGATTGGCAGCAGAACTTCTAAGCAGAAATTATAGGAAGATATCACTACTGACAATTAGCCAACATTTACAACAGCTTGAGAACGTTGGCAGAATCTTTGAACAGTCAGGCATAAGTGTGGTAATAGGGAGTGGTAGGGGCCAGCTTAACGATGGACAGGTTTTTGGCTGTGAATTTTACCCTGCTCATAGTAAGATGGATAAAATAGATTGCTATGTATTTTTAGGTCAAAGTACTTTCCATTCGGCCGGGGTAGCGTTATCGACTGGGAAACAAACATTTATGCTTGATCCGTACTTTCAGGAATACACTGAAGTAAGTAGTGTAGCCGAGGAATTGCATAGCAAAGCGATTCTATCAATCTATAAAGCAGCCGACGCACAAGCAATTGGGATCATCATTGGCATAAAAGATGGTCAGTTTGCAAAGACTCGGGCTTTGGAACTAAAAAAAGAGTTTGAAAAAGTGGGAATGAAGGTGAGGTTGATTGGATTGACTGAAATAACAGAAGAAAGATTGCAGATATTTAGGCACATTGATGCTTTTGTACAGGTCGCATGTCCGAGAATCGGAATCGATAATCATTTTAAGAAGCCTATGCTTTCGGTACCCCAGGCAAGAGCTTTAATCAGGATTTTGAAGAAAGAACCAGTTGACGAGATTTTTCGTCTCAGCCATTGGCTGTAAGCTCCATGCCTATGGCATTACGTGATTGTACGCTAGCCGGCTATGTGGCAATCTAGAGATTTGATAATTTGATTAATATCAATATGCGATTTGGAAAGCATGAAAATAACAGGTACAAACTGAAGTGTTATTGGAGACAGCCTACTGGTTCCAGTAAAGGTCCAAAGCCCCCTCTCAAGCCTTGCAAGATCTGCCACGTAGACGTGCCAGCATGATCATGCAATCTTAGGGTTGCTCCCTCCCGGACCTCACCCATTTCGACAATACACAGTCAAGACCATGCCTTCGCATGACATGCTGCTCATAACCATCCAGCACGGCATGACTTCATTTCAGCTAGGCAAGCAGGTACCTTGTACCAGTAGATTTACCCAGCAGTTGCTGATCCCAGCATGAAGTCGGTTTCTGGTATGGGGCACGACTAACACCCCGATCCTCCCTGTCTCCAATTATGTAATCCAGCATTAGATTATATTTATGTTAGTGTCATGCATTTTACTAAACCATTTAACCCAGTGGTTTTAATTTCTCCTGAATCCTGCACACAGAGCAGATCTCCTCAGTGCTGTCTCGACCACATTTCTCGCATGCCTTTCTCATAATGGCAGGATCTACCCGGTTCCGAATAAGAGCCGAGATATCCATTATAGATTTGTAAGTATTGTATTTTATCCCGGGATGTGCTTTTTCCAAATCGTTGAGAAACTGTCGAATTTCTTCTCTTATGCTTTCATTCATGTAAGGACACTGCTCGCTTTGGAATGGGATTCCCTTTTGAAGTGCATAGAACACAATTTCTCTTTCATATGTCTCAGAAAGGGGTTTGATCTTCTTCATGTAGCCCGTCTTGTAGATAGAAGAAGCCTGGTTCCATCCTATTCGATTTACATCGCCTGACAAGAGATTAATCATGAATGTTTGTACCTCGTCATCCAAGTTGTGTGCTGTCGCAACCACATTTGCCCCTATTTGTTCTGCTGCCAGGTCTATCGCTCTTCTACGAAATGTTCCACAAATTGAACAGGATGTTAATTTTGCTGATGGTCTAACCTTCATAGCTTCGTCCATGTGAGTTCCAAAGAGTTCATTATAGGAAAGGACAGTAAGCGGGACGCCTAGTTTGGAACAAAACTCTGATACTATCTTCAATGATTCATCTCGATATCCAGCTATACCTTCGTCAATTGAAATCGCACTTATAGTAATTCCTCTGGAAACGTCAATTGTGGA
This sequence comes from uncultured Nitrososphaerales archaeon, assembly GCA_963841565.1. Lineage (GTDB taxonomy): Archaea > Thermoproteota > Nitrososphaeria > Nitrososphaerales > Nitrososphaeraceae > TH5896. Next base: position 8,846 of record CAWJCY010000004.1, read on the forward strand.
TTTGAGAATGCTTAATAGGACCAAGCTATCTTTCCCTCCCGACGTGGCTACCGCAACATGATCCCCAAACTTAATCATTGAAAATTTGTTTATAGTTCGTTGCACCTTACGCTCTATAGAATTCATGAAGCATCTCTTGCAGAGCTTTTCCCCCGAATATTCTCTAAAATAGACTGAGGAGTTCTTGTTACATTTATTACATGTTTCCATCTTTAATTAAGAGGCGAGCAAAGGCAGAGGGATGATATTTCTTATTTAAGTCTTTTTGAATACCAACTTGGAGGCAGCCTGGTAACTAGTAAATGTCGAAAACAAAACAAATGTACAATTCTCGATAACCTCAGCCAACGATACCTAATTCAAGTGTAATAGACTCTAGTTTTGCTCGAACTATGAACCCAAGAACTTAACTCCGGCTATTCTTAATTATTTTTGTTTATCTTTCTTTGAACTTTGCCACCAATCAAGGTAGTCGTTGTGAACTCGTTTTCTACCATCTCCAGTCTCATAATATTTTTCGGCCGCTTTGTCTCTTAGTTCGTCTAATTTTTCACTGGATACAAACAAACCACAACCCTTGCAAACAAAATTCTTACTAGGACTGTCAAATTTCATATCACCGCCGCACTCGGGACAAAACCTAGCCAATCAGTTACTAATTCTCCCACACACTAATAAAAGGATTATGTACTAAGCACTTTGTTTCAGTTCAAAAGGCTCACTCTTTACTGCAAATTATTTAGCATGAGTAATCGAAGTTGAGAGAAATAATTGATTATAATCAATTTGGATAGATCAATATTTGCTCTCCGTCAGCATCTACGATTAATGCCTGGCTATTCCTGATAACCTGATGGATGTTAAGGCATTTCAGGTGAACAGCCGGGATATTTGATATCGCACACCCAGAGGCCGTCGTTATATCCATCCTATTCGAAGATATGATAGCCAATGGGCCAGACGATTTCTTTTTCAAGGTGTACAGAACGTAAGCTCCTACACTGCTACCTACTGAATATGGAAAAACAAAAATCTTGTCCTTCAATGTCTGGCCATAGAGGTTATGGTTTAGATCCTTGATCTCCCCACTCCCGGCGTCAATCATTGTAAGAAAATTTATTGGTGTATCTGATACCAAAGCTTCGCCTTCAGCGAATCCCTTTACTATGCACTTGCACCCAACAACATACATAATTGATTCAGCTGTAGGTTCTCACGATGGTTTTCATATCCTTTAATGCAACGCCGACTCGATTGGAACTTTTCATATAATATGCCCCCTTTACACTGTTGGTAATGATTGAATCAGTGTTGTCTCTGGTTATTAATGGCGAGAGACACATGCAAGAGTCGCACATAAATTCTGCCCCTGATGACTCTACTTTTGAAGCTAATCCAATTTTCCTAGCTTGATCATGGATGTATCTTGAACAGAAAATAATGCACCTTCTATCAAATTTTCGTCCCGAAATAAGATCATGCAGATAAGTTAACTCGCTTAGTCCGAGCTGTGGGCTACCGAACATAATGAGGTCGCCATCCTCGTCAGTACTCAACTCGTCTGTGGCTTTACACATTTCCTCCTCACCTATTGCAACGGATTCACTTTTCGGCACATTGCCAGACGTAAACATTCCACAGGATCCTGAGGTTCCTAGTCCTGAGGCGATTGCTTTTGCAGGCATCATTTCCATTCTGCTTTTCAGATCTGAAAAAGCAATACAGTCTATCATTGGCGATTTTTCCGGCTATATAGCCAAGTAGGCCGTAATCAGTTTCAGTATTTATCGCGATACCCCTGCATTTTATGGCCACCCTCGGTGTTCGTGACTTCTCTATTCGAAGATCAGAATATGGAGACTTTCCTGTTATGGCACTTGCAAGTGCACTAAGAGCGCTTTCCTTATTAGTCATCAATCCCAGGAAAGAATTGGAAAAGACGGCTGCGCTGCTTTCAGCGAAACTCACAGAGGTACCTTTTTTTGGAAGTTTAAATATTTCATAAGGAGTACAAGAAAAAGATTGTGTGGCTCCCATTTTTTTATAACTTTCCACAATTTGCATTTGCTTTGACAAAAATTTTTGAGAGAGTGTATTTGGTTTACTTCTATCATAGCCCATAGGATTGATCGTCGTCCTTACCCTGAAACGTACACCATTTGCCACTTCCTGTAAGAAATCAACTCCTGCATCACCGATAGTATTATAATTTACGCCAGAAATATGAGCCCATTCTATAGGAACAAGTTTTTCTGCTTCAGTTGCCTGTCCTATCGCCGACAGCACTCTATATGCAGATGCATATACTTCTCCCTTACTCCCAGCAAGAATTTTTTCTTCGGATTTGGTAAGTTGCAATGATAATTATCTCTCGATAAATATCAGAAAAATGGGAAGATTCAACCTGCCCGACACCTATTTTGAGCCCTTGAGAGGTGTTTCTGGAGATTTAAAAGGTCATGCAGGACAACCTTCCATTTTTTGAATATAGTATCCGTTACTTTGAATATCTGTCTCTATCGTCGGTGGAGCTTGCTGTATGTGACAGAATTGACATTCTTCTTGGGTCATCTGTAGTTCTCCCTCACCAACGCTTTCTAGATACTTCTTGCCAAATTCGATAGCTTTTTCGTGCGGAGTCTTAGACTCCACTACTACATCAAAATGCATAACGTTTCCATCTTTCTTTCTAACGTATGTATCATATACTGCGCACTGCATGAGAATATTCGCCTGTTAACTCTATTTATTCTAATCTCTCAATATCGAAGTGTTTCTAGGTTTGCGACATGTTGATACACTGATAGTTCTACTTATTCCTTGAATAGTAGCGAATTGAAAGAACTTGCTATTCTTTTCTTATATCAATTGCAAGAATATCTCCGACCTGCGGATTTCCAATTTTCTGGAATCTCCTCTTAGGCATGGTAATCTGTATGGTTGCCTGAGAATATGTATTAACGACGGTCTGTGGTTGAGCTCGAAGGATGGCTTCCAGGAACGGCTTTACTTGCTGCTTTATGTCCTTATCTGACACGAGATTGTCAATTGAATCCAATATTAGCTGTTGCTGCGACACCTTTTCCAGCTCTACATCCTCAGTGAGGCTCAAGGTAATGCTCATTCCGGTATCAATTAGCTGGTTAACTTTATACCTGGTGACAGTTTCGGTTCGATTCTCCATAATCCACAGGACTAACGAAATTCTCATCATATTTTAACCATCTTATTGGTCAGCTTTGAAAATAGGACTTGGCCTTAGAAGGGGTCGGAATAAAGTCGCCAACCTAATTCTCGGCTGTTTGAACTACTACCAATATTAGGATTATTTGGAATACTCTTGCTGACTTAGGGAGAAGATGATCCATTAATTTTCAATGCAAACAATATCAATCATAACAAACCACTGTACGTATCCCCACTAAAATATTACTAGTTTTCACTATCTTACTGTATATTAAACAATAAAACCATAAATTGCTCGGTTGTTAGATAATAATACTCGTGGGTTCACTCTGCCTAAACAGGACTTTGAAATAATTAACATGAGGTCACAGTCAAGCTGTTTGAAAACTGAAAATTATCCTCGCTTCGACAAGGTCCTTATAATAGGTTTGGGCCAGCTTGGCCTTCCGGTGGCAAAATATGTGAAGGAGAAAGGATTTGATGTATACGGATATGATATTAGTCAGAAAGCAATACAGCGTGCAGAAAAGATAGCTGCAATAAAGAAAGCTGATAATTTTAGTGAATTTGATGTATACATTATTTGTATCTCTACACACAAGCCAGATGATATGTTTACACCTCAGATAGATGGTTTGTTGTCCATTGTACAAGAGAAAATTGCAAAGGAAGCCAAAAATGGTGCACTTGTCTCAATAGAGAGTACTATTCCAAGGGGAACATCTAAGAAGGTATTTGAGATGCTAAACCATAGATTACATGTTGCACACATACCTCATAGATGGTATGCTTTAGAAGAAAAAGAGCATGGAGTTAACCAGTTACGTGTAGTTGGAGGAGTGTGTGATTGTTGTCTTAATGCAGCTGTACAGTTCTATGGTCAAATTAATGTTAGCAACAACATAAACAACAACAACGACAGCAACAACAAAATCAATATTGATAATGGTAATGGCAATTCAAATGGCAATGCAAATGGTAAAAACAGCATCCTCATGGGCGATACCGGCATCGAAATCACGCCTTCAACTATGGACGATGCTATTGCTACTTCTTCTTCTTCTTCTTCCACAACTGGCAAAAAAAATAATGACATCAATTACACTCCTAATCTAGAAATACCATTACATCCTGTTTCTGATGTAGAAATTGCTGAAATAACAAAGATAGCTGAAAATGCGCATAGATATCTTCAAATAGCTTTTGCAGAGGATATCTACCTTTACTGTCAATCCAATAGCATAAACTTCCCAGAATTGCGTGAAGCCCTAAATACCAAATGGAATGTAGAGATACTCGAGCCCAGAGACGGCATAGGAGGACATTGTCTGCCAAAAGACACCAAAATGTTTCTACAATCGTCAAAATCAGTTGCTACGAGGAGCCGGATATTAAAAGCATCAATGGAAGTAGATGAAGAATACAAGAGATACAGATTATCACGAGCATCACAAACCGCAAACATACAGACCAGTCGTAGGACTGGAAGAACTAGCTCTGTCGATTATGTCTCTCCATAATCAATAGCCACAAAGACAGCAATACCACCTGATCTCAAACATATTGGATTAGGGAATATCTTCTGTCTCAATGGTCTACCTTGTTTGAGAAATAGAGGTTCCCTGTGGAATCATTATCACGGTAAGTACGTAAATTTTTTAGTCCAATCTGATGGTTCATCAAAGGCTTTAATTCGAGTAAAGAAATTTAAGTTAGAAGTAATCAGGAACATCAGAATTTTCTAATCCTTGATTGACTGATCCAACTTTTCTTAATTGTTCATATGCGGCAAGATCCACAAAAACTTCATTCCAATACCTCATACAGACCAATCTCCTACAATTGCTAACTTGTTCTATTTTTTCATCGAAGACGGCGTTTCTAAATACAATATCAGGTTCATTAATGCCAGCATATGAACGAAGCGGACATGTAGCTGAGAAGCGTGGGTTAATCTCAAATATCTTTATTGTTCCATTTTGCAAGGATTCACTAAGGTTTCTGGGCTCAAATTCTGGAGCAGTCTGTCCAGAGCCTGTCAATTCTTCGTTTGGAACATACTTTGCTTGAATGTTGACAGCACCTGTCACACCTAATCTTTCTGCTGCATTTTCAGCTGACTGCCTGACTATTGGATACTCGTCAATAAACGCCTTGTAAGTTTGCCCGCCCTTCAAATATTTCCTAATTGAGATGGAGGACATGGTGTATGTGCCATTCTTGTCAATTGTTACACCAGATGTAAATTCATCATCCAGACCTGGCAAAAATTCTTGAAGCATCGGCTTCCAGCCATATTCCTGAATTTTAGTTAATGCATATTCGATCTCATCAGTAGATTTAGTGACAAAGAAGTTGACTGAACCGAATCCCTCTCGCGGTTTGACCACCAAAGGGAATCCAAACTCCTCGATAAATTCATCCATGTTCTCGGGGAGACAAGACTCGGCACAGCCCAGATTATTGGCCTTCAGAAACTTGTACGTTTCCCATTTGTCCCGTGCAATCATTATAACGTCCAATTCGTTGACTAACGCTTTGGTTGGAGATTCCATTTCGATTCTCTTCTTTGCGTTAGCAATAGCCATTAATTCTTCATCCGAACCCACGAAAAGGGCATCAACATCGTAATTCCTTAGAAGCTTGATGATTGAACCAATATACTCTGGATTGGACGCCTTTGGGACCGTTACACCGATATCAGATCTGTAAAGACCGGCTGCCAGTGGACTGGAATCAACAGCCAGGATTCGATAACTGTTTGGAGATTGAGATGAACTAGTTGCTAATCGTAGAGACTTCATGATCCCCTGACCTACAATTCCACCTGCAGCAGTAACTAGCACTGTTGCATTTTTCTTCATTGAAAATCTCTCTAACCCCTTTCCTTAATCAGTTTACGAGTCGGTCGAGATGTCAATTTCTTCATTGATAACGGTGTTTATGCCGAAAGCTGCTGGTACAACTATTTGTGATGCCGCTATAGATAATGTACGTAGTAGAGAATTAATCAAAAATATAATCAAATTGTTGGATCGCTTTCCCTACTATAAGTTAACCAAACACCGTGATGGGCGTTGCCAGGTCATCGTTCTGAATTAGGGTATTTCTCCACATATTTTCGGTGTTTCCTAATCCGAAATTTACTGCATAGTCGATTATGCATGGCTTGAGGGTAGTGGCTTTTATCACTTTGTCACTAATTTTCAATAACTGTCTTGTATTCCTTTGTTCTTGCTTCAAGACAGCTAGTTCGTTTAGGACACCTTGGAGGTCCTGCCCATCCTTGGCCAAATCTTTTCTCTTAGACAATAAGGGGGCCACCTTTGCGTTGAAGTTGGAAAGAGCAATTCTGAGATGCTCAGCATATTTAATAACCTGAGCTGAATTTTTGAATTTTAATGATTGTAGGGCTTCTCTTTGGCCCAATCCTGAGTAGACATCCTCTGATGCCCAAATGACAGTGATAGGCATCCTTATGGAGAGTTCTTTAAATACCAATCTTCCGACCATTGTGTAGTCCATGCTGCCACCTGTGCCGGATGCGTAACAGCATAGACCTAAATCCCTGGAAAGTAATAAGAGAATCGGGATAGCTCTCGGAGACAATTCATTCAGTGTACCACCTGGTATCGTCTGAGATCCGTTGAGTCTTACGGTAAGAGGTCTCTTACACGATATGCAGGTTCCCGACAAGTCAAAGATACCACTTTCAACTTCATTCAATTTAACTGAGGCCTTACTTCCGCATTTGCAATGCAGCCAAACTGGGGCGTTAAGATACGTACTTTGACTAACACCCGTATTGATACCATTACGCAGAAACATCATATCACTCTCACTCAGTATTCTTGAATATTTTCTGAAATTATTGAGCAGAAAATTAAACCCTCCTTCGAAAACTTCTGAAATATCTGATAATCGTACGAACAATGTGTCGTATCCCCACAACTTATTGACCACTCTAGATATAATGAAAGAATTGAGATCAGCATACGATCTTGCCCTATTGTATGATTCGTCCACCTCTTTCCAAAATTGTTCCAAGTTCTCAAAAAGTGCAAGTCTTTCGTTTTTTTCAAGGCCTAAAGAAAGGGCTCCATTTTTTATCCAAGAAGCCACCTGTTTTCTCCAATGTTCAACGATCGTTACAGAGGGAACTTCCATATTTCGAACCAATTTCCATCTATTTGAATCTGTAATAGGCATTCTTAATTCTAGAATGCCATCCGAATGTCTTACGCTTGGAAGCTGAGCGACCCTTATCCAAACGTCATCCATAAAATCATGATCGACTATTAAAAACAGATTGATGAATCTAGTATTGGTCTCGGTTGTATCGTTCCCTTTTTCCAGCATTGATTTGATAGTTTGGAGAAGAATTATCTTTTTGAATACTCCGCCATAAGCAAATAGATTTGGTTGATGTATAGATACCAAAATTTGGGCAGATGGGGTTTGCATATTCATTCTATTCTTGTCTACGGCTGGAAAATCAGTACCAGCTTGTTCATGAAAGGCGAGCAATATGCTTTGCCAGTTTCCTGCGATTAGATAAAATATTCTCAATATTAGTAACTGTTAATTGCTCTCTTACTCTTTTTACTGCATCTGACAAACTTTCAGGAATGGACGAAATATATTCTGACAGTATGGGGTTGTTTACTCTTTCATACTGAGAAAATAGGGATCTGATGCATTGTGTCGTTGGACTTATAGATGCTTCAGCACACATAGAGTATTAATAGATTATCAACTAAGCTCCACTATATAAATTTCCATGATTTGACATTTAGTATACCGATCTAAGAAGATTGGATATTATGCTCTATGAATCAAATACTACAACTTTTTTTCATATTAATGGAGAATGTCTAGGAGTTAGTGCCAACAAACTGAACTAATCCAATAATTCTACTAAATTCTCCAATTTCATTCAGTGAATGAGCATCGCTACCGAGATGAAACTCTACATTGTGCTCTTTGAATTTGCGGACCCAGTCAATAGGGGGTCTATTATATTTCGCATTTAATTCTACGATTTTACCATGTTCTTTGAGAAGCTCGCATATTTCTATTAATTCCTCGCTATCCAAGCTAAAACTCGGTTCCGGAGCCAAATGTCCAATAACATTAACGTCGGGATTCCGAATTGCATTTTTAATTGCATTCATCCAGATTTCTTTGTTACCGTAAATGGTATGGAAGCTCAGCTATTATGAAGTAATCTTCGCTATACTTTGAAAGACAGTCAATCGATCCGTCTCTAAGAATCTTTGCTTCAAACCCTGTGATTAATTTCAGGCTGGGTCTAGTATTATTACTTTCGATTTCATTCACATACCTTTCGATCCAATTCGATTCTCTTCTGACATGTTCTGTGAATGCCAGCGTCCTTAAACCAATTGATTCAGCATACCTTACAGCTGATGCAACATTTAGATCAGGGGAAGAATGATCATTATAACTTGTATGAACATGAAAGTCTTCCTTAATATTTATCAATCCAAATCACAATGGCTAATTTTTTATTAATGCCTTTCAAGTGCTCCAAATCTTTATAAGAAACAATTGAATGTCATTTAAACAGCCCTGGTTGTCCATTTGTCAAATAAAAAGGTATCCACGATTTTAGTTCCAGGAGCAGCTGCTCCTGCGGGCATCAATGCAATAAAATCGCTGAGAATGGGGGGTTTTCAGGGGAAGATAGTAGCCACTGATTCAAGTTATCTATCACCAGGTTTTTTCATGTGTGAAGCTAACGAGGTGATACCTGAGGCTGACAATCATTATTTTATAGATAGACTAAACGAGATAGTCGAGAAGTATGGAGTTAATTTACTATTACCTACATCTGGATTTGATATTTATCCTTACAGTGAATTTAAAGAACAGTTGATAAAAAGAGGAGCGTTTCCTGTGGTTAGCGATATGGATAGCCTCCTAACATGTAAGGATAAGATGTTAACATATGAACGTCTAAAAAGTAACTTCGACCTTCCTTTTACTACCATGGATCCGACAGAGATTGGTTCTTTTCCGATCATGGCAAAACCGAGATATGGAAAGGGCAGTAGAGATATTATGCGATTAGACAACAGTGATGATATAAGATACATCACTTCCAAGATGAAAGATTTGATTTTTCAGGAGTTTCTTCCTGGTACAGAATATACTATAGATGTTCTATCTGATTTAGAGAAGAGAGCTTTGATGGCCGTTCCTAGAATAAGAATCCAAACCAAAGCAGGAATATCCACGAAGGGAAGGATCTTGAAAAATAGTAAAATCGAAGAAGAATGTAAGCAGATAGCAAATTTCATAGGCATCAAAGGCCCGTGCTGCATTCAAATGAAAGAGGATGTGAACGGGATTGTGAAGCTTGTAGAAATTAATCCGAGAATGGGTGGCGGAACAATTTTTACAACACTGGCAGGTGCAAACTTTCCGATGATGCTAATAGATATGGTTGAGCACAAAAAAGTAAAGATGCCTGAGATTAAGGAGATTACTGTAATTAGGTATTATGAAGAGATAGTGATTCGGGCGGCCACGGATCAGAGAGTGCTTTCCGCCGAACAAGATATTGTGACTAGATCACACCCAGATATGATGTGACTTTTAACGCATTTTGTATCTGGTAGGAATACCGATTGATCAAACGAATAAGAAATACTTCTATCCTTAACTTCTATGCCTTAACTTCATTTTCATTCATTCGAATTTTATCATATTCTAATTCTCACCAACGTTACTACTTCTGAGGGACGATCTCCCTCACACTTAAATTCTTTATGTCAACACTATTTGCTCCATCCCATCTAAACGATGCTATCGGACCACCCCACGAAATGATTTGATCGGGCTCTCCGTTACATTCTCCTCCATCATTACCCCATCCGCCTTGATCGATAAAATCGTACACTTTTTGCCAGTTATTATCATTGTTGGGGTCAACCCACAACTCTAACTTCACAGCAGTTTCACCATTAATTAGTGTATTATACATCATCGCTTTGAAGCCTACGAATTTACCATCTGCAGATGCGGGAGAATTCTTCCAGCTGTTAAAGACATAGCTTACATGCCATTGTTCTTTTGCCCATCTCACAGTACCATCAGTATACCTCAGGTCTCCTTTAAGTGAGCTGCCCTCACATCCATCAGGATTTCCACTCCCCGTGTGTCTACCACCTCTGGCGTACCATGCCCAATTTTCACCGCTATCACCTGAATTGAATTTAACCTGGCCTGTCATTTCTACATTCTTCCAGTCGTTCGGCGATTGCATATATCCTCTGCTTGCGATAACCCCGTGATCAATTTCTACGTCGTCAGGTTTGTACCCAGCTGATGTGTAAACGCCATACCTGACTTGATCACTACTCACCCTCCATGAACCATCACTATTTTTTGACATTGATGGCGGTTTTGATCTCGGATCGTTATTCGGATCTTGCATATTCATATACCATTCTTCGCCACCAGGTTTCGTAGAATAGATTTTCTTAATTCCGAATTTGTCATTAGTACCCGCGTCGCTTTCGTTATCGCCTGGAGTAGGTTGACTTGGAGGTGGCGATGATGGAGGTTGACTTGGAGGTGGCGATGATGGAGGTTCCGATTCACTTCCGACTCCAAACAAAGCAATCTCTGCAGTACTTGCCCAGCTATTCTCAGAATTACCATTTACCATAATTCTTACAAACTTTCCTTCGGTACCTGAAGGTAAATTGTATTTTTCAAAACCTGTGGCAGTTCCGTTGCTTTCACCCTCAAATACGTTCTTAAAGACGGATCCATCATCAGAGACAGATACTGTGAAAGCATTTTGCCTTATGTCCCCTCTATACCATGCAATATCGATGCTACAAAGTTTCGCATTTGAACCTAGATCAAACTGAATCCAAGAGCCTTCTCCATCCTTAGACCACCACGTGTTGAGATTTTTGTCTATTACATTGGATGGAACATTGACATCATCACTTCCTATTGCTGTAACCACTGTCGGATTAAGCATCCTACATTCAAGTACTTCCTTAATATCAATAGTAACGGTTGCTTTTGCACTTGTCGAACTTTTATTATCTTTGACATTGTATGTGAAGCTATCAGTATTAGAATATCCCTCATCTGGAGTATACTTCACAGTGTCACCTGACACGGACGATAATTGACCATGTTTAGGAAGATCGACTATGTTGAAAGTCAATACAGAACCTTCTGGATCTGATCCAGATAACTTGATTGGAATATAGACATTCATGTCAGTTGAAACACTTTTTGAGTCGGCAACTGGGGGGCTATTACGAACATTTATGCTAACTAATGCTTTACTGCTAGCTAACCCTTTATTGTCTTTGACAGTGTAAGTGAAGCTATCAAAACCTGAATATCCCTCATCTGGAGTATACTTCACAGTGTCACCTGACACGGACGATAATTGACCATGTTTAGGAAGATCGACTATGTTGAAAGTCAATACAGAGCCTTCTGGATCTGATCCAGATAACTTGATTGGAATATAGACATTCATGTCAGTTGAAACACTTTTTGAGTCGGCAACTGGGGGCTTATTGGGTGGTGGTGGGGGAGTGAATCCTTTTATAGACAATTCAGTAGTACCGGCCCAGTCATTCTTGTCGTTACCGAATACTGTAATTCTTACATATCTAGCATCTGCATCTGAAAAAGCATAATTTTGGGGTCGAATAGATTTGCCACTGCTTAATCCTTCGTAAACCTGGACAAAGTTGATTCCATCTTTAGAGACTGAAATTTCAAACTCATATTGTCTACTCTCCCCATTATACCAAGCTATACTTACACCGCAGACAGATTTCATTGTACCTAGATCAGCCTGTATAAATGAACCTACCCCCAAGTTTGACCAAGTTGTCGTAAAATCTCCATCAGCTACATTTTCTGGAGGATCTCCTGACTGGCTAGGAGTAGCCACGAACTTGACCATTGGAAGCTCTTCACAAATTTTATACTCTTGACCTATTTTCCTTACGTCTCTTCCATTTACACTTATTTCTTTAACGGACGCAGTTTCATCTTCACTGTTCCCATAAACTGTAAGTCGAATCTGCTTAGCCATGGTATCTGGAATTGGGTATGATTCTGGGAGGACTGAATTTCCGCTGCTTATAGATCTAATCCTATCCTTAAATTCAGTACCGTTTTCGGATACTGAAACTACAAAATTGTACGATCTCTCTTCGCCATCGTCCCAAAGGATCTCTATATCACAAATGGGTCTAATTGCTCCAATGTCGAACTCTAAGTATGCGCCTACTCTATCCTCAGACCATTCTGTACCCTCATCATTATCAAATGCTGACTGAGCATTCATATCATCATTGTTATTATTGTCGATGCTGCTGCTCGATACGTCTTTGATATCGATCGGTTCATTGCATTCCGTTTTTGGATTGCTTGTTTTGTCATGTATTATTGAAGTATCTGTCAATACACTCGAGTCGTCTTGAGAAGACATTAATTGAGCACCGGCTAGATCCGAGGCTGAAACCATTGATAGCACTATCAAGGATATTGTAAAAGTAACGCTTGCTTTTCTAATATTGTTACTATCTTTCAGATTTGATAATTTGATCGTTAACAATGATAACAACCCGTTAATAGATCCCATTCACAAACCGCTGGAACATTAAGTATTTATAAAGAACTAAAACATATACTAAACCTTAAGTTAGTGTGAATCTAAGATAAGTATGCAACCATTTTATCTAATATAACTGTCCGGAATAATAAATGAGCATTCTTCTAGAAATTTCTAACTGAGAATTAACTCATATTTCTAGGGATAGATATTTAGCATGTACTACGATACTATATTTGATAAGCTTACCAATGGCTGATGAGACTATTAATACTTGATCAAAGTTTTATACCACCGCCTCTTCATTTTACACTAGTATGGGTAAAGTGGATAAAGGAGTTACGTGTAGTGTACAAGGATGTGGGCAGATAGCCCTTAGGTCCATGAGTGGAAGCAAAGTCTGCAATGGCCATTGATCTAATGATCGATTCTTCTAGCAAACGGATTTACCTTTGTAGACAACATTATAAAGATTGGAAAAAGGCTACCAAAGAAGATCGAGAAAATGAACGAGCGAGATGGGACTAGCAGGGTTTTAATGTCTAAAAAATTCATTTCTTGACTCTCCTGGCCCAATAGCAACTGCTCCTTAGTTCAAAACCCTTTAATCATCCAATTATTCCTACTAACTTCCATAGAATGCGAGTACTTCAACTTCATGCTGAATTCTTCGAGTACGAACCTGTTTCAAGAGAGATACAAGAAAAATACGCCGATCAGGACGTATCGCGAGAGACGGTTAGACTTCAAGACCTGGTTGTTATACTTGTAGCAGTAGAAGAGGGCGATGAATTAGCCATAGTCAGAGCTGGCAGCGCAGGATATCAAAGAGTATATGCGAAGGATCAAGAACAATAAGCTACTAATTTACCCCTATTCTCATTTGAGCTCGAATCTTGCATCGCCACAGCAAGCTTTAGAGATTATGAACTTAATGAAAGAAGAAACCATGAAAGAAGATATTGAAGTCAGGAGGGCACCTTTCGGATGGACGAAGTCATTTTCAGTGAAGGTCAAGGCTCATCCTTTAGCTGAAAATTTTAGAATCTATGATAAGAGCTCTATTACTAAGTATTCGGATAAAGAGGGTAGTTCCCTATCAAACACAGCGCTCACTAATGCGGGTACTGCTATCTCCAGTGCGCTTAGCGCAGAAGATTCATTGCGATCACAATGGTTTGTGATGAAACCAGACGGGGAAATGATACCCTTAAAGGAATATCAATATTCGAACAAGCAAATCAATCTTAAGAGTCTGATAAGATATGAGATCGAGAAGAGGAGAACTGTCGATGAAACTCCACCTCACGTTAAATTAATGCGGAAATTAGGTATAGCTGATTATGAACCGGCATCAGATTCGGGAAATATGCGGTTTTATCCCAAAGGTCGTTTGATTAAGTCACTTATAGAACAGTACGTTACCAAAATGGTGAGGGACTACGGTGGAATAGAAATAGAAACCCCCATAATGTATGATTCGAAACATCCATCACTGGAGAGTTACTTTAACCGATTTCCTGCTAGACAATACAACATCGCTACTGACCATGGGAAACATTATTTCCTTAGATTTGCAGCTTGTTTTGGCCAATTTTTGATGGCAAAAGACTTATTGATTTCTTACAAAAATCTACCTCTTCGACTTTATGAACTTACTAGATATAGTTTCCGAAGAGAGAAGACCGGAGAGCTTGTAGGGTTGAAAAGATTGAGAGCATTCAGCATGCCTGATTGTCATGCCTTTTGCAGAGATATGAAGGAAGCCAAGTCGGAGCTTCTAAAAAGATTTGACTTATCTACCACTGTATTAAACGATTTGGGAATTTCAACCACTAACGACATCGAGATGGCAATACGGTTCACCGAGGATTGCCTCAGGGATAACAAGGATATGATTATCGAATTAGTTAGGAAATTTAATCGTCCTGTTTTAGTAGAGGTTTGGAAAGAACGATTCTTCTATTTTATTTTAAAGTGGGAGTTTAACTACATAGACAATCAAGGGAAGGCTTCTGCACTTTCTACAGACCAGATCGATATTGAAAACAGTAAACGATACAACATAACATTTGTCGATGAAGATGGATCGAGAAAGTATCCTGTAATCTTGCACAATTCACCAAGTGGAGCAATTGAACGCGTTATCTTTGCGTTACTAGAAAAGGCTGCAAAAAGCTCAAAAACTGGCGATAAGCCTACTTTGCCATTATGGCTTTCGCCAACTCATATGCGTTTGATCCCTGTAACCTCAAATCATACCGGCTATTGTAAGGAGATAGCAGATGCAATTTCGAACAAACCCGTTAGAGTGGATATAGACGATCGAGATGAATCAGTAGGAAAAAAAATTCGAGATGCAGAAATGGAATGGATTAATTACATTGTTGTTGTAGGGGATACCGAAGTAGAAGAAGCAAGATTTCAAATCCGGGATCGTTTGAATCCTAGTGAAAGAAAGACCATGACAATGGACGGATTGGTCAATGAGATAACAAACAAAACCGCAGATAAACCTTATCAGCCTTTGAACCTCCCTTTGTTACTGTCGAAGAGACCTCAATTCGTCAGCTAGCCCATCGCTATATAAGTTCCCATTCATGTCTGATTCTCGTAACTATGAATAAGCCTTTTGCAAATTAACCAATATTCTATAAATGGTTTGGACAGCCAATGTACCTTCCCTATAGTCGCCATTTCTGGCTGCCACTTCCACCATATCCATACCTATGAGCAAGGCAGAGGGGCTTATACTTTTAATTATTTTAGCCACCTGAAAAGGGTCCAAACCATAGGGTTCAGGACATCCGGTGCAGGGAACATATGATAGATCGTAAACATCTATGTCAAATGAAATATAGATAACTCTATTGCAGGTAGCTTCTTTTAGATATAACAACAACTTATCAATGTCGTCATGAATGGTCCATGCATCGAATGTAATGACACCTTTATTTAGTGCAATTTGATTCTCCTCTCTATCACATTGTCTAATTCCAATTTGAACTAGATCGTGACCAAGAATATGTCCGTCGTTAATTAAGTGGTAGAAAGGAGTTGTGTGACACATGACCATACCACAGTATTCAGGCTTCAGATCTCTATGTGCATCGAAATGAAGAATCAAAGGCTTTGTATCAGCCAACGCCTTAAGTTGGTAGTATGAGATGGTGTGCTCGCCCCCTAATAAAATTGGAATTTTACCGCTCGATTTTATTTGATTTGCAGTCATACTAATGTTTGACCCGATAGATGAAATGACGGAGCTCAGACTACAGTTTGAATCAAGTTGCGGCATCTTCATATCGCCTAAATCATAAATTTTGACCTTGTCAGTCAAATCGGTGCTTTCTTCAAATACGTACGTCTCTATCTGCTTTGCAGAAGTCAATCTGATTGAATTGGGTCCTTCCCTGGTTCCCTTCCCAAAAGAAGTTGTGAGGTCCAATGGAACTCCATAGACTATCACGTTTGAGTCAACAAGTGAAACTTTCCTGGGAAAATCAGCGAAAGATACTCCAACATCTCCTAATTCAGGTGAGATAAATAATGATTGGAGCTCCTCCAGGGTAGACATTTGATATGGTCGAACCAAATTATGGTATAAATGTTGATGTATTGTCGACTATTTTTTTGATCGAATCCATGCCAATCCAATAATTTGGATAGGTAGTATGATATGAAGGTCAATATTTTCAAACACAATGCATTATAAATGGGAGTCTGCCTACAGCCTCCCAATGAATATAAGTTTGAGTGTCGTAGCGCTTACAGTTTCCGCCGCTGCTATTCTGATCGTGTTAGGCGCGGGTACCTCTAGCTCAATTGAGCCAGTTTACGCTCAGGAAAATGTTATGCCGGGCACCGATGAGCCTGCAAATACTCCTTCAAGTGGTGGGGGTTCTAGTACAGTTCCCGCTGCAGGTCCACGCTTCAATGCTGGCGACATCGCACAGACAAATTCCATAAAGTTAGATTCTGACGTACACAATCTCGTCGTTTTGATACCTGATACAAGATTGATAACACAGGGATTCCTTCCTCTTGATGCAACTATTGTAGAGGGGACGAAGGTAATCTGGTCCAACGCCGACAATAGCACACAGAGTCCTCAGGGTAATCTCCATGGTATTTCACTTGTCCAAGACAGCGATAATCAGGTTCTTCTCACCAATGGGACCATACCGTTTGGGGATGCAGGCCGAATATACATTTGACACCGCAGGAACGTATACATTTTCAGATCCCACGAACACAAATCCAGCAGCTCCTAAGGGTAAAATCAATGTCATTGCTCCTGCCAGAACGCACCAGATAATTTATCGACAAATTCAACTCAGGCTACGGCAGGCTTGTTCGTAGTACAAGCAGATGAGAAAGACTATTTTGACCAACATTTCAACACATTGGGATATCATGTGGAAGATAGTTACATGATACCTAGCGAAAGCGGAAACGATATCCAGGTCTATGTTTATACTCAGAAATCGGGAAAGGATTCTACAATAATTGATAGGACAGGTTTGAAGTCGGAGTTCGTGGATAGTCATATAGGGGATGAATAAGAGTAGCTTCAGTTAGAGATAGCTCTCTTTTCTTATTTTTCTCGAAAGCATAATTAGAGATCCTTCATGATGAACCATTTTGATAAATTCTTATGGCAGAAAAGATTTGATCATGTTTGGCTAAATTCCATATCGGTTATATTTTTCCAAGAACCTAGACTGATCCTCCCCAAAAGAGTTCATCCAAATTGGATTGGCGTGGTTGTCCCACCAATGATTTGAAATTAAAGTTTAAAGACGCGAGTATCTGATCGAATGTAACTTCCATAGTTTCAAGGTACTTGTCGGTATCTATTTCTTCCGGCTTTGCGAGCTCGACTGGCTTCACACCTTCCTCTGTTTTGGTTTTCACATAGGAAATTATGCCGCCAGCCTTTATTTCTCGTCCTTTTTCAACAAGGAGTCTTGCTGCCTTGATATGCTGAGGAAGGCCCTTATGAGAATCCTTCCCGATGACATCGGAGCCATCGATTGAGCCTGATTTTACAGTCGAGTGTGTAATTTTTTTTCCATACTTATCAGGTGACTTGTTTATCATAACATTGAAGCTCAAATCCTGTACCGGAATCCGGCGGCTTACTAGATTCTTTGCATTCTCTTGAAGAATACTTTTTATCTTCTCTCTTGCCGATTCGAAATCATTCTCAGAATCTACTTTACTTAAGATATTCAACATATGGGAAAAAGCATTTCTGATGAAAGGGGGAGTATGAGACTTTTTCCCAGTTAGGCCCTTAACATCTACCGTTCCGTCAGACAGGACTCCAAGATAATTTTTTTTCAATTCACTGAATACGACATACCTATATGTTTTATCAATCTCTAAATCTACTCCATATTTAGTTCTCGCCCATCTTGTAATTTCATCTACCTTAGTAGGCGAAGGACCCTTAAGAAATAAAGAATCAGTATCCCCGTAAATTACATCAATGCCGATCTCTCTACATTTTTCGATGGTAGAATAGGTGGTCATTCTCCCGAGTGCAGCGGTAGCGTCAGCAACAGGTAGGCAATAGAGCGGAAATATTTCGGCTCCCATCACACCATAGCTAGCATTGAGGATCACCTTAATTGCCTGGCTTACCACGCCGTAAAGAAGGCGTTCTTCTAAATCAATTGATTTTTCCTTAGATAATTGTTTGTAATACCTGACACGCAGATCTCTTAGAGATCCGATAAGTTGCGACGTAAGTCCCCTATTCTTCTTACAAATCCAATGCGTTGTGCCAACTATCAGCTGAGCCGGATCATTTTTACATTCTTGATGTGGACAGTTGACTGTCTCATAGGATAGATTATATACTTTAATAATACTTGGGTAAAGACTAGCAAAGTCAACCACTATCACATTGAAATGAATTCCTAACTTAGGTTCTACCACAAGTCCTCCACGATACTTCTTTTCTTTAATAATAGCGACGGTCGACGAAGATCCTTTCGCACTGAGTTCCTCTCTTCTCGGAATAAGAAGATTATTTTTCCTATGTTCATAGTATAGCATTCCTCGGATCCACTGGTTCACACCAAATCTAGAAACATCGTCAAGGGGTGATCGGGCAATTCGGGCTATTACTAACAGAAGTTTCATAAGGAGATTGTTACCAAAGCTAGTAAGTCTGAATGTAAGATCGGCGTCTCTAAGACAGTATTCTGCCAGCTTCTGTAATGGTAACTCACTAATTTCCAAATCTAAATCGAGCTTACCTTCACCTAGCAGGGCAAGAGAGATAGCATTAAGCGTATACTCAGAGTATTTATTACCAAATGCATAAATCTGTATTGATCTGTTCTGAAATGTCCTAAACAGATCAAGGTGAATTGCGTTCTTTAGGCGAACAGGGTCCGCTAATGTTCCTCGTTTAACAAAGCTATCTCTCTTTACTAGAATTGGTACTTGTTCCTTTGGAATAGTAGTATGCGAAGTCGGATCGATCCTGGAATCCTGTGATCGGGAGTACAGATACGGAAGATCAAAGTCATCACCATTATAAGTGATAACTATTGGATAGGAGTTTATTACCTTAAACGTCTTTTCTATCAATTCCTTTTCAGTGAGACACAGCTCAGCTTCAGGCATTTTCACCTCTTCAACTGTATCTGAATTCCTCCTTCCCAAAACAAGAATCTTCTTGAAGCCATCCGTACCAACTAGTCCTACGGCGATTATTCTTCTTTCATGCTCTCGAGGAGTAGGCATTTGGCCTTCTTCTGATTCTACCTCGATATCAAGTGCAACTCTTTTGAGTTCAGGTACTGGTTGGTTTAGGAGATTGGCCCAACTGGTAACAAGACTCTGGTAACCATTATTTGAAATATGCTCATATCCATTTTTACTATTATTATCACTATTATTCAAAATAAGACGCTTTAGCGCTTCTTTAACTGTCTCAGATATACCGTAATCCTCATTTACAATAGAGTCTCCTTTTCGTCTATAGTATGAACCAGGAATAAGGCCAGAATCATAAAGATAGTTTTCGTGGTACTTGATGTCAGCTTCCCAAGATCGGACTCTTTCTCTTACACTATTGTCAGTTCCACCAATTGAAAGCGGGTCTGGAGCTACGATTTTCAAAACTTCAATAATCTGATCATTGATCAAATCTCGCTTCTTTGTTAGATGAAGTGATAACTTCTTGTCTTCTCTGCAAATCGCCTCCGCTCTGTCCTTGTACTCCATCTTAGTATAGCAATAAGGCCTATGATTGGTTCTATCTCTCCATGCAACAAGTCCATTCTCCTCAAAGTCATAAAATAAAAGGTAGACCGTCTGTTCATCACCTACATAGACTGATGAAAGGAGGAGCCCAACCCGACCATCTGGAAGCTCTGGCAAATCATGTAATCTTTTCCTTTTTTCAAATGATGTCATGGGCGGCGTGTTTTCCAACATATTTCAATCTTTAATGACGGATATAAAATATTCAGTATTTGAGACAATGAACTTGGGCAGCCATCACAAATCAATAAATCTGTTATCAATTTTTGTCCATCATGTCAGCAATAAATTGAGACTTGTTTTGATATATATTCTGGAATTTACAGTATACGCACAGATAAAATCATGACTTTGAACGATTTTCTCTTACCTGTCGAAAATGTAAAGTTTTATGGCAAGTGTCCTGTCGAATATTCTGGAAAGAAGTATAAATTATTAATGACCGACCGCAGGATCATTCTATTTGCTAAACGAGGCCATATCCACAAGTCAAATGACATAGTCAGCGAGAGGCTAGACCGACTGCATGGTTTGGAATACTCAGAGAAAGGATTTTTATTTAGAAAAGCCAAGATCTGCATACAAGGAACAGAGAAACTAGAAATTCACGGGCCAGTCTCAGAACTAAAAATATTGTTTAGCAGTGCGCAGAGGCTAGTGAATCTTCATTAAAAAAAATTGTTTGTAATGAACGTAGTGATATCAACGGATAGTCTGATTTATGCTGACAGAATAATAGTAAGGCTTTGATTTGGCAATCTGAATGCGAAGGGTCTATTGAGTTAACGAGACCTCAATGTACACATCATCAGGTATTTTTAAACGCATTAACTGCCGAATTGCTCTATCGTCTGCTCCCAAATCAATGACACGTCTATGAATTCTTAATTCGTACTTATCATATGTGTTTGTTCCTTGCCCACAAGGTGATTTTCTTGTCACCACCTTCATCTTCTTGGTAGGTAACGGATGGGGTCCTTTCAGCCTGATTCCGTTTTTCTCTCCAAGTCCCTTAATTTCAGAGCAAACAGTCTCTAAGGTAGTGAGATTGGTACTGGTTAGTTTTATTCTTGCTTCTTGAGGCAACTAGATCACTCATTTCTTGCTAGGATCATATTTTTCTATAATCCCTTTCACCACACCTGCTGCAATTGTAGTTCCCATATCCCTGAGCGCAAATCTTCCAATTTCAGGGAACTCTTTGAAGGTTTCAATTGCAAGTGGTCTAGTAGGTTTCACTCTTACTATAGCAGCGTCGCCAGTTTTCAAGAATTTTGGCTTTTCTTCTACTATTCCCCCAGTCTTCGCGTCTATCTTTGCTACAAATTCCGAAAGAGTAGCTGCTACTTGTGCTGTGTGGGCATGTAGAACTGGCGTGTACCCTGGAGCCATCGCGGTAGGGTGATGAATCACAATTATTTGTGCCTCAAATTCTCGTGCGACAGAAGGTGGCTGATCCGTTGATCCCAGTATATCCCCCCGTTTTATTGATTTCCTGTCAACTCCTCGAAGGTTAAACCCTATGTTATCGCCCGCTTCAGCTGATTCCATTTGAGTGTGATGAGTTTCTATCGACTTTACTTCACCAGTCACTCCAGACGGCATCACTATCACCTTGTCATTAGCTCGAACAACTCCTGTTTCAACTCGGCCTACAGGTACAGTTCCAACACCAGTAATAGTATATACGTCTTGAATTGGAATTCTAAGAGGCTTCCCGATTGGTTTCTCTGGAGCCTCAAACATGTCGAGAGATTCTGCAAGTGTGGGACCTTTGTACCATGGTGTATTTTCAGAAAGTTTAACCAAATTATCACCTTTCCAAGCAGAAACTGGGATAAATTGAACTTTGCTCGTGTTATATCCTACTAACTTCAGCATTTTTTCTACCAAGTCCTTAACTTCCTTAAACCTCTGTTCGGAATAACCAACATCGTCCATCTTGTTTAAAGCTACAGCTATTTGGCTCACGCCTAAGGTACGGGATAAAAATGCATGCTCACGTGCTTGACCTCCAGGATCAGTGGCAGCTTCGGTCTCACCCGGTTTCACAGAGACTACAAGAACAGCAGCATCGGCTTCGGAAGCTCCGGTAATCATATTCTTGATAAAATCTCTATGACCTGGGGCATCAATAAGCGTGTAAAAGAACTTTTGAGTCTCGAATTTCTGGAAAGCAAGGTCTATGGTTACACCTCTATCCCTTTCTTCTTTAATGCTATCCAAGACCCAAGCATACTTGAAGGTGTCACCTTTACCCGTTGCTTCGGATTCCTTCGCGTATGCGTCAATAGTCCGTTGATCAATAACTTTTAAGTCCACCATTAAATGACCAACAGTAGTCGATTTACCATTATCGACATGACCTACAACAACTAGGTTCATGTGGGGTTTCTTGCTTGCGCTCATAACGGTAGAACATTAAGAGGGCTTTATTTGTATTTCGTTGATCGTTAGTAAAGTTATGGGGTCCGTGGGGTGCTAGGATCGATTCTGTTGAAGTCGTCTTCGATGCGCACGATGTCGGATTCATCAAAGTGGCCGTAGGAAATCTCAAGCACAGTACAGCCATTTGACAACGCTTTGATTCGGTGTTGGCTTTTTGAACCAATAGAGATATCATCCCCTTCCTTTACATTAAAGATCTGGCCGTCAATCTCAACTTCTGCAGTTCCACTTATTATCCTCCAGAATTCATTTCTGTGCGTATGGTACTGGAGACTTAACCGATGGTTAGGAGTGATATAAATTAATTTAACCGTGCTCATCTTATTTTCATGAAATTTTTCAAACCTGCCCCATGGTCTATCCTCTGAATATATTTTCATAATAATGAAAAGAAAGGTCATGTTTAAAAGTGGTTAACTCGTATGATCATAATACTTTAATTAAAGGAATTTTCAACATATAGCAAAATATTGGAGAGTAAATCATCGGATTGTACTCGACAGCAACATCCATCATGTGATGGAATTATTAGGGGATCCAAATCAGCTCACAACATTAGGCTTTGTATGTGTCCTTGTCACGCCAGCAATTATCAAATGATGAGGCGAATCACATCTGTATTGAATACCCCAATGGGCATATTTGGAAATGACTCTTTGCAATAGGCGCTAGTTAGGCAAACGTACAATTCAAATCTCCAGAAACCTAAGATCCCGCTAATAGTGGGCAGTTCTCATTTCTGAATGTTTACCTAATGACCTAGGATTTTTGAGAGAACTCTTCAATATTTTCTAGGCATTGCATCACGAGTTCACGGCTACGATGCATAACCCATGATGCAAATTTGTCAGGAGTGAAAATGTACTGCTGCTGAAAACTTGGCGGAATAAATCCACCGTATACAATTACCTGCACGATGATAAAATCTTTACAGATCGTGGCGATTTCTTCCTCAGCTGATTGCTCGGATTCTTCCATGGTTTTTCTGTACAATTGAATTGGATGGCTTAGTTTTCCAGCAAGTAGCGAGGTTTTTGCAAGTTTATCTCGGAGTCTCTCTACGAGCCATTCATCTAAAGTGACCTGCCCGTTATCAAGAGCAATCTGCTTGTTATTAATCAATGGCATCCATCTTTCAGCTTTTTGTATTTAATCTACCACGGTTACTATACTTGACCGAAAGCTAAAATTATTCCTGAATGTCATGCGTACCCTTACCAAACTATCATATTGAGATCAGGATTTGCCGTCCATCTAAATCAATCGTTTTATAGCTAACACCGCCTAAGGCGTCCAATGAGAATATAACCTCGTTGACTCTTACCAGGAATTTCAGTTCATCTTTTAGCTGAGAAAGATCCTCAATTTCTGATTCGTTAAGTCTTGCTACATGAGCAACGGGCAAAATGTCAGTTGGATTGCGTCCATGTTCCTTTCTCAGTTGTTGCAAATTCCTAGCCAAATCTCTTAGAAAACCCATCTTAATCAGGTGACTCGATCGCGAGGTCGAAATAAACACTACTAGACCATCAAGTTCTACACTTGAATAGCCATCTAACGGGAAATACTCTATATCAAGATCATTTTCCTCAAGTTCGATCTTCTCACCTAGGACATTAACAGTTATCTTGCCTTCTGCATCCAAGGACCGAAGGACCTTGATCTTATCGATCTCCTTAAAACCTTGTATTAGAGGAGTTATCTTGCTCTTAACTCTTGGTGCTACACTTCTTGTGGAAATATGCATCTCCACACCGATTGGAGCGCCATTTGCTATTAGTGAATTCAGTTTTGAGGTTTGAGACTTGAAGGATGGAATTTCAATGAGTCGACAGTTCTGAGCGTTTATTTGGTTCCTCAAAATCTCCATTAGGACAGGATTATTAAGAAAACGAATATCGTTGGAGAATATCAGAACTTCATTGATGGGCCACCTTCGTTTGAGTTTGGCTTTCATTCTAGCCGAGTTCGAAAGTGAAATAACGTTCTTTAGGAAATCAAATCCTGATTCTACATTACGATCCGCATAGTCATTGTCTGGCATTGGCCATTTTTCTAACATTACACTTTCATTATCCTTAAAGCACATCAGGTATAGGTACTCTGTCACAAAAGGAGAAATTGGATGAAGCATGATATCAAGGTTTTTTAGTATATGGTTTAACACAGAGTATACAGATATTCTTCTGTCCCATGATTCTTGATTGTCGTCCCATAAATCATTTCGGACAATAGGAATGTAGGTTTGACTCAGAAAGTTGATTATGAATTCCTCAAGCAACTTTGCTGCTTCATGAAATCTACATTCATCAAAAGCTGCCGAAAAATCGGAAATTAGATCTTGAAACTTTGACAGTATCCATACTTCAGAAATTGATAAAAGATTTCTACTTTTTGTCCAATCAAGACTATGATTTTTTGGATCGTATTTGTCATACGTACTGTTTTGATAAAAATATATGTGTAGATAGTAGAGTGTGCTAATGATCTGATGGGGTCTGCTCAACATTTCTCTTACGTCGAAGTTAAGGGATTCAGCAGGGGAAGACTTCCACAAAAAGTAGTATCTAATTATGTCCACCGGATTATTA
Source organism: uncultured Nitrososphaerales archaeon (assembly GCA_963841565.1). Classification (GTDB taxonomy): domain Archaea; phylum Thermoproteota; class Nitrososphaeria; order Nitrososphaerales; family Nitrososphaeraceae; genus TH5896. The sequence goes on from CAWJCY010000004.1 coordinate 33,980, forward strand.
GTTAGGAACGGTATAGAGTCGATTACGTTCCCCAAACTCTTGCTCATCTTGTTACCCTTTTCATCTAACACATGACCTTGAAAGAGGAATGATTGATAAGGAGAAATAGGCGACCCAGATAGAATTATGTTTTCTAGCAGCATCGTATAAGCCCATCCTCTAGTCTGATCAATTCCTTCAGTAAGGAACTGGACTGGAACTAGTTCGTAATATTCAGAATCAGTCAGTGAAGCATAAGGAGCACCTCCACTATTGTGCCAGGTATCCAGAACAAATTGCTCCCTCTGCATTATCGCCCCACATAAGTCGCATTTAAGATTAATTCTATCCAACTGGGGCCTGTGCAATGGAAATTGTTCTCCGTCTGGCAGACTAATTGCCCTTTCTATGACTTGCTTCCTTGACCACAACAGATCCTTCTTTTTACAATTTACGCATGACCATATAGGTAGAGGAGTTCCCCACAATCGTTCTCTTGTAATGCACCACGGTACTTTTTCTTTGATAATCTCAATAAACCTATTCATAGGAGCGGTGAAAAAATACTTAACACTTTGAGCTGCGTCCAGGGGTTTGGTGCCTAAAGTTTCGGTCATATAGAAATATTCTCGTCTGGATAACCATACCAATTTATGATGAGAACGCCAACATGTAGGGTATTGATGCTTTATTCGTCCTGCTTTAACGTAATGACCGGTAGATTTTAATTTCTCAATGACAAGAGCGTCAGCATCTCTAACAAATAACTGATTGAATACACCTGCGTCCTTTGTAAACATCACCCTATCGTCAATTGGAGCAAATAAAGGAATACCCCGCTTGGTAGCAATTTGAAAATCCATCTCTCCATTGGCTGGAGCCAAATGGACTATTCCACTCCCAGTCTTGGTATCAACAAAGCTTTCAGCGACAACTAGATGGATTTTTCCTGTTTTTGATAACGTTTCCAGTCCAGGTATCATCGCAAGGAAAGGATGCGTGTACCTTTGCCCTTCAAGTTCCTTTCCCAATACAATTTTTATTATTTCAAATTCCTGAATATCCAAATAGTCAAACAGCTCTTCTAGTCTTTCTCGCGCCAAGACCCAAACCTCCTGACCTGTTTTGACGTATGCATATTCTGCTTCAGGATTCACGGCAACTAATTCGTCGGTAACTAGCGTGAAGGGCATTGTTGTCCACACTACTAAAAATACATTCTGGTCTATCAAACTGACCTTGTAATATAGAGATGGATCTTCCACATTTTCATACCCCTGGTTAACTTCTGCGTTACTAAGTGAAGTTTGACACGAGGGACAATATGGTACTACGCGAAAACCTTCCTTCAATATGCCTTGTTCCCATGCCCTTTGGAGATATCGCCACTCCCTTTCTATATATTCATCCTTGTAGGTCCAGTATGCTTGTGAATAGTCAAATGACATTCCAAGTAACTCATCGGATTGGATCCATTTCGCATTATATCTGTGAATAAGATCTATGCATGCCTGCACTAGCCTCTCCGCCCCCACTTTTTGTATGTTCTCAATCTTGCTACCGGTTAGACCCAGTTCCTTCTCTGCCTGTAGCTCCACTGGCAACCCTTGAGTATCCCAACCGGCCCGGAATACCACCCTGTTCTTCTGAAGTGTCTTAATCCTGAACCATGCATCCTTTATAACTCGCCCACGCAAATGGCCTAGATGAGGGTCCCCGTTCATGGTAGGTGGACCTTCAATAAAGCCCAAAGGAGGATATTTTTGGACTTCTAATTCTTTTTGGATAAGTTGCAGTAGATTTACTTTTTCCCAATGCTCTTTTACAAATTTTTCTATTGCTTTGGCGTCGAAAGTAGGAAGCAAATCCAATTCTATGGCTGCAATCTTCCTTTAACCCTCTTTATATTTTTGGCATGTCTTCAATAGAAACATAATAATGTCTCACAATGATTTGTTCCCAAATTGTCTATTGTAAATAAAATATCGGCAATGATTGAACCTCAAGGAGATATTAACGTAGTTGTTGAAATCCCTAAGGATAGCAGGATCAAATACGAGTTAGATCATGAAACAGGAGTTTTGTTTGTAGATAGAAAACTGTACACCTCTATGGTATATCCATTCAACTATGGGTTTTTGCCTGGAACATTGGAAGAAGATGGAGACCCAGTAGATGTATTGTTGTTAGGTGAGGAAAGCCTATTTCCATTGTCAGTTGTACGTGCTACTCCTCTAGGAGTGTTGTTAACTGAAGACGAGGAAGGAAAGGATTCCAAGATAATTGCTGTGCCTAGTCCAAAGGTAGATCCAGCCTATTCGAACATGAAACAGATGTCGGATATTCCAACCGGCATATTGGATAAGGTCAAACACTTTTTTGAACATTACAAAGAATTAGAACCAGGAAAGTTTGTAAAAGTGGTTGGCTATGCCAATAATCAGGTTGCAAGGCAAAAAATAAAGGAGGCGGCTGACAGATACTCAGCCGGGAATCCTTAAAGCGCTTTGAATTGATCGCTCCATTTAACGTAAGCTTTGAGCATTTCTGCACTAACGCTAGGTTTTCGAACCTTAAAGATTTCCTTGAAATCAGCTACACTTATAGACCTCGGGTTTGAACTGGTATCCATAGCCATACCACTTTCGAATAGTTCGTTAACAACCCTAAGCTGAGCAGCTTGACAAATGTCCTTTATGTCGCTGGCACTATAGCCCTCGCATAGTTTGGCCAATTCATCTGGTTTTAACGATTTTTCACGATTAAGAGGGCGTGTATACTGACGAAATAAGTCTACTCTAGATGAAAGAGAAGGAAGTGAAACATTGATACGCTTCTGGAACCTTCGAAGAAACCCAGACTCCAACGTCCAAGGCTTGTTTGTTGCTCCGATTATGTATAACTGGGAATCTTTCGACTTGACATTTATACCATCCATTTCAGTAAGGAATTGATTCTTTACCCGTACTTCTCCACCGATTTCGCTACTTCTGGTTCCAAGTAATGAATCAATCTCATCAATAAACAAAAGAACGGGAACCCCTTCATTCTCCTGGAGCCGCCTTGCCAGCATAAATAGTTTAGATACGTTTTTCTCTGCTTCTCCCAACCATTTGCTCATCATACTCGCTGCATCGACATTCAAAAAATATCCATCAATTTCGGCAGCGGCAGCGGCGGCCAGTAAAGTTTTGCCGCAACCAGGTGGACCAAATAAGAGTATCCCTCGAGGCCAGCCTAGCGGAAATAGGTCAGAACGTTTAGTAGGATAGACAATTGACTCACGTATTGCCCGTTTTGCATCGTCCAGACCAATCACCTCATCCCACTTTACATGCGGCTTTTCTTTCAGCACAAGGTCGTCGAAATTCGGATCCGAAGATGTGGATGAGTCTGATCCGTTGCCTTGACTTGTGAAATTAGTAGACTGATTCTTAGGTTTTCTATCATTTCGTAATTCGTTAGTATCATGACCCGTAGAATCCTTTGTTAATGGTGAAATGGTTCTGCTTAGGGTTCTCGAGTTCAGATCTGATGAAAGCTGGAGCGTACGTATTCGGTTTTGGTATGCATTTGCTCGTTCTCTGTATACTCTATTTAATCTATACTCTGGATATATTTGGACTAACTTCACCAATGCGTCTATGGCTCTCTGATAGGATTGGATGGCCATTCCTCTCGAACCCTGCGAGTCAAAGCCAATAGCTTCAGCAGCAAATTTGCTAGCAGTATTTTCCAGTTCCTGTGGAGCAAGACTCATAATAACTATAATCGTTTGGAATTAGTGTGCCACTTTGAATTAATTAGGTGTAAATGGATATTGTGTAATAAACTAAATTAATTGAACCTGATTCCAGTTCCCAGAATTTGATATCTAACGTGTACAGCCCTTTTCTAGCGTTTGTGCTGTCTACATTGATACCTAGGATCGACATTAACTTTGCCTCATGCCCGCAAGAGGATAAATTTTGTATTCGTACCATGGAGCCATCAAGATAGCATTCATCACCATGAAGATTTGCGAACTCCAAAATCTACAAATCGGTTGGAGCGTATTGTCAAAATTACACCAGGACAGGTAGATTGGATATCTTTTTCGCCCCCTCCAGTTGCCCATTTGACAACTTCGAATAATAAATACGATGACGCGTTAAATCGCAGGGTTGGAAGAACATAATTTATCAGACTAATTACTGTAGTAAATTAAGTCAGTTATGTATAAAAACTGATTCCATCTTGTGATCGCATCATCGCAGACTCTAATGACTATTAATTATACTCCCTCAATTCTTATCCTAATTTAAGACCAAATGGAATATTCTTATATGAATTCATACTAGACTGACTATAACACCCCACTGTGTGGTCGTATCGTAGTGTTTACTGATGGACTATTTGATATCCTTATATGCACTTTTTTCACATCTTACCATATAAGTGAAATGATATGTGTGCATCTTGAGTTTCATTTTTTCTTGCATCATTGTATTCGTGTAAAAAAGTCATTCACAGATTTAGTCCAAGAAATTGGACCTGGTGGATATGCTCTCCTACTACTACTTGACAATAAATATCAGAATACTAATTACCATACTGGCTGTCTATGTCTGATCACAAATATCATCATACGACATTTTAATAAACTCAAACCTAGAGAAATGAAAAGTATGGGCCGAAAGGGAGTTGAACCCTCGACCTTTCGATTATCAGTCGAACGCTCCACCAAGCTGAGCTATCGGCCCATTATGTGCTATTGATGTTCAAATCCTGCGTTATTTATTCGTGTGGGTTCCCTGAGAAAATAAATTGAACATTTTTTCAGCGACTGATGTAAATGCATTTAAGTGTATATTCAGTGATATTTTCCATTAGCCAATGCCTAAGGACATAAACAGAGTGGCCATTGCAACAAAGTTGAATAATAAGGAAGCACAGGAGACTGCTCAAGTTATCGTCAAGATCTTAGGTTCGCACAACATCAGTTCTTATTCAATCTTGCCATTAACGCTTGATGGATCAATTCCAGTATCATATGCAGACTTAGAAAAAAATAGTATAGATATCGCGATTGCAATCGGCGGTGACGGGACTACATTGCGAGCGTGTAGAGGAATGCCACCCAACACGCCGATCCTACCCATGAATATCGGCGGAAATAGAGGCATTCTGTCTGAGATAGGCGCAGACATGATAGAAAAATCGATACACGACACTCTCCGCGGCGACTACCTCTTGGAGCGAAGACTCAGAATTTTTGCAACCGCTAATGGACAACAAACCTTTCCTGCATTGAACGAGATCTTGTGCACAAGAGCGAGTGTCATGAGAACCCCGTACTTCTCTATAAGTACTTTAGATGATGAAATCAATCAAAGAATGGATGGTGTTGCAGTTTCAACTCCGACCGGTTCTACAGGTCATTGTTATTCTCTCGGTGGTCCGTTATTGCAAGGGAACCAGGAATCTTTAGTAATTGTTCCAGTAGGATCAATTAATCGGATGCCTAGTATTGTTGTTCCTCTTGAAAATATCGTTATTAAAAGCAACTATGATACGAACCTAATTATAGATGGACAAGAAATATATCCAATTTATTCAAATCAGAATATTTTGATATCGCGATATCCAATAGATGTAACTTTTGTACGCTTCAAAAAGAGAGGTCTTAAACAATTGGCAAAGCTGGGCTTTTGAATTAAGGGGTAGTATATTCTTGCTCCAATTGTTTTAAACAGTATTGACTATGATTCTGACATTACATCGTAATTAATCGAGCCGATGAATCACATTAATTTTGTACTGTTGTTAGTGTCTGGTCATGCACAATTATTTCGAATATTGATAGCCATAGGGCACCTGATTATTCAAGCCGATATCATATTCAGATGCTTATACAATTGAAATATTTGTGTGGGCGGCTGACGATAAAGTCTGCGAGGAATGGAATTGCCGGGTAGGTAGTACTATTCTTGAATTAAATCTCGTAGCCACATGAGTAAATCAAGTGGACTAGCAGTAACATGATCTGCGTTTTCAAAATCAATTGCATTCCTTATTTCACTATTGGTCATCAAACATAAGACGAGGCGAGCTGCAAGCTTGTTGCGAAGCACATGAGCCGCTGAATATAAAAAGCGAAGGGAACTCTCTACAGATGAACAAATACACAAGATGACGACCCCGGTTTTATTTCCCCATAATCTAGTTACGTAGCGCTGAAAATCGATATCGAAGAACGGATCAAGTGCACCTTCTACATTGCCAATATATCGTGTATCACAATTCTCCAAGCGAAGTGACAAATCGATAATCTTTGAATGTATAATCGCATCTTCAGAGCCACAGACTATTAGCGCAGAAATATCAGGTCTCTTCTCTCCATTGTAGATACTATACTTGACGAAATCCAATATTTCTATTATGACACTTTGAAAGTTAATTCGCTCTGCCCTGTTGAGTCTTCCCCTGCTGTAAAGTTCGCCTACAGTATTGACTGTCGGTAGGAAGACATCTGTCAGAAGCTTCAGTTTCTCTGCGCCCGAGTTTATTGCGTTAATTATCAATTTCGACGATAATTCATCGCTGCCGGCCAAAATTGCATTCATAAATCTCTGCTGCAAATCGTTGTAATTGATTGAAGATCCAGGATAATTCAATCCGGATTCAAGAAACCAAATATTGACTGTTCCGATTTTCTTCTTTCTAATCAATCCAATCGAATACAATAGGTTCAGATACTTGGTAATCGTCATTCGATTCATACCAGCCTTATTCGCCAGTTCGACGCCAGACATTCCTGTCATTTGATATTCGAGGATACTGAAGATTTTCCTTTTGACCTCCTCAAATGTATATCTTCTATACACGATAACTTAACGACCTGCGGATGATAAATCTGTTCTGAGATTAACTGCTACACAAAAAGTTGCCTCTGAGTGAATTTGCTAGGCCTGGCGTCGCAACTAAAGATGACTGAACCTAGCTGTAAAAAATAAGTGCAGAATCTCCCATATTCTGCGGTCCCTCGCCGTCTTCCTCAACCTAATGGTCTCTCAAAGCTTGTTCTAGCTCCCATACTAGATAACCAGGAGTCAGCAATTTGCAAATGGGGGGTATCATATAACTTTAGATGTTAATGTCCGACTTCGAGCCATTCGCTTTGAGGAGAAAATGTTGAAGCATGTACTACCAACTGGTCACCTAACATTCTATTCAATACTAAACATCATTACATTACCTATGCAGGCTAAATTTCAACTACGCTATATTATTTTCCAGAACCTAACAATAGTGAAATTATAATTATCGTCGAAAATACCTCATGATTTCTTGAGGATCGGTCGAATTGCTTCAACTAGCCTGTCTAGGAGATCGTTTGAGACCAAAAAACATAAATCTAGTCATAAATCGCATGCGTTGGTAATGGCCAAGAAAAAAGTTGTTCTAGCATACTCAGGAGGTCTAGATACATCTGTATGCATAAGGTATTTGCAGAAGTTCCATGATGCTCTAGTTACGACCGTAACAGTGGATTGTGGTCAGGATGAAGACTTTAATGAAATCGAGAATAGGGCTCTTGAGGTTGGAGCTGCTAAGCATATTCACATCGATTCAACAGAAGAATTTGCAAATGAGTATGTTAGCCGAGCCATTAAAGCGAATGCGCTCTACCAGGGGAAGTATCCACTGGCGACCGCTTTGGCTCGTCCACTAATAGCCTCAAAATTGGTCGAAGTGGCATCCAAGGAAGATGCAAAGCTAGTTGCACACGGATGTACTGGTAAAGGGAACGATCAGGTTAGATTTGATATAACTATAAAATCACTTAATTCAGAGCTCAATATACTGGCTCCCATAAGAGACTTGAATTTGACTCGTGATGAAGAGATCAAATTTGCTATGGAGGAAAACATACCCATCTCGTTGGAGGCGAAAAAGTACAGCATTGATGTTAACTTGTGGGGGAGGGCTATTGAGGGTGGAGAATTGGAGGACGCAAACATAGAACCCCCTGAAAACATATTTCACTTTGTCAAAAACCGTTCCGGTGAAGCGAGATACGTAGAGATTGAGTTTAGATCGGGCATACCGATAGCATTGGATGGTAATCTGCTTAAGCTACAAGATTTAGTTGTTGAGATGAATAAGATAGCTGGCTCTCATGGAATAGGCATCGTGGATCTAATCGAGAATCGGATTGTAGGTATCAAATCTCGCGAGGTCTACGAAGCACCAGCTGCTATTTCACTCATTGAGTGTCACAAAGATCTTGAAAATTTAGTACTTACTGACCACGAGATCAATTTCAAACGGATAATAGAGGAAAAATGGAGCTGGCTAGTTTACGCAGGTCTCTGGCTAGAACCTTTGAGAAGAGATTTGGATGAATTCATAAATACAGTTCAATCAAGGGTAAATGGAAAAGTGAGGCTAAAACTTCAAAATGGTTCTTGTCGAGTCGTAGGAAGGAGCTCAAAAAATGCCATTTACGATCCAGATACAGCTACCTATTCAAGCAGATCAATTTTTGACCAAAGGCTTGCAAAGGGGTTCATAGAATTATGGGGAAAGCAATCAGTCGTTTCTAACCAGATGTTGTCAAGCATTGAATCTTAATCGAACATTGTAGCGTTGTGCATTGTGACTGAAATTTGGTGATTGATGCGTTAGGCAGAAATTGAGTGCAAATTCATGCTTTGCCAAAAATCAGATTCTGCAGATGAATTTCGAATTGTGATAAAGTGTTATGCCAAGGGAAACTGAAGATTTTTCTTCATGATTTACTCTAACGGTTTAATTGCATGGTGCTTAGCAACTGAAAGGAAAGACCCGCGCATACGATGTTGTTGACTTGAATATACATTTATAGCGCACATATTTAGATAAGTTCAGCCCAAAGTCTCTGCATTGTGACAGTTTGTTGGTTCGACAGAACGGGCAGACGATGTATAGGTCTCTGATTTGCTCACGAATAAATGAGGGACTGGGGTGTCAATTATTCCCCCTTAGCACAAGATCGATATAAAAATTCATAAACCGATTAAAAAGATTATACTGATGAAAATAGTATATGAAGGTAGGTGTTATTGGAGCATCAGGTTATGTAGGTGGTGAGCTCTTGCGGCTGCTATGTACCCACCCAAAAGTCGAGGTGAACATGATAACCTCTAGACAGAGAGCTGGCGAGCTCGTTCATCGCGTTCATCCCAGTCTTAAAGGGTTCATAGATCTAACTTTCTCAACCCTAGATACAGAAAAGCTATCTGATAAATGCGATCTCGTTTTTACCTCACTTCCTCATGGCAAATCAAGTAGCATTGTAAAGGATCTCTATGATCGCGGTATGAGAATTATTGACCTTTCAGCTGATTTTCGTCTAAAGGATCCTAAGGATTACGTCAAATGGTACGGATGGGAACATCCTTTCCCCGAAATGCTCTCTCTATCTGCGTATGGAGTCCCGGAGTTCAATAGAGAAAAAATAAAGGGATCACGCTTAGTTTCTTGCCCAGGATGCATGGCGGTTACGTCGCTTATCTCGATAAGACCACTGATTGAAAAGGATCTAATTGATACTGACCACATCATTGTCGATAGTAAGATTGGCTCATCGGGAGCAGGTGCAACTGAAAACGCAGGGACACATCATGCTATGCGTTACGGGGTAATACGACCATATAAACCAGCCAAACATAGACACACAGCAGAGATAAAGCAAGAATTGGAAATGGTCACAAAGAGCCCTATAAAAGTCAGCATGAGCCCTCACGCCGTTAACATTGTACGAGGAATACTAACAACTAATCACATTTTTATGAAACAAGAGGTCACGGAATTGGAGCTATGGAAAATTTATCGTGCAGCGTATGGCACCGAACCGTTCGTTCGTCTAATAAGAGATAAGAAGGGACTGTACAAATTCCCAGATCCCAAGTTTCTTATTGGCTCAAACTTTTGCGATATCGGTTTTGACATCGATGAAGACAACATGAGAATCGTTGCATTATCAGCATCAGATAATTTGATGAAGGGCGCTGCTGGGTCTGCAATTCAAAATATGAATGTGATGTTCGGGTTCAATGAAATAGATGGATTGAAATTCACGCCAATTACTCCGGTATGATAGTAGTTAAAATTGGCGGTAGTATCGTGTCAGATAGTTTGCATCCTTCCATTTTTGATGACCTAACAGCAATATTGCACAATGAAAAGATAGTTCTTGTTCACGGGGGAGGGAAACAGGTTACTAGTGTTGCCAACAAGCTAGGCGTGAAGCAACAATTCATAGTGTCTCCTGGAGGCATCAGGAGTAGATACACAGATCGGGACACCGTGGAAGCATATACAATGGTCATGGCGGGGCAAGTGAACAAATCAATTGTGGCAAAGTTGCTTAAACATGGAATAAATGCAGTTGGTATTGCAGGGGTAGATGGGGGCCTTCTAAGGGCTGAGCGTAAGAAGAAACTCCTGATCATAAACGACAAAGGTAGAAAAATGTCTATCGATGGAGGTTACACTGGAAAAATCAATCACGTAAACAAATCTCTTATTGATATCCTACTTGATGAGGACTTTGTGCCCGTAATCTCACCAATTGCATTAAGCGAAGAATTTGAATATCTTAATGTTGACGGGGACAGAGCAGCCGCTCATATAGCAGGGAATATGCGAGCAGACAGAGTTATATTTCTCACTGATGTAGCAGGCCTATTAATTGATGGGAGACTGATTGAAAATCTGACTTTAGGTGAGGCGAAAATGATGCTCCCCAAAATCGGTTTTGGAATGGAAAAGAAGATTTTAGCGTGCACAGAGGCATTGGAGCTAGGCGTCGGAGAGGCCATAGTCGGCAGTGGTTCAAGAGAAAATCCCATATCCAAATTGTTGGCTCATGAAAATTGTACGGTGATCACAGCACATGAATAGTGAGGATGACTTCCTGGGCCACCTGTACCAACGATTTCCTATAGTCATCGACCGTGGAAAGGGTGCCAAGGTATGGGATGATGAGGGAAGGGAGTATATTGATTGTATGGCGGGGTATGGAGTAGCTCTGGTGGGGCATTGTAATGACAGAGTTGTCGCTGCTATCAAAGATCAATTGGAAAAGCTGATGGTCTGTCATATGTCAACTTATAATACTGCCAGATCAATTATGCTCAAAAAGCTATCTAATGTAGTCCCGACTGGGCTAGACAAGATTTTTTTCTCAAATTCTGGCGCAGAGGCGGTGGAAACAGCGCTCAAGTTTTCACGAAAGTTTAGTGGAAAACCTGGCGTAATTTCAATGAATGGAGGATACCATGGAAAAACTCTAGGTGCCCTATCCGTAACTTCCGGCGAAAAATATAGGAGGCCATTTGAGCCACTGTTGGACCACATTAAATTTGTCCCTTACGGAAATACTAGCAAACTGGTAGACTCCATAGATGACAAGACTGGAGCTGTTATATTAGAACCGGTTCAAGGCGAAAGCGGGATTATAATGCCTCCACCGGGGTTTATTCAAGAAGTTAGGGAAATTTGTTCGAGGCATTCTCTTGTTTTGATTTTCGATGAGATACAATCCGGATTTGGTAGAACCGGCAAGATGTGGGCCGCTGAGAATTGGAATACCATTCCTGATGTCGTCTGTGTCGCAAAGGGTATAGCAGGGGGGTTTCCTATGGGATTAACCATAACGAAAAATGAAATTATTGAGAGTATGAAAATTGGTGAACATTCATCTACTTTTGCAGGTAATCCACTAGCTTGCGCTGCTGCCGAGTGCTGCCATAGACGCCCTAGTTCTTGACGGATTGATCGAGAACTCTGCGGAAACTGGACGCTATTTCAAAGATTTGTTGGTTCAGCTTAAAGAAAAGCACAAAATAGTGAGAGAAGTAAGGGGATTGGGATTGATGCTTGCATTAGAACTGAGATTTGATGTGAGAAATATACTTATGGACGGCATTTCAAATGGTATCTTAATGTTGTATTCGGGCCGAAACATCATCAGATTGTTACCGCCTTTGTTAATTGATAGAGAATTGGTCTTGAAATTCGTTACAACTTTAGATAGACTGTTAGCATTGGAGGAAGAAAAAAGATCTGTTTGAGTCCATGGATCCGACAGATGTCAAGATAATCAAGATCCTTCAGTCGGATTCTAGAAAAGCCTTTGTAGAAATAGCAAATGAAATAGGCCTATCAGAATCTGCGGTCAGGAGACGGGTCAAGAACTTAACCAGGCGGGAGATCATCAAGAAATTTACCCTTGAAGTAAATAGTGGCGATAAAACAAGCGCCATCACATTGATTTCTGTCAATTCGACTTCAGATACTTCATTTGTTTCTGGAAAATTAATGGGGCTACCAGGCGTAGAAGTCATTTATGAGATCACAGGACAGTACGACATAGCCGCTGTTATTTCAGCACCGTCTATATCTGAGATAAACAAGTGTATCGACGAAGTTCGAAAAACTGAAGGAGTATCAGATACGAATACAGTTATCATCTTGAAGACAATTAGGTGAACCTGAAATCGATATTAACTATTATTTCCTTCGCGGTTATAGTCAACATTCTGGAATAGGGTATCGAGAATTGTCATTGTTGCCAACGTAATTAGTCGATTCAGTTGCGAAAAGGTTTATAACATGTACGAAAGATGAACTTATTGGTAGTAGTTGTCGCTAAAATCAGAGGGCCCAAACCATTTCGCGAATCTTTACAATGAATCTAATGAGCTCAGCACGCGAAGAATTCGGATACTAGATTCAACCCTCAGAGAAGGTGAACAGCATCCTGGTGTATCCTTCACAATAAAACAGAGAATACAGATTGCATGGATGCTTGATTCTTTTGGCGTTGATCAGATAGAGATAAGCCCGGTTGTTTCCAACGATCACTTCGAGGCTACCAGGACCATTATTAGGCAAGGATTGAAGGCAGACATACTAGCACATGTCCGAGCGATCAAATCTGATGTAGATCGGGCAATAGATTGTGGTGCGACATGGGTGGCCACTTATTTAGGTATATCAGATGTTCACCTTGCTTCCAAATTAAAAATTTCAAGAGAAGAAGCCAAAGTTCGAGCTTTAGAGGTGGCAGATTACATCAAATCGCACGGACTGAAATCTCGGTTCACTATGGAGGATGCAAGTAGAACTGACCCAGACTTTTTGGTAGAAATGTGTGTCGAAATGAATAAGAGAGGAATTGAAAGGATAAGCCTGCCTGACACCGTAGGCATAATGAGGCCCGCAGGGATGCAAAAAATGGTAACGTTGATTCTTGGTCATATAGATGCAGCCAAGACTTCTATTGACGTTCACTGTCACAATGATGTAGGACTAGCTCTGGCTAATGCATTGGCTGGTTGTGATGCAGGGGCTGATCAAATTCATACTACTATTGACGGATTTGGGGAGAGGACGGGCATCCCATCGTTGGCTGAAACTGCAGTCGCATTAACTTTCATATATGATTGTAGAACTGATTTGAGGCTTCATATGTTAAAAGACCTTTCCAGAACGATATCCCAATATACGCATTTGGAAACACCTGAATCGAAACCTATCGTCGGCGACAGCGCATACAAACACAAAGCTGGAACACATCTTGCTGCGATCCTAAGAGACCCTTCTGCCTATGAGATACTTGAGCCCAAATTAGTTGGGAATAGACGCAAGATAGTTTTCGGGGAATTGGCAGGGAAGAATGGTGCCGGTTACTTGCTGTCACTTTTGGGATTGAATACTGGCATGGAAGAAGCTGAAACACTAGCTCGAGGTCTAAAGGAACTTAGAATGGGAGATGTCCTCGAGTTGTACTTAGACGACAGACTGGAGAGAAAGATACTTAATGATGCTGTTGCAAAAGTTAAGACTGAGGAAAGAAGAGAAAATTGGTAAAATGTCCAGAGTGTGACGCTGAAGTAAAGATTCCAGACGATTCGATGGAAGGAGAGATAGTGACTTGTGCAGATTGTGGTGCAAGTTACGAGCTGGTAAAACGCGAGAAAGGGTTTGACATCAAACCGGCCCAGGTTGTCGGTGAGGACTGGGGTCAGTGAACAAAGAGAAAATTAATACTACGCCTACACCTTCTCTCACAATTCTTTACGACAACATTAGATGGGAAGAAAAGGCTCTATTCGAAGCAGCCAAGAAAAAAGGTACAAACGTCACTATGTTAGATTGTAAAGCTTTATCTCTAAAACTAGAAGGCAGAAGAGACGATGACATCTTATCGAATGGCACTGTTATCCAACGCTGTGTTAGCTATTTCAGGAGTATCCATTCCACATCAATGCTGGAAGGTCTAGGATATAGAGTCATAAATTCATTTGAAACATCAAACATTTGTGGCAACAAACTATTTGCACACGTAACTTTGAGGAAGAACGGTGTCAAAACACCTAAGGCTATTACAGCTTTCTCCGCCGAAGCTGCATTGTCGGCTATAGAGGAAATAGGATACCCTGTGGTCATAAAACCTACTGTCGGAAGTTGGGGAAGATTGATAGGATTATTGCGCGACAGGGACGCTGCAGAAGCTGTTATTGAAAGCAGAGAGTATATGTTTCCATTATACCGAATTTATTTTTTTGAAGAGTTTGTAAAACGGCCACCTAGAGATATCCGAGCGATAGTAATTGGCAACCGGGTCGCAGCAGCTATCTATCGATATTCTGGACACGAAGAATGGAAAACAAATATGGCTCTTGGAGGCAAGGCTGAACCATGCGCAGTTACCAATGAATTAGAAGACCTATGCCTAAAGGCATCAGATGCAGTCCAAGGAGAAATTGTTGGAGTGGATCTGATGGAGAGCGACGAGGTTGGATTAATGGTACATGAAGTTAATAGCACCACAGAATTTAAGAATACAGTACGAGTAACTGGCGTTGATATACCCACGCTTGCTGTTGAATACTCAACAGGACCCAGAAATAGATAGAATTGGTGTCATACGGCTATGCAGTAGAATTTCTAAAGGGTTCTCTTGAAAAGTATACACCATCTAGGTCTGAGTCGCCACTTGCGATTTCTCTCAAAGAAAAATGCATTGATGAGTTAGGATTTGAGGAGGCCTACATAGACAGTGTCGGAAATATGATCGCAACTAAAGGCAATGGAGAACCGAGGATCCTTCTTTGTGGTCACATGGATACTGTTCCTGGAAGTATTCCAGTTAGAATAGAAGATGGGTATATCTACGGTAGAGGAGCCTCTGACGCAAAGGCTCCACTAATCTCAATGTTGCTTGCGGCTTCAGAGTTTCCTAAACAGCGCGGAACCATAATCCTTGCTGCAGTTGTCGATGAAGAAGGAAATGCAACGGGGATAAAGCACCTGGTTTCAAAACACTTGGATGTGAATTATGCAATATTCGGTGAGCCTAGCGGTATTGACAAGATCACCGTCGCATATAAAGGAAGGTTAGCAATAAGGCTTGTATGCGATGTAAAGAACAGCGCTCATGCTAGCGCACCTTGGCTGGCAAGGAACTCTATTGAAGAGATGTCTGCCTTGTGGAATGAATTAAGGGCTGAGTTATGCGGAAAGGAAACTCTATCAGGTGGATCCGATTCGGTGACCTGCTCTATCACAGAAATAGAAGGGGGATCTAGTCACAATGTCACTCCCCAGCGATGCAAAGCAACAATAGATATCAGAATACCTGTGAAAACTACTTGTGATGAAATTCTGGCAAGAGTAGATTCTGTAGTAAACAAGGTATCCAAATCTAATGGGAATGTTATAAAATACAGGACCGAAGATCGGACGGAGCCTTTTGAAGCAGAATTTAGATCAGTGCTAGTTCGGGCTCTTTCCTTATCGATCATGGACATATGCAAGGTCAGACCTTTACTAATTCGCAAGACCGGTACTGGAGATATGAACATTTTAGGAAATGCCCTTAAAATGCCTGCGGTGACCTATGGACCGGGCGACCCTCATTCATCCCATACTACCAACGAAAGAATAAAGATTCAAGAATACATATCAAGCATCGAAATCTATACGAGGGCGTTATTCCACATCTCTAGAATACATCACCTAAAGAAAGATTTGCATTAGGGAACAAGACAATTTGTGGTGAAAGGATAGACTACAATGTTATGGTTAATCGGACTCGGAATAGAAGGCCTTAATGGGATGAGTATGAAAGGCCGAGAAATCCTAAAAACATGCAACCTCATCTACATAGAGAGATTTACAGGTTATTTGTCAGAGAGCGATTTAAGTGAATTGAGGCTCTACTGTAAGCATGACGATAATGTAGCAAACGTTGTAGGAAGATTATTTGTAGAAGATGGCCGTGAAATACTTGAACAAGCTGCTGACAATGAGGTAGCCTTGATAGTATATGGCGATGCTCTAATTGCCACTACCTACATTGAATTATTCATACGAGCCACAAAGAGAGGCATTAAGGTGGATGTGATCCATTCCGCGTCCGGTATCACCTCTCTAATCGGCGAGAGCGGATTACAAATTTACAAGTTCGGCAGGGCATCAACTATAATGTCTGAACCTCAGTCGGCTATTAGTGTTTACAACACATTGCTGGATAACTTATTGCTAGGAAATCATACACTAATCTTGACCGAATATAGCGAGATAAAGGAAAACATTTCCCCTTTCTTTCTGAATCCTACTGTTGCTATGAGGATGTTATTGGACGTCGAAAAGGATCAAAGAAGTCGAGCATTCACTGAAGAGACCTTTGTAGTCGTTGCGTCAAGGATTGGAAGAACTGATAAGAAGATCATTTCAGGTCAAGTTCGATCACTTATGGAAATAAATTATGAGACTGGCCCTCACTCCCTTATAGTCCCTGGTCGGCTTCATTTCGTGGAAAAGGAAGCGATCTCCTGTATAACTTCGGTATTAAACGAGCCAAATGAAAACTCTTCACAAGTTGTGAGAATTTCTACGAGAATGGTTGAAAAGTATGTTCCCTCTGTTAAGAGGACGGTAAATGAGCTAAGAAAACGACTGCCCACAGATTCAATACAATACAAAGGAATTATCGCCGTACTCGACAATGCGGAATATTATGTTCAAGATGCTGAAAAATTTTTAAATCAGGGAAAAAATGAATTAGCCGTGTTGAGTGTAGGCTATGCGGAAGGTCTAATTGATGCAATTTCCTTCCAAAGGGGGTTGGATCCTTGGTAGCCGAATGTTACCTAAAGCAATGCTTATCTGAAAGGGAAAATTTTCAAAAGTCCTACCTTTGCACAAATAATGGGGTCATTTCAGCTAAAATGGTTTTAGTAGTAGCACGACTTACTTATCCCCTAATACCCGATGAATGACGCTCCAAGGCATAGTTCTGCCACCAAATCAGACCGAATACCTGATGAATTAGAGCGCTTTGTTAGGCACGATACTTATGCTCTTCTTATTAAAGGAAAGGCTGGAACAGGCAAAACGACTCTTTCATTGACTATTCTCAAAACCTTAGGTCAAGCAAGCAATTTTTTCTATATTTCTACTAGAGTATCTCCTAGACAGCTCTTCACTTACTATCCATGGTTGGAACAATTTGTTCAAACAATAAAACCTCAACCCACCTCGGACAGTGAAGAACAGGTGTACAAGATGTCTATGTTCGAAGACGCACGCCTCGATGAACCTGAATCGTTATTTGAGCGTATAACCAACGAGTTGATGGATGTCAAGGCTCCAATTATAATTATCGATAGTTGGGATGCTATAGCTTCATTTATGGATAAGGAGGCTAGACTAAATAATGAACGAGTTCTGCAAACATGGCGTGAGAGGGCAGGCGCCAAACTAATCTTCATAAGTGAGGATACCTCGTATAGTACGCTTGACTTTTTAGTTGACGGAATCGTGGAATTGGATCAATTTGTGTACGATTCATGCAGATTGCGACAAATAAAGATGATTAAGTTAAGAGGAGTGAGAATGCTAAACCAGATTTATAATTTTTCACTTAATAATAGTATATTTACCAGCTTTCCAACTTACAAACCTTCTGAATATGTTCTTAACAAGAAAGTTCCACAGAATGACTTACCTAAGCGAAAAGACTATCCGCTGAAGCCTTACTCTGTCAGAGGGGTTGGACGGATTCGGACAGGATATCCTGAGTTGGACGCAGTATTGGAGGGCGGGCTCCCCAGAAAGGGAATTGTGATCTTCAGATTTGAACCCAGTATCCATATAATCGCAATAACAACATTTCTTGCAAAAATAATATCCAATTTCATAAAAAGAAATAATCCAGTCCTTCTCGAAACGATAAGTCAAGCCGATCCACATACCATCATGGCGATTATAAGATCATATTTGGGATATTTCCCCACCAACAACGTATTCAGAGGATTGTGGTCTGACATCAAAGAATCAGCTATTAAGCAGCACATCGATCCTACTCAGTATTCTGTTCTAAAGAACTCTCAATCTGGCTTGATTGAGAGGAGTATGGAAATGGCTCGAAAGCGATATCCGGAATCCTTGATGTTAAGTATCTTCAATTGTGAACATTTGAAATCACTTGAAGACGAACTTAGGCAACGTCAGACAAGCGTGCTTTCGTTACTTAGTGAGAAGACAGATCTTTCGATTATTGTGGGGACTACTGGAGAAGCAGTTTATCCTCCTGTAGAAGCTCATGCTGATCTGAAACTTGAGGTCAATGTAATAAACGGTACCTTGTTCCTAAGACCCATTTCACCGGTAGGACCTATTTTCGGATTCACTCCATACAAGATAGGTGGAGTTCCACGTGTAAATCTTCAAGTTTTGGTGTAGAGAAGTTATTTCGAATAGTACATCTGTTTGCTGCATTAGTGTACCGTGTTGCTAACATTCATTTTAAGCAACTCTCCTGATGTTGCATCAATTAACATGTTATCATGCTCATGAATCTCACCATACTTATCTTCTTATTTTTGCAATAACTAAGGAGCTTAATGGAATTGAACCGGAAAGAAATTGAGGAGGATATGCTAACCTATGGGCTGAGGCTGTGCATCTGCGATATTGATGGAGGTCATTTTCTACAATTTAGGCTTATTCTTGCTCTAACTCAGTCACTTCAAGCAAATGTGAATTGCAAACATAAGCCAAATTAATCGTTAGACAAAAGCTGGGATTTCGACAGTTAAACTTTACTTTCATGTTGCTCACTAGTCTTCAGGTTTAGTTGCCGAAATAAAATTCAACCGAGGAAGAATGTGACTATTCGACGCCCACGTGAATATCAGCAATATATTTATTGGTCAGCTGGCCAGACGCTTCAATACTCTAATTGGTAAGAGGTCTAGAAGAACTTAATGAGGATCTTCCTCTAACAGATTTCTGTAACGTACTAGATGCCAGCACCAAGGTTCTGAAAAATCAAAATGAAAGTGGACAAATTTCAGGAGGAAAAGTACTTGGATCGTTGGTCAATTTAGAGATACCACAAAGGCTAGTAGTGATCGGCGACATCCATGGTGATTATGGTGCTCTTAGCACTATCTTGTCCAAGATAAACTACGAGCGATATTTATCAGACGATCATAACAAGCTCATTTTCTTGGGCGATTACATTGACAGAGGTCGAAGGTCTCCTGAAGTCCTTTATGCTGTATGCTATCTTAAAGCCAGATTTCCCCAGTCAGTAATCCTAATGCGTGGAAATCATGAAGCCCCAGACGAATTCCCATTTCCTTCTCATGATTTCCCCTTTAGAATTATAGATTTATTTGGGCAAGATCAATCGATGGTTGTGTATTATCGAAAGATTTTGCCATTTTTTCATGCACTTTACCTATCAGTAGTGGTCGAAAATTGTTTTGTAATTGTGCATGGTGGCGTACCAGCCCAGCTTCCCCATGATGGACCAGAAGCTATAGAGACTTTGTCTAACGCTCAGGCCAACCATATGACTAGCGAAACTATGGAAGAAATACTCTGGAATGATCCACGAAATTCCATAATGGATAATGGGAATTTTGAACGATCGAGAAGAGGTATTGGTAAGCATTTTGGCCTGTCAGTGAGCAAGACATGGTTGAGAAGACTTAATGCCAAAGTAATCTTGAGGGGACATGAACCTTGTGAAGGATACAAAATCGATCATCAAGGGCTAGTCTTTACAATTTTTACCTGCAAAGAGTCATATCCGACGTCAAAGGCAGCCTATCTGGACATCGCCTTTGACGAAATGGTTCATTTAAAAGACGGTTATGATCTCCGGCAACATATGAATTATGTATGATTTAAATCGCTAAATACTTAGGGTGACTTTAATTTCCTTACAGCGCTTCCTAAGCGACACGGTCGAAATATCGGCGACTTGACATATTTCAACCTGACGTAGAAATTCATTGCAATTCTGTGAAGCAAGATAAATAACTGCCCCTGCCAGGGCTCTAGGATTCTTGCCAATAGATATGCGATTCTCTTGAACATCTGAGTAGATTCGCAAGGCTTCCCTCTTTGTTCTTTCAGAGAGACTCAGTCTATTTGCGATAAGGGTGACGTAGTCAGGGCCATGTAAAACTGGAACTTGTAACGATAATTCCTTTAAGATGAGTTTGTAATGCGTCATAACGTCCTTCGTAGGCAGATTACAAACCGTTGCAATATCGGATATAGTCTTAGGCGTAGCTGTTTCTCGACATGCTGCGTAGAGTGCTGCACCAACAAGCCCAAGCGTAGATCTTCCCTTTGCGAGCTTCTTAACAGCCGCTTTTCTATATATGTATGCAGCACTTTCGATAACGGCCTGGCTTAAATACAGCTTATCACCAAAATTATTCAAGAATTTCAGCGCTTTTTCGAGATTTCTAGAAATGGAGTCATTTAACTGAGATCTATTGTTCCAGGTCCTTAACCTTTGCATTTTCACCTTTTGTGACGGTTCTAATGCTTTACCTCGCGCATCAGTATCACCTATCCCTATCAGTGTGGATAAGCCCTTATGATGCACAGCCAGAGATTCAGGCATGCCCGTCCTTGCCCTGTCGCTGTAACCCGATCTTGAGGGAAAACTTCCCGCGTGCTCAGAACTCAACAGCTCATCTGCAACGACGCATCCACACGAGCTACAAACGAACTCATTGGATAACATATCGAAGATGACTGTGTAACTTTGGCACTGACTGCAAAATGCAGCATCCATATTGTCATTTAGCTTACTTTCAGATGGCACCAAAGTATCACAGGGCTCCCACCCGGACAAAAGCTCCAACAGTTTTTATCCATACTTTTTCTAGAAATCAGAAATGTCTAATAGGATCTGGTTTTTATTGATATTTTCTTGTCCTAATCACATAGGATTTAGATATTCAAACTAATTCTCGTATGATATGCACTTGAATAAATTCACGCAACTCAATTCTAGAAAAGATGTACTCTTATTGCTTATGGATTATATGAGAAGCAGACTTGCAAGATACTCTTTTAGCTGGATTGTTAACCTTTCTATGGTTAGTCAATATCCCAATTGCCGTTCTTGCAGTCTCAAGATTTGTCACAAACAGAAGGGTGTTTATAACTTCTGATCTTAGGAGGATAAGAAATGATCCAGTGATTATTTTTCAGATTACTACGAGGTCCGCGACAAAAACCCCGGTAGTTGAGAGAGGGATACGATCAATAATTGAATCATGCGGGAAGGTAGAATATGATAAATTTAAAATATCAGTCGTAACTGATGACCCTGCCGATAATATAGAACTTGGTGAATTCGGTTGCGAGGTGGTAGTCGTCCCGAAATCGTTCAAAACATCTGCTATTAAGAAAGGAAGAGCCCTCCAATATGCGCTTCTTTATAGAAGATGCCGGGATGAAAACAAGAAACAGATCTGGATCTACCATATGGATGATGAGAGCTTTGTTACATCTCAAACAATTTTGTCCCTCTTGAAATTCATACGAGACGGAAAGGGGGTAGCCTCTGAAGGACCTATCTTTTATCCTCTTAAGTTTGAAAACGCCAATGTTTTAACTGCATTAGCCGAATCGATTCGACCGTTTACATGCTATGATTGTGTTTCTCAAATGACAAACAAAGTTGTTCTCAAGACTCCACCACTGCATATGCATGGTAGCAACCTTCTTGTACGATCTGATGTGGAGGACAACATTGGGTGGAATTTCGGTCCTACGCTAGCTGAAGATCAGTTGTTTGGCTACCTGGTATATGAGAAATATGGTTCAAATTCTATGGGCTGGCATGGCGGGATCTTACTTGAAC
Source organism: uncultured Nitrososphaerales archaeon (assembly GCA_963841565.1). Taxonomy (GTDB): domain Archaea; phylum Thermoproteota; class Nitrososphaeria; order Nitrososphaerales; family Nitrososphaeraceae; genus TH5896. The sequence goes on from CAWJCY010000004.1 coordinate 56,178, forward strand.
AACCTCCCCTTAATATCAAGGATCATTTTATGCAGCGTAGAAGGTGGGTTCTAGGAAGTCTTCAGAATGTTGATAAATTTTCAATTATTCACAGAGTTAAATTATCATATAAGCTCATGACGTATTTCTTAGGATTTGCTGCTGGGCTCCTATCAACAATTATCTCCATTTATGTAAATCTACCAATCGTACTATCATTTTTTACTTCTGCTGGTACTCACACTGGCAATGGCATTGCGAGTGAAAGTATCGTGAATTCTTTTATAGACAATCTTAACCTTGCATTCCAGCAATTCTATTCCAATTCTGCATTACACAATTGGACTACTGCAGGACCAATTGAGTTCGCTACGGGATTACTTCTTTTATTCTCATCGCTTATTTGGTTGTTCTCATATCAACTCGGATTGTTCCAGAATCTTCGATTTAGCCAGATATCATTGTCAAAAAAAATCCTCTTTCACTTTCAAACCTTATTTTTATGCCCAATTATTGGTCTTGTAGAAACATTTCCAGCTTTTTATTCAATTATAGAGTACACATTTAGAAATAACCGAAATGAGGGAACACCAGTATATGATTTCTATGTCATAGAGAAGTGAGTGTTGTTGCTGACGACGCCTCTACCTCATAAGGAGATCAATCGAATGTGTATGTCGACAGATGGTTTATTTTCGAATCCGCAAGGGATCTGGTATCATTACTTTCAATATGATAAATCTAGTCTGTCGGCTTAGCAGTTAGACCGTCCCTATCTGACAAAAATGGCTGCATTTTAGAGAAATAATTCGTGAGATAGAATTTGTTTCAGTGGATCTACGCTGCTTCAAAGGATGGAGGGGGTGGGATTCGAACCCACGAACCCCTTAGGGACGGGATCACCCATCTGAAACGTGTAATCTTGAGTCCTGCGCGGTTGACCAGGCTTCGCTACCCCTCCTCAATGCGTGATTTGAAGCATCAGGTTTTGTTTCCATTATACTGGGAAGGTACCTTGATAAAAATTTAATCGAATTCAAGTCTGGCACAAATGCCATTGATTTGGGAGACGTAATATTTATTTTGGATGACCAGTAGCTAATTAAAGAAATGAAGATAACTGAACTAACACCTGGCATAAGGGGTGTAAGTGTAGAAGGAAAAATAGAAAGCATAGCAGAGGCAAGGACCGTAAACCTAAGAGCGGGAGGCACTGCACGAGTCGCGGATGCCGTTATAACAGATGATAGCGGAAGTATAAAGCTGTCACTTTGGGATGACCAAATAGATATGGTTCAAGAGGGTGATACGGTCGTTATTGAGAATGGCTATACCCAAGCCTTTAGGGGAGATAACAGCCTGAACATAGGTCGTTATGGCAAGCTTCGGAAGGTGTAGCAATTTACATATGTCGACATCCTAAAAAGGCATTCAACGGTGGTGCCCAATTTTAATCGCAACTAATTGCCTTTAGCTGATATATCCTGTGTTACGCGGATTAGTTTGCGCGGTTTGCTCTCCCCCTTCAAACCTCCCACCAGAAGCCTGTCCCATCTGCTGTTCAATTGTTTTTATCAACATTTCTGTGTCTTTCGCTCTCGCATCCAAGGCGTCCATACTAATCTCTACACCCAGTCTCCTAGTCAAGACTTCCAATAATGACCTTGATGCTTTTGCATCAACAACATAGCCTGAGGTCTCGCCCAGTAAACAAGTACCTCTCATTCCTTTCAGTTTGGCCAATCCAACTATCAGTCCATTCATCCCTGTTATTACTCCACCATCCATAACAGCAATATCAGGAGTATTGATATCTCTAAGGCTCTCCATGTCGGAAGCCGTACAAAATACTCGGGGCTTCTGGACAAAGACTCCTGTGATATAAGCTGCCAATGCATATATGTGCGAAACAGAAAATCTGGATGCAATTCCGAGAATTGTTTCGGCTAATAGGTACTCCGCATCAGGATTAGAGGGTTGCGAGTCTCCAGTCAAGAACATCATGTTCAAAGAAGGTGAAATTGGGGATTCATGATAGAATATCGCGTTTCTAATAAGATCTACAGTCCCGTCTGGCTTGATCAGAACTTGCGGTGGAAATGTATTTGAGTAAATATCCACTAAATGTTTTGCGCTTAGTTCATGTATCAGATGATCTACTGCAAGTTTGCCTACATAACCACTTCCGGGGAAGCCGCAAATAAGGGAGGGGAACTTAGAATCAGGCAATGAAGAGTTGGGATAAATTAATTCAAACCGTGCTTCAATCATAGTACTACATGATTGCTGCTCAAGCAATCAACTTAAAAGTGTTTATTTCGATGACGAGTTTATTCGGTGTGATTCATATATAATTTTTCTAGCCTGTTGGAGAGGAATGCATACTACGATACTACTTATCGAATGATCTATCATTAATCGAGAGCGACATACATAATAGATGTGTTGCACGCTAACTAACCTTGCTGAATTGGTCTCCTGATTTCTCCTTCAAGATTAGCAGCTGTGTGAATGTTGACATAGGCCTCACCGCTGTCGAAAAGATCGAGTAGACCTGAAATTGGTTAGCCTACCAGTGGACCTTCTAGATCGTCAGCACTTAACGTCGCGCTCATCAGTTAACCCTAATTTCCCAATTGGTGGCTGAGGCTTGGATAAAGAAGCAACTACTGGATTATTTTCATCGCTCCTCCCTCTGTGGATATGAGTGGCAGTAATCTCCTCGACATTTTGGACGTTTACTTCATACGAAATATCATTGCCGAACGATGCAGTCGCAACTGAATCTCCCAATCCAATTGCTTATGCATTCGAGTCGAATTGAGCTTCGCCGATCGCATCTGTACTTACCTTATGAATCTCTGCGCCGCCAGAAAGGGAAGCGGAATATACTCCAGATATCTCGAGGTTACTAGCAAAGGCAGACAAATAAATTGAGAACATCACTGCCAATCCCCTAATAGATAATATGGTAACCATAGCTACCTTTAGCTTAAGTGGGAAGTTCATCAGTAATGTACTCACTTCATTCTATATGAAATATGAGTAAATTTTTACTATAGTGTTTTTCCAGTGATAATGATGTCTGAATTTGACATATTGAGAAATGGTTAGCGTCTCGAGGGCAGCCATAAAGAAAGTAATCAAGATCAGATACCAAAAAATGGTGAATGTCCAACGGAAAAGGAAACACCTCTGACTATTCTTGTAACTATTGATGATGCTACAAGTGTCTAAATTAAATGAATGAAAAGATATTGCAAAATTCATACCACAAGTACTGACGGTATTCTTCCAAAGGAAATGATGCTCGACCAACTCAATTCGTATCTCATTTGATAATCGAGAAGAATTGCAAATTTCTGGATAACAATTAAATACATTTTCCGCAATAGTCAAGGCTTATAAGTTATTCTCTCTTCATGTAATGTAGTTAAATGATTAAAGAATTTATCGTATCAAGAATAGAAGCCTCTCATGATGGGACGCCCTACGTACACGTTAGCTTCATGGACCAGACGTCAGGGGACAGACAACAGTCGACGAACCCTTTTGGAGTTAAGGCAATAAACTTTTCCTCTCCAGAAGATTTAATGAAAAACTTACCTAAAGCTATGTCAAACGTTCTGGGCAGTGGTATGGGATTAGCTGATGCGCCAACGTTCAAACTGAGTATGAGAGAATATGAAGACCTGGGCTTAAAGGTAGGTGATAAAGTTTTGATTGAGCTGAAGAAGCCTGAGGTAACAGGCATATGACCCTAAGAGAGTTCTCCTAAGAATTATTACTGGTTTTGGTATCTAGATCACGTTGGCAGAATTTAAAGATAATCAAGTATACTTGATTGGCCATCCTCCTGGCCAGATCCTCTATTTAGTATCAAATTTGATATCTTTATGCCTATCTTCCTTATAGGAACGTTAATGAATAGTTCAGTACCAGTATTTGAGGGTCTGTTCTCCATCATGTTATTAGCAGCTTGCCCTTCTTGTCTATCTGTGACTGTGGAATAGAACTTTTGTAGAAGGCCTGGTATAGCGTTACTGATACTTTGTCTGGTGTCCTGATAATGCAAATATGATCTCTCTCTCGTTTCAACTACGAAATCTGCATGTACCAGTTTAATACCTACTGTACGAAATCGATACCCTCTTCTTTGTATTCTCCTAAACAGCTCATCTGTTAATGCGTCAAAGTGAACAAGTAAACTTTGTTGATCTTTTGTAAAATCAGGCAATGTGTATTCGGTACTCAGAGAGACATGTTCACTTCTAGGTCGAACAGGATCATCGTCTAGGCCTTTGGCAATTTTCCACATACGTATCCCATACTTATTACCGAATCTGTCCACAAGGGTTTGGACGTCAGTTCTTGCAAGTTGTCCGATCGTTTCGATACTCATCTGCTTTAATGATTTTTTAGTTATAGTCCCGATACCTGAAATTCTCTCTACTTTGAGGTTTTCAAGGAAATTGGCAACCGCTGTTGGAGGAACTATCGTGAGTCCGTCTGGTTTTCTGAAGTCTGAAGCAATCTTAGCAATTGATTTAGTAGGAGCAACCCCAACTGAAGTTAGAAGACCACATTCTATCTTTATCTTATTTTTGATCGAAATCGCAAAGTCCTCGATTAGATGTGAATAGCTCAAATCGCGTACTGACTCACATTCTCTCTTAGCGGGTCGATGTACTAGAACTGAATCATCAACATCTGTTGCTTTATGCTTATGTACTACCAAAGCATGAATCTTGTCAGAACAATCTAGGAAAGCTTCATCAATGCTGGTCTGTTCTAAAATATCAGAGCAATCGTGTAAAACGTTCATCACTTTCTCAGAGATCGTTGCGTAGTACGGAATATCTACCCGATTAAGGACAAGTTCGGGACATGCTTTTAAAGCGGAGGATAAGGGCATCGCGGATCTTACTCCCATTTTCTTTGCTTCGTACGAGCATGAGGCTACAACTCCTTTTGTGATTCGGCCTTGCTCTTCACGAGTCATAATTACAGCATGAGGCTTACCCACTAGCAGCGGCAAACGTAACTCTTCACATGAAGGGTAAAACGAATTTAGATCAACATGGACAACAACTCTCTTGTCCTTCCATGAATCTGACTGACCTGCGTCACTGCTTGGTCCTGCACTGCTACTATTCGTTAACTCGTTGATTTGAGTAAAATCTGGGATGGCACTATCCTCATTCATGAATTAAGCCCACACACAAAGCCTCAACCTGTTGTCTGGTCGTTTGTGTTCCTGTTCAATGATAAATACAAACGGCAAGGTACATGAAAATATCAAGCAGAAATGTAAAGAATATACAACATTAGTCCTGACCAAAACAAGAAATAGAACAAGCATTATAACAACTATAGTGACCATAGTGATAATAATGATGTGATATCGATGTTTACAATGGGGGTTATTACTACCACCTTTACTATACAAAGCACTTTTTTCATTCGTATGGTGAACTATCATGACATGCTTCAAGTTTTCTTATTTACTTATACTTCATTCATTTACTGATGCTAGATAAAAAAACCTATTGCTTGCACTTGCCAGATTTAGCCTATCTCTTGTAACGTTACATAATAGGATAAATGAAAGTCGTTCTGAACCTATCGCTCTGATCGAAATTTATATCTAACGCCTGAAAGCTACTACTTCAGTAATCGCATGAGTAAAAAAAATAAGCTTGATTCTCGACTCCTTTATAAGAAAGATAACTGGTTTCGTGATTCATTCGGAAGATATGTTATGTTCAGAGGCGTAAACTTTGGAGCAAGGAGCAAACTTCCTCCTTACCTCCCCATTTCTCCACTTAATGTTAAGAAGATATCTGCACAAGAGCTTACAAGTGAAATTGAGTCTGTAACCAAGGAACTTGACCTCTTGCAGGAATCAGGGTTTAATGTAATTAGATTTGTTCTCTCTTGGAAAGCCATAGAACCTACGCCTAATCCAGACCTTGATCGGATTCTACCAGAGGGAGAAGAATATCTGAGACTCGTACTGCAGATCATTGATGAGCTATATTCACGTAATCTCCTGGTCTTGCTCGATTTCCATCAGGATATCGCTCATGAGGTATGTGGAGGAGACGGATTTCCGGATTGGGCTCTGGCGTTGAGTAATGATGTCAGGAGGCCAGAGAAGCCAGTGAAAAACAATAAACTGTGGGCTATGTCGTACCAAATGAATAAGCTCGTCAAAAACACGCTATATTCATTTTATCATAACGATCTAACCAATGATGAATTGAAGCTCTCTCACTATCCAATAAGGACACACCTTGAAAAAACAATAGGACAGACTATTAAATTCTTGAAGAGCGCGAAGGGTGGGGAAGGTCACCCTGCCATTTTAGGCGTGGACCTTTTTAACGAGCCTCATCCTGCAGGGATTGACAAACTTGAATTTGAATCAAAGTTGCTAAAGGAGTATTATCTAAATGCTTTCCATGAAATAAGGAAATATGATGACAAGATTTTTGTGTTCATTGAGCCACGGGTAGATTGGACAGCATTTTCTTCAGAAGAGATGAACAAGAAATTAACTGGTTGGGATAAGGCTAAGAAATTCGATCTAAGAAGATTTCTACGCATTGGTGATATGGAAATGGTACGCTCGCCTCTAGATGAAGGGACATATACTAAAAAAGGACTCATGGATCCTCCCAAGGAGATAAATACATATCTTCCTGGAAAAACTGATTGGCCCGCTGAATTTCTGGAAAGAGGAGTGTTTTCGTTTCATTATTACGATACTCGGGCCATAATGTCATCCTTTGGCATGATCCCCGAAAATCTGTCAAAATACAAGCAGGATTGGCCTGACGTATTTGAAAGAATTGTATCAGCAGGTTATGAAAGAGATCTAATCCCATTTCTAACAGAGTTCGGCGGAACTCAAGAGTCCGAACAGATTAGTCCATACATTAATTTGCAATACATTCAAGTTGAATCTCAACTCTTGAATTCTACCTACTGGAATTATGACCTCTATAACACCAAGGATGGAAAGGATAACTGGAATCTTGAGAATTTTTCTCTACTAGGTCCTCAGAGAAAACCAAGACACTTAGATCTTGCGACCAGACCCTATCCTTTGCTGAGTTCTGCCAAACCAGCATTTCTTTCCTTTGATACCAAAAACAAATACTTTTCACTGATGCTTGAAGGTAGTGTAATTGACGAGCCTACTGTGATATTTGTACCTAAAAATACTCACTATCACAAGGGATTCTATGTGTGGACTACTTCAACTACTAAAGAGTCTGTAGAATGGGATGCTGATGACCAACTTTTGTACTGGAAACCCTCCAAGGAGCTGGACAATAACACTCTAGTCATTTCAGATAAGGAAGACGTCCATATCAACAAGCTTCCTAAAGAAGTTAGCGGGACCTTCTCAACTTTGAGTCCTTTAGGAGGATTTGAATGAAAAGGATTAGTAATACTGGCGGCGATAAATTGTAAATGAGTTTGTGTACATGCAAAACTCAGGTTTCATACATCAAAATGCGTATAACGCATCTATCTAGTGGTCATTCTACCACAACTTCTACTATGCGAGATGGCTACACACAGAGTATCCGAGTATACTGGTTTATTCAACGATTTATCTCCTAATACTTCATCACATGAAAGAACTTGATGTGAATGTATTATGAATGGAATGCAACAAAGGCTAATTATTCAATGCGGTTATACGTGGATGAGACATAATAAATCTTCCAGAGGGACATTGATGATATTATTGCTGCATAGTCAGAAAGAATAGGCTCTGAAAATTCTCAAAAAATTCTATTCGCAAGGCGACCCTCGCCCTTAACCCCTCTCACTATCATGCTGATCCCCACTATTATGAGAGTGATAGAAAGCATGAAGACAAGAAGCATCAAACCGAAAGTGGTTGGATTTGCAATTATCAGAATGGCTACTACAATACAAAGAATTCCGACACCTACACTGAGGTATTTCCTGGTGGCCCGATGAATATCTTCTTCCCTAAACGCATGTATAATGCGAACAACTCCAATAACTAGAAGGGCTATTGCGGCTAAAACTATCAATAAAGCTGCACTAAATACTGGAAACTCCATTAGCACAATTGATAGGGCGATGATCAAAAGTCCTAGCGCAATATTCGCAATTCTTGAAGAGTTGTATTTTGATGGCTTTATTGTAGTGGCTGCTGCCAGCTGTCATAGTTGTCGTAGTTGAGGTAGTTGCCGTAGAGGTTGTTGTTCTAACCACTCCGAAGCAAATTCTTTCAATACCTATGACTAGTAAAGTGATAGATAAAATAAGAACAGTCGTTGAAATAGAGGACCCTGGAACAAACAAGATAATCGCAGCTAACAAAACAGAAATCGAACCCAGTACAATCTGGAGCATTCGCAACCAAGGTGGGGTCCTCAAAATTTGCATTATTTTTATTCTTCTAGTACCACAGCATCAGGCGGTCCTATATAAGTATCTCGCCGGCCTGCAACCTTGACACAAGATTAATATATTATACCTTCTTAACCGGCGACATATCAACAGCACACGATAGCAGTACGGCCACTAAATCTGAGGAAATATCTTTTGCCGCGTGGAAGTCGGCCATTATACTAACTGGAACTACATTACTCATCCTCTTCATGCATACTTCTCTATCACCTGCTATTCCTGCCATAGGTGAAGATATGGATGTGGATCAAGCCCTTGCTTCATGGGTTATGTCGATTTACATGATAACCGGGGCGGTTATGACTATCCTCATAGGGAAATTCAGTGACATATTTGGAGCAAAAAAAATGTTGGTGCTTATGATGGTAATTTATACTGCTGCTACCGCAGTTGCTGGTTTCAGTCAAGATATTTCTACTTTATTGACTATAAGAGCAATTCAGGGTATCGCTATTGCTAATACACCAATAGCTCTGAAAATAATAAGGGATCAGTTTCCAAAAGGAAAGTTTTCAATTGGACAGAGTATTGTAACTTCTGCATACTCAGGAGGAATGGCAATAGGTGTTGTATTAGGACCAATAATAGTGGCTTCTATTGGTTGGCAATCAATATTCTTCATGTGTGCACCCATTTCGGCCATTCTACTCTTTTTGTGCTGGCGAGTATTGCCAGTGGATGAATCTGCCAAGATATTGGAACCTGGTACTTCCAGCCCTAATAATATTGATCCTGGTAGAAAGGATGGCGTCATCGACAAGAATGGAGCAAATAAGAAGAGAGCCAGATTAAGTTTGGATATCAAAGGAATAATTACCATGTCTGTTTCACTAGTATCATTTCTAATAGCAATAACTAACAGCGGCTCTCTATCAGAAAATCCACTGGGATTTGTCGTGCCGCTAGTTATAGGAGTTATTTCACTTATATTGTTCATTCTAGTAGAGAAAAGGGCTAAATCACCACTAGTGCCTCTGAAGTTATTACTTTCGCCACCTATATTTGCCGGGAATATAGCAATGCTAATGTTTGGTATCATACAATATATCATCATTACAGCTATTCCACAATTAGGTGCTGCACCTCAAGGATCGGGTCTGGGATTAGATCCAGACCTTGTGGGCTTGTTACAGCTCCCATTATCATTGGCAGTATTGATATTTGGTCCAGTCTTTGGAGTATTGTTAGCAAAGAAACGTAGACTTAATACAAAATTGCTCGTTCCGAGCATGGTGATAATGTCAGTATCTTTTTTGCTCGCTACAATATTCCATGAGACGTCAGCTGACGTTACAGCTTCACTATTTCTATTTGGAATAGGTGCTGCACTTTTGCCTGTCACACTGATTAACATAATCATAGCACTAACTCCAATGGAGTTAACAGGTATATCCTCCGCTGCAACCAGTGATATGAGAATAATTGGAGGAGCTATAGGCCCTGTAATAGCAATTGTTATCATAACATCTATTCTGATACCAATTGAGGTGGACGGTGTTACCGGCCAGTACCCGAGCCCTTCGGCTTTTAATATTGTTTTCATTGTGGGTCTTGTCTTGGCAATTGTAGCTACAATACTTGTAGTACTTATGCGTGGGCCAGCGGTAAGAGCACTGAATATTGCCGAACAAAAGCAGTTGTGACGACCATCCGTTTCTTGCAGGAAAGCATCTTATATCCTCATCTCTTAAACCGATCTAGTTATACAACGTAATTCCATTTCATTTATCTTTACCATTATTGGTGAGATTAACTTTCGAAGCACTTAGGCTACTTTATCTTGAAAAAGCTCTAAATAGATGAAATAGATAGAGACAAATGAAATTATCTTCCACTTTAACACGGCACTGACAATACCCTTATAAACACCTCGAGAGAATTTTCTTCAAATGTTCGAAGTTCAGCTTGGTAAATATGCATTTAATTTTGGATTATTGGTAGTCGATATGCAAAACGGATTTGTCAGCAAAGGAGGATCCTACGAGCTACTGGGAATGAATACCGAAGAATATAGAAAAATCATACCCAAAACCAAGGAGCTGATAGATTATTGTAGAGCAAATCTAATTCCTGTTTTTTATACCGAAGCTATTAGAGAACCCAGTGGTATAGATCTCTTAACTCGAGTTCACAGACTGCTTCCAGTAACGCGAGAAGAACGACTAAAAGTACCTATATGCGTAAGGGGAACATGGGATGCGAAAACTATTGATGAAATCGAGCCAGCAGATTCTGATCATGTCGTCATTAAACGAAGAGACTCTGCCTTTCAAGATACCGAATTAAGGGTCTGGTTACAAAGCGAGGGAATAAATACCCTAATTATTTGCGGAGTCGATACATCAATATGCGTAGAAACGTCATTGCGAGACGCTTTTAATATCGGATATGATGTAATTCTTATCTCAGATGCAACAGCGTCAGGTATTAGTAAACATTATGAAACAACTTTGGAAAGAGTTCGTGATTACTATGGTTTGGTTATGACAGTAGAACGATTCTTTCGTATAGTAAATAGCTTGAAAAAAGTTATGGCTGGAGAGGTCAGGGTTGAAGATATTTCGAAGGATGTCATGACAGATTTCTTGAAAGAGTTCAATTTATTGGACATTCAGGAGAGAACTGAATGAATTGACATGCATGGATCATTTAAGGGTCTACACATCAATGTTTTCTATGATGAATTGGGAGAGGAATACGCACCCCCCACAAATCGGAGATACCTTACCAAACTGTCCAATAGACAAGAATTAGTTCTTTACAGTATATGTTAAATTCTGGATTAGTTGGCAGCGCTCTCAACAACAAAAATAGCGATTCAATTCAAAAATGAGCAGGATGAACCCTTAATGTAAAAATTAGGTCAGCGTACATCAGCGAAAGCTTCTATCACTAGTTTCATGACCTCATAACGGATCTAGAGTGTCAATAGTCTATTTTTATAATTACCGTCCAGAGGTCGGCAGCCTCATTCTTCTTCCTTTAATTCCAGCAATAACCATTTCTATTCCGACTATCAGCACGGCTATTGCGATTATGAGGCCTACGAATGCAGCTCCAAATCCAGGTGAAACCATTATCAAGATGCCTAGGACAATTTCCAAAGCTCCTACACCAATACGGAATCCTCTTGACCAGCCTCGGCGCTCTTTGTCTCCAAATCCATGCACAAGTCTTGAGATACCATCTATAAGGAGTACAATTCCGATAAGTATTAACACAAATACGCCTACTGCCGATGGAAATGCAATTACTATTAGTGAGAGTATGATAACTAAGATTCCTAAACCGATACTCGCCATACGAGATTTGCTCTTTACAAAGAGCCCACTGATAACACTTTCAATACCTACAATTAGCAAAAGGATTCCTATAATAAAGATAATTGTAGTCAAAACGGCTCCTGGAATAACAAGAAGCGATATAGATATGATTATAGCGAGCACTCCCAAACCTATTTGAGAGGCACGAACCCACCCTGGAACCCTTAAATCACTCATTACTTACATGAGGGATCGAGGGTGTATAAATTGTTTTTGATAAATCGGATACAGTATTAATTAGCTATTTATCATCTGATAGATTGCTGTAATTGCTATTTGTAAGCTCTCAAAATTTCTTTAGAGGTAACTTTTTCTCTCATTAGGCAGTGTCTTGCTAAATTGCCGTGGGTCCTAGCTTTTGTTTCCAATCTGATCCAGGAAGTAATTTGAGGAATGAGCATTATTTGAGTTTCGGAGCATCTTCTAATTTTCAATTTCATCAAGTGTCGTAAGCCTCCTTTCTCATGGATGAGGCAGTAAACGAGAAGTCATTCTCATGGATGAGGCAGTAAACGAGAAATAATAGTAGGATACATCGGTGATGATAATGGGGACTAATTCATTTCCAATTTGGTATATGATGGTCCCTTTTGCTACAAGATCCCTATGACAGTTGTGGAAATCAGCAGCTTGATGTTTGCTTCAGGATTCTGCAATATAACAAACTGAGGACCTATGCTCCAATATTTAGATTTGGTATCAATTGGCGAAATAGATCTAGACAAATCTATCATATTGTTTTGTCTATTTACTTAAATAGGTCCTGAATGCATATGCAACGTAAATTAAAAGATGAGTTCAGTAAAGGAGCCGGGTTGGAAAAGAGGCAGCACAGATTGGATTAGGTATTCTTGCAATAATTGTCTCAGGAGCAGCGTTGTTTTTCCCAGGTTTAACCGTGATTTCACTTGTTATCCTACTTGCAGTGGTGCTAATTTTCGTCGGTATTGAAAAAATCATAAGTGGTATTTTTATCCAGCACAAGTCTAGATGGGCATCAGTTGGTCTAGGAGTTATAGTAATAATTCTTGCTGGTATTGCCTTAGCTTTCCCTGTCGGTGCAACATTATTCCTGATATTCCTTCTGGCATTCGCATTGATGTTCGACGGCTTCGCACGGATTATTCATGGATTCACTGACAAACAGCTTAAAGGATGGTCTAGAGGGTTTAGCATTGGTGTAGGCATTCTTGCGGTAATCATATCAGTAATGATCTTAGTATCTCCAGCCTTCGGAGTGGTACTTGCTGGCTTCTTCATAGGAATAGCGCTGATCATAATTGGTATCCAGATGATCGTTGCAGGTTTCTCTGGAAGGGAAACAAACATAGTACCTACAGGGTTTAAAGATAGATTATCAAAGGATTCCTAAAGGATCGATACAGTTGACTGTTAGCTAATTGAATGCAGTGTATGGAGTAAACAATTAATTCCAAGCTACGGTAATGACATCAAGGTACATGAATTGAATTCGTCATATATCCATTATTGTGGCATGCACTTCAACCAATTAAAATTTCAATGACATATTCAAATAAGCCATTGAATCCATCATTCTTTGGTTGTTCAATCTAGAGACCTATTTCATGGCAATAGTAATAACATGGTAGTAGAGAAGTGAATTCGGTTTGATTTCTCAATCATATAGGGAATACAATTATTAATGGCCACTCAATGCCTTTATAAAATTATGAAGGAGGTATCAGCCCGGTCCCAATGGCTTAGAATTCTTCAGATTGCCATAGGATCAGCAGCCATTATTCTGTCAATAACAGTTATTGTAGTACCGAAACTTGCTCCCATAACAGCAATGATTGTTTTTGCTATAGTTCTGTTCACGGTCGGAGTAGAGAGGATCGCAAGTGGAATTGGGACAGAATATCTTTCGAGAAGGTCAAGGATGATAAATATTGGGATCGGCGCGGTTATACTATTCTTTGCAATTATCACTATTGCCTTCCCTCAAAATAGCATAAAATTTCTAGTTCTGATTGTGGGATTAGCATTACTCTTCAATGGGGCCATACGCGTAATAGATGGAATTAGAAAGTCTTTTCCGCGTCAATCACAGCGAATGTTTCGTATAGCAACAGGAGCAATATGTATTGTATTGGCTGGGTTCGTACTCACTAACCAACAAGTCGGGATTTTTGTAGTGGTGGTAGTTATGGTTGTGGCGTTGGTCATCCAAGGAGCAGAGATAATTTATGCAGGAATTAAGGGAGAAAGAACTCGACTTATTGGTAAGAGATAAACAGATGGTGTAACGCTTATCGATTGCTCAAATTGAGGGAGAATTAAGATCTCGTCTTCGTTACATATGATATTTTAAGTGGTTTTTAGACAGCTCTGACCTGAACTCAATTTATTCTCTAAATACTTCTTACTACACAATGTCGATAATGTCAATCCAATGAATGTACTGATAGCATTCGGTGCACATATCTTTTTGGTCCGTATGCTCGCAAGAATATGTAACATAGCATTCCACGCTACACCTAGCACACTTTTTTTGTGTCAAGTGATGTGACAATCTGTAATGTGCGAGCTTTAAATAAGCATGACGATCTGAGCTCGTTCTTGGCCATTGTGCCGAGGTCATTAAACCGTAACGTCATAAAATGCGGGTACTAACTAATTTTTTGATTTTTACCGACAACTCCCGCTTGCAAATCAAGATCGATTGGTCATATGACGGAACATCCTCTATACCGCCGATTTATCTTTTGGATTAGATCATGAAAGCTATCTTTTTCGGTTTTTGGTGATCTCGGTGCGAATTTTATATATTCTTCTCTTTGCAAGTCCCTCAGAGGGGCTTCTTGAGATTTATCTTATATTCTAATATTGCCTCTTTCATCTTGTAATATTCGTCCATTCATTATTCGCATATAATTGAGAGACAGTAGTAGTTGACCCCCTAATTTGACGCGGGTGAACAATCGCAGAAATGGACCTGTCGAAATTATATTCGTGTCGACGAGATCCGGATCGGCATAGCGGATTTTGGTTAGTCCATTAAAGTTACATCACCGCTTCTTACAAGATATCATACAATATTACCCTAGGCGCTGTGTAAGATGACCAAAAAATCTTTTTGGTACCGACCCCCCCAATCTTTTTTTGTTTTTCCCTGAATTCGCAAGGTTGGACCGATTTTCCTTCATGGGTATATAGTCGTCTAGTGTTCTCATTTATAATTGCCAAGAGTAATACTGAAATAATGCTTATAAAGTAATCTTTTCCTTGGCACAAAGTCTTTTAACAGAATACTTTGGACTCGAATCGTTAACAGTCATTGTCTTTGCTCCATTTTTTGGCCCATCTATCGAAAGTTCAGCAAATGGTTGATACGGTTGATATAAAAACAAGCTGATATGACCTCTTAAACATGGCAGATACTTTATGGAGCATAGTTCTCTTTGTCATAGGACTTGTAATTTCGACAGTCATAATTTACATTGTAACTAAACTATTTGGAGAAAAAGAGGGAATAAAGCATGCCTTTGGGGCTGCTCTTATAGGTTCGGTGGTTTATAGCGTAGTCTACTTCATTTTTGGCCACAGCTTCCTGGCTGCTGTAGCCGGGGGTATTGTATGGCTCCTCGCGCTGAAGGCTCTATATAGTTTCGGTTGGTTAAGGGCATTCATAATAGCTCTGATTATTTGGGTGATTTCTGGAATAGTAGGACTCATCATACCCACCGGGCCAGGCCCGTTATGAATCTTACATTATGAAATCAACTTAAGTCAATGGGTAGTCCTATGATGCGGGCATCATCAGCAAATAGAATAAGAGAAGCGACAATGTATAAAGCAGCATCTGATGTTATCATGTATAAGGGTAATGCAACATTACTGAACAAATCAGGTCATTTTTTCCTCAAGGATTTTATTTGCAGACACCCCATCGAAGTAAAGTCG
The DNA here is from genome assembly GCA_963841565.1 of uncultured Nitrososphaerales archaeon. Classification (GTDB taxonomy): domain Archaea; phylum Thermoproteota; class Nitrososphaeria; order Nitrososphaerales; family Nitrososphaeraceae; genus TH5896. Next base: position 71,864 of record CAWJCY010000004.1, read on the forward strand.
TCCGAATTGATGAACCTGGCTCGAGTGCATCTGCCGATCCTAGTTTGTCCTTTTGTATTCAATGTTATGAAGAAAGTGATATACTTAGCATATTAGCCATGCACATTGCACGTTTTTCACAAATTTATGACGAAGACTGTCGGGACGAAATTACTCTGAATCTCACAGAAAAACATCAATCAGGCCACATCTAGTTACTTGTGCAACGCGATCTCGTGTTTTAGTCTTGTCGTAAGATTCTCAATTTCAATTGGTTTGTGGATCAGACAGATATCAGAGTCATGTTTATTATTCGGAAATAAATCCATAAGGATCTCGTAATACTCATCGAATGCTGTAATGAAACAAATTGGTGGAGGGATCGCATTAGCATTCGTTGCTAGCTTCATGATTTCTTTTGTCAATTCCACCCCATTGAGTTCGGGCATCTTTACATCGATCAGCAACAGGTCATACGGCATGTGAACAGGTGATTCATCCTTGTTACCATAAATGGTCTTAAAGATTGAAAGAACAGTAAGGGGGTCAGAGTATGCTTCTATTGAAAATCCACTATCCTCCAATCCCAGCTTTAGCGTTCGGAGTATGTCCTTGTTGTCATCTACAACCATTACATGATATTTTGGGTTCAAATCACTACTCTCACCGTGCTTGTTTAGATTTTGTTGCTTCTTGAGGTCTATCATACTCCTGGCCGTCCTTAGATATCCAACGAATTAACTCCATAATGTGGCCTATAATGTGACGCATTATATTGCCTCTTAAATAAGGAATAAGAATTACAAGTTGATTTACAATATAAAAGCTCAATAATAATTGCAATCAATGCACCACAGATTTAGCACATAATCAGATTTAAGCCTAGTGAAGATCAGTGTAAGGCTGATAAAACGAATGACGCTTGCACGCACGGACCACAAAGCAGCTGAGGTAGGGAATAAGGCGGAATTATGAGCTAACCCAATCAAGGAAAAGATGGGATGCATTAGAGGCTACTGCAGACTATGAATCCAATTCACTACTATTTTTCATTCTGAATATGACATAATTCCCACTTTTGGAAAGAGAGAAACTTACCTGCAATAATTGTGATGATAGATGATATACAGAAGCATTAATCAATGTAAATAAACCTCCCTGATGATAATCCCCTTTAGATAGTGAACGAATCAGCAAACCTCCTTTGACGCATTTGCCTAGATCTCTTTAGATCGATATCTACAATTATTGTTTGCTCTCTAACAGCTGCTCCAGTCTTAATTTTGGGGGTTGCAATATCGGTGCTCCTGTCATACTTGAGGTCCACTATCATACTCCTTCCACCAAATATACCTCCGCACACATTCGAGGCGACAACAGGAATTCTATTTTCCAGGGCTCGTACCTGCAAATACAAATGCCAGGGATTAATACCTGTTTTTGGTATTTTTGATGGAAAGAAGAGTAACTCTGCACCCTCACGAACAGCAGATCTTGCTATCTCTGGAAACACTAAATCATAACAAATAGGCACACTAAACTTAAGTTTACCAATTTCAAAGACCTCCATTTTTGAGCCTGGTTTTAGCGTCTTCCTTTGATCGCCAAATAAATGAATTTTGAGTTGCCTTCCTAATATGCTTCCATTTGGGGTAACAATAGGACATGACACAAAAGTATCGTCACAAATTTTTTCTTTAAATGCCCCAGGTATTATCGTGAAGTCGTATTCCCTAGCTGCATCGATGATGACCTTGAACTCTTTTTCAAAATCTCTAACTACTTTAGTGTACCAAAGTTCAGGTAGGCAGACGATCTCTAATTTCGCGCCATATATATCAGACGCTTTATGAAAGAGACTTTTCAGATGCTTAAGTATCAGTTCATCACTCGGAGCGGGTCCGAGTTTATCATATTGCTGCAATTGGATAAGGCCGATATTGACCACAGCTAGAGATCTGCCCCATCAGTAAATATTCATTTACAATGAATGACGGGTGGTAGATTCATATAACGTAGAACTTCCTACGAGAAGAGTTTCTTATCCGAAATTAAGCAGGTGATTAAAGTAACTTTAGCAAAAAAGATGGTGGTGAGAAAGGGGAAAGCACCGAAAATTTGTTAGCACCTCAGTGGATTGCGATAATGATCGAACTTCTATCCCTCGATTCTACATACTACCAACGAATATGTTAGAAATAGTAGTGACATGAATAGCCAGAATATATTTAGCACTGACTCCAGTTAATCACTTGAGTTAGTTTGAATACAGTATCAACAGAGAAATGAACTAACTTTGTTCCGCAAACGGTTATTATGTCTATACTGTATCTGATTTGACTCACAAAGAATAGGCGTGAGTTTCAGCCCAACCTATGTCCGAGCAATTGGACGGCCAGGGGGAAGAAAATCTAGCTAAAACAACCCCTGGTCGCCTACTCAACTCGATTTTCATGTTGAACACGTGCATAATACTGACGTATCGGTGTATAGATAAAACCTTAAGTCACCAAACTTCAATATATTCATACATGACTTTCTAATTGATCTATTCTATCGTCATTGTTCCTTAGTATTTCCTATTCTCCGAAGTTAATAGTTTTACACATATCTTCTAATCAATGACAGCATTCCGTCAATGGTTCAACCGGAATAGTTAGAAGGTGGATTAATTTACTCTTAATTTACAATACCCAGTACGTTCAAGATTCTATCCGGAGATGACGCCTTTGGCCACATTTATCTTATCAACCAATGGTAAAAGCATTATAGAAAAAAAGGATTCAATTTTATCAAACCTCTAGTTGTAGGAAACGTGGAAGAGATTACATCAGGTATAAGTGAAATACAAAAAAAAGAAAGAACCAATATAAGTAACGGCTAGTGACAGAACTCAACAAATCGGTCTTCACACTCTGGGAAAAATTAGGTAGTCTCAGGGCCAAACTATTATCCTAGAGCAATGAGAATCCAAAAATCAAAGCTGGGCAACTAAATTTTAGATGACATCACTTTGCAGATTACCCCCATCACTATCCTTTCCTAATACGCTAATTACAATTTGTTGAAATTGCGTTATTAATCCTACTGCCACAATATGCCGGTAAACGAATGTCTCGCAAGAAAAGTGCTCTCGCTAATACAGGAATGTAGGCTATTGTAGAAGCACACAGTATCATGAAACTGCACGCCGTGGGGTTGGGAGGTGCAGCTGAAAATTATACCAGTACATTTCGAATAACGCTAGATGACGGGATATACGTTCTTTTATCTGCTGCCACTTGGGATCCTACTAGTGCTGACGAGGATGTAGGCGGATATGTAATCTACAATTTTTTGGTAAACGTGACGAGTAAATAAAGCACATAAGGCATTATGGAGTAATCAATGCGAGTGTTTCCAATGGGAATTTGATTTTGGGCGATGAAATGGGAATAGTTCTTATGTAATAGATCGATCTCTTCGTGTTAGGTGGGACTAATTTCGATCTGCTACTTTAATAAAGAGTGAGCAAGGCTTTACTTCTTTTTACCTTTGAAATGCATACTGATCTTCAAGTTGTTCCAAATTTCTACTCGTCTTGACTTCCAAGATATCGTTGAATGCTTCAAATTCCAATGTTTAACAAAATAGTAAATTATTGGTCGAAGATGGTCGGGGGCAGCAAAGGGGCCGAATTCTTCAGCAACTTTGCCCATTTCTCTTCCTAATTTTACACATTCCCAGCATCCTACAATTGGAATTAAAGGAGCTATATAATATCCTGCCTGTCTTCCAGTATATCCCCACGCTTCACCGACTATACAGTATTTAGAATCATGAACAAGAGTCTTCACGTCTTGTTCATCAAATCCAGACTTTAGTTTGAATGACCAAACAGGACAGATATCTTTGAAGTCTAAACTTTCATGGAACGACAGAGGTATTTCTTGTTTCTTATCTGTCTCATTGCCTTTCATCACAGTGTACAGGGAGAAGCATCATTTATCCCTTCTCTTTGTTAGGGATTCATTAATTTTCAAGTGGTGGCCAGAAACTCGAGACTCAACGTCTGAGTTGACAACCATGAAAAGACGAACTTGAGAATAGAGACAAGTAAAAGATACTTAAAGATCCATGATATAGTATACCTGTGTTGAAAATACCCATCAATAGGAGGCACTTAGAGGACGGCTAGAATACTTTCTGTCAATGTATCACTTCCAAGAGACATAGATTTTGAGGGACAGAAATTAACAACAGGTATTTTCAAGGAGCCAGTTGAGGGACGTATAAGGTTGAAGACGCTTAATCTTGAGGGCGACAGACAAGCAGATTTAACAGTGCATGGTGGACCTGATAAAGCAGTGTATGCATATTCTGTGGAACATTACGAATATTGGCACAGTGTTTTTCCCGACTTAGCGATGCCAAATGGGATGTTCGGAGAAAACCTTACAGTAGAAGGACTGATGGAGAACGAGATTAACGTAGGGGATGTTTTTCGAATAGGATCTGCCACTGTTATTGCAACACAGCCACGAATGCCGTGTTACAAACTTGGAATAAAATTTGGACGCATGGATGTCATCAAAAAGTTTCTGGCTAGCGGCCGTTCAGGAATATACTTTAAGGTTTCAAAGGAGGGAGAAGTCGCAACAGGTGATTCGATAGATCAAATTACAAAAGACCCTAATCGAATTACTATCAGCGACATAGTGCGATTATACTCAATTGAGAGGGAGGATCTCCAAATGATGCGACGTGCGATGAAAGTTGATGCATTACCTAAAGGATGGAAGCGCTATTTTCTGGAACAAATCCAAAGATTAGAAAAATGATTTACCAGATATCGAAGTAGATTAAAGGCTAAAAATGAGGTTATCAAAATGTATGAAATTAAAAAGACGAATGGGAAGGAAATAAGGGAAGTGGAGAGGAGAAAGCAACAACAAATAGATGGATATGATGATCGTGAGGTCAAGAATTTACTCGTTGATAGTTTTGGCAGAATTGGAAAAAAACTAAGGATCTCGGTGACAGACAAGTGTAATATGCGTTGCACATATTGCATGCCAAGAGAAAAAGTTAGATGGTTTGATGGACATAATATTTTAGATTATAGTGAGATCGCTAGACTTGTTTCTATTCTTGCAGATCTTGGTATAGAGCGAATAAGACTGACAGGAGGAGAACCACTTCTTAGACCAAATTTAGAGAACCTCATAATTGGATTGACCAAGATAAAAGGTATTAAATCAATTAGCATGACAACGAATGGCGTATTATTTGGAAAAAAAGCCAGAGCGTTGAAGGCTGCTGGACTTGAAGGTGTAAATATAAGTCTCGACACATTTAGACCAGCGAGATTCAAAGAGATAACTGGCATAAATAGCATTAACAAAGTCATTGAAGCCATTAATGCTGCGGAAAGGGTTGGCTTGAATGTAAAAATTAACACTGTGGTAATAAGAGGATGGAACGACGATGAAATTGTTGATTTTGCTAATTTTGCACGGGATACTGGACACATAGTACGTTTTATAGAATTTATGCCATTAGATGGGAGCGGAATTTGGCAGTCAAATTTGGTTTATACCAAAAGAGAAATGATCGATCTGATAACTAGAAACCTGGGCGGGATCGTACCTCTAAATGATTGCCCAAATTGCGACATCAGCGATACCAATGATATGGACCACAAGAATAATTCAATTAAGTATTACAATCAAAACCATAAATCCGATCCTGCTACACTTTTTTCATTTTGTGATGGAAGGGGGGCAATTGGATTTATCCCATCAATGAGTGAACCGTTCTGCGCCAGCTGTGATAGAATGAGACTAACTTCAGATGGCAGATTGTTAACATGTCTCTTTGAAAACCCAGGATATGATCTTAGAAATATGTTGAGAAGCGGCAAGACAAATTATTATATTAAGAAGAAAATTACAGAAAATGTAATGAAAAAGCCTGAAGGGATAATTAAGATCATCAAGACAAACTCATTAAAACCTTCCTTAAATTTGATGCATACAATAGGAGGATAACTTTCATGCTTTAACTGCATACGATCCTCTTCAGACCCATCTAATTTTCTGCACTAACGCTTTATTTTCTTAATCTTACATAGACAGTTCTACCGAACGTGCCAGTGGAAGAAGGGAGCTCTAACAGATATCAAGAATTCATTAGACTATATTTGAAAAATGAATGAAATCTTTGAACAGTATTAGTACACTGAAGGTTCGATTGCGATTGGCAAAATAAGCCCTAAGAGGATTAAAATAGTATTTCTCCACCCTAAATACCAAATATTTGATAATTGCTATGAAACAACGGTGTTCTAGTTCGGTGAATGAAATGAAATATTAGATTTCTCTATTCTTCCAGCACGTCTACTCAGCATCTTAAAGGAATCTATTGCATCAATTTCGATGACTCCTGGTAGATGTTGGATGGTTTGAATATAGTTATTCAGTACATAAAGATCTTGTAACCTTACTTCTATTCTGATATCACTCTCCGTGAGGTCATCTGACGAAGATCTATTGATTACTTGTACTAGCCCAGCCAACTGTTTTTCAGTTTCCTGATCCAAAGGATATCTTCCAGATTGAATCGAATCTTCAATCATTTTACATAGTTCAGATATTTTCAATTGTCACAAAGTTTATTTGAAATCTAATATTATTGTATTTGACGGAAAGTCGTATTAGGAGACTCGTCATCTCCCATCATCATTGAAAATAGATTTTCAATGTGCGTTTGTGCCTCCAAACCTTAAATATGAAGTATCGGCAATTCGCCGACCTCCGTCTCACCGAAAAAATGATATGGCTTGTGTTGAGAATATTATGACCAATTTAGAAGCCACACCATTCTTCCTGTTTCTAATTGAAAAAGTCGGACAGACTCGCCCGTTTGCTTCCAGTCGCGCAATTTTTCTTGCTCCCATCGCAACTTACACCAGGATCATCCTTTGAAACATACGCACCTCCCCATTTTACTTCTTCTAGACCCAACAATTGTCTGAAGATATTTACTGTACCAGGACCAAAGCCGATGTAATGATTATTTGCAGCAATGATAGCAAATTTAACATTTGATAAATTTCCTTCGTTACTATCATCCTTGAAGTTTCGTACGACTTTCTTCATTTCCTTTATTTTATCAATCTGAATTTGCTCGAAATTTTTTTCTAGTGTGCTTCTGTCACCAATGAATCTTACATAGACAATATCCGAAGCGACTATCGAAGGAGTATGTATCTCTGCAAGTTGACTCCATCAAAGACACACCATATTGTTCGCGAAGAAGTTGTAGGCAAGATCTTGAAACCAAGATCTATGCCTTACTTCTACAGCGTATCTGAAACCTCTGTCAAGTCATGGAATGATATTCTTTAAGGCTTCTATACCTTCTACAATCTGTATGGATGGTGGCAACTGGATTAAATAACGTTAGTAATTTCTCTTTCAATGTTACTCAAAATATATTGTGTATTCAATCTACTTTAATATATAACAAGTCTCATTAGCTTCCACTTTGATACTCACTGATCTGATACTTCCACTAATTATTAACCCTAACGAAAAAATAAGTCGAATCCTTAGAATAATCGAAACTAAGCAGAATGGACTTTGCATCTCTTGTGGAGGGCAGATCACAAACGACCATGCTATAGTAAGTAGCGGGCGTCCTAGGCATTACTATCACAAATTCTGTGCGATTAAACACAATATTATTTAGCCGCCCAACGATAGAGCATTGGTAATAGAATTTTTTTAATGCATTAATTTTGCCAAATGGTTTTCAATTGGCATTAGAATAAATTAAAAAAAGGAAATCGGAGCAGCGGTCCTATGATGGCTATATCATTCCCTAGAAACCCACTAGCATTTATCCTCGAATGATGTTCAAATTTGTATTTAGTCCCTGGTAATCCCAAATTGAGACCATTCCGGTAGCGCATCCTACTTTCATTTCATTCATTATATATTAGAAGTTTTTCTGAGTCACGGATCAGGGACCGAACTTCGATGCATGAGAAGTCACGTTCTGATAGTCAATGAGATAACCATCACGTACGAAAAAATAAAGCCATGCAACGACCCTGACGTTACGAGGAATGCTTAGACCTACATTGGATCCGACTTATTCTAAGAGAAAAAAATTAAATGTGGATAAGAGCCCGATTTCGCTTAACGCAGATAAACACTAATCTAGCACATACTATCAAAAAAGATCCAAAAAAACCGAAGATTATGAAATTTGTTGCATAACTCCAAACACCTGGTAGCAACTCAACTAGTCAAGTGGGAAGCTCTATTGCAGCTTCTGAATGAGAGAGCTAAGGTACAACAATTTCCAATACTAGCAAAATCATAACCATTGCCAGAACAGCATCTGTAACCGTTATAATACAATCTCTACTAACATTATTCCCAACTTCATGTGTCAATCCACGTTCGCGATTAAGTTTTGCAGATTGTACCTATAAAATATGATCCTCAATAAGCCCGCTGGTTCCACTATGGAACAGTGTTTAGCAAGGATGATGTGTAAAAGAATGCAGGGGTTATGATCATAGTTGCGTGACTTTGCTAAACATTTAATAATGTAGATAAAATCTTATATTCTACGTAGTATTATAAATCTACTATGTCTTCTTCAGCCACTTCTCAACCTGATCCGAACTTGTCGTCTCCTTCTTGGAAAATTGAAGGCGATTATTTTGAAGGTTGTAATTGTGATGTAATTTGTCCATGCATATTTATGGCTGATCCAGACGAAGGATTTTGTGATGTAATTCCAGCATGGCATATCAATAGAGGAAACTTTACTAATATTGGTCTAGATGATTTGAATGTGGTAGCTTTCTTTCATACCCCTGGAAACATGCTGACTGGCCCAAAGTGGAAAGTTGTAATGTATATTGACCAGCGGGCAACGGCTGAACAGTTGGATGCCATTACTAAAATTTTCTCCGGACAATCTGGCGGTTTCTTTGGAGCAGCAAAGAATCTATTCGGGGAAATATTAGGCATCAAACAATCTCCGATTGAGTTCGGCGTCGAAGGGAAGCGTAGATGGCTGCGAATAGATGATTCATTAGAATTAGACATAGAGGGAATCAAAGGTGCAGACCAGAATAGAGAAGCTCTTATTACCAATCCAGCATTTTCTGCAGTTCCTAATAGCGATTTGGTAGTCGCACGCTCAACTAAAAACGTCTACAATGATTTTGGATTCAAATGGAATAATTCAGGGAAGAACGGCTTCTACTGTAAGTTTAAATATTCTTCATCTTAGCACGTTCAGCTATGCTAATTAGGTCATTGACACATAGTGACCTGAGCAATCCGATCAGGCGAACAAAGAACGAGGAAATTGAGGATTCGCAATGAACTCAATTTTAATCATTTACTCAGAGCTGAAACGTTTTGTTTTGCAATCCAGCCGGATTATAGCTGCTGGTACGCTCTTTTGTAAAGATATGCCTATTTTGACCTAGTTGTGGTAATTGAAGAAATTAATCAAGATAGATATAGCCTATACTGGTTATGATTCGTCTCCACTTCTACGCTCACTGGATTTGAACGATTAACCCCGTAAACTGTCTTGACTAAATTCAGGTGAACCGTACTCACGGATCTTAGACTTTCGGTCATGCGTTTGTTTATGTATTTCAAGGCGTCTTTTTTCATCAAATACACTGCCACACTTGCTACATTTGAACACCATTCACATCTTTACGATAGAAAGAGATATACATTTATCGATATTAGAATTTTTGATGTTCATATCACGCCTTATTATTATTGCCACTAAATCTGGGGAAATTATTGCTCTTTTTTAGCTTTAGCCAGTACCCAACAGACGATGATAGCTATGACTATATGAACAATTACTATGGCAACTGCATGATTGATTTTCAAATCCAAACATGTTCAATAACGATTTAGGAGATTGGTCAGCCATCATGATAGAGGAAGAAAGTACAACCAACGTATCGACAAGATTGAAAGATTAATTTTGTTAAGCTGATCATCTTTCAGCACCTTCCATCATCTCGTTGTGCTTTATATTGCTGTTGGTCCATATTGGTCTGCAAGAAGGTGTTGTACGACGGTCTGCGTAGCCCTTTCTTTAGTTGGCGGTCTGAGAAGCGGATGTAGATCTGGTCAAAGCTCAAATTTAAGAGGTGAGAGTGATCAGTAACGAATATCTCCAATGTAATAAGGCATTATGAATCGAATCAAGCAATCTTACAGTCAAATGACTGACAATCGATTCGTCTCAGACTATTGGAAGTAAAAACATTTCTTAACCAAAGTGACGAGAATTTAGTTATTCCATCAGCCGTGAGTGTATTTCCAGGATTCTAACATGGATATTCGCAGTTAATGAGTAAGTACGCAATATTTATTTTCCACTTGCCTACCCACTATATGACTTCCAATGATTGAAAGCAATGTTTGTCAGCTAACTAGCCACGTTCTTTACGGCTAAGGCGTACCTGTCAATTTTAGTATCATTTTGAATCATGATTGCCCCAGGTCTTTTAACACTAAAGTCAGACTAGAAGTCAAGTTTCAAAAATAAGAAAAGGATGGACATTCTATCGAAGACCTTCGTCTAGCTACTTTAATTCTTGGCGTATTCTTTGAGGCCTGTAAAATCGATTCCAACAAGAGGTTCATTTCCAACAACCCAAGCATTGTGTCCAGGCGGAATTACAGCAGCATCGCCTGGACCAAATTCTTCTTCTGCACCATCATCCATAACCACTCTAATTCTACCAGAAACTATGTACCTGAGTATGAGGTGCTTGGCAACTATCTGTTTTTACGATGGGTTTCACACATTTTTCCCAACTCCAGCCTGGTTCCAATATAGCTCGACCGATTGTAACATCCCCAAGGTTTACAAGCTCAATCTTGCCTTTTTCAAATGTTCGTGTTTCATCCGGTGAAGAGTCAAGGCTCTTTTTCTGTATTTTTGCCATTTAATCTTAATATATCACAGTGTCTTCTTATAATAATAGCGATTGTTTGGTAATTGTTATACTCTCTGTCTAAGAAATAATATGTCTTAAAGGCACATTGTTTCATTATATATCTCGTCCTCTTTCTCTTTGGTATCTAAGGAATTGGTTCTCCCATTTACCGTTTACACGTACTAACAAATGGGTTATTTCCCCGGCAATCTTGGATCAAAGCGTAATAGGCGATGTATTTCATGCAAATTAAATAACATGTCTCGAATTCACCAGCCATATGAAGGAGAAGGGAGTCAAAATATTATTATCACAGAATGCCTGCTCTCAAGCGTAACATAACATATTCTTTCGTCAGATTGAATTCTGTTAATTCATCGAAGACGTATCTTCTCTTGTCCAAAAATTTGTTAAAAAACTGAAATCAGAAATTAAGCTTAGCAGATAATTCCATTTTGAATGATCAGCGATGGATGACTCTTTTTGATGGACGATTGAACACTGGTTAGGTATGAGTTATTGAACGTTTTAAAACGCTCAAGATGTTCAGCACGAAATCAATCAATAGTCATGAGTGGATTGTAACGAATACTATGAAACCTATTTGAGACTAATTAATCTAGTCGCGTTATCTATAGCAATAAGCAAAAGGAACGATAATGGCCAGGAGTAATTTCCAAACTAGCTGTTCTGTAATGGTTATTGTAATCATATCAATATCATTGCTATGGGAATGGAATCAATGAAGACGTATCGCCAGATTCTTCTTTCCCATTCTCTTCTGAATCATCATCATTACTTTCTTCTTCGCTCACTTCATCGTTACCAGAATCGGTTTCATCATTACTTTCTATATTATCGGAATCCAAAGGGTCCATGCTATCGTCGCGTTCAGTGTTGTCTAGATCTTCTCTCGTTGGTGATATATCTGGAAGAATTAGGGGAGTTTCAATATCGTTGGATGGTAACTCATCCATGGATTCAGAATTGGCTGAAGATGATGATTTCTCACCACAAGTGGTTTGATTAGTTAGACTGACGCTTGGATCACAGGAGACATTGCTCCCATAGATTTGAATTGGAAATATCAATACGTAATCAAAAAGACTACTAAAAGAACGGATCCAATTATTGGCACTGATTGATCATTTTTGGATCTACAGCGCAACGCAATCTATGCAGTTCCATTCATAATAGTTATATGTATTTTTTGTGGAAAACTGACTATTGGTTAGCTTGCCTAAGCGATATTTGCACTACTTTTCCAGAACTAAGGGACAAGAACATCGAGGCTTATAGGTATTCTGTAATGTCTTATGCGAAGATCTTCCGCTGTTGTCCTCCAACGACCATTTAATAAGTGTCTCACCATCGGTGGTAGCAGATCTTAAAGCCTTTTCTACAGGCATAGCGTTACGAATGTAAGTGATTGGAAGCGGCAAATGAAGACCGCAGCTATGTTCTCAAGGTTGGATCCAAATAAGCGATTTTTTGCGCTTATGGTAGTTGTGATAGTTACCATCACAGTAGATTCTCAGATTGGCTACGTTGCTGATTTCATACCAGAACGACTCTCTTCGAATGTTGGAGTTTTTACATTCATAGTAATCGCAGTAGTGTTCGCGATAACTCAATATCTCATTTTGGCCCATATCAAGAAATCCAACAAGGAGACTACACAAAGAGTTCCTCATCTGAGCAAATTACACACAGGCGTATCTGTTGCCCAGTATTCGCTTGCAGTTGTAATAGCGGTTGTTATCTTGCTAATACTATTAACACAGCAATACAATATTATAGCTCTCTATATTGTGTACGTATTTAGCTTCGGGCTTTGGATTTTAACCTTGGCTCTCTTAGCCAAGGCTTTTTTTTCGTGGTATAAATTTTCTAGCAAAAATATTATTATTTTAATTTTTACACTATCTATGATTGCGTACATAGTCAATGGAATAACTGGCTTGGCCGAAAATTCTGATATGCTTGCACAGCAGAAGAAAATAATAACGTCTGTTGATGTGGCATACTTTCCGGAGTTCAGTATCGAGTCAGTTGGAAGTCAGATTGGGATGGCCAATCATATAGTTTCTACAGTTGCGTATATTCTTACCTGGATTGGTACAGTTAAGATGTTATTTCCATATATCAAAAAGCTGGGCAAGATCAAGTTTTGGATTATTATGGGCGTAGCTATGATTTACTATCTTATTGAGTTTCCACTTTTCGTATTGGGTTATTTTACTCCATCAGAAAATGTGGACGCAATGACTAACGTACTTATTTTTTCATTTGCCGGAATTATGTCGGGAATCATATTCGGAGCAGCTTTCTTATCGGTGGCTAGAACATTACGAAAAGGCAGTGATTTAAGAAATCACATGATAATTGCGGCATACGGTTTTCTTCTCTTTTATATATCTGGATCTGCTATGGCTTCACAGGCTCGCTTACCCTCCATATGGTATTGTATCTATTTCGTTTATTGGAATATCTTGCTATTTGATATATACCGGTCTATATTCATCAGCAGTTACTGTTTCTCAAGATACAACATTACGTCTGTCTATTAGAAAGTCTCTGGATGAACAAGCAAAATTTCTACATAGTGTGGGATCCGCTCATATGGAACAAGAATTACAATCGACAGTCATGAAAATCGCAAAGAAGCATTCAGATGTGTTAACTGAAAAGACTGGAGTTGAATCTTCAATGACAGAGAGTGACATCAAAGAGTATATGACTATGGTGTTAAATGAGATTCACAAGTCTTAAAAAGGGGGGAAAAACGCTCATATATCATTCTAGAGCTATGACTGAAAGCACGCTTGTTTTATTTGCGTGGTATATCACATAAATCAAATTGAGAATATATGCTATTATAATTAGACGATGGCTTTTTTCTATTCCTTTTTTTTGACTCAATAATATTGAATAATATTTTAGGTACTGCTTGAATATGAATTGCGTTACGTAGCTGTGTTTGGGTTACTACGAACTTGACAACTTCAATACTGCTTTATGTCTTGAAATCTGGTATATTTGGAGCTTATGGGAAGAGTCAAGGTATTTCTTAGGTTAATGATTGAGCTAATTAAAGCAGTACTTATCATTCATTATCAAATAGTTGTCGCTTTCTAATACCGTTGCTCAAAGAAATTCTATCGCGATACCTCTAATTTGACTATATTCAATTCTGAATGATTCGTCAGTTGAGATGGGTAGTAGTTCCAGTATTATGTGAATTGCATACATGACAGGTGAATAATGTGTGAGGAGGGTGCAGATAAAGACTCTAAATCATCAACCCCAAAGTAAGATGCACTCCAATAACACGAATTGCAAATTAGAAAATAGATTTGTCTAACTTCTTGAACCTTATTATTTCCTAAAGATTTAGAAGAATTTTGGTTGCTTGAAGTAAATCATATGCTATATTAGATCTTGTCATTTCTATAACGATTCCAAAGCAGTCTAATCGCAATCTTAGTTTTTATGCGTTACCATACGGGTATAGCAAAGTATCAGAGTGGATATGAATCTCATTTTGGCTAGATATGATAAATTCTAACGTTTAATATCCAAGATAATTTATCGCATACCTTCAATATTTGATATAGCAAAGAAAGATCTGATCAGTAATCTTTACAAATCGTGATTAGACGCTGCCTTCTCAATTCACAAACTCATCCTTTGGTCCATTGCAATGCTCCTTGTCTAACCACCTAGAGACAAACATAGGTATTTCCATATACGAGCAACCAGATAAACAAAAGTTCATGATAGTGATTTCAGGATGCCCATAACTATTCGCTCTCAAAAATCTGATATTTTTTCTATTAGAACTAAACGGATATTTGATAGCCAAACTTTCTTCTTCAGACCATTCTTGCTTAAATGACATTATTTTTTTCGCACGTGGTGGCCTTATAACTCCATTCCATCAACCAAATAGACCTTTGCATCCACATCAAAGCTCTCTTCTTGAATCGATCCCTTTAGGAAATTCTATCATCATAGTCATCCATACATCACCGATGCTATCTATGGTCAATTCAGTGCGGTGGTTTGTTGACAAACGAAATAGTACTTGATATTATTCATTGTACCATTAGAAAAATACGGGAATTTGAATAGTGAAATTAGCGTAATCTTTTCCAGACATATTATAGATAGTCGGATTTGATCTAAAATGGTGTAACATGCAGTTATCGGTAGTGATAAGTACTTGCGTACAATCTCATAATTGATTAGTGCTGAACGTTCAAAACGTTCAAGACGTTCAAAAAGATATCCCTAGGTCCCGTTCAATCATCGTTCAATCACCGTTCAATCATCGTTCAATCACCGTTCAATCACCGTTCAATCATCGTTCAATCACCGATCAATCACCGTTCAATCATCGTTCAATCGGAACGGAGTATATATAATAATGGGTATTTGTCGAAGCGTACATGGAATAAATATATTTATATAGAATTATCGAATCTTTTGAAAATTTGGACCAAAGATACTTTGTTCGCTGTGAATACTTAAACTAATTAATTTATGGATTCCCTTATGCGCGATGCGACGGAAAGCTCATCCTGCAATCAAATTGTGACGTATATCGTGGAGTATTATGCTTCACACGTTCATCTTGTTTTATTATCGCTGAGGAAAGTATTCATGTTTATTGTCTGAAGGATGAGACCATACATTATAACCCTTGTTATGTACTTGCCAGGCTGCGAAATTAATCTAAAATGCATTATCGGCCCAGTTAATTATGAATTATGATGTCAACAACAAAAAAGCAACCTAAAGGATGAATTGAAGTTTAGTTCAATCAATTTTAAGCATTGCATTGGAACCATATATTTTACTTTATAAAAGTGGTTGATCAATATTTTGCTGTAATATTCAATATTGTCATCAATAATTCTCTACAGTCTAGCGGAAGATAGAATTTACATATTATAGCTGTTAATACCTTGCGTCATAATTTATTGTAAGAATATTCCATATTGAAGTTTTCATATCTTGACTATTAAGACTCGAGAGCCACTCTAGTTTTTATCATCATCGCTGTCATTATTGTCTCTATTACCGTTCTGTCTATCAGATTCATCAATTGTCTTTTGTGCATTAAATCTGGTTGTATATCCACCGCTCCAACCAAGACAATATGCCATCGAATGTCGAATAGGACAATCACTATTTCTGTATGGATAATCTACAATTCCCGCCGATCTTCCGTCATCGCTCCCTTGTTGATAGCTGTCGATACCATTGTCAATGTCATCCCTCAAGATCGTCAGAGTTCGCTTGCGCTTGTTGATGTGCCGCAAAAATAATAATGAGTGAAACTACCGTGAGTCCGCCCAGATCCAGTCTTCTGTTCGTAAGACTTTTGATCTCTGCGATCATATCTCAATGAGTCTCATAAATTGATTCTACTATATTAACTTCTAGTTATACATTTTAACATGCTTTAGCATCTAAGTTATACGTATTCATACATTTCTAAATAGATCATTAAATAGTCGTTATTTCGAAGTCTTATATTTCAAACTAAAAAAAAGGGGTTCTATGTGGGAGCTATTCCAGATGCAGATAATTCCCCACTGACTTTGTTTCTTATTTGTTCTTATAGTGGATTTGTTTGTTCTGAATCATCCTCAGTTTCCTCTTCTCCTTCGCTGGATGATGTATCTTGTCCATCCCCATCGTCACTATTAGAGTTATTGCCTTCATCATCATTATTGTTAGACCCAGATGAGTCGTGAGATTCATCGTTACTATCACTATCACCATTATTCCTATCGTCGTTGGATGATGAATCATTGTCGCTGCCTGGGCCTCCTAGGGCTGGAGTTAATGCGTATTTTATTTCACCGTCTGTTTCATTTATTACTGAACATATCTGAAATCTTCTCATTCATGAGTTTGTAGTGCAATTCAGTTATCTTTCCATCTGAATAAGCATCTCTTATCTCATTTTTTATCTTTCCAATAGCTTCTGTATTTGGATCAGTGATTGATTCAATTTTTTTCTTGAAGATTTTTTGATATGCTGTAGAAACTTCATTTTTTAGATGCGTGTATTGCTCATTACTTATCTTACCTGCAGCGTACGAATCTGAAATATTTCTATTTAATATGTTTAATTGATTAGTATAGTTCTCTTCCAATTTACTATCACCATATACAAGAGCCATTTGTTGATGAAATGAATTTAATCTAGAAGTCTGCTTCTTTGATTTTATCCACCCTACAACGGCAGGGATAAGTAATGACCCGACTAGAGCAGTAACAACAACAGTAAATAAAGATGCCCAATATTGTGCCGGAACCGGCGGTGGAAGCGCTTTAAAGTACGCGGTAAAGTTACCAAATCGGTTTACAGTGAGATTTGCTGCTGGATCAATAAATTTGACACCAAAAATATCAAGCAATGGAGTCCAGGGCGAACCAGAAGTTGTAGATGCATTTATTGTAATTGTTGAGTTATCAGCCAAATTCTGAGTCCAGCTACTAAATTCGAATCCATTGTTTGGTTTAGCTACACATTCTGCCCCAGATGACGCATAAAAATAGCGATTTATCGGAGCGTCTAGACCATTGCAAATTATCTGGCCCCCTTCAAACGGATTAATAACAAATGTTACGCCAGCCACAACTTCATTAGTAACCGGATTAATTACTGATACAGTATTAGAATCACTATTTGCTACGTATACCGCACCCCCAAATCCATAAATAGAACCTGGACTAGCTCCTACTTTTATGTTCTTTATTACAGTATTAGTAACTAGATTAATTACTGATACAGTATTAGAATCACTATTTGCTACGTATACAGCATCTCCATATCCATAAATAGAACTCGGATTATCTCCTACAGTTATATTCTTTATTACAGTGTTATTAACTAGGTCAATTACTGATACAGTATTGGATTCACCGTTTGCTACATATACGGTATCTCCAAATCCATAAATAGAACCTGGACTAACTCCTACAGTTATATTCTTTATTACAGTATTAGTAACAGGATTAATTACTGATACTGTATTAGAATCACTATTTGCTACGTATACAGCATTCATAGATGTGGTAATAGAACCAGGATTAGCTCCTACTTTTATATTCTTTATTACAGTATTGTTAACTAGGTTAATTACTGATACAGTATTAGAACCACTATTTGCTACGTATACCGAACCTCCATATCTATGAATAGAACTTGGACTAACTTCTACTTTTATATTCTTTATTACAGTATTATTAGCTGGGTTAATTACTGATACAGTATTAGAACCACTATTTGCTACGTATACCGAACCTCCTGCCAATGCATCAATAAACCTTGGGCGATCTCCTACCGTTATATTCTTTATCACAGTATTTGTATCTGAATCGATTACAGACACAGTATTAGAACGAAAGTTTGCTACGTATACCGCACCTCCTCCTGCCAATGCATCAATAAACCTCGGGCCATCTCTAACATGTATATCCTTTATCACAGTATTTGTATCTGAATCGATTACAGACACAGTATTAGAACGAAAGTTTGCTACGTATGTAGCTTCTGCAGTTGTGTAAATCTCGATCGGCATGTCCCCAACCTCAATCTGAGCACTCGTTAACACTTTTGTTCGATTCGCAATTGATTCCAACATATTTTGATTGAGTTGTGCTTCAGCATCATTCATTACTACATTATATGAAACAAATACTAGTAAACAAGAGATTATTGGAATCAGTCGATGACTTATCACTTGATCGTTAGCACTAACATCGATCCAGTACTACACAGAACCAGATAAGTTTTACTTTAAAATTAGATGATATGATAACTCTGAGTCTAAAAGATTTTGTTTTTCCGAAGTCGTTATGGATATACTTATATCTTTAATCATCTTCAATAACTGGCTGCTTGGAGGCTATCACTGATTTCAAATAGTTGATAACTTTATGCTGTGTCAATAACAAAGCAATAATCAAAGATTCTGATGGAAATGGATGTGTTTGTGCCTGGCTATTCATAGCGACTGAATATTCATAGCAACTCTCAAGTAGCTTAGTTAACACAACTTTATCATCATCGGTTGGAAGCTTATCTATGAAGCCGCGCCATGTCACAATTTCTTTGATAAGCACATCTTCAGCAGGGAATAGGCTCAACATAGCTCAATCTTTAATTCTGCTAATATTCCCTACAGCGACCCAAAGGCAGGGGGTGGGGGTACCGAAATCTAAATCTTTTTTGATAAATATCGCCATGTCAAGACACAATCTCTGTCAATAGTGCAATAAAGAATTAGGTTAAGGGTAATGCTACCAGTTTGTATTTAATTAGTTATGGATTAAGAAGTTACGTTTTCATATGTCGAATGTTTGCCAAATAATTCATTTATCATCTTTTGCTGTTGTATTATTAATGCCAGACACATCGATTCAAATGAAAAGTTCTTTCCCCCATTGTATTTCATAATAGAATCAGACAGAACATGTAAACTAAATATTTATGTGAACCTTCTATTATTACTGATAATTGCATTAGTATGTATTTATTTGAAACATCTAGATGTCACATTAAGTATAATTATGTGATAGAAGAAGGACACCAGGCATTTTTGAAATATTGAAACTTGATACGTCATATTTGCCTTTAATTCATTTAGTATAAGAAAGTCACATTTGACCGTTGCCCAATTATTTGATGAGTAAAGCGATAGATCTCAAAAACCAACAGCTAAAGCGAATCGACAAATAAATATCCTACCTGGAAATTAAATTAAAATGGGCATGATTATGATCAAATAGGGGCTTCATTACTCAACAGGCCCACACAAATTTAGATTGATGAGCTTCCCACTTCTGAGTTGTAAGGGTGAAATGGACCTGCATATTTAACGCATATATACATTAGTTCATATTACTATAATGCCATTAAAATACGACATTCAATGAGTTACGGACAGAATAAAAGCTCCTCAACACCTGTAGAAACAGGAAAAGAATACACGGTAGATATAACTGACACAGGTAGAGACGGGGAGGGTGTTACTCGTATAGGAGGTCTAATAATTTTTGTGAAAAATGCAAGGGCCGGTGATAAAAATATAAAGATTAAGATTAATTCGATTGTTAGTAATTTTGCTACTGCAGAGATAGTAACAAGTTCAACAGATACGACTTAGGATTGTTTCTATTGTCTTATTTTTAGAATTGCTACAATCAATACGTCCCCCACTATAATGGACATAAGAAAGGTTATTGTAATCCAGCTAGATATGACTAGAACTGATCCTAGTACTATTCTAATAGTATGATGAATCACATCATGTAATATCCCATATTGGCTATAATATACTAAATTGCATTGGACCGAAGATTGTATTTGCAACAGATCTTTGAATGATTCTATGACGCTAGAGTTTTTTATGATAAGTGATTTGAGAACAGGGCTTCGATGTGGCAGATGCAAAGGTCTTGTGGGTTGGTGGGACAATCCTCCACATACGAAAAAGATAATGCCATTCAAGCGAGCTTGGTCAGAAGCTGAATGTTTGGCTATCAAATATCCGTTTAGTTCTAATAGAAAAAATATCAAATTTTTGAGAGCTCCGATTTTTCTTAATGCAGATAAACACAACTCCCGCTAAACTTCCAAATGAATACCAAATATATGCTCGTAGTAGCTGCAATGGCAGTAATGCTTATTGGAGCAACAGCTTTTGGAACTGACAGTGCATTTGCAGGCGGAGATGGTCACAAGAAGAAGGGTTATGAAAAGAGTCAAGCAGTCTCACAAGTCAATGAATGTGGCAATGGATTCATGCCATATAATGTCGGATGTCAGAACACTGCATCACAAATTCAGGGCGACGATAACTCGGCAGCATTAGCGTCATCGCAAGAGTTCGACGACTAAAATAAGAAAAGCCCGCACACTTTCATTTTTTTATTGTTCCCTGCCTATTGATAGATAGAACTTTGAATCTCAGAATATCGAGTTATGTTTTTCTTGATTAATATTTACCCATAAGCTTAGTTATATCACAAATGTATAGAATGTTTTAGTACTGTATTTAACCTTATGACTTGTTAGTTAGTGATCTTGTATATGTATGGTTGTCGTAGCAGCAATGGCAATAATGCTCATTGGAGCTACAGCATTTGCAACTGACAGTGCATTCGCAGGTGGAGATGGACATAAAAAGAAATATGGAAAAAGTCAAGCGATCTCACAAGTGAACGATTGTGGGATGGATTCTGGCCAGAGAATGTTGCATGTCAGAATATCGCTTCACAGATTCAGGGCGACGATAACAGAGTAAAACTAGAGTCATCGCAAACATTTGGAGAAGAACCAATCGGTGTTTCAGAAGAAGAAACAATACCTTAAGGACTTATTGATTGGGTAAGTGATTTGCGCGCCGAAATTCCATCGCAACTTCGATTGATTTCTTACGAGTACTGTCGTCACAGATTAGGAAATAAATATTTATTCTGACAGATGTCATAAAATAATTGCATGTCGCCCAGGCTAGCTATCGTCAAAGTCATGACCGTAAATAAACCCGCGAATCTTGTATTTGATTTCTTTTCCGATGTCAAGAATATGGAGATCGGAGGAGCAATAAAATCAGTCACAAAAGGAGATGATGATTGGTGGAACTTTGACCATATAATTGCGGGCAAAGGAAGAATGAAAGTCGTTCAAGTTCGTGATTTCGGAATATTAGATCATGAATTTGTAGGCGCAGGACTAGAATGGAAGGTATATGTCAGAGTAGTTCCTAATGAGGAGGGTTCTACAACTACGTGGACGTTTATGAGGCCAGACGGTCTTACTGACGATCAGTTCCAGGAGCAACTCAAGGGATTTGATATGGAAGTAGCCAATTGGAAGAAATATTTGGAAGAAAGTTGAGAACCAGGGTATCCGAAATTTGAATAATCAATCCATCCTGAAGGTTCAAAATAAAACAGTTTTTATTTCAAAAAGTCGGACAGACTCGTCTGCTTATTCTTGATGACTCGTTTATTCATACTTGAATCATCTATTCCCAGATCGTCTATTGTAACAAATTCTTCTCCCCACTTCACTTCCTCTAGACCTAACAATTGTCTGAAGATGTTAACGGTTCCTGGACCAAAGCCTGCATAATGATTGTTTGCGGCGACAATTGAAAATTTAACACCAGATAAGTTACTCCAATCAGAGTACATTCCTGAAGTTGCGCGCGATTTTCTTCATTTCTTTAATCCTGCCAATTTGGATTCGCCCAAAATCTTTCTCTGGTATAGTTCTATCCCCGATTAATCTAACATAGGCAAAGTCGGATGTGACAATAGGAGGTGTATGTATATCTGCAAGTTGACTCCATACAAGGCACTTCTCGTTGTTCCTGAAGAAATTGTATGCAAGATCTTGAAGCCACGATCTATGTCTTACTTCTACCGCATACCTGAAACCTTTGTCAAGGTATGGAAGAATGTTTCTGAGAGCATTTAGGCCTTCAACGATATCAATCGAGGGAGGCAATTGGATTAGTAATGCCAATAATTTTTCCTTTAATTCAGAGATAGAATCGAAGAAATAACCTAATTGATCCTCATCGAAATCCGACAGTCACTTGTCATGGGTTATAATTTTAGAGAATTTCGCAGTAAATCGAAAGTTCTCGGGAGTCCTGTCGTACCAGTTCTTGACCATGAATTCGTTAGGAATCCTGTAGAATGAGGAGTCTATTTCGACATAGTTTAGGACCTTCGAATAATATTTTAACCATTCAGAATTTTCAATACCTTTAGGATATAATAATCCTTGCCAAGACGAATAAGACCATCCAGAACATCCTATGTAATACTGCAAGTTTTTTGGTAGGTACTAATGAATACGATCGGATAATAATATTTTTGTGTGATTAAACAGGTTTGTGAGTGCAAAAACACGAAAGAGAATAACAGGACATGATAATCAGTCATGTTAACTGGTATCAAATTATTTATTGTTTATCGAATGTAACCTCTAATATTCCATTTTTATAAGTCGCCTTGGCAGTCTCGGAGTCAATATTATACGGAATGTCTAGAGTACGGGTGCGTTGTTCCCCCTTATTATTTAGATGTGAAATTGTAATCGAGTAATCATCATAGGCAACTACCTTGATATTTTCTTTCTTATTGTTAATAGGAAGTTGGGACACTATTTTGATGTTCTTATCGGATACAATTACATCCTCGGAAGTGTCATGTTCTACTTTTTCGATTCTGGACTCAACGAACTTATCGGAACCTGGTACAGTTTCAACCTTTCTTTTGAATTTTCTTTCGCTTGCATTTTTGTTCGGTCTGGCAACAGGATAAGAACTGTCTAGAACTATATCCACCTTTTCTCTTACGACCTCACTTCTGATACCCACGTAAATCTCTGAGGACTCAGTCCATTCATTCATGTCCTCGTCACAAATATCGTAGAGCTTTTTTTTCAATTTATTAAATTCCCTCACTAATTCTAGTGCCATTAGATCAGGTTCGTCATCTAAAAATATATCCATCCATTTTTCTATTTGTCTATACCAGTGGTCAGGCATCAATTGTACATACGTCCGTAGAGGAACAAAATAAAGGTTGTCAGACGGGTATTGAAGGTCAACCGGTTAAATATGACTGACCTCAAGGCACGTCTTGGGTGTATTTGAGACATTCGGTAGCATAATAAAAATCTTAGATGATCTTCTTTAAAATGCGCGCAAAAATACAAATTTTCTAACCTCCGGATATGTGTTACTATATGATCTAATAACGAAATGGCCATAAAGGTTGAATTTTATATGATATGTAAAGACCTTAACCAATACAAACACCATAAAGGTGGGCGACACTATCGGCATCCTATCTACCATGGTCGCCTGCCTTTTTCTCGACCTGCCTATTACATTAGGTTTCTTCGGTAAATGAATGACACAATAGATTCACAGGGATATCTTTCAAGTAGAGGTCTTCGGCGCGCATTCCATGTTTTTGTATTGCATGATCCGCACCGTTTTTTAAGAACTCTTCCATTGTCTCACCTTCGATGACAAAATCGCAGTCCAGGCCAGATTCACGACATACTAGAATATACATCACTATTACTATGTGCGGATCAATCTTAAGCCTTCTTACAACTACTATTGCGCATAGTAATGTGTGGTAAATTGATGTCTAAAGACACTCCATTGACTAATAACAGAATGATTTTAGGATGGAATCTATTATCAGAGAACTACTTCAATGGGGTTCGGGATCGCTAGATCTTCTGAAAGGAATTCCATTCCAATTGCTATAGCAATAAGCAATACAGTAGACACGCTCAACAGCATTCGAAATGTTGGATATTTTGAAATGTTTTGAAATATGATTAATTATACTGCATAATAATTAAACTTATACTTAAAGTATCAATTAACTTATTTATTAACAAGAACAGAAACAAAAATTTAGAATTTGAATAATTATTATAACGATCATACAACAACATCTCGTGAGCCTGAGAATGTTATTTAAAATCTTAGTTTTAGACCGGATTAATTCTTGGCGCGATATATCTACGACAAGAATTCATTAAATTTATTCAAATATTTTCTTACTGTTTAATGCTGACGCACTTGTCATTATACCCACATAATGAATATTTTGAATGATCTCCACATGCTATGCAATTGATGCTACAGTTAAAACAGTTTTTAAGCATTGAATTATTGATTTTTTTGACTTTTCGTTCAATACCTTTCAAGATATTACATCGATCCTCAAGTAAAAGAGATGGGGAAACCCTCTGATGAATTTCATAATTAGAATGAGATTATTCATTGTGGTTACTTTTCATATATATTGACGAAATTTCCTAAGGCCGAAGGTATTTTGAGTATCAAGTTTAAATTTTGTCTAAAATTTGTTACTGAATCGCGGATTCAAATAATAAATTATTTCAGAATCGATTTGATAGAAAAGTAGTATAACATCATACCATTGTATCTACTATAAATTTCAGCCTCGTAAAGTAAGGAAGGGTATTATTTTCAATTTTTCATGACACCAAATCAAATCTAAAGTGAACAGATCCAAAAAGCAAATAAAAGAATAAAAATCTGAACAAGCAATTTTATGTATTAAATTGACTAGTACAGAGCATGCTTTAAGATTAAGACCTGGAGTCATAGATGATGCGAAGGAGGTTGGAAAAATAATTTTTGAAGCATTTTCAGAGATTGCAGATAAGCATGGCTTTCCTCGCGAGTTTCCTACTGTTGATATCGGAATAAATGTAGCCTCTTCTTTTCTCTCTAACCCTGGATTCTATTCAGTAGTTGCCGAAGATATTGAGGGATACGGTAACAAGGTCATAGGAAGCAACTTTTTAGATGAACGGTCAAATATAGTGGCAGGGATTGGACCAATAACAATTGATCCAAAATTCCAGAATAAAGGAGCAGGTCGACAGTTAATGAGCAATGTAATGGAGAGAGCTAGAAGCAGGAACTATCCGGCAATACGTTTGCTCCAAGCGTCATATCATAACCGATCACTTGCGCTGTATACCAGCTTAGGGTTTGATGTCAGAGAGCCAATATCAACCATGCAGGGAAAACCAATTTCAGTAGTCATTCCTGGAAGATCTGTGCGGGTAGCTACTGAGTCGGATTTGGAATCATGTAACGCAATCTGCAGAGCGATTCATGGCCATGATAGAAATGGTGAGTTAAAAGACAGTATAAAGCAAGGAATTGCCAAAGTAGTTTTGCACGGGGAAAAAATTACAGGCTATACAAGTGGATTGACATATTTTAACCACTCGGTGGGTTTTACTAATGATGACCTTAAGGCCCTCATTGCCTCAGAAACTGATTGTTATGGAGGACCCGGTATTCTTATTCCAACTAGAAATGCCGAGCTGTTCCGATGGTGTCTTGACAACAGTCTAAGACTAGTCCATCAACTTACCCTCATGACTATTGGTATGTATAACGAACCTGCTGGATACTACATGCCCTCCATTCTATACTGAAAGTCGTCTATGAGTCAATCATCTTTCAATACGTATATTCAATCAGTAAAAAGATATCAATATAACCCTTGTTATACAAACAGGGAATCTATATCCTAACGCATCTATTTATTGTGAGAAAAAGAAAGGATTTGTTCACATGTTAGCTAGTCATGGTTTACATATCTGATTGATGAGTATACTCAATTCGAATAATGACTGAATTAAGCTGATTTGAAGCTATAATTGTAAAATCATGATTTAATAATTTTGAAATATTATAGTAATGTTTTAGTTATTCAATAGCTTACATATAAAAGTCTGATATGAACAACAAAACTATCTGTTTATAAATACATAACAAACACAGACGAAGTTTGGGACTCGAATCCATACCGTATAATCGTGGATTCATTCAAATAAAACTATTGATATGGTCACGATTTGAAGCTGTCTCTTGAATTCATGATTTACCTAGACACTTAACTTTCTTACCTTCTCCTTTCTAGAGTCCAAAGGAACAGTTTGTTGTGGTGGCGGTTGTACTGGGTCTTGCAAATTATCATTTTTATTTTGTTTCTTTAAGTTAATAAAATGTTCATATGAATCCACGACTAAGGCGCCGGGAGTGGGACTCGAACCCACGAGCTACAGTCGTGGAGTGTATCAACATTTTCTGCATCAGTTTCCAACTTCGAGAATAGTGATCTCATTTGGTGGATCGAGCAAAATTGATACATGCTCATTTGCATGACAATATTCTTTGATTTATTTAAGCTTACCTCCAGATCCCATCCTGGCCCTGCCGATATATAATTTAGAAAGATCTTAAATGTCATCTCCTGCAGCTAATATGAAATGACTTTTATAATCTAACTTTCTGTCTTAATATCCATTTCTGTTATCCTAATTTTGCGCGTATATCTGTAGATCGTTTTTTTTGTGCAAAACGGCTGCCGCAGTACACAAATACTGCGAGGCCAACCACGAAGAGACCATTCTGGCGCCATATAAGGTAGGAGGCGCAAGTCACCAGGTTTGGTCTGCCTGGTTTATCCTACCTTTTTATGATTTGTTGTACGGAATTATGTAGGGAGCGCCTGAGCTAACGTAACTCAAATCTAGACGTATGCAAGGTAGGTCAAGGTAGATAGGCGGCCATTTTCTGAACCCGGTTAAGTCTCTGGCCGTCCTATCTAGTTTGATAAAGATTATCCGTCGAATCATGAGCAATTACTGTGAAGGCTATTATAGTCACAGATTTCATATTATGGCAACATGGCGAAAGCTTCATCGAAAAAGCGGTCATCTTCCAAATATGATGTCATTATTAAGGCCAAGGCAACGACTACGAGAATTGTTGATATTAATAATGAAATCGTGAGACTTGAGAGCAATAACAAGGGACAAGTTACCGGAAAACACTATTCAGGAATTCACTGGGACACAGTAGAAGCCACAATGTTAGCAGATGGTAGTGCAACCCTGACGATCAGGTATTTGCATATGACTATGAATGGTGAGGCCATTACGGGGATTGGAACTGGAACTCAGATGGCTCCAAATCGCAGGGGAATCTCGCAAGTCACTGCTGAGGGAACCATGTGGACATCTGCTCCGAGACTATCGCATCTAAATGGCGGCAGATGGACACACAATGGTGAAGTTAATACCATTAAAGAGACTGTTGACGTACGGGGTAACTTCACAATCTCAAATACATAAATAAAACGATCCTATAATAGCTCAACTAATATTGAAATTGGCGTCATATTATTGCAGAGTCGAAAATACTGCAAAACATGACTAGTTTCCCTCCACGATGTTATTATTGAGGTAGTAAAAACTTTGGTTCAGTCGATGGATATGAGCGTCACGTTGTAATTAGGCACCCAAACCTACCCGGTTATCCTGGACCGGTCGATATCAAATTTTATGGTATAAAAATACAAGATATGTCCTGGGAAAGAGAAATAAAAGAGGATTTTGAATGGAAATAGTTAGTTGTTCACCATTTTTGATACAGCCTAATTATGCATGTAAACTCGGACGAAGGTAAGATTGAGATAGATATCACCGATGATCATGATTGGGTTGAACAAATAGGTAAAAACAGCCATATAATGCGAACAAGATGGTGGCAAGCCGGGAATGAATAGAACGAAAGACCCCGATCTACTACCGTATTGCTCAAATATCATTATGAAAAATATTTATAGCACAGAATTTATAATAATATAACCATTTCCTCAAGAATTTATGGCTTCTCTCTGATTTAGCTCAGAAAAGTTGATATGACAATGTATAAATGCTCAAGACGAGATAATACTATTTTAGAGATGTAATGAAAAAGACTAGACTTAATATAGTGTACGAGTTGCCACTGAAAAAAATCAAGCTCTCTCCTATTACCATTGAAAACAATAAAATATTGCAGCCTATCGATAAAATCTATTTTGTGATTTGTAATTCCTGTTACTGGTGTGCGACTTATTTCGGTATTGATGATTTAGAGTCTCTATCTGGATCATCATCGCATGTTCTAGATTGTCATGTTTGTAATTCACATAACACCGAACTGATGCCTATTGCGACTGACGAATCATTTAGAATAGAATATAGCCTAACAAGAGGGATGGAGATTGAATTCTATAAGAGTAATAAAGTTGTGTCTAGACAGGAATCTGTTAATGTCTTAGTGAGACCTGGATAGTAAAATTGGAAAGAATAATTATATGATATTAAGTCTGACTGACTTATTGATTGATGTCAAATGTTAAACGAACAGGAACAAATGAAGGTTTTACAACATAAAATATTAACGAGTCTTAATCCCGATGAAATCAGGTCATTATTAAATGAATTAGAAGCGTTCGGTCATAAATCTTTACCATGCATGTCTGAGATATTGAAGCTATCTTATAATAGTGACATTGTACGACCCACTAATCTTTGCATCTCACGTGTAAAACAACAGTTCGAGTGGTCAGATTCATAATACATTCCCTGTTATTAAACAGTATTCAGCTAACGAGTTGTTCGGTATCAGAGTAACCCGAGTCCAGTTAGTAACAATCGAATATACTAAACCTGAAATAACATATCGTAATCTATTACTCAATAGGAGAAATTAGTGATATAATTATACGTTAGGGGGTAAAGTTAGGAAGCTTCGTTTAGCTATATAAATAAAACCTAAATCGTATCTGTCGAACCTGCTACCACTACTGCAGTGGCAAATCTACTACCCACTCAATTAATCTTAATCTTTATGTTTTTTTGGTCAGACTCTTTTAACTGTTATCTAAATGATTTTTTTATATTTTATTGCCTGAATACTGCAGGGAAAATTCTAGCAAACTCTAAAGGTAGGAGTAACACCAGGTTTGGTCTGCCTGCCTGGTTTATCCTACCTTTTATGATTTGTTGTATACATACCATTGACAGTATCTCCAACTACTGTCGCTGGTAACAAATCCAACCCAGCTTCAAACGTTCCATCGTGACTAAGACAGGTCAGATACAAGATAGAAATAGTCGCCAGGTTGTTATATATCGCCTGGTAGCTTTCCATCTTCATAAAAAAGATAAGATAAGCTAACCTGGAAATCTTGTATGTTTAAATGTCGGTAATGCTACATGTCGCAAACCTGCACAAGGTAGAGGTAGTGACGGCTAGCATATCGGCACAAATTCTGTTGGTCGTCCCTACCTACAAAGTTTTAAATGCTCATTTTGTGAATTCGGGGAACCGTAACCAAAGGTCCGAAACCAAAGGCGCGGTGAACCCATGGTAGACGGCTAGGGTTTGTTAACCTAATCTCTTCCTAGCCGTTCTACCTCTTACCACAATTTCAAGATATCTAGAAAATGTCTAATATTAATATGGTTTGTTATGAATCATTATGATTAGGTTGGGCGGCCAGCAGGCTCATCTGATTAGACAGAATCTCTGGTCATCCTACCTTATGTGCTTTGCATAGTGGCGTTAGTTTCATCATCGAGGAAAAATATTAAAATCGAACTTTTACAGTATCGAAGTCTGTCCACATATTAAATCCAGTGACTACAAAAACCTGAAAATGAAGGTGTCGTAGATATGTATAACCAGTCATTCTAACCTTAGCTATCTCTTCGCCTGCTCTGACATTCTGACCAACTTTCACTGTTGAACTATTATAGCTTAGGTGATCGTATCGTGAGTATTCTCCGTTTGAGTGCATAATTACAATAAAGTTTGTATGCCCCCAATAAACTGGATTAGATCCTCCGATATTAGAGTCATCTTTAACAAAAGTCACTATTCCGTCGGCTGTGGCAAGAACGGGCGTATCTTTATCAACTATAAGATCAATGGCGTTTCGAAGTTTGTCCATATGAGCTGGCGAGGAAGTTCTGTCGATACGCTGTAACAGATCTTTCGGTACCGGGAGTTTATATTTATTGATAGCATTTTTCCTCACCATGATTTTATGCCTTGTTCTACTACATGACTTTGGTTACATCATAGACTTGTAGATATGATTGCGACATTGGATGTGAGAGAAAATGGCATTATAATTTAAAATATCTTCCTAATGTTACCGTTCAGTTTAGATATAGCAACTATAGTTTCGCTCATTATAAACCCGACCATTACAGTTTTTTTGCCAGGATCAAAATGACTCGCAAGATTATTTAACACTATTGTAAAATTATTCAGTCGGATATAAAAGACTTTAAAAAATACACAGAGATTTGCTATTTTAGAGCTCAGAATTTATAATAAATGATCATTCTCTCAGCAATTCATAAGCCTCTTTAAAAAACAAAGCCGAGATGATAATACATAAAAACTATAGCTGCGACTAAAGACTTTTAGGAATGTGATAAGAAATGATCAGACTTAATATAGTGTATGATTTGCTGCAAACAACCAAGATCTCTTCGAATACTATTGAAGATAATGAAATTTTGCGGCCCGTCGATAAGATCTATTTTGTGATTTGTAATTCATGTTATTGGTGTGCGACTTATTTCGGCATTGACGAGTTAGAGTCTATATCTGAATCATCATCGCGTGTTCTAGATTGTCACATTTGTAATTCTCATAATACAGAACTAATACCTATCTCCACTGACGAATCATTCAGAATAGAATATAATCGAACTAAAGGTATGGAAATGGAGTTTTATAGGGGTAACAATATTGTTAATAGACAACAGTTTGCTAATGAGTATGAAGCTTCACGTTCACTATCAGAGTAACTTACAAATACTATCTATAGATCCATCTTATCATAAATGACAGCTAAATAATATTATGTTTGATAGCGCAATATTTATGATAATAATGCCTTGGTCGTCCGCTACTCACCACAACATGATTATGTGTTATACGTTCTCTACAAGAGACACAAAGTCCATTCTGTTTAGCTTCTATCATTCTGAGTATACGATTTATTTTTTCATTGGGATTAATGATTACCGGGAGAACTAGATTATTATCATCTATTAAAGAGCATACAAATGAGATTTGTTATACACTAACTTGGAGTAAAAACACAATAAAATTTAGCTATCGAGACTTTCTTCTAGTCGATACGTTGTGAAATTGTTATATATCATAAAAATAATTGCCAATTCGATGAAAAGTCAAATAATTGTAGCCATTGGCGTCGCAATCGTTGCGTCGATATTGGTGACTGGACTTGCATCCTCTATTTATGCCCAGTCAAATATGACTGGAGGAAATGTGACTGGAGGAAATATGACTGGAGGAAATGTGACTGGAACAACGAGCACAGATGGCGGTGATGGTGACGACGGTGGAGATGGAGATGGTGACAACGGAGACGGTGGAGACAACAGTGACGGAGAGAACGATGGAGAAGACGGATCGAACTAGTTAGATACGTAGTATAAAATCAAAGTTAAACAATCCAATTTTATATTATTTTTTTCCTGTTCTTTATTTATAGGCTTTCTGTCAGCTCCAGTTTAAAACTTGACTGATTTTTATATTATGTTGTATATAGTCAAGCAGATAGGTCCCTAACTATCGTAAACATGATCTGACATACATAATAGGGCAGCAACCAGGTTGGTGGTTTCATCCCCTGGTTGCTCACCCCTACTATCTATACACACTATGTTATGTTATAATATAAGCCAAGATAGGATAGGTTTGTCTTCGTATGAAGCTGGTTTGGTCTATCCGGCTGGCTAGCTTCAATTTTTTTACTATTCATTTAATGGTAAACATTAAGAACGAGTTGCCCTACAATTTTAAGTTAACCTATATCTTGGGTTGGGCAACTTCTCCATTTACCTCAAGCCCAACTCCAAGATAGTTTATGTTAATAACCAAGTCACACTATCGACATTTACAGTACGAGGTTACGTACGTCTCGTCTTAGGATCCCTGAGGGTTAGGACTGGCCTGATTATAATAATGGCAGTGATATTTGCAGTGATGATGTTGGATTGTTATTAGGACTTGAAGTCGTCGGTGGAACAGGAGCTGTTACTGGTGCGGGGTAGTATAGACTGCACCATCGAAACATATCATGCTGGTATTCCACATCAACTGAAGTCAAGAGATCGTAAGATCAGTTCTGTTCTAATTCAGATACAATACTAGAAGATATGATAATGTCCATTTTTGGGTGTGCAAATGACTACCGACTCTGGTATTGATGTCGATATATTAGCGAAGAGACTATGTACCTATAGCTAATCCAATATTCAGCCCACTCCTCTCTACAATAGTTACAACGAGATATTTGATAAGACAAACTATCATAGGTACGATACATTGGAATGATTGTGATATTATCCGCTTTACATATACAACGTTCATTAGTTGCAGCAGGTCTTACAAGATTATTGTGTTCATTTTCTAGGAGTTTACTCGTGCGCCTGCAACACCAGCTGTAGTATGCAGATCATAACTTTAACCTTTTCTAATATATCACCAACCAATGCGGCCACTAGTTAGAATAACAAAAAGAAAAAAGGTTAGGTTAGACTATTTTTAGTCGCCTTATCCGTTGCCTTCGCCGCCGTAGTCACCGCCGTTACCGCGGCCATCCTCGTGTGGGCCTTGGCTGCTTGCGAGTCTTGCGCGATTATCGTCGCCCTGAAACATTCTATACATTTGTGATATAACTGAGCGTTAGACTAACAATAATAGAAATTGAGGGTTATGGAACAGCCATTCCAGTAGAGGATAATGCTCTATTAATATTGTTTGTAATTTGTTCCAGGAGTGGATTGGTCTGCTCGAAATCATCTTCTTCACTCGATGTTGCATCTTGTTGTGAGTCACTACTGTCATCATCGTTTGTATCTTGTGAGTCACTACTGTCATCATCGTTTGTATCTTGTGAGTCACTACTGTCACCGTTGTCACCGTTGTCACCATCGTCATTAGATCCAGAAGAGCCAGAAGATTCATCATCGTTGCTATCATCATTATTATCGTTCTCATCATCATTGCTATCTGAAGCTACAGGAGCTGGTGTTAAAGGTGCACTATTCAATGTAGAGGTGCTGTTCTGCGCAAATACGGAATTTTGGCTTTCATCAATTGTAATTAGTATGACCGTGGATAGCAGTAATACAGCTGTTAGTGCGCTGAATCTGACATGTTGGATGTTAATCAATTTCTATTCTAAATCTGCTATTTAACTACAAGTTTTATCTTGGTTAATTCAGATTTATAGTATATTTTTTCGATAACTAATCATGTGGAAAATGCAGCCGCAATTTGTAGCTGCATTTGAGGCAATCAGCAATCCTCTCGCAATCAACAGCGATAACTAATGTCATCTACAAACCTATGTGCACGTCATTACTATAGATAGTACTATTCTCAATTCTTATCCGCATACTGATGCGGGTTGAATTCTCTGTGTTGGTCGTGTCTGCGTCTGCGTAGGTTGTGTTGTTGATTATAGCAATTCGAAAAATAAGATAATTAATTATTATGTTAGTCTTATAATAGAAACAAAATCTAAATCGTATCTTTTGAACCTGCCGTTGCTATTTGAACTACTGGAGGTTAGCGCATAGCCAAACATTCAGCTTCTGACCAAGCCGCTTGAATGGCATTATCTTTTTCGTATGTCGAGGATTGTCCCACCAACCCACAAGACCTTTGCATCTGCCACATCGAAGCCCTGTTCTCAAATCGTTTATCTTAAAAAACTCTAGCGTCATAGAATCATTCAAAGATCTGTTGCAAATACAATCTTCGGTCCAATGCAATTTAGTATATTATAGCCAATATAGGATATTACACGATGTGATTCATCATACTATTAGAATAGTACTGGATCAGGTACTAGTTATATTCAGCAGGATGACAATAACCTTTTTTAGGCCTATTATAGTGGGGGCGTATTGATTGTAGCAATTCTAAAAATAAGACAATAGAAACAAACCTAAGTCGTATCTGTTGAACCTGCCGTTGCTACCTCCGCAGTGGCAAACCTATCTCCTACAGAATTAACCTTGATCTTTACACTCTTGTCCCCAACTTTTGCATGTTTTACGAAAATAACAAAGCCTCCAATTCTCGCAATACCGTCTCCGCCTCTACCTGTGTCAGTAATATCTACCGTGTATTCTTTGCCTGTTTCTACAGGTTTTGAGAAGCCGCCCGTTGTTCTCGTATTCTGTCCGTAACTCATTAAAAGTCGTATTTAATGGGCATTAAGGTAATATGAACTAACGTATTAAACGTATTAGGGCCGTCACATTCGTACGTCTTATGACATCTATTTATCCATCCGCTTTAATTGTTGGTTTTTGATATCAATAGCTTTACCAAGATCTGACAATTGAGCGGACCATAGAATTACCTTATTCATCGAATTTCTCTTTTGGCTCTCTAGATTTGTTATCTCGTCGCTAAGATATTGAACTCTGTTCACTAAATCAGATAAATCATAATTTGCATATCTGATAAGCTTAGAGATATTTTTTCATCTAACATACGACGCTCTTTCAAACAGTGAAATATCTTCAAAAAAGATGGCAAATAAGTCTTAACCTCATTGTACACAAATGCCAAATCGTACAGCCCATTCAAAGCCCAGAACTCCTCTTGGATATCATGAACTTCCGAAGCTGTCAGATCTAATTCTATCGCAACTTCAATAGGTTTTTTTCCATTTGAAAATAGCCACAACGCCTTTGTTTCTCTGGACTTGTTTTTGATATCTATTTTAGCTTCAATTCCAACATCATTGTCCCGTCCATCTATTTTTCGTATAATCGCTCCAATATCGGTAAAAGACAAATGCGCTGCTGCCGCAATCTCACGTATGGTCTTACCCTGTCGGTATAACTCGATGACTAGCTGCTCTTTTTCTCGCCTGTTTAATACCAGTTGCAATATGTTTTATTAATACTCATTACAGATAGCTTTTTCTGTCTCTGTTATTGGTTGTTATCTACTGTTACCGCTTAATATCGTCTGTTGTTTTGTACCGTCTAATACTCGTGATGCAAACTTCAATATGTGTCTTATAGGTGATGTATTTACAACCGTTAAATACCATTTTGAATAGCTCTAAATGAAAATGGTTCTCGGAACTCTAGTGTACATAATTATTATCATTGTCGTTATTATTGTTATAATAGCTCTACTCAAATTTCTTTTTCAATTGTTCTTTCTAATACCGGTTGGAACGGATCATTACATGGATATTCTATATGCTAAAGAGATTTTACTATCGATGAACTAGATTGAGTCTGGCTGTAATGGCATTTGCTACAATCAGTTTTAATTGATGTATTCAACTTGCAATTAATTCTTTACGGTCTCAGCCACTAGATCAGTTAAACGATCTGTGTCAAACGGTTTTTGTATGTATTTTGATATGTAATTTCCGTTTTCTAAATCTCTTATAAGCTCATTATCTACATTATATGCTGAATTGAGAATTATTTTGGTTCCACTGTATTCTTTTATCTTGCGAGCAACAGAATCACCCATCATATCATCCAGTTTATAATCCAATAGTATGAGATGTATTTTGTTACCCCGATTTATTTCCTCTATGTACCTCTCAATACACTCTTCGCCAGAGTCTACCATTATTACATCGTATCTTGACCCGAGCACTAACCCAAATAATAAACGCACATCTGGTTCGTTCTCACATATCATTATCGTTTTCTTTTTTCTTTCAAAATTATTATGATGATTATAAGTTAAATTCAAATGCGTGACTACAAACTTTGGCGCACTGGGTATAAAGACCTTTAGAACCACATTACCTTAGGATATAAGCTTCAACAGGTGTCTTGTAGAGGCGAGTTTCATAATAGTCAAATTTTATGAACGACAATTCACTCATGGATTATCGGGGATGGCCATCACTGCATTAATCTTGACCAGAAAGAGAAAGCTGTATTATTTCGTTGCAATAGGTACATCATGGATAGCATTTGTTCTATTGGAAGTCTATGAACTCGCGGCAGTGGCGACCGGTTTTGGGGGCGGATATATTCAGACTGAACCGATGGATATTGCAATTGATCTGTGGGTGGATTCATTAGGCGCTTTAGCAGTTTGTTTCCTATATGATGAGTTTAGTCATGAGTGACAAATCGACAGCGACATCATACAACAATTCAGCTATTGTAGGTCGGTCTGTTTGTTATGGTTATTGATCGGCTTCATCCGCCTTTGGAGTATTAGGGGATACATCAGATTTGCTTGCAATCCCAATATGTTCATGATGCATGCTATTACTGTCATCGTGGTTTAATGAGGGGGTAGAATATTTCTCTTTTTCTGCCATACAATCATTGCATGTCCATGAACCGTCAACATATTTACCCAATTTTACTCTTCCATGATTTTCTATTTCCATTTCTATAGAATCAGTAACAGGCGAATTACATTGGTCACATCGAGGCAGAGAATTTTCCATAGTAATAACTTAATAAAACGTTATAAATATTAATTCTATGTTAATACAATAACTATTGCGACCAGAACGCCAGTTAGTAGATTCGTTTTTTTCATTCGGGGTTTTCCGGCATATTCTGCGGTGCTATCAATCTTCCTCAAGTTTGTGTCTGTTTCTATAACTAGGTATTGTTCTCATCTCTTAGCCACCTACTGTTGCAGGTTGTATTGCCTGTGTAGATTGTGTTGCTGTCTGCGTCTGTGTAGTTTGTGTTGCTGTCTGTGTCGGTTGTGTTTTCGTATTTAATATGCTGCTATCTACTAGTGCTTGGCAGACTAGTTGTGTGTTACCGATTTGCGTACATCCCACAACGAAGCCATCGGAGTATGCTTTCTGGCCGTCTGTATAAAGTCCACACGCTAGATATTTAGGGGTATCAAACTTTTGTTCTATTCCATTTGCGCTGCCATCAAGTCTACAATTTGATACATCGACTGCATTTGCATTTGCAGTTGCAGTTGCAGTTGCAGTTGGAGTTGGACTCTGGATCACGGTTGTTTCGTGAACAATTTTGGTCCTATCATTATCGTTACCTTTGTTACTATTTCCATAACACTCTTTCATAAGAGGGTTTTTCTTACAGAAATCTTTGTATTCGGTGCTGACGTCTACACAATCTTTCCAATCAGCTTTATGCGTTCCATCGTTACATGGATACAGTTTAGTGTCTTGACTATAATCTTTTACATCCCAGCAGTTTTTTGAGTCTTCAGCGGCGGGTGTATTACAATATGGCGATGGATCTTTTGGAGGGGGACATGATTGATCGGCTACTACAATAATTCCGTCATAACATTCTTTTTGTTCTTGTGGCGGGTGATTTTGACAATCACTCATATCATCATTACATTCACATTCATGTGCAGTAGTTCCTGCAACACATACATCTCCATTCTTAGTTACACAATCCTGAAATGTTCCATCACAGAGTGGTAATCTAGTTGCTGACGCCTGATCAGTCTCAGGACAATCTTCGTCTACTCTATCTTCTTCAACCTGTGTTTGACCATCTGGACATAAGACTAATACTGGTTCTTCCTCATCTTGTGGGCATGGTTCTCTAGGATTTACAAACACTCCATTACCACAATCAACCACTCCTGTCTCTCCTGCCTCTTCTGGAGTCGGTAAGCCTGCATATGGATCTTCGTCATCTTCATTATATGGATCTTCCTCTTCCCCTGGTCTACCAGCGTCTTCCCAATCTTCTTGCTCTTGTTCATCTATCTCCTCTTTCTCTTCATCACTAGAGTCATCTGGATATGTATAACCGTCATCTTCCGTGGTTGCCGATGCATATATTGACAACTGATTCCATGTTATCATGGTTATTGCCATCATAGCTATCAAAGAACAGAATGCGGCTTTCCGAATATTATTCATTTTTTACCATCATTAACCAGGTTTCTCAAAAAAAAAGATATCAGTTGTCATCAATTATTATTGTTTTGTTGGTTACCATACAATAAGCCTGCAGCATTCCACCCAGCGAAATAACCGCTCTTGTACAATGCACAATATGCATCCGGATTTTGGGCATTATTATTTGGATCACAATAAGCCTGGCTCGACCCATCATTTAGTCTGGCGTCTCTTCCATCTTGATAACCTTGATCAAATGCCCCACTGGAAGAATAGACAGGCTGTTGTTGTGTGGCTAAACTGACAGTGATGAGTAATGCTGCAACGATTGTTCCGGTTTTGAGAGCCTTTTGGTGTGTCATACCGTACATATGGATACACGGTAATATATAGCTGGTTATTTGTAGTATTATGTAGTCTGATAGTATAGTTATTAACACAATAGCGTTATGCTCTTGGTACGTACATTGGGTGGTATCGCTGTGCCGTATGTGCCAGGTTACGAGGAGCTTAGATTAACTATGTCTTAACTACATAATGAGATGATATATATAAAATATCTTGGCTCTGTCAGGTCTTCGGCGGGCCTGTAAAAAATCATCGGATCAAATCCATTTAAGCCCTAATTCTCTTATTTTTGCATACATGTGTTAAAGCTTGTTTACGAGATTCGAATTGCAATCCACACGTTTTGCATTCATAAACACGCTTAATTTGTGTTACCATCTTCTTCGACGGAGAATCCCTAGAATCTTTAGCGGGCGGTAACTCCACTCTTTCTTCATCTCCGGCTCTGGGTGACTTAGTCTTAGTTTGACGCATGGGAAATTATACATCTGGGTTGTATTAAAATAAATAAGAAATGACCACATGTATGAGAT
Organism: uncultured Nitrososphaerales archaeon; assembly: GCA_963841565.1. Classification (GTDB taxonomy): domain Archaea; phylum Thermoproteota; class Nitrososphaeria; order Nitrososphaerales; family Nitrososphaeraceae; genus TH5896. The sequence goes on from CAWJCY010000004.1 coordinate 111,059, forward strand.
TGAAGATTAAAGAGAATGTGAGCATACACCACTCTCCCCCACCTCAAAGTCATCTGGTATATAATAATCATTTGTGATAAATATCATTTTGTCAAGACAGTACCGCGTCAGGCTTGTTCCCCCAAAAACAAGATTTGAAAATTCGAGTTAGTGTATTCTTGCGAGAACTGTAGTTTTTTATTAAGATGTGTATAGTCAACAAACTCCTATGCTATCAACTCTAGTTTTGTATTTCCACGCTAATCTCTGACTCCAAATCTTGAATTTCGTTTAGCTGTTTTCTTAGCCGATTTGCATGCTGGTAGTTATTGTTGGCTTCTGTTATCTCATAGCGCGTGATTATCTCCATATTTCAAATCAGACAGCCGACGCAAGATACTCTCAAGAGTATCGATCTCATTTATTAAGACGTCTGACTCTCGAAGATTGTTAGATTCTTTCAGCTATTAAGCTCGTCCTTGAAATTCTACTCTGATAGTTGATAATTTCCGATCATAACTGTGAATGCTATGACTACATTTTGTTCCCATTCTCATCACTGTAAATCCGATTCATAAAAAAATGATTAGTTTAAAAAAAGAAGAGAGGAGATGTTGCAATGATCCAACCCTGAACAGGTGGTCGTCATTCACCTTGGTCTTGCACACATTTTTGAAGATGGCACTCTTGAAAATAGGATTCTAGAAATGGTGAGACTGTCCATCTTTTTGGTTAATTCTAATTTCTGTGCGCACAATCTGCACCATAGATACGCGCATCATTCTTCCGGTAAATCCCGACGTTATCATGGAAATCTTCATTGAAAAAATGGGATACTGAGAGGTGATGAGACTGAATTTCGTCTGGTCATTTTTCAATTTCTGCGCGCACAATCTACAAAAATCGATACAAACACCATTTTTGCGTCGCCTAACTCGACACTTGGATGATAATTATCACAGTCAAGAAAGAGAAAAAGATAACGGACGGTAACAACTGGTAACGCCTTATTTATCTCGTGCGCGCATAAACTATACAGGATACTCGAAAAAATGTCGGTACAATCACAAACCCTTTCAGACAAAAGGAGAATGAAGGAACTGAAAGTCCTACAACTACACGAACAGGGGTATTCATACCGAAAAATTGCATCTTTAGTTCATTTGTCATTAAGGGATGTGACCGAATACATACATAGAATTTCAAATAAGACTAAATCTCCCTCAACCACCTCCGTTATGGATGAAGTTGTACTTGAATATCGTATCTCGGGGATGAAACTCGAAATAAGAGATCTTGCAATAGAAAGGGACAATCTCAAGAATGATGTGAATGATTTGGGCGCGCAAAAATACCAATTACAGATATACGTATCATTTATTCTTCTGATGAAAAATGATCTAACGATTTGTTCATTCTCTGCAAAAACATCTTTTATATCTGAATCTTGTACAAACTTCGCTACCCATTCAGGAACTTCTACGCGCGCAGATTTGAAAAATTCTGTAAGAATAGTAGTACCTATAGTCTTCCACTCATTATTTTTCAATAAATCCTGGTTGTTTATTAAATAGTTAATAGTGAAATCGCCTAGTGTTCCAAGATGTTGTATGTTATTGGATAAGAACTTGTTGAACTCTTTGATTTCTTAGTCGGTATGAAAGTCATCCATCGAGGAACGTATGTGGATAACCCTTCTCATAAAGGCAGGATCGCCAGGTGGCGCGTGATTACTGGTTAAAATACAAGGACTCAAGGCACTGATGTATTCTGCAGTAGATCTAGTCGCCAATCTACCCCTTGCAGTCTGACTCTGAATTGCATGTTTTAGTGCCTCTACTAGTTGTCTCTGCCTGTCATCTGATAGTGTCACTTCGTTAATTAGAACGGGGAATGTATCGTAACTAATTGCGCGCCCAAAATTGCAATTTATAGGTTCAAGTGCACGCAAAAAAAATCAGAATTAGATACTGTGAAAAAGGATTTAGAATATGAGAGGTTTTCAAAAGATATATTTAAAGAAATCCGCGCATAATCTACAAAAATCGATAAGGTTACCGATAAATTGAATATTACTATATCCACAATTTCAAGTACCTAGTCTTCGTATATTTCTCGGATGTTAATTTCTGCGCGCGCTAAAAATAATTCAACCATCACGATATTGTCGACAACACCGTGGTCGTCATTTACCGACGTGGGATCGTGATTGAGGATTGCAAAGATACCAGTGATTGAGGATTGGAAAATACCAGTTGATCGTACTGTGATAGTACGTATATTATCGATACCGTAGATTCTCAAACTTTAAACTGAGAAAGGAAGAGGGTATTTAATCTAAAAGTCAATCGATTTTTGTTAAGCGATACTTTCCCATATACTTGTTCTCCTTTCCATCTCGTTTAAAGACGATATAGTGTATTATGTCGTTCTCTAAATCTTCAACGAACCGATCTGGAACTACAAATTCGGTCTTATCAGTCTCGTATTCTGCATTATTTGCAAATTCCATCAGTCGGGTTGCAACATATAACATCTTGTATATTTCCTGAAGAAGACAGATTCGAGAAAGTATGTCAGGAATTGAAAGATTTGGCTTATAAAATCTGGTCAATATATCAGATTGACATTCAATCTCTGCTAGGCAAGATACTCTTTGTCGAAAAACCTTCAGAACAGGACAAAGAATATTTGAATTCGCACTTCGGTTACACGGCTACGGAAAAGTTTGTCGTCGTCGAGTCGCATGATCATCGACGTGACCTACTAAAACAAGGAAATGAAGCCTACAAGAAAAAAAGAAAATTCTTCTCAAAAGACCTTGCTAAATCTAGAGCCATATTGGTCGAAGAATCACTAGAAAAATACAAGAGATTAACCGACAATATGAGGATAACACCCTCCGAAGCGGTTAACTATGAGTTAATTTATGATATATTATATCCAACACCTGTTTATCAGATCTAATGGTGTGAACATTCCTTATAGGTTCCATTCTGAATAAGTTGCCTTGCGACCTCACTCTTACTTAACTCATCGATGTTATGTAACACAGAAATTAATGTCTGAATCTGTGATTGCATAGAATTAACTTGACCTCCTAGAACCGTGTGTTTGCTCTCCTTGTCTCTTTCAGACGTTATTGTTTCATTATAGGCATTATAGTCAATACCATACCACATTTCGCACAAAACTTTGATTCAGGTTTGTTCGGCTCGTCACAATCTGGGCATTGTTTTGGGAGTAGACCATTGACTTGTTTCAAATTATCATCATTGATTATGCCATAGGCCTGAAGTATAGAATTTGATG
>CAWJCY010000005.1:0-44630 GCA_963841565.1 uncultured Nitrososphaerales archaeon
TATATTATAGAAGAAAACTAGATAAGGTTATACTATATTTGGTGTTGATTCGTCAGCAGCAGAATGTATAATATTATTGTAAAAAGCGAGCTGCGTAATTAAGATTGAATCTAGACCTCAATTGCCGCCTTATCTATGTTTGAACCCACAAGGATAGTGTATTGCGCAAAATAGATTGAAAACGAGAGGGGCGCAGCAATGAATAACATGAAAGGATTTGACCGCCACATATCTGCCATATTAATGACAGTATTGATGAAAAGTATCTCTAATTTTTTTGACATAGCATAATAATATTATAATATGAAAGGATAGAGCGACCCAGCCAGTTACCCACCTGGATCGCCCTACAATGTCAATAAGGAGCGTAGAAATCGCAGGGATTTCTACTTATTATAGATACTCCCTGCTTCATAATATGTTCTCAACACAGTAACTGTTTATTTGGTATTAGTAAATAGAATCAATCATTCTAGCTTATTAGTTTCTTGAAGCATATTGTTTGTGCCCGAGTTTAACAAGAGAGTAGAGGCCCATGGAAGAAATTCTGCAAAAGCCAGGGAGTTGTAGAATTCAGTTAATCGTACCAATGCCATTTAACAAGGAGCAAGTTTACCTGTTGCAAGAGCTACAATCATGAGTTAGTAGGAAAATACTCAGAATGCATACATCGATGCTTATTCCTGCTAAATCAAGTAGCTTCTTGCGGTATTAAATTTGTTGCTCCTACCACCTTCTAAATATGAAACCTCACAATGTTTTACCTATCATAGGTACACGGCAGGGATGATAAATTATAAATGGTCAAACAAAATCACGAAACTCTCTCCTCTTCAATTATACCGAGTTTCACTGATACAGGAGTACATCCTACTCATAGATAGATAGTTATTTGGAGGTGGTCGGGGATTGAACTGTTCCAAAATAACATCCGTTACCATCGCAATGATCTTCGGAATAGTTCTTGCGGCCTCAATGATTTCCTTTTGTAATGATGCATCGGATTCAATTACCAATGAACCCTGCATAATTGTAACATTGATACCAAAAGAATTATCATACCTTTTCCATTTAAGAATTGAAACACCAGAATCATTGATTTTTCCTACCCATCTAAGATTTTCGAACCATTTCCCTGTTAGCTTTGAGGTTATACTATCAATATCAAATTTAGTAAAATGCATATCCAAATACGCTAGTTGAGTATATTTTTTGTCCCTTTTGTAGTTATTCATTGAAGTTGAAGTTGTGTCCATGCCTAGATGTCGTCCTAATTTAGTTAATCGAAATCCATAGTGTTTGATTTGTTCAATTAGGCCCAAATCAATGAGTCTCTTAATCGATCTACTAAGGCTTTGCTGATGCATATTAAGCTCCCTTACTAATCCATTGAAAGTATAGCTTGGGTCACCATTTGCATTGCCTTTTAGAAGTAACAGAATCTTGTTATCGTTGTCGTGTAATCCATTGAATGCTGCTGAATTTATTGCAAAGGACTTGTTGCCATCAGTGCCATCAACTAACAGTGCCTGTTGACTTGGTAAGCCACCACGTGATTCAGAATAGATGTCATCTGGTAATCTAGTACCATCTCCATCATTCTCCACTGGAATATCTGATTCGTTGGACACTAGTTTATGATTTCTACCATTTTCTCCAATATTAGCCTTTTCGCTTCATTATGGAGCTTCGACTTAATTTCAAAGGCAGGGTGAAGATCTATATGATGGTATGTACGAAATAACACCAATATGGTAAGTTTACAATTTTGTCGCAGATGGATGAAGTGAATTTATCCGCCAACTGCAGGTGGTGGAAGACATCAGAATACAATTTTCTTAGTTCAGAGAACGTCAAATTGAATCTTTTCATGTTCCCTTACAATAGTCGTCTTAGAATTATAAAAAATATAGTATAATCCCTCATAATACGTATAAATCATTTTTGCTAACTAATTTAGGGGAGATTGAGATAATGAAGGAATTAATTGGACGTAAATTCTTTGTAATAAATCTGCTTTTTCTTGTTGGCGCCCCTTTTCTAATTCTTGCCGAATATGGACAAGTTGAAATCAGAGCCCTGGTTGAACCTAGTTTCATTTCTCTAAATTCAAGCAGCACAAACAACGATGAAAATGATACCGATGTCTTGAGTAATGATAGCCTGTCTGATGAAAAAATGCAGATACAGATCTGTGATGCATCTCATCCTTGCTGAATTCATTGCCAACATAGAACACTATACATAAATCACTTAACATTTCCTGAAACATATGGTAGCAATATATATGTGCATTATCCCTTACTAGTAACATGTCCGAATACGTCGACGGCACCTTTAGGTGTACGATATGCGCAAAGGAATTCCTTACGAAAAAGGACGCTGATTCTCATTACCGCGAGGATCACTCTACCGAAGTCGTCGATATCCATGAATGAAAATCAAATTTGGTTAGCACCACCCGGCTAGAACGATTATGATTAAGTAGGTTTCAAGATGTGTCATTTATCTTATTCACTTAGAAGTAATCGAAATATGAAATTTTTAAGCCGCCGATGGTGCACCCTTTTCTCCATATCATACCTAACTTGCTTGTAGAGATAGCGGATTAGTTACGGACAACTGCCACGAAAACGTAAAAAATGACCTACTTTCTTTCGTACCCTAAATCCCTACCTTTTTGTGTCTGCTGTCTGATTTCTATCAATAGAAACCGATAGATTTACCTGTCATATCAATATTAACCATGGCAAATAAATGACTCACAACTTCCTGGTCTCTTACTATAGGATCAAGACGTGAATTGGTTCATATCTATCCACTATGATATTCAATACTAATAATTCTTACATCATTTATTATAGCATCTCAATTGAAACTAATAATATAACATTCAATTGAAACTAATAATATAACATTCAATCGAACCTGTTAATATATCCAAAATTTCATCCATTGAATATAATTATGCTGGAATGCAACAACAACTATGGAAATAATAGTAGAAATGATTTGCGCAAAGTTTGTGAAGCGGCTTTATCTGCTAGTAGAAACGTAATATTTGCCGCTTTGGTGAATACAAACGGGATACTGATTGTTGGTAAGTATAGATGTGATCATCTTTCCAAGTTATCTAGGTCATCTTCTGAAAAGATTAGTACAGATGTATCTAAGGGTTGTGTATTCTATCTGGAACGATTGCTGCCATATTTAATGGGGGCAGGGAGGATAAACAATAAAACTAACAAGAATGGCGGGAATCTAACAAAAAGGGATGGAGAACGAATAGAATTAGATCTGTTAAATGTAGATGGAAAAGTCAAGACGGCCATTACCCGGATTCCAGAACTACCAAATATGTTTTTGTGTGTCGAGTACATTTCAAGTTAAGAATCCCTACAATTGAATTTCTGATTGAGAATCGATCACGACATTCGCAATTTTTTTGCCTTTTGAGGCCAGTGACATTTGTTTGACGTAGAATCGGCAGTCATTTTGCATCAACTACTATCAAAGAATTAAATAGAATCATACAATAGACGATGACTGATTGTAACATATAGTGAATAATCCAATTGCTGTTTGTTTGTTAAATACTTCCATCGCTAAAACCCAGAGCATCGTTCGCAAAAACCCAGTTGTTGCAAATAGTTATGTTTATCAATGTCTTGCTTAATCATTCAGCGCCTAATCAATCAGCTGAAATAGCTCCCTACGAAAATTGTAAAATTGAACAATACAAAAAATAAATCTATTTTTATTAGATAAGAGGCGGGCAATTTTTATAGGAGGACAAAGTACGAACAATATGAGCGTATATTAAGAGCAAGGATTAGATAGCCTTTAAGAGGGCCAAACAGGTCGGTTTTGATGTTAAATTCCATTGCTACTAAGAAAGCGGTTATTTCGTTAATGCTTGCAAGAATATTCTATACTGTAAATTGGTTTAATATCCCCGCTATTTTCATTTTCATAGCTGTTGATTTTGACGAGGATATCTCTGTATTAGGACTAATAACTGCGAGTTTTTTTATCGGCGTTGGTCTCTTTCAAGTTCTCGCGGGAATTCTCGCTGCCAAATATTCTCCAAGAAAAATTGCCATTCTTGGTATTGCAATCGCTTCTACAGCAGTTTTTTTCTCTTCATTCTCCATAGATTTGTTGTCTATTGCAGTACTAAGATTTATCGTAGGCTTAGGGATGGCTTTTTTCTTTGGTCCAAGTGTTATACTAGTTTCAGAATATGTGGGAAAGCAATCTGAAGGCTTAGGCATGGGGCTACTCAATTCAGCCCATGCAATTGGTGGAATCATAGGCCTCTTTGTATGGGTTTTAGTGGCGGAGTTCCTTGGATGGAGATTAAGTATAGTTCTGAGTGCAATAGCTGGTCTCATAACCTTAATAATCCTACAAATGTGGTTACCGAAAATAACTGAACCGCGTCCGAATCAACGGGGGAAAATAAGACCTGACATAAACAGTGAACACAAGAAAAAGACCCAAGACATGGGTAGCGAAATTGACGTTGAACAACGAAGATTTAATTTTAAGATCAAGTTTGGCGACGTACAAAATATACTGCTTAATAAGTCGCTCATTAAACTAGGTCTGGTATTACTTGGATTTCAAGTTGGTTCAGGCCTGATCTGGTCTTTTATCGTATTTTATCTCGCAGACCACATTAAGATAGATCCGGCAATAGCAGGTCTAATTGGAAGTCTCAATCTGATTGTGGCCCTAATATCCTCTCCGATAATTGGAAAAGCATATGACAAACTAGGAAATGCAAGAAAACTGCTGGCGATATCTGGAATCATATCTGCAGTTAGCATAATGATGATTGGAGTCCTGCAATCTCAAGTTTTCCTCATTGGTATTTCTGTAGTTGTGGCAGGTTTCTTTCTATCGTGGGGTTTTGTAATAGTCTATGTTAAGGCTAAACAAGTGAACACACAATCTCCTCCAGCCTACCAGACGCTTTCTGTAAGTTATGTTAACGGTATTTCCTTATTTGGTGCCTTTTGGATACCCATACTTATTGCTCACATAATCAATCAATTTGGATACGTGAGCGCTTGGATTGTAGGAGGAGTGATATTTCTTGCATTGGTCATTCCAATCTTAACATTAGAAGAATGATTTTGTGTGTATTAAAGTTGAGGAGGCAGATAATAAAAGTAGCTCGGGCCATTGTGCACATTCGTAATTTTTTGTAAAGTTTGGTCAAGAAAAAACCCAATATAGAAGTGTCAATATGTCATTTAGTCTACCTTGCAGAAGCATACGAAAATAAATAAAAGAGACACGATAATGGCAATTTCGTAATCAAAGGGCGCATAATTTGTTATGATGGCATAATTTGTACCGTTTGACTCAATGACTACCGATAAATTGATCAATAAATATGCTCATTCATAACTATTAACAAGCATTAGACCAAGATGTAGTTGGTGAGCTAGATATTAACTAACGATACAACAGAGGAGCTTACAACATATCACAATATAGCTTGCAGTGCGGGAAATGTTAACGGTACAGGAGCATACGAAAACACAAATCAATTAAAGAATATCATGCTTGGTGAGCACGACTCGTCATTTGAAAGTATAAAATATGATATGGTGGACGTGGTGGATCCAATACGGCTGGCTGCGGTGGGTGACCGGTATCCTTATCATACCTCTACTCAAGGCGTCGTGCTTTACAAGAAACGAGGTAGTGAACATAGCTTCTTAATGCTCCACTGGACTATTTTAAAGCTGTCGTACCAAGCGAGCAATGAAGGAGAACTTCAAACCAAAAGATCTCTACTTAAGGCAATCCCGCCACATGATCCAGAAAATACGTTAGTGTCCTGTACTGAAGAAGAAGCGTTTGACTTTCTGTACAGCCTGTATGGTTCTAACAGGAATTCGGACGTTACTGATGAAGAAATAGATCAGATTCTGAAAATTTATCTTCCAAACAAGTCCATTTCAAGATAGGTTCTGCAATATACCAAGGACTGGTTCAAATAAGCTTGTTTTTTGGACGTTTGCAAAAATCGTCAAGTGGGATGCAGCGTATAATTCTAAACTACCTCCTATAAGCTGTCGAATGGGTTGTAATAATCTGAGTCATGAAATTATGTTATAATCCTCTATTTGGTTTAAATCCAATGCGAAAAATAATTGTCAGTAAATGAAAAAATTCATGATTAGGCTCCAAAAAATTCATTAAAATTATGGAGAGTATAACTTATGTCGTTGTCTATTGATGAACTACAAGAGATGCGAATTGCTTTTCAAGGATTACAAACCTTGTATCAAACATATCTTCCTAAGGCAGATCCAATACTAGTAAATGACTTACTAGTTCATGAACAAAAAAAATACCGACCAAATAATCCACTATCTCCATCTGATTACTACACGGTTGAAATTTCAACTAAAGACGGAAAAGAGTTTGAGAGAATGAGAGAAATGATTCAAAAGAAAACTGGCTTATTTCCGTCAATATATGACGACGGTACCCGTTTCGTGCTAAACATGGAGTTGAATCTAGAAATATTAAGAGGAATTTGCAATTCTGATGAGAATATAATAAAGGTGACCGGGCATTATGCAGGGGCAAACCAGAAGTAAGTAAATCCTCTGTTCTCGCACGCACGAAACCCTAAAGAGATACGGGCAGGGTGCCGAACAAGAATAATTATCATTTTTGAGAGATTGCAATTGCGCTCTACCAAAAATAACGACAATGTTCAGTCGCTCTATTCTATACACAATAAAGCATAGCTGTAAATGTACGACATTAAGCAGCAGATATTAGTTCATCATGTTTATGTCGAATACGTATCAGTGAAATTTAGGAATTATCTCATCGAATTCATTATAACAGGCAATACTAGTCTGCTTATCGCATTTGGCCGTCTGAGAATGTCCTAAAGGTGAGCCCTTAACATCCAGGCCATCTTCTCATGGATTTCCATCAATCCGGTTAGGAAATCGTTTGTACCAATGTCATGATACTTTGTGTCACATATTTCGAGATCTGAACGCAGACTGCGAATAATTTGTTCGTGATCCCCTAATAATTTAGAAATCATCTTGAGGTCACCTGGATACTCTCCAGGACTCTCTTTGAGTCTGGACTCCTTGACAAATTCAGTCAATGTAGCTATTGACATTCCTCCGAGTGTCCTTGTACGCTCGGCTACGTCATCAATCAATTCATCAAGTTTTTCATATTGTTCTTGAAAAAATTTATGTCTATCGTTAAAATGAGATCCTGTCACATTCCAATGATAATTTCTTGTTTTAGTATACAAGATATACTCGTCTGCAAGTAATGTGTTTAGAATCTTGACAACACCTTCTCTATTATGTTGAGAAATTCCTATATTCAAGTCACTCTTTGTCTTTTCAAGCGTTCTTAATGTCATTCTATTATACCATATTTATAATATCAATGTATAAAAAGATCTCAGACCTGGTTCGCACCTATATAAGATCATTAAACACTTGGCATTCCAAATCTGAATATCTTACCGTACTAGATTAATGTCCCCTGATCTTGTTGATGTTATCATAAATCAATCTGTGGCAGCAACAAATGAGATAAAATTCTTAGCGTAAAATTATAGAAAACTTTTATAGAATTTATAATACATTTGTTAATATTATTCTAATAATATATTATTTGTGATGAAACAACTAAGACAACAACATAGAAGCCGGTCGGAGATAATAGCGTCTATTCTTGCAACAACAAACGGCAATCAGATAAGGCAAACCGAAATACTCTACAAAACATATCTCTCACATACGCTCTTGAAGGACTATTTGTTGTTCTTAATTGAGAATGATTTAATAGAATATGCTACTGGAGATAGAACATTTAAAACCACTGAGAAAGGTATGCGTTTTCTTAGAATGTACTCACAGATGAATGACCTGATGATTTTGAAGCAGCAGCAAGTAGTGCAATTTACTAAATGAAAGCATCTTGAAATGCGAATCAAATTGTAACAAGCTGTCGGATTTTCATAGGCGTTGAATTACTGTCATAAACCCGCTTACTGCAAACTTGAATACAAACATTTTTCTGTAAATTCTCACTGCATTTTCTTAGCGTATTATTATATATTCTAGATCAACAACTAAATTATTATCGTGGGCTCACTAATGGATAAATTTTCAGAATCCCGAAGCAATAGTTTACGGAATCGAGGGGTCACGAAATTGCTATTGGTCAATAATGATTTTGAACCTGCGATGAGCTTGAAGAAAGGTTTAGAGGATTATGGCTTCAAAGTTTATTATTTTGCGAATGTACTCGCAGCACTCCACGATATTGAGAAAAGCAAAAAGGTCAATTACGATATGATATTATTTGACATCAATCCATCTAATACTGAATATTTACTCTTTGCCAAACAAATTAGGGAATTGAGCCACACCGTGAAGATGTTTCTTATGAGTTCGCGTGAAATTGAAGACAAGGTTATACGTAACGCTATGACGGCAGGTATTAATGAGATAATAATGAAACCAATTTCAGCCGAAAACCTCAACATAGTGTTACAAGACTACATCGATGGAATCAACAATCCACTAGATTCAGCACTTAAACTTTGATACTCGAATTTCATTGTTGGCTGTTGCGTAATGAACACTCAAATGAAGTAATAATTATTGGAATTGAGGTCAAAAACGCCAAGATGAAGGAATAGTTGCGCCCCAAGCCTTTCATGAAGGGGGTTAGCAAACTATAATTAATATTCGTAATACAGAAATCACGACTGTTTTTCAAACGTCTTAAATAAAGTCCTAGTATATCTTCACTATCAATTAGCTAAGAGGATATTTGCGTAGTATATAAAAGAATTATGAATGCAAGTATCATAGGTGCAAATGTCCAGGAATACTCGAATTGAAATCTTGTCGAACAAACCCATCCCCTTGCAAGGGATGGTTGAAGAGGATGTATTTGTAGATCAACAGCCTAATCCTCAGACATTAATTTCGCAACTGGATATTGAAATTGAATGTCCTCGATGTAATGAGGTCTTGGAGCTTTATTCCGATTTTGATAGATTATATTATTGTTGCGAGAGTTGTAGTTTGCATCTGCACGTTGGATAAAGAGCCGAAAACTTTGATATATGCAGCATTCCAGTCGTAAAATCTTCTACTCTACAAAACACGCTCGTTTAACTGCCGCATATGAAATTAATTGCAGCAAATAATCATTTCACTACCCCACAACATGCCTAATTTCCTCGGAAGCTCGGAGATCCAGTGCTGCACTCGAACTAAGCCTCCATACTGGATAAATATAATTATGCATATATTCCTTCCAGATAATCTCATAAATGATTTTAGGATAGAATTACTATATAGAAAAATCTGTTAAATGTACTAAAAAAAACGTATTATCTTATCTTAGAGACATTCTTAATGCTTAAATAATATATATCGTTCTTGCAGACGAAGATGAAATCTGAATTCGCATTAATATTATCGGCGATACTAGTTTTAGGTGGATTGGTACCTGGACTTACTTTGGGTTCACAGATAGCTTTTGCAGACGACGCTAGTGGCGGCGGTGAAAGTAGCGGCGGTGAAAGTAGCGGCGGTGAAAGTAGCGGCGGTGAAAGTAGCGGCGGTGAAAGTAGCGGCGGTGAAAGTAGCGGCGGTGAAAGTAGCGGCGGTGAAAGTAGCGGCGGTGAAAGTAGCGGCGGTGAAAGTAGCGGCGGTGAAAGTAGCGGCGGTGAAAGTAGCGGCGGTGAAAGTAGCGGCGGTGAAAGTAGCGGCGGTGAAAGTAGCATTAGTAGTAGCAGCGGCGATGGTGGCAGCACTGGCAGCACTTTACAAAGTAGTAGTACGAACTTTAGGGGCAGCGCTAGCAGCAGCGCTTTCGGTCTTCCTCCTCCAGGCGGCAGTAACGAAGATTTTGACTGGAAGTATGGCGATCCTGACTGGAAGTATGGCGATCCTGACTGGAAGTATGACGATCATGACTGGAAGGACAAGGGTCATGATGACAAACACAAGGACAAGGGTCATGATGACAAACACAAGGACAAGGGTCATGATGACAAACACAAGGACAAGGGTCATGATGACAAACACAAGGACAAGGGTCATGACAAGGATTGCAAGGACAAGCGTCATGACAAGGATTGCAAGGACAAGCGTCATGACAAGGATAAGAATAAGCACCATGACAAGGATCATAAGAAAGATCACAATGGCGACGACAACAATAGTCATCATAACAACAATCATGACAAGAATTGCGACTATGACAAGAATGGCGACTATGAAAAGAATGGCGGCTATGACAAGGATGGAGACTATTGCGAATGCGACTACGACAAGGATGGCGACTACGACAAGGATGGCGACTACGACAAATATGGTGACTATTGCGGTGATGGCGACCACAATGGCGACAACAATGGCGACCACAATGGCGACAACAATGGCGACCACAATGGCGACCACAACGGTGACGGTTCGGAAGCAGCTGCAGTAACGACAGCTAGCGGTACTGCATCATCATCTTCAGTTGCAGCTGGCGGTGTGGTAATTCAGGATGCGACTATTGGCAACGGAGCAGCATCAGCAGCAACTGACGGCATAGGAATAACACCAACGGGAATAACACCAACAGGAATAACACCTGCAAACGGCGGTTTAGCAGGAGCATTGTCCTAATACTCCCTTTTACTTTTTTAACATGCTTCGAATATGCAAGAATTACGACCGTCCCTATAGACTGACCTATTGAATCGAATACGAATAATAGTCCAATAGTATGATATTTTCGCTATGAACTCGTACTAAATATCACTTCTGCAAAACTTTGAGCCTTGACGACATGAAGATAGAATCTCTGACAGCTAAGTGCATCATCCCGAGTTAAAGTCTTGAAATGCAATTCGAGCTCCAACCTTTTAGTCAATGAGACAACGAGACGATATTCTAATTATTCAGAGCTTACAATGGTTAGGCGTACAATTTCTGACACTCATGACAAGAGTAAGTAGGTCTACCCACATTACTCGTAATTCAGGTGTCTTCACTGCCGAAAAATACCCTTTAAATTAAATATTCAAATTCGGTCAACAGGCAACAATATAAGGCCACATTAATTTAGTTGGGTAAATGCCAGGATTTTTTGGCGTAAATTGTCGAGGTTTAATTTACTGAAAAAACATCAAGACCAATTTTCTTAGACTAGCCGTGACCACCATGCCATTTGATAGGATTATCTATATATTGATTAAAGTTTAATCTCATTTCATGGGTACCCAAATGAGTTCTGCTAGGCAGGGTCAAGCCACAGAAGAAATGATCCGTGTTTCTAAAGATGAAGGGATCAACCTAGAGACCCTAAAACACGGGGTGGCTAAAGGGAGTATAATTATTCCTAGAAATCTCGCCAGGAAGCAAGAGAATGTTCGGGTTGTTGGAATAGGAAATGGGTTAAAAACTAAAGTGAATGTGAATATTGGAACTTCAACTTTATATCAAAATCTCGATGAGGAAATAACCAAAGCAAGAATTGCTGTAGATCACGGTGCAGATACCATAATGGATTTGTCAGATGGGGGCGACCTTGATCTAATAAGAGAAAAATTATTGGAAGAGGCACTGATAACTTTTGGCTCAGTACCGATTTATCAAGCATATGCATATGGCGTTCAGAAATACAAAAACCCACTTAATATTACCGAGGATGATTTTTTGAAGGCATTTGAAAAGAACGCTAAAGACGGAGTTGATTATACCACAATTCATTCTGGTATAACTAAGGAGCTCGCAAAACGAGTATTGGAAGTCAGAAGACATGGCGGGATAGTTTCTAAAGGAGGTACCATAACAGCAGCATGGATGCTAAAGTATGAAAAAGAAAACCCTTATTTCAAACACTTCGACTATCTCTGTGAAATTGCCAGAGAGTATGATGTTACGTTCAGCTTGGGAGATGCATTACGTCCTGGATCGATACTGGATTCCCATGATGAATTGCAGGTTGAAGAGATGTTGAATGTATCAAGACTTACAAAGAAAGCTCATGAACAAGATATTCAAGTTATGGTAGAAGGTCCGGGTCACGTTCCGCTGAATGAAGTTGCTGCAAATGTACGACTCGCGAAATCGCTCATAGGGAATGTTCCATATTATGTTCTAGGTCCTTTAGTAACAGACATAGCAGCCGGGTACGACCACATTGCTAGCGCGATTGGAGCCGCTGTTTCGGCCGCTGAAGGTGTTGACCTCCTTTGCTATTTGACACCCGCAGAGCACTTGGGACTGCCTACAGCCGACGAAGTAAAGGAAGGTCTAATAGCGTATAGAATTGCCGCACATGCAGGGGATCTTGTCAGGCTGCGTGAAAAAGTGATCAATTGGGATAAAGAGATAACTGAGGCACGACGAACTCTGAATTGGGAAAAGCAGATATCACTGTCTATAGATCCTGAGCAGGCTGCCAAGATACATTACCGACGGCAAGGCCAGCTAGATGGCAACAATGTGCCTTGTACTATGTGCGGAGGAGCTTGTGTATACATAATGTTACCACAACAACGTAGGAATGAAGAAGCAATTGAGAAAAAAACTGGCAATGATGACTAGAACCATTATGATTTCATTTATACCCCATGAGAGAATTTACTTAAATCGAGTCAGCTGTTACCAAAATCCTATTCCAACTTGATCCACGAATTCAAACAGGAATAATTCTGCGAATTACTATGTTTTCGTGTAATAAAAATTCTTTGAAGAAGCATTACTATTGACAGTATCAGAATGCACACTACACTACTTGAGAAAATCTTTTTGAGAAACCTTATTGCGTCACCATTTATATCACAGTACGAATATCCAGGTTGACTATGAATCTTTGTTAGTATTGTATGTAAAATCCACAAATAATCTGATTATCAGTCTACTGATCAGTAGTTAAGGGAGCCACTGCATAGTAAATAAAATGGGCTATTCAACATGGGTTTATGAACTGGCTGCTATAAAGTGTCAAGTGCCTTGTTTCATTCTACCAATTTGTTTGCAGTACAACACCGCTATCTCTCAGCCAGGTATTCCATATGTTTAATGGAGCATACCCAGAGATCAGACATTATACCATCATATTTATTTGTCACGGATCTAAATGAGAGACTTGTGTATGAGTGATAAAGCAGAACTAGTCTCTGTGGTGTATGATGCTATAAATGAGATTGGCAAACACAAGATCCGCTCGGACGTAATTTCAAATATAAAAATAGCCGATGAGTACATGATAAGCATCTTCAATAAATCAACGGAACAATTCATCAACAGACAGGATAGCAATTCATTAATTACTATGTATGAGATATTACTGCACTTTATGCTCACAGCATGCACTATTCCCTCCCAGCGAAAGGTCAAAATTTCACAACTCACCATTGATCTCGTTATACCTAATCTTCATATCTTGTCAAGAATTCCTGGTGATGCGATACTTGTACAGTTTATCCGGAGTGATAAAGATATGACAACAATCGATAAACTACTGTCCTTACTCGGGCTCAAAACTGAAGACCTGAATATGTGGTTAATTACAACCTTAGATTTGCATGTAAAGGATACGACGCATGTTATTAACTTGAACAGTTCGAAGATCGATTGCTCATATATTATGAGAGATATTGATACCTTTTTGAAGGAGAGAAGGGATAAAAGCTTCAGATTAGTACACTTTTAATCTATAAGACTAGATGAATTATGTAACTAAGGAGACTAAATGAAAAGCATGTTATTCAATATTCAATCATTGTATTTTCTGTAAATGAAAAGTGATAGAATACTTCAAAATTCTGCGCGTTGCCTTATCAAGAATTTTCGATGCTCTCGTTCTGGATAACACTTTTCTTCTATAGATTGTCTATCCTCAATAAGTATACCATTAAAAGCAGATTTATTTCCAAGTAGTTACTTAAAATTTACCTAAATACTTGTATTCATTTCTAATACTGGACATAGAAAAATGAAAAACAGGGATAGAGCGGAAATAAATGCGATGATCCTTGACATTGCAAGCCACGGTAGAGTTACCAAGACAAAGATAATGTACAGAGCATATCTATCGTATAACAAACTTGAAGAATACTTAACCGATCTGGGGGAAAGTGAGCTATTGGAAGTATATGAAGTTGGAGCTCAGACCTATCGTACTACGGAAAAAGGAAAACGCTATCTAGAGATACATAGTAGAATGAATGAACTGATCTCTATCAATAGAGAAACAGTATATTGAATTTGACCTGTACTAGGTTAGTGAAATATTTTAGTTAGTAAGGGAATCAGGAAAAGAATCGCTGGTGACAGGACTCAATACAAAGCCCAGATCCAAGGACTTTATTATGCACAATAGACTCATTCGTGGGGTAGAAAAAATTGGATTACTATACTTACGATATACATTGATAACAACATCATACCAGTCTTTAATCCTATTTCTTTTTTGAACATTGGTATTAAAGCTATTATCGTGACCACAGTCACAAGTACTACTTGAAATGCGAGTACTGGAGTCAATTCAATCACAGTAAAAAATCCTGCATGATACATTGCTCCAAAAACCGCTACTGCGAGAAGCAACGTATTGTTTAGTATTTTAGATCCTAACACGTTGGCTATTGCAATGGATGCACCTAATGCGCCCTTTCTTGCAAGTATCATCAATGATATTTTCTCAGGCATTTCTCCGGCAATAGGGCTAATTACTACTGCAAGAATTATCGCAGAAACTCCTATATCAACTGAAAATCCTTCAAGTGCATGGATGAAAGGGCCTGCTCCTACTACGATTCCGATTGTTCCTGCCACAAATACCAATACGGATCTTAGTGTACGTCTTCTTAATCTCGCAGTGTCGCTACTATTTCCGCTAAAGTCTTGCTTTTCCCTAATCGAATCCTTCGTACTACTTTTTAAAACCTCCTCTTGCTGCTTACTAATCTCATTCGACATTCCTCTAGCTCTGACCAATGTATCATTTCTTTCTGATCTCATTTCAAACAGGGCTACTATAAGATACGCAATGAAGAATCCGGTGAAGATCAAACCATCCAAGAAATTATATCCATCAATGAACAGTAGTGCACTCACAATAGCAGTAACAAGCAGAAAAATCTTGTCTAGTTTGAAAGTACTGACATTGATTCCCTTCAATGGAGATTTGGATATCCGGGTTGTTGCAATGATTAGCATAAGAGATAACCCCAGCGTCATCATCAATAGATTGCTTCCTAATCCTGCTCCTATGGCTACTCCGTAAGATCCGGCTGCGGCAGCATAAATAACGATTGCAATTTCAGGGAGGGTCGTTGCCACACTTAAGATCGTCCTTCCTACAAACTTAGCACCGTATCTAGCTGAAAGGTGTTCGGCCCCATAGGAGAGAGCCCAGCTTGCAACGATTAATTCTGCTAACCAAATGACCATCGAAGTTAGATTTTCGGAACTCAAAATAAGGCTCGCTATCTGATCTAAGTGATAATACCAATGTAATATATTGATTTCTTGTTCCATATGATCAAGCATTATCTAAATAGCTATGATCGTAACGATGGAGCCTTAATAGTGCAACATATCTGGTGTCGTGATTTATACATAAAGTACCGAATTATTGAGCCTTCTCTCCCCGTATGAATTATTTTGGTATTGAGCTGGGTATACTTATCTA
This sequence comes from uncultured Nitrososphaerales archaeon, assembly GCA_963841565.1. Taxonomy (GTDB): domain Archaea; phylum Thermoproteota; class Nitrososphaeria; order Nitrososphaerales; family Nitrososphaeraceae; genus TH5896. Next base: position 15,724 of record CAWJCY010000005.1, read on the forward strand.
CTTTATACGAGCCATGCAAGTACTACGTGATTACCACACTAAGTAACAGAACCTTGAATTAGAACCCAGGACAGCTTCCCTCTTAAGTCTTCGGATCGATCTCTAGCAAGACACCGAACGTGGCAATTTCTTGCTAGATGCTGTAGGATAGTGACTTAAACTTCAAATTATAACTCTTCACATGCATATTTCATGCCAAAATTGACCTAGTACTGTCTAACCTTTTTATTACCTAAGGGTATAAAGTGCCATATATGCCAAATAAGGTTTGCGTCCTCGGTGCAGGTAGTACGAAATATGGTAAGCTAAATGAAAGTGTTGTAGAATTAGCGTTGGATGCCTCAAAGGATGCTATCACTTCTGCCGGTATAACCCCAAAGGAGATACAGTCAGGCTACATTTCAAATGTCTTTGGAGTTTCTGACAAGCAGGTTCATATGGCACCTGTTATAATGAGCAACTTAGGCATTCCTTATACTCCAGGCCTAACCATAGAATCAGCATGTGGATCTGGCTCTGTAATGTTACGAGAAGCATATGCTAATGTTGCTGCAGGTTTTTATGACTGTATTTTGGCGGTAGGTGTTGAGAAAATCACTCAGGTAGGAACAGTTCAGAGTACTACACTTTTTTCATATTGTTCAGATTTCTTTTATGAGGGAGGAAATGGAGCTTCTTTTCCCGGGCTTTTCGCATCTATCGCGAGGGCTTATCTTACTAGGTACAAAGCAACAGAAGAAGATTTAGCTTATGTGGCGGTCAAGAATCATGAGAATGGAATACTTAACCCCAAAGCACATGTTCGTAAAATAATAACGATCGAAGATGTGATGCAATCTCCTGTCGTGGCATCTCCGCTAAAACTTTACGATTGTTGTCCATTCTCCGATGGCGCCTCCGCACTGATTCTTTGTAGCGAAGAATTTGCGAAGAAAAAGGGCAGAAGCTATATAGAAATAATTGGATCAGGCCGTGGTGCCTCCCCAGCCGCAGTACAATCGCGCGAGGACATTACAACTATACCCAGTACCGTAAATGCTGCCCGACAGGCGTATGAAATGGCAAAGATAACACCCAAAGATGTAGATTTTGCTGAAGTACATGATTGCTTTACCATTGCCGAAGTCATAGATACTGAGGACTTAGGCTTTTTTAGGAAAGGCGAAGCTGCAGAAGCCATAAGGTCTGGCGCCACAAAGAGGACAGGAGAGATTCCAATTAATCCATCAGGAGGATTAAAATCTAAAGGTCATCCGATCGGAGCTACAGGGATTGGTCAAGTTGTTGAAGTATTTGAACAATTTACAGGGAAGGCAGGAGAGCGAACAATACACGACGCAGAAATCGCAATTACCCATAACTTTGGTGCCACTGGGGCAAGTGCGACAGTACACGTTTTCAAGAAAGTTAAATGAACTAATTTGTCTGACTCTAGGGATCCAAATCAAGTCATGAACAGGAGAAACAGGTTCATAGAAGCAGCTAGTCGTGGAAAGATTCTGGCAAATAAATGTGCAAAATGCAATTATTCCACTCTTGAAACAGCATATTTCTGTGAAAAGTGCTCGTCCGATGTATTTACTACAGAGGAATACGACGGGCTGGGCAATGTGGTTACATTCACAATTCAATCTGTTGCCCCAGAGGGATTTACTGATGCGGGCTTATATGCATGGGTCGTTTTTAAAGTTGATGGCGCCCCTTTCAATGTGTCTGGATTTCTTAAGGATACTCATGCGCCATCAGATTTACCAATCGGTTCAAAAGTGCAAGTGACTGGTTTTGACGAGAAACATGGGTTGCTTTTAAAGCGTGTTTGATACATTGTAATAATACCTCTCGTGAACCGCCTTCGCGTTCATAATCCATCAGTCGATTGATCAAGAAGCAAACCTGCATTTTATGTGATTTGCCTAGAACAGGAAATCCTTTAGCTTAGCTTAAACAAATTTGTAGGTACATAGAATTTAACATTTGTTTTTACATCACATTTTTTAATGTATTTGCGACAGATGGAACAGCATCGTCAGCGATTCAGTGGAGAGATTACAAACGCAAGTGCAGTTGTAAATACCCAACTTTCTAAACTGACTATGCTGGAGAAAAAATTCTCGAACATGGATGATAAATTCAGCAATGAAATTTCCAATCTTATGAAGAATGGTAACAACGCGCGGGCAAAAGCACTTGCAAACGAACTCGTGAACATTCGACGAATAAAGAATATTACTCGAAACATGAACCTTACACTAGAGATGCTAGTAATCAGGTTTAGCACTCTCAAAGATTTTGGGATGATTATGGATACTATTGAACCTACAGTAGATATGATAAAGAATATTCAGCTTGATATATCAGCCATCGTGCCTGCCGCAAACGGAGTACTCTCCGAAATGTCTGAGATTTCATCTGAGGTTCTAGATGAAAGCACGAAGATAGACGGAAACTATGCAATCCCAACTAGTGTAGATTCCGATGCACTGGATATCCTAACAGAAATCGAGTCAGTAATGGAACAGGATGCTAAAACAAAATTACCTGAAATACCTACAGAGATAAACGAAACAATAATCCAATCAACCGATAATATTAAGATGAGGAGCTTATTGAAGGAAAGTCGGGTACTTGTCGAAACTTGAATAAATAGCAGAAGCTAAGGTAGGCCATATTATATCGATAGTAAAATATAATTTACAAAGTAGTTTTAATTGTCTAGGCTGAATATCGGGTGCAATGGAACAGTTGAGTCATGATTATTCATTTCAAACAGAGAACAAAAGGTATGGGATTCTCGAATCTGCCTCAAAACGAGTGCGGATGATCTTCTCTGTTATGGCCAGTCCTAACAGAATTGATATACTTAGAATATTAAATTCAAAGGGGCCACTTACCTACTCTGAATTGAAATCTCTTGCCGGGTTCAAATCGAAAAAGGAATCTGGAAAATTTGCCTATCATTTAAGGAAACTGCTTAGGCAGTCGTTAGTTGCTTTGAATAAAGGAGAACGAAGATATACAATAACTAACTTGGGGAAATTAGTCTTGAGCCTTGCAAGACAAATTGAAGAAAGGTCAATAGTTGAAAGTGGCAAAATGTATGTTAGGACAAGCCATAATTCGATTGAGGAGTTTAATTCTCACAAGATAATCCAATCTATCGTTAGGGAGGCTGGAATGCCTTTAGAGCAAGCGCAGAAAATCACGGAGGAAGTGGAGAACAAGATTTACAAGTTCCAGGCTGCCTATCTTACATCTTCTCTGGTTCGTGAAACAGTCAATTCCGTGCTTATAGAGCATGGCTTTGAAGAGTATCGGAGTAGAATGTCCAGATTGGGCATGCCTAGTTCTGATGTTCTCGATCTGATAAACAATGCGGAAGGAATTACAAATGGAATAGAGGGAATTATCAATAACGCTTCCATGTCAGTGTTTTCGGAGCACCTATTATTGAATTCTCTACCCAAGGACATTTCAGATATGCATCTAGGTGGCGAGTTAAACATCTCAAATCCTGGGGTATGGGGGATACTTCCTGATGTGGTCTTCCTAAACATCAATGAATTTTCTGAAGGATTACAAAAATTAAACGGCAAGTATTTTAACGTATCAAGGGTACGCTTCGATGAAAAGTCCAAGTTTTCGGCAGCATTGCAATTACTTTTGGCTTTGATGAGCAGGGAGGCATCATCGGAGGTAGTTCTTGAAGGCATCACAGACTTTCTCTTGAATGACACTTTGGATTGTGAGGATATCGCGTCATCTTTTGCAAAGGCTCTTATCTCGTCATCTGCTACAAGCTCCTATTCTGAAGGTCTACCTTCCTTTACGATTCTATTGCCTGTAAGTACTCTTGATAAAAAGACATTTGGGGCCTTACTTGATGGCTACACAAAGTATACAGACTTAACTCCTTTACCAAGGGTTGGTCTGGCATTAAATTACAATGGAGATTCCAATACGTTGGGAGAAGACTCGCAGACGATATCATCTGTAGTTAGGTCGGGAGGTAAGATAGTCATCATGCAAAATGGAAAGCGAACGAGTAATGGCATTCGAAAATCATTAGATGGTAAGGATACAGGGAGCGTTGCATCTTTACAGTCGATGTCGATTAATCTTCCTAGACTCGCGTATCAGTCAAACAAAGATGAAACATATTTCAGGGCAAAACTCGCGCTAACAATAAAACCCGCATTGGAGGCGATGTATATAAGAAAGAAGAATATCCTGAGCACAATCAGAAAGGGGCTATGCCCGGTCATGGGAAGTGCTAATTTTGAACATTTCGGCACAACTAACATAATTCTCAATCTCACCGGCCTAAAGGAATCAGTATATGATATCTTGGGATATAATCACAATTCTGCCGGAGATGATGTCCTGAGAAAAGTACTGAAGACCTCAGGTGATGTAGCTTTAGATCATGGGAGGCAAATGGATAGTGAATCGGTAGGTATCTCGATGATAGATGATGACAGTAGCATAAGATTTTCAACCTTGGATTCAGAAAAATATGGTAGGACTCTACTATCAACTGGGGCCGAGTCGGCAAAGCACTACTCTCAAGGGATTACTGTGAACGGAAAGGAACTTTTGTTACAACCTCAAAAAGGATTAGAAGAATGTATTTCCATTGATAGTCTCCTAAGGGGTGGGTTGTCGACGTCAATAGATCTAACTGATATTTCGGCTCAGGATGAATTGAATAAGGCAATAGCCATCAGCACTGGACTCACATTCTTCCGGCCATTCGTTCGATCCCTGATCTGTAGAGGGTGTAGCAGACGCTATGTTGGGTCAGATGTTAAGAAATGCGAGACCTGTGGATCAGTATATTTAAGGACAGGTTGACTTGCAGTTAATAGGTAATAGTGTTGCTGACTACCTTCTGCATCCTTTCAATAGCAGAACACAAAAGCGCAGCGATAGTGAAATAGGCTTAGATTCTCATTGGCGACTGAAACTTACATTATCAGTAACTGAATCAGATCCTGGATTATTTTCCCTGATCTTCTCCGATTGTCTAAGCCCTTTTTGAAAAGGCTCATAGTCGATTCAAAGCAATACTTGAGGGCCTTTGCCATCTAAAATGTGAAAGTTATTCATATCAAATAACTATGCTTGTCGGCAACCATATCTGCCTTAGCTATTTAGATTGGTACTTTATGAAAATCTAATATGAGCATCATTTGCTTCTCATATAAAATAACATACACATCAATCAGTTTCCAAAACAAAAAAAGAAAAAAAGAGCGTGTATGTATAATATTTTGTTTTTGTCTTTGTCTTGTTGTTGCTGTTGTTATGGGATTGATCTGCTGTACAGCTTTCCTTCTAATGCTAGTTTGTACATCTCTGCTACGTACGGGTTCTTGGCTGGTGTTTCAGCTCCAAGTTCAACCAATCGTGCATATACTCTTACGACATATGCTAGAGCGCCCATGAAAGCTACAACAACTCCCATGTTAAACATCCAGTGGTTTGGAACTGAAAATATTTCTTCTACAAACCAAAAGTGCCACAGCTCATTGATACCTATAGTAAACATGGTTGCCAAATATCCAAGAATGGTCATCTTTAGACCGGTATTCATGGAGTTGTTTGGTCCTCTTAGAATAGGTACTTTTCTGTCATACATTGCTACAAATCCCCAACCTAGAGGAAGTGCAATGAAGTGACTGTATAGCCACCAATGAGCTGGTGTGAATGCACTATCTCTGATAGCAGTTTGATGCAATGATCCATCTACAAAGTTATCTACTTCTACTGATGCTGCAATTGAACCTAACATTATAACCATTATGTATATTTTCTTTAGTCTCTGTATCTCTACTTCTTTTGGAATCAGTGCGGGCATCTGTGCCATTATCTTCTTCAATAATGAAGATGCAACAGATCTATATTAAGTTGCGAGTATCAGAATCTGATTCTTTCATCAATGTTTGATAGTGAATTGGATGATATCTTATGGAATGTATATATAATTATGTTATTTATATGATTTATCATACCTGAATGTAGATAAGCATTAGTGATTAGCACAAGTGATTAATGTAATGTGTGGCTATTTTTGGATACCTTAAACACTAATTTGTGTTCGAAGAGCGAAGGGCCCATCCATGGCACAATTTTTCAGCAAGCTAATATTTTTAAAGCAAAGGAAAACTAATGTATAGATTGGAATGGCGGGGGTTACCGAATTTAATTCTAAAGAAAATTTGATTTCACAGATAAGGAAACGGGATGCAAGAATAGTTTCTTTTGTTCATACGAAGATCTCCAATGCAATCTATAAGGCGTTGGTTGCAACTAGGAAACCTGATTACGAGTTAGCTGAGAACTTGGCTAACAAAGTTCTCCAGAAAATGGTTGATCATGGCTATGGAGCGTCGGAAAAGGAAGCAATTCCGAGTGTGGAAGACGTTCAGGATATGGTAGAATCAATACTCATCGAAGAAGGTTTGTCCGAGACAGCAAAGGCCTACATCCTCTACAGACACGAACGAAGAAAAATTAGAGATGAAAAAATGAAAATCCTGAACAAGAAAGATCTAGATGAAATCGATAAATCATTCAGTGTTAATTCACTAAGAGTCTTAGCGTCTCGATATCTGTTAAGAGATGATAGCAACGAGATAATAGAAGGACCACGCCAAATGTTTGAAAGGGTTGCCATTCTAGCAACTCTGCCTGACCTGGTACACGATTCGAGTATATTTGACATCGAATCTAAACATAGTAATTACACAGATGAAGCAGAGAAGTACTACGATAAAATCGATGATTTCCATCTCAAGCTTAAGATTGGTGAATTCTATCTCAATAAGTACCATTTTGAATCTCTTATTCGTCTTTACATAGATCTCGCTAAAGACAGACACATGAAATGTAGTTTCAAAGACTTGCTAAGGCTAATCGCTGAAGGAAAGATGTCTGCTTACGAAAGCAGAATTCGCGAATACTATAATTTAATGGTATCAAAGGACTTTTTGCCTAATACACCAACTTTAATGAACGCGGGCGCGAGATTAGGACAACTTTCAGCCTGCTTTGTCCTCGACATGCCAGATGATATGAACCAGATCATGAAGTCGTCTACCGATGCGGCGATGATCTTCAAATCAGGAGGCGGAGTAGGCATCAATTATTCTGATTTGAGGCCAGAGGGTGATATCGTAGCATCCACATCTGGAGTAGCATCTGGACCTTCATCTTTCATGAGAATAATTGACACAATCACGGATGTTGTGAAACAGGGAGGAAAGAGACGTGGTGCAAATATGGGTATTCTGGAAGCATGGCATCCGGATATTGAAAAGTTCGTGACTGCAAAGACAAAACCGGGAGTATTTGAAAACTTTAATGTGAGCGTTGGTATCTCTAATGATTTCTGGAAATCTGTTATTGATAAACAGAACCATAAGTACATGTTAAGAAATCCGAGAACCCAAGAGCCCATTAAAAACATTGATTCGCAACAGCTATTGGATCTGATAGCATTTAGTGCATGGAAGAGTGCAGAACCAGGTGTAATTTTCTTTGATAATATCAACAAATATAATCCATGTATGGAAGCCAAGGGTGGACCATTGCGTGCAACAAATCCTTGTGGAGAACAGTCTCTTTATCCATATGAATCATGCAATTTGGGTTCGATAAATCTGGCAAATTTTGTTAAGAGGAAAGCTGATGGAATGTACGAATTTGATTGGCAACGTTATGAACAAGCGGTACGATTGTCAACCAGATTGCTAGATAATGTAATTGATGCTAACAAGTATCCTGTAGACGAGATCGATAAAAATACTAAACTTACGCGTAGAATCGGTCTCGGTATTATGGGCATAGCCGACCTACTATTCTTGTTAAGAATACCATACATATCTAAAGAAGGGTATGAGTTCATGAACAAGTTAGCGGAGGCGATCTCATATTACAGCATGGAGGAGAGCGTTGCTCTGGCTAAAGTACGAGGGCCATTTCCACTGTTTTCAAGAACTGATTATGTCAAAGGTAAGATCCCGGTAGCCGGATACTATGAAATACCGAAGGAGAATCATTCATTTGACTGGGACTCATTAATCATGAAAATCCGAAAATACGGTATAAGAAACTCATGGACAACAACGATTGCACCTACTGGAACGTTATCTATGATAGCAGATACTTCTAACGGTATTGAACCCATTTTCGCTTTAGTTTTCGAAAAGAGAGTAACAGTTGGCAGATTTTTCTATACAAACAGGGTTTTCGAAAATGTTCTAATGGCGAGCGGTCTGTACGACGACGAAATACTTACAAGAATTGCAAATAACTACGGATCTGTACGAGATATGAATGAGATTCCTCAGTGGATGCAGAAACTTTTCGTAACAGCAATTGATATTCACTGGACAGATCATCTTATGGCTCAGGCTGTGTGGCAGAAATGGATTAGTAATGCTATCGCAAAGACTATTAATATGCCTGGAGATACGACCGCCGATGATGTGAAATCTGCATACTTGCTTGCCCATGAATTAGGATTAAAAGGTGTTACAGTTTATCGGGATGGGTCAAGACACGAGCAGGTTCTGCACATAACAGGTGATACTGGAAAGGAAAAAAGGTTTATGGTAAATCCGAGTGCCTACGTAGCAGATTTTATTCGAGACAATATCAATGAACCATTCGTAAGGGAACAGATAGCACAAATATACCAATACACTCAGAATTTTGAGGAACCCATGACACCTCCTCGTTATGAAGAGAATCAACAGATTACTTCTGTAAAAAAATCAAGTCTCCAATCTTCAGTTATGGAGAATTATGACAATATGTGTCCTTCCTGCAAATCAAAACTAATAGTTACAGAAGGATGTAATATGTGCATTGAGTGTGGGTTTAGTAGCTGCGGCTCGGGATGAGGAGTGCAAAACATACACTTTCCCCTTACCATTAAGGCATTTTTTAATTAGAAACCCCAAAATTTCGCCTATTCGATAGCCAAGGTTCGGTGGACCGATAATAATCGATCTCGCTCACCTATAGTGAGGCATAACTACCCTATCGCCGGGCTTCATTTCTCTCTGCGTCTTGATCTTTTTAATAGCCTCTTCAAACTGCTTCATTGAAACCAAAGCCTCAGATGTATGTTTAGCAGCTTCCTCTGGAGTATTGTATTTTGCAAGATACTCTTGTAATACCACTGAGATTGCGGTATTAGCAACGGCTGACATGTCAGCTCCACTAAAGCCATCAGTCAGATCCGCTATCCTGCCTAGGTCTATGTCATTACTTACAGGTTTGCCCTTGATGTTAATCTCCAGGATTCTCTCCCTTGTATTTCTGTCAGGATTAGATACTAGCACTATCTTATCAAATCGTCCCGGTCTCAGCAATGCGGTGTCGATCATGTCTACCCTATTGGTTGCAGCAATTATCACAACTCCTTGCATTTCTTGTATACCGTCCATCTCCGTGAGTAATTGTGACATCATTCGCTCTGTGCTTGCATGGACCCCCTCCATTCCTCTGATAGGTGCAATAGAGTCTATCTCGTCAAAAAACACCACACAAGGTGAAGCCTGTCTAGCTTTCCTAAATATCTCGCGGATTCCTTTTTCTGATTCTCCAACCCACTTGCTAAGTAGTTCAGGACCTTTAACACTAATGAAATTCGCTTCAGATTCAGTAGCTACAGCCTTTGCCAATAGTGTTTTTCCGGTGCCTGAAGGACCGTATAGTAGTATTCCTTTAGGAATATTATGCTTGAGCTCTTTGTACAAGGCTGGATATTTTAATGGCCATTCCACTGCCTCTTGTAATTCCCTCTTAACGTTGTCTAGTCCACCAATATCTTCCCATTTGACATCGGGAGGTTCTACGTAGACCTCTCTCATGGCAGATGGGGTTATCTCCCTTGTAGCATAGTCAAAATCATTCATGTTTATCACGAGCTTATCCAGTGTTTCGGGAGCAAGTTTTTCATCCTCCATGTTGAGTTCAGGTAGAAGTCTTCTCAAACACTTCATAGCTGCTTCTTTACACAAATATTCAAGATCTGCACCTACAAACCCATGAGTTACACCAGCAATCTTATCTTGATCTACATCAGTATCCAGAGGCATATTACGGGCATGAATCTGTAATATCTCCAGTCTACCTCGTTTGTCAGGAACTTTGATCTCAATTTCTCTGTCAAATCTACCTGGTCTGCGTAATGCTGGATCTAAGGCATTTGGCCTATTGGTTGCAGCAATGACTATAACCTTTCCTCTAGCTTCTAAACCATCCATCAATGAAAGTAATTGAGAGACAACTCGTCGTTCCACCTCACCAGTTACCTCTTCTCTCTTTGGTGCGATTGAATCTATCTCATCAATGAATATTATCGAAGGTGACTTCTCTCTTGCCTCCTTAAAGATTTCCCTTAAACGTGCTTCAGATTCTCCATAGAATTTACTCATTATTTCAGGTCCTGATATACTGATAAAATGTGAGTTACTTTCATTGGCAACAGCTTTTGCCAACAGTGTCTTACCAGTTCCAGGGGGTCCAAATAGAAGCACACCTTTAGGAGCTTCAATTCCTAATTTCTCAAATATCTCTGGATGTCTTAAAGGAAGCTCAATCATCTCACGTACTTTTTGAATCTCGTCCTTCAAGCCACCTATGTCTTCGTAGGCGACGATATGCATACCTCTGTCCGCTGATGCTTGGCCAGCCGTCGTTATGTTAAATGCCGTCTTTTGAGTGACCAACACTGCATCACTACCGGCTGGTGTAACCCCGATAACCTGGAAAGTAAGTCTTCCACCAAAATATGGAACCATGACATTATCGCCTTTGATCAGAGGTACACTTTCAAGTGCATCTGCAAGATACCTTTCATCAATAGGTGGAATTGCTTCAAGCGGTGCTACTATTACCTTTTCAGCTGGAACTGCCTTTATCTTTCTTACAACTACTGTATCACCTATAGCAACACCTGCATTATTACGTACAAGACCATCAACACGAATTATTCCCTTACCTTCATCAGAGGGGTACAGCGGCAAACACTTTGCCACCGTTCGACGTTTGCCTCTAATCTCGATAACATCTCCTGTAGAAGCGGTGAGAGAATCCATCGAGTCATAATCAATACGAGCTACTCCTCTGCCAACGTCTCTAGTATAAGCTTCAAGTACTTTAAGACTCGAATTAGTGTCTCCCATTGTACTAATAGATAATCATTAACTCCTTATACATTTTATTAATTTTATTGAACTTGATATCGAATTGTGTAGCAGCGCAGCTGTTCCAATTGAGAGCAATGCCTTACAGATAACCGTTGTAAATGGTTTGTTGTGAAAATGAATCCCAGAATCTACAATTGGATGGAATATATTAGATCTGATAAAGCAAGGTACAAATGCAGGACAGATCGTACCAACAAAAAAAGGCTTTGGTAAGGAGATTCATTAGGAAGAAGAAAACGACTGATACCTCACGTATTCTAAATGAAGTCAATATTGACTACGATACCTTGATGTTGGTTCTTGCAGATCTGAGAAACGAAGGCGATCTCCGAAGTGGATGATTTCCATCTCCATGGCTGCCTTAGGGCGAGACACACTAAGAAGTAGCAGCGGATACAGGTTTGTCAGGTTAAAAGGCGAAATGCGGCAAAATATAATACCCATAAACTAACAGAAATGACTGTGATCATCAATACACATAGGTCATGCCTGTTTTGTGAAAAGAAAATATCTGCGAGTGAAAGCTTGTGCGAAGAATGCATGAGTAAATATAGGATCAAACAACAGAACTATGACAATGACGGTTGTGACTGTGATCGGTAGCTGTTAATTCTTTTAGTCCATTTGCTTACTAGTTTAGCCATATTATGGTGGCTCGGCGGCAACCGTAAATTGAAGATTCGTTACGTTGCCATTTATGTTTGACAAGTCATACTGCACTTCCTCCAATGACCTCATAGCTTCAGCCGAATCATTTTGTTGTATCGCTTGCATTGCATCATTTACATGCATATTAGCACTTTCAATAGAACTCGAGATCATATCGCTTTCTTGGGACTCATCGAATGGTGGCTGAGGACTGGTTGAATATGCATACATAGGTAAAATCAGCACTACAAAAATAGCAACAGAAAAACTAGCAACAGCAGCGAAAAACCCTTTAGCTCGATCCATTAAGATAAGAATTAATTGAAGTAAATATATAAACCTATTATTATTCAGAATAGATCACCCATATATTGCCTGACGTGTTGTACTGACTTCTAAGAAGTCTGTCGTGAGGATCTTTTTTCTTTTTCAATTAACGAAAAATCCTATATTGTACCAAGTGTTATTAGCAAACATGTTAGCTACAACACTCAACCTACCTACTCTCCAAGACTTACGTACGCTCACTAGATCTGACATAGCGATAATGAGTACATTGTCAGATGTATTCCGGCATAGTCTTGAACTGTATGTCAACATTGATCCCTTTACTACAAAGGATCCATTCGAAGATCAAGATGATTTTGATTATTACATCATAGTCGATAGAACTGAACCTAGGAGAATTGTGTCGTTAATTGCAATAAAAAAAGACCCTCTTCCACAACTTTCATGGGGCAATATATTAGGTAACCATCTGACGAAACTCACGATCTCAAAATCTGATGCATACACCTTGAAAACTGAAATCATGCCAAAAGATACTAATAATTTTTATACTTACAGACGTTCAGGTGTAATATCTGGACTGGTAATGTTCGCATATCAAATATGCGGACGTAAATAACTACGAGTAATATACGATTTCCCAAACGGACACTAGCCTCAGGTACTAGTCTACATGACCGGTTCTCTCTTCACATACAGTTTTCCTGTGCGATCCTCCGCTAATCCCATTATGTTAAGAATCTGCCTAGAGTTAATGATGCCTTCGTGTCTTACTATTTTCTCTGCCATCTTTAGCCTGTAATTAGGCGTCCAGTGCTGACCGATCTTATACTTTCCTCGTATATCCTGGGGGACAACTTTAATCACACTGACTGCACGTACTGATCGCATGGACTGATTTAGTGATTCATAAAATCCTTCAGTTTGGTATTTCTCCATCAACATGTTTAATGCAAAAGCCTTTTCGATGGCGTTATCAATCATGAACGCGTTACCCTTTATTACAACACTAATATAGAGAGTATCTGCTTGTGATGCATCTGTTGGATGAAAATAATACGAGGGCAGAAAGCAGACATGCTGATCCACTTCAAAACCGACTTTTGAATTTCTTTTAATATTTTCAATTTTCTCTCCAAATGGATGCGAATGCATATAGATCGCATCCGAATTGAGCGGAGTAGAATGTTTATTCATTTTCATCTCGTGCTGTGTCTTTGCGAAAACGAAATTCATGGGTATAACTTGAGGAAATCCATCAATATCAATAGAACATATTCTTCCAACTGGTTGACTATTCAAGAAATCAATTATTCGATGCTCGGATTTTATCTGAAATCTATTTGTCAGTTGCATCTCATGTTACTTCCTGTTTATTATGCCCTTTCTAATAAACTAGTATCCAGACAGGGCTCCATGTTCACCTCATATCACTGTCTATTTATTGGGGGGAGATCATGAGCTTGTGCAAATGCATGTACGGATCCAAACTCAAATTTTGGGATTTTGCGCTTGTATTGTTCCATACTTTGTGTCGACATATTTAATCTCAATCTAGAGATTTAGTCCTGTGAACGTCACAGCATTAAAAACCATTTGAAGTTTCATATTTCATTATCGAGGATCTAATCTTTGTTTCTCAAGGCAAGATAAACAAAATTTAGAGAAAAACTCAATTTCTCAACCTAACCAAGATTAAGTGCTGAAGGTCTTCACTGTTTAAAATATCACTAGAGGGAGGAACTCAACATCCTTACCATAATATAGTATGAGGTTCTGTTGTAATAGAAAAGGTTCTGTAAGAAATATTCTGTTGTGAAGAAAATTCTTAGTGCAAGAACAGATCCTTACGGATTATTTTCTTGATAATTTTCTCATTTGTAGGAAACTAATCACCAATACGGTAAAGGATCCATATATCACAAAGACAAAACTTGAAGAGTAAAACAATCCTAATTGTATTTCATTGAACATAACTTAAATAATGATAATTATCATTAATCTGTTATGTTTAACGTTGAAATGTCAATTTGCATGGATTTTCTTTTCCAATTTTTGAATCTAATTCAAAATTATTCTCATTCATTCCCTTCATCGATTTCATTGGTTGCATCTGGATCTCTTAATTTTATGAATATCATAAATGTCCAAGACCTTCTTACCTCCACTATTGCCTTATTTGTAGTAATGGATCCTATCGGCGTAATACCTTTATATGTTTCACTTACGAGAAACATGCCAAACAATGAGCGTAAAGTAATTTCCTCTAACGCAGTAATAACCACAGGTATTTTGTTGCTGGTATTCGCAATTGCTGGGACTACGATCCTGAGTATATTTGGAATAACCATTTCCAGCTTCATGATAGCTGGCGGTATCCTTTTGTTTATAGTTGCAATTGAATTACTGACGCGGGGAGAATGGACCCTTGGCAATCCTAGAACTATTGCAAATATTGGAAAGAAATCTCCAGATACGGCAAAAAATCTGAACCCTGATACTGAGAGCGCGCCTGGAGGTGAATCAGGGGTAGTTCCTCTAGCATTTCCATTGCTTGCAGGGCCAGGAGCCATTACATCAGTAATGATCTCTTATCAATCTAACGGGCTGTTGACTTCAATATTGTCAATTGCAATTGTCATTGGTCTTACTTTCATGATCCTTAGAATAGCTGAATCTATAAACAGATTACTTGGGCAACGGGGATCTATGATCGTTACGAGGGTTTTTGCAGTGATTGTTGCAGCTATAGCAGTTCAATACATTATACAAGGAACAGGTCAAACCATTGTTGACTTGCGACTTAATATTTAAGCTAAAACAAGCCACCGTTGCTCTTTTGAGGATTATTGCTTCCAACGTTAGAAGTCTATCGGTCTATCCCAGGGAGTAAGAGTTTGCCTGAACTATTTAGTCATCATTGCTTAATGTCTACCATCCAATTAATCGCTGTATATTAATAATGTGCAAACCGGTGCATCAACGATGCCTGGTAAGGGAATTTAGAGTGTATTAACTCGTGCTTAAGTAGAGAACGTAAGGGTAAACTTGAATGAGCTGCCTGTTCTTGAATCACTGTGAGAATCACTGATTCTTGTCTTAGAATCAATTATTCTTGGGCAATTATTATGAGTCGTATTTATTTGATTGACCGTTCCAATATCATCATCCTAGTATGTCGAACCTGAGAATTAGAATTTCATGCTACGATAAAAATTACCACTCTTATCTAATATTTCGAAGCGGTTTGTAAGATGGCAAACAAGGAAAATTTAATAGTAAGCCTAGAAAAATTGGAGATCTCGCACCAAATTGATCCTATTCTACCTTTTCCCGATCATTCTCTCAGAATTAGTATTTGCTACATCAAATACTGTATCGAATACAGCTGATCACGGCATTTTCGGGAATATGATTGAACTAATAACTGGTTGGATAGCTAATTATGGATATCCATCAGTATTCGCTGCTGCTTTATTAGAAAATCTTTTTCCGCCTATTCCTAGCGAATTAGTATTTCCATTGGTCGGTTTCTCTGCTCAGACAAATGATCTTGGAATTGCAGGAGCAATAGGGATGGCTCTCATAGGGGCAGTCGGCTCCACAGTCGGAGCAATAATAATATACTATATCGCTTTAAAGATAGGACTGCCGGCTATAACCAGGATTGGTAAACGATACCACCTAATTTCAGAATCAGATATAAAAAAGACAGAGACATGGTTTGTTAGACACGGTGAACTAGCGGTATTCCTTGGTAGGATGGCTCCAGGGATTCGTGAATTGATTTCCATACCGGCAGGGATTGCTGAAATGAATATTGTTAGATTCACATTTTTTACATTTATAGGATCATGTGTTTGGAGCTTATTTCTAACATTAATAGGATTTTTCATTGGAGATGCATGGATTAGATTTTACGGTGATTATTCTCAAATCTTTGATATAGCAGGGATCACATTGATTCTGGTAATAGTTGCAATTGTCGCTCTAAGATATTATAAGGGAAGACAGGAGTAACATATGTATTGACTGTTTAGCAGACTTGCATGCCTTGGTTGAACCTCCTTAGGATGATTGCTAAGCATATGGTTTCCGTCTATTAGTATCATCTGGTTGATTCAATCGTATGTTAGTCAAATATTAGGTTTTGTTCGTAACAGTTACAAATATCACTAATGTTGTATTCGAATTGGGGACTTTTCACATACAATTGCTTCACTAAATTTTGGCAGGAGGTTAAACAGGTATCAAAATAAGGTCCGACGCAAAGGTCGGATATTTGTTTTAACCCGTTTTTCGGTAAGAGTATTACAATGTATTCAATATTTATAATAATGGCTTTTGTCTAACATAGTTGGATAATGTTCGGAAATATCTTTAGAAGATGGAAGCCCAAAGGAAGCATGTACAGTCTAAAATGTGCACAATGTGGCAAGGGTTTTCTTTCCAGTTTAAAACTCGAAGCTCCTATATGTGGGAAGTGTCTTCAGAAGGTGAAATCACTGGATTCAACAGTAGATCAAGAGAAAAAATGCAGCAATTGTGGAAAGAATGGAGTCCTCTATGGAAAAAGTATGTGCTCCCAGTGCTATTTTGGTTTTTCAAATCCTACTGAAAGTAAGGAGCAAGGAACTAGAATACAATAAAGCTCAACAATACCCCCTCTATGCATTTGAGATCTGGGGCGGCACATTCAAAGCACGAGGGAATTGTGGCGTAATATCAATCAATATTTGCGAGGGGGACTAATTAAGAATGCCCTAATGTAAAGTGTGTCTAGTTGGAATATTTTACTAAAGATTCATATTTCTGTTGCTGATTCTATTTGTATTTGCGTTGAATGTTGACAGACCTTGCTATCTAAATATCCATGACGAGTCCTGCCCGGTCTCCCTAAACGGTCATATGGCATTTTGCTGAATAAATGTGTAATTTCTGGGCCAGGACTAGAACTTTACAAGTCTAAGAGGGGGCAAACACCTGGACGCGGCTGTTCCCTGCATCAACCACATAAACTTTCCCTGACATGTCTAAAGCTATACCCAGAGGATCAATAAATTGCCCTTCACTGCTACCTTTAGATCCCCACTTTGTTATAAAATTGCCTTCGCTGTCAAACTTCTGCACCCGGCTATTACCTTGATCAGTAACATAGGTATTTCCTTCTGAATCGACTGCAACATCACCTGGTCGAGTAAACTGTCCATCTCCAGAACCAGGTGTTCCCCACTTTGTTATAAAATTGCCTTCGCTGTCAAACTTCTGCACCCGGTTATTGCCTCCATCAACTACATAGATATTGTTTGAGGAATCAGCAGTTAAGCCAGCAGGATTAATAAACTGTCCATCACCAGTGCCTGGTGTTCCCCACTTTGTTATAAGATTGCCTTCGCTGTCAAACTTTTGTATTCTATTGTTTTCACCAAAGTCCCCTACGTATATGTTGTCAGAACTATCCACAGTCAAACCTCCCGGGTTAATGAATTGACCGTCGCCCAAACCAAATGAACCCCACATTCTTAGAAAATTGCCTTCGTTCGTGAACTCTTGTACTGCTGTATCTGGACTACCAAAATCAGCGACATAGACATTTCCAGAAGAACTAACACCTATACCGCTGGGACTGGTGAAGAGAGCAGGACCAAAACCCAATGTTCCCCAAGAAGTGAGAAGGGTGCCATTGTTAGTAAACTTCTGTACTTTGTTAGACACACTTGTAAAGTCCGTGACATACACATTGTCGTCCTGATCTACAGTGATCTCAAGGGGTTGTTTGAAAGTACCAAAGCCAGTACCAGTTGAACCCCATTGTGTAACAAATGAATATTGTTCCTGCCCTAAAGCTGTCATCGCGGTATACAAAGTGGTTCCTAGTATCAGAGTCAATGTGATACCCATAAATGTCGCCAATGCCATTCTAATGGTGACAAAGCTTTTCATACTAAATCAAGTTATGATTGTTTTATATAAATGAATACTGTGTAGTGAAGGAGTACGAATACTATTTTAGATCGTTCTGCGGACACGATAAAGGCTGGATATAGGAAATAAATAAGATTTATGAATTGTTTTATTGCTGCTTTATCAGATTCATATTTTCCTATCTGCCTATTTGTGTACTATTCGCTTTCAACATAGGTCGCATATCTTTACGATCATCCATGACCAAGCCATAGATTGGAGTATTCCCATAATGATTGCTTACCTTTGAAGGGTCAAGCAATATGCTTATCACTTTATCTCCGGTGATCGTTATGCTCGAAGGGATGTCTGTAACCGGTCCTTCCCTCATACTTGCAGTTGCAGTACCATTAAATATCATCGTTGAATTGTTTACCTGGGAAGAATTTGAAGCAACAAAATTAGTTATAGTGTGTGTATGTCCCGCGCTTCCATTAAGCCTTACCATCTCAAA
This sequence comes from uncultured Nitrososphaerales archaeon, assembly GCA_963841565.1. Classification (GTDB taxonomy): domain Archaea; phylum Thermoproteota; class Nitrososphaeria; order Nitrososphaerales; family Nitrososphaeraceae; genus TH5896. The sequence continues at coordinate 34,300 of CAWJCY010000005.1, forward strand.
CTGCGCATTGAAAGATTCTCCTCCTAAAGTTCCATTTCCTTGACCTTCAACTAATGATTGGTTGTTCGCCAAATTGCTTTTCCAATGCCCGAAAAGAACCCATGCCGGATTCCCATTTTCACCATTCTGTACGCTGGATATTGTTCCAAATTCATACCCTCCTGTATCATTACCATATGGATAAGCTCTGGCCTGATTAATCGGGTAGGTAGCTATCAAGACTGCTGATATAACGACAAAAGAAGCGAATATAGCAGAGCCTATCACTCGTTTTTCATCTCTTCTATCCATAAAATAATAATGGTCGACACCATTATTTGTACCTTCGTTCTAATTTTACAAGTTTATCTATCCTCTTTCGACTTTCGTATGAATCTCATCTAGTTACAAGCTAGCAATACGTCCACCGAAAATCCAAATCCTGTAAGAGCAGTGAGGAGGAATTCAGGAAAATCCAAAATGTAATCCGGATTAATTAGATTAGGATCGGATTTATTCACCTGACAATGCAATTAATTTCTGGGTCTCTCCTTATCGTAGGTATAGTGAAAGAAAAATGTAGACAAAATTTGGAGATCAGCATAGCATTGTTAGAACGAATTTTCAAGCAAAAATCAGTAGGTAGACTATCGAATTAAAATAGAATTAATCCGATGCAAAACACAATTAGGCCTTCACTTAATATATGGCCGTATTTTAAAGTGATCAGCACTCAATGCAGGTATTGATCGCTGAGGACGACCTTGACATAGCTACACTTTACAAAAAGGCTTTAGAGAGAAGAAGTCATAGTGTCACCATTACTTCAAATGGAGAGGAATGTCTTAAGAGATATCTAGACGCGTTGCATCATATTACTTTTGGAATCTCATTAGCAAGTACGTACATGTCTGAAAGAACAGCAACAAGACCGGATCCCTCTTTATCGACCAGGTTTAGTAGATTCAGATCGGTCAACAAGTCCGCACCATATGATGTTGTGATTCTTGATTACAGCATGCCAAGCATCAACGGAATGAATGTAGCCAAGGAAATCTTAGCAATAAATTCCCATCAAAGAATTATTTTTGCTTCCGCATATGTTAAAGAAACCCTTGAACATTCTATTAAGGAACTCAAGCAAGTAGTAGAACTGATTCAGAAGCCCTTTTCATTGAACAAACTAGTGGACATCATCGAAGACAAGGAAGTATATGAAGATTTGAGAGCTCTTAACATTGATGTTGACCTTGTGAAAGCAACGAATCCGACCCATGAGCAAATCCTCGACCTTTTAGAAAGATTAAAGAGGATCCAGAAACATAGGACAGTTTGATTTTATTGTCGCGTCTCACTAGTATCTGGTCCTCACGAAGGTGGTCACTAATTAACAGAACAACCAGAATAACAAACAAGGTTATCTGAAAGAAGTAGAGGTATACTAAAGCATAGAATGTATCCTAACCTGTCCGCAAACAAGGTTTTTCCAATTTTGGGTATCCAAAAAGGAAAGTCTAAATGGGTTTTAACAGTGTTTAGTGTAGTTATGAACGCTAGGAAATGCGTTATGTCATCTGTTCTTGCGACCATAATAATTATTGTGAGATATGAAACTGAAAAACGAGAGGATAGCTAAAATAAATGTCTTCTTATAAAAGCAAAAGGCTTCCTAGGTCAGCCAGAAGGTCGCGTAAGCCGTTGCAGGAAAATTGGATAAGAGGTCCAGGGAGGGGGACCACGCTCAAATGTACTTACGTGAAGTGTTCTTATGAATGGGAATATTTTGGTCGCCGGAAATGGGCGCAGTGTCCCGCATGTCACAGTGTGTTGAAAGTTGCATTGGCCAAGAAGAATTTAATTTATCATCAACAAGCTTTGAATTCTAATGAATTCAAGAATGAATAGGTTGAAAATCATGTATAATCCCAGATAAAACTATCAACACCCGATGGTGAAGGCTTTATGGTCTCCAGGTAAACTTGCTCGACTGTCTAAAGAATTCGTAAGCGTTGTAAAAAGTCACCTTTTCTATTTGCTCAATATTAAATTCTCCTGATTTTCTCATTTCTCTTGCCATTAGTGGAACACTCAAAGGGTCTGAAACTCCCCAATCAGCTGCACTATGTACCATGATTTTTTCAGTACCGTATTTTTTTATTATATTGATTGCTCTATCAGGAGAGAGCTTAGTATATGGATATACTGACAACCCTGCCCATAATCCAAGAGCTAAAGTTTTTTCAATGGTTTCTTCTACATTATGGTCTACCAAAATCATTTTTCTTCTATATTTATTAGAACTATTCAATATTTTCTCAATCCTATTGATCCCTTCCACTTTGTTATTGTGCGGTAGGTGTATTGTCATTAGCAAATCTTTATCCGCCGCTATGTCCATCTGTTTGATGAATACCTCTTCTTCTAGTTCGTTTATAAGATTATAGCCAATTTCGCCAACTGCCACAACTCGTTCCCTGTCAAGATATCCTTTTTTTGTCATTGCGTCAATTGCATCGAGTCCTAACGGTCTAGCATTTGCCTCCTTAGGATTTACTGAAATACAAACATAATGTTCGATGGCAAATTCTCTTGCTCGTTGAGTTTCAAAGGTGATCATATGCTCCCAATAATCCTCAAAAGTCCCAACAAACCTTCTCGGTCCTCCGAGCCAAAATGATGGTTGTACTATGACCTCGATGCCGGCCTTTGACATCAGATCATAATCATCTGTCGTACGAGAATACATGTGAATATGGGGATCGAATAATCTTGTCAATTATGCTGAACTGTCTTTCTCTCACATATATATGGATGTAGTATATCAAATATTGTATTCAAGACTACAATAGAGGGATCTTGGATGTTAGCGGTGATTCCAACGCAACTTTGTAACCTAAAGATAGGACATGTACAAATTTCATATTTTGATAAACGAACCACTAACTATTTCGAGAATATTTTTAGAAACTTTGGCGTCAACTCTTTTCGTCTGTTCTCTTGAGTCAAGATTAAGAAATTTGGGCTATTCTGGAGCAGTTAGACGCTAAAATCATTGCACTAGCTATTCTACATATTTTATATCTGCGAGCAGAATAGTATAGATCTTAGATTAGATATATTTTATAGTTAGAATTAATACACTTACTATGAGCAATGAGATCAAATTTATATATTTCAACATTCACAATATTATCTAATAGGCCATGTCGAATGAGGATATAATGTTTGCGGATTGGGATAAGATCATTCTTAAGAATGCACGGTCGAGGGATAGTAAAGAATTGGGTAATATTATTGCTGTTGATGATGACAACATTATTTTGAATCAAGATAACATCGAATTTAAGATACCAAAGTCTTATGTGGAAGGATATAGAGGGAACGCTGTCTTTCTCGGTCTAAATGGAAAAGATATCCAGTACTATCAATTTTAGGACTGATACTCATTAAACCATGATACATTGGTCCTACGCAAGATGACTATTTTACCGCTATCCATTATCCAATGGTTAAATTCTAATCAGATTCTCCTACTTGCAATGAGCTTATTGAGTGTGTTACTTTTGCTCTTTGTTAATGTATCCGTAGTACAAATGTTCAATTCGATTTCATCTATTCCGGATAGTTCGATAATCTCAAAGTTTATAATTGCACTGACACTTGTATTGATAGCGATTATCCCTCTCCCAATAGTACATAAGGGAATAGTTCCAATTGCAATAGCCGGCATAGGATTGCCTCTATTATATGCTGGTACGGTAATCCCTATTACAACCACATCATCACCTGGCATATCTGGAAATTCCGAAGAAATATTGTTCATTGCTGAGGGATACTTTCTACTTGGAGTGTCAATGATGGCATTTAGTATTATCAGTGCATACAAACCTTCCATACTATATGTCAAGAATAGGCCAAAAGATACAGGAGATATGAGCCAAGAAGAATATCCGCTGTGGGATAAGATGCATGGAGGAACAAACCACATTCTTTCCGTAGGTAGATTCGACGATGAGGTGAATATTCCTCTCAAAGATTTGATGAGCGAGATAGAGACGTATTTATTATGGCGATATTCGTATGTCTTGGTCTCAATTCGTGGAATCCGTTATCTCGCCAATCCCAATAGCTATGTTCCATATAGTTCAATTATCTTGAGAGACGAAAACGGGCGGATGATTGGGAAGGGCAAATTTAGCAGCTATCTAGTATAGCTAAATCAAATTTCGTAGATCATTCATTTATTTGGCCACAGTGTGGGACCAGGATGTGAAAGATTAGCATATTCGATAACGTTCCCATAAAAGGTCCATTCTATGATCTATGAAATCTATTTGACTCCCCCTGAGGTCGGTATTCAAATCTTCATAGTGCCACGTTGTATTTGTTTTGGAACAAACTAGAAAAGCATTTTTTAATTAGGTTGGTTCACTAACTCGTAAGGGTAGTTAGTAAATAAATAAACAAATCTTTTAAGCAAGATGACGGAATACGATAGCTATTTGAAAGATGGGAACATAATTGGTTAGTAAAAATAACAATAATTTGGATTTAATTAGGCAGATATCGGATGATGTGATCCGTTGTACTAATTGCGAACTCTGTCATGCAAGGAAAAATGCGGTACCTGGCGAAGGATCTGCATCTGCAAAGGTCGTGTTTGTAGGAGAAGCCCCCGGTAGATTTGAGGATATCCAAGGCAAGCCATTTGCAGGACCCGCAGGAAAGATCCTAGAAGCAGCACTGTTAAACGCGAATATATCCAGGTCTCAAGTTTTCATAACCAATATTGTAAAATGTAGACCGCCTGGAAACCGAAGGCCCAAACGTGATGAAATCATCATGTGCAATGACTACCTCAACAAGCAAATATCAGTCATTAACCCCAAAATTGTATGCATCTTAGGAGCGACAGCATATTCGTCACTTCTGGGTGGTAAAGAAATCACATTAAATCGAGGAAAATTGCTAAACATCAATGGACGAGATTATTTCTTGACGATTCATCCTGCAGCGACTTTGTACAGAAGAAGTTTGCTTCGCGTCTTGGAGGAGGACTTGTTGAAATTGTCAAAATTGATTTTTGAGTAGTGATGGGAATAACAGATGACATCTTAGGGTCAGAAGATCACCTGGTCACATTCTGCAAGGGCGTCAGGGGGATTGATAAGAAGTCAAGTTTTTGATCTTGTTATTATCGGGCCTGGACCAGTGCATGTCGATGTCGATATGCACTCTTTAACCACAGTACATTTTACGGCAGCTCTAAGAATGAATTAAAGGTACGGCCAATGGAAAAAAATGGGAAATGCGCTAATCTGCAGTACTACATTTATCCCAGGATATCTTGTTCACACCTATGAAAATAGGTGTGATTGGAACCGGAAAGATGGGAGCACAATTAGCGATCAGGCTAGCAAAGAGCGGACATGAAGTCATAGTCTTTAATAGGGACAGATCGAAAGCACAGATTGTACAGCATTCTATTGCTAAAAACAAGATCAGGATGGCGAGCACACCAGCAGAAGTAGGAAATAATTCTAAATTCGTGATAATTTGCGTGAAGGACCATCAAGCCATTTTGGATATAACTACTGCTAAGGGAGATGCAGGCCTAATTGATTCTCCGAGAAGTAATCGGATTGGCAAGGATTTCATTGTAGTTCAATGCAGTACAATATCTCCCACCGAATCAAATCATGTGGCAGATCTTTATGGCAATAAGAGCATCAAAATGGTCACTGTGCCAATTATAGGGGGGATAAGTGCCGCAGAAAGAGGAGAACTAATTTTGATAGCTGCTGGTCCAAAAAAATCGTTCAATCAGACCAAGTCATTACTTAAGGACCTTAGCAAGCAAGTATTCTATGTTGGGCCAAATCATGGTACCGCAAGTACGCTCAAACTTGCAGTCAACATTAACATTGCATTAATAGCTCTTGCACTTGCAGAAGGTTTGGCATTTGTGAAAGGGTCTGGGTTGGACCCAGATATTTTTATCAAGATTTTCAATTCTACCTACTTCAAGACTGGTGTGAGTGAAAACAAGGGACCAAAAATTATTCATGATGAGTACAGCCCCTCTTTCTCTGTTGCGAATATGGCAAAAGATCTAAAATTAACCTTGCAGACAGCGTATAGTTCAGGTCTTACACTCCCAGCTACTGCTTCATCTCATGCTATTTACAAGGCCTCGGAAGCAGTTGGCCTATCGAATTTGGATTACACCTCAGTAGCTTCTTTCATATTAAGGCTAAATGGAATCAGTCGCTTCGGAATAAGGAAAGGGCAGAGTAGAGATACTGATTTTCTACTGTCGTCCTAATAGCTCAACGTTGATTTCGACGACTCGCGTCTTTTCGGACAGTTAAAGTCGTCTAAAGTTTCGGAATGCATTTTTTTCCCCGCTGCAACGTTCAACCGCAAAATACCATTAAACATCAAGTGAGATAAATCGGAAGTGTGCGATTAATCCTATAATTATTGAGTTTCTTTATGATTGTTTCTCTACAGTAAAATGAATTCTCATGTTGGCCGTTGGTTGATACAATTCAGATTTGTGAGATGCATGAAAAAAGTGAATATGTCACTCTTGAATGGATTTATGTACTATTCATCATCATTGACAATATGATATTCATCAATAAAACACAAAAAATAGTTTCAGGGAGGTCTTCTAAGAAATGACCATCGATTTAACCTGAGGCCGCCAAGAGCTCCTCTGCTTGATTCAAATTGCTGTTGATCTTGTCTACGTGCTCTTGAATCTCCTCTATTGGTGCATGGGATTGGATCAACTGTCTTAAGTCTTCTCTGAGCATCAATTCAGTTGTCTCCATTAGGGTCCTATTCTGTTCCGCTAAAGGAGCTTCTATAAACTCATAGTTATCTAGATATGCTTGTATAGCTAGAGTGTCAGCCTGGTCATAGTTCTGATTTTCGTATGCATCAAGTGTTTGATTTAGCAAATTGCGAATCTCAGGGATATACGCCGAAGTATCACTACCAGTACCAGAGATATTTCCTTCGTTAATACCGGTCGATAATACCTCTGAAATCTCATGTATAATCGATCCAATTGCATTAGATACTATTTCAGGATTTGACTTTTCCTGAACAGCGTTTCCAAGATCTGCAAAGAATCCATTTATCACCGGAACGTCAGCCGACTTTTCTTGAGGGATCAAAGGAGATGATTCATTGAAAATTGCTCGAGCTCTTGAAATAAATGCCTGTCCATCCTGATACTCCACTATTTCCTTTAATTGACCATTCTCTATTGCTTCTTTGTATTCGTTATCTGCTACAGATAATAGGTTTCCAACGACCATGAGATTGAATGCACTGTCATTTATCGCTTGAGCTGGAATGATCTTGCCAACAGTATCATTGAGTAATCCATTGATATCCAGAGCCTTGGTCGTAAATTCTTGTACAGTAGAATTGTCTACAATATTTGAAAGCTGACCCAAAGAGGATGATAACGATTGATTCAGACTTGGATCTGTGGCATCTATCTGGACCTCGATGCTACTGTAAATCTCTTCGATTGGATGAAGAGTGTGTGCCTTTGCCAGAGTCGTATTTCCAATCTCTTTATTTGAAATAGCCTGGTCTAAATGTCCCCTGATCTGCTCTATATTTGAATCAAAACCTACTAACGAGCTATTTGAAGTACTAGAACTCATATTCGTGGCATTTTGAATTGCACCAACTTCTGTTCCCCCTGATTCTTGTCCATTCACAAATCCAGGGTTTAGAGATACTGATGCAAAAATGGCCATAACAGCAGCAGCGAAGCAAGCGACAAAAAGGATAGAGTTGATATGTTGTTGTTTACTTGAAGTCAAACTTTTCGATTCATCTTGCATTTTCATATTAGTTGAACCTAACTCTAAATATATGCTATTTATCTCATTTGATGATTCTCGATCCGGAGAATAACAAATTAAATTTTGGTATTTAATGTCTCTTCGTTGGATATCACAATTAATAGATGAAAAATATACTGATATCTCATTCTATGGACAGAAAATCGGCATAGGTAATATATATTAGTTTAGACTAATTAGACTGGGCTAATATCAAAGAAGTGGAGAATAGATGATGACTGTGAAATGTCTGGATAACATGCAATTGGCATCTGTATATTTGTATGTTTACAGTCACCTTTGGAACATTCGAAATCTAACCTACAATCCTACTCGGCAACAATACTGGCGTATCCCGCTCTAGCTTCTTGATATTATACTGACCAAATCCTTGCCGGGTAGGATATTATTATCCTATACATGATAGCAGTTCAGGAAATATAGCAGAGGCAATGATCTTATGTATCTTCACAATTGCTAGAACCTGAATTCCTTGGATTGACATGTACTTTTCAATTGAGGACCAGATCATGAATCGAAGGAAAGATAAAAGTTTCGACAGGGAAGTCGATTTTTCAAAGGTTGTTTCCATCCCTAGTTTCCGATTTCAATCGAAAGTCACAATCATCATCTGTTGGGGAGGAAGGAATAAGCAGATCATATTCAACTCAACTCTACTATCAGACTGCTCCGAGTCAGAAAAGTACACCGGTAATGCGTATCGACATTAAAAGTATGAATGAATGTGTTAGGATGGACAACCTTCCATTTGTTGAATATAATACCCTTTGGCTGTAATCTCTTTTTCTATCCTTTCTGGAGCTTCTTGAATATGGCAGAATTGACACTCTTCCTGTGTCATCCTTTGGCCGCTCTTCCCAACGCTGTCTAAATACTTCTTTCCATATTCTATCGCTTTTTCTTGAGGAGTATCAGCCTGTACTATTACATCAAAATGCATTACTCGTTTATCCTTTTTTGTAACATACGTATCATAAACAGCGCATTGCATTATAGTAGTTTCTTGCCATATCAATATTTATTCCGTATTATCATTCTCATCACAGAAAATATCCCTCTGATCTGATAGATATATCACCTACACTTTCCACGAGCTTTTTTGACTAGATTCCAACATGTAGCAGGATTTAACAGAGCAATTCCTTCCATAATTATCTCGGTTTTAGGCAAAGGATCCAGATGCGAATATAGTTTTAGATGAATTGTGTGACATTGGTTGTTTTATCATTTCCCAAACTACAATACTTGTTTATCCATAGAGAATCCTGGTTAAGTACCACTAGAAATATGGCGTAATTTGCAAACCACACCACACAACATCAGACGTATCTCATCATCATAATTATTTTTAGATTGCTAGAACGGTACCTCAATTTACTAGATGATCCTATGCTTTGTATTTAAGGTTGAAAATATCTGAATTGATAATTTATTGTACTTGTTGGTACTGTTTTTTAGAAACGACAGCGTTTTGTTCCATGCATCTGCGGTTTGATCAGGGGCATAACTGTCCCTTGATGGGTTGGCAAACGCGTGCCCTACTCCTTTGTAAACATATATCTCGTTAGGAATTCCAATGGAATCTAATGCCGCTTTAAAATTGGTCACATTCTCAACCGAGATTGAATCATCTTGGTCGCCAAAGATTCCCAGTACCGGCCACTTTATCTTAGAGAGTTCAACCGGGTCAGAAACTAACCTTCCGTAATAAATTACAGTTGAAGACAACGGATATTTCGGTTCTGTGTTTAACGCTAGTTGCAGAGACTGCTGACCACCGAAACACCACCCTAGTGATGATATCTGAGATGGATTAACATTCTCTAAGGAGGCAAGATATCTGACAGCAGCACGGAGATTTGCGATGGCCTCAGTCGGATTCTCCCTCACTGCACCTGATAATAGACCAGCATCTTCCTGACTTGTAGCAACTTGACCGTTGAACAAGTCCACAGCAAGAACAACGTATCCTTCCTTTGCTAGAGTATCAGCCATCATCTTAATATGTTCATTTAAACCTCGATTCTCATGAATCATAACTACCGCTGGAAATTTGTTACCGACTAACGATGAAGATGATGATGATGATGTAGTTGTTGTTGTTGTTGGTGAATCAGTATTATTTGATTTTATCAGTGTAGCGTCAAAGGATTTAGGAAAAACAAGGTATCCCGATGTATTGCCATAATATTTAACCGTTTCATTTTCCAAAGACTGTGTACTGTTTTCTTGAATGATGTCACCACTTGTAGAATTTGCCGAAATCCCAATTGCATTTGATGAATCAGTGTCATTCGAGGAAATCATTGATGCGTTAGTTTCTTGTGCAAATGCAGTACCCGTATAGTGAATTTGTGTCAATAGTACATATAAAACAAATGATATCATTAGCCACATCCGAAATATTTTCAACTTATTTTCTCACCCGATAATACACCGTATTCTATTTGAATGATGCGG
>CAWJCY010000006.1:0-403978 GCA_963841565.1 uncultured Nitrososphaerales archaeon
TTCAGGGAATATGGTCTCGAATACCGAGGCAGATCCCGGTGGTACCCACCATGTTTCGTCGTTCATTAGTACCGTTCCATAACTATTGGCTTGTTGGTTAAATCCATCTCGTACATCCATCTGTCCAGATATGAAGTGGAATGAAACTCCGTCATTTGGTCCTGGAGTAAGAATGTACCATCTCGTCAATTCACCTGGTTTGGCATAGAACAGAGTAGCGTTTGGATTAACTCGAGCTTTGAGACTTGGCCTACTGCTGGAGCATATTTGTGAGCCATTCCGTTAGTGAGGACTAGATCAGGTTGATCTGTAGCAAACTTAGTGATATCAAATGAACCCACTGTTCCATTGGTTCCTTTGAATAGACCTTGATCAGCGCTGTTGTAGATCTCACCAAATGACACGTAAAACTCCTTTGCTGGTTCTTCATTCTGTGGGTGAACCACAATCACACCATACATTCCATTGGCGATGTGTTCCCAAACGCCATTCAGAGCATCAGCAGCACAATGATACATGAATGCTCCTCCGTTCATACCCGGAAGACTCCAGGTATGAGATTGGCCAGGTTCAACAGGGCCAGAGTTGACATGAGTATCTCCTATTCCGGCATGGAAGTCTACGCTGTGAATCAGCTTGCCATCATTCTGAAGAGTGATAGTAAGGTTATCACCCTGGTCAATAGCAACTGCTGGGCCAGGAATAGTTCCATTAAAGGTATATGCGTTGTATTCGATTCCTCCAGGATGCAACGCGTTATCAGGGGCTACTTGCACAACAGTTTCGTTTGTCACGAGTGTCACTTGTTTATTTACACCGCTAGGTGTGAATTCTACGTTCATAGCTTTTGCAGATTGCGAACTTCCCACAAGAAGGGGATAGAAAACGAATCCGGCAACCAGAATGCTAGCAAAAATTCCGGCTAGAATTGTCTGCTTCATTTTCACTCTTATAGTATTTTGATATATAAAAGTATTACCGCAAGTTCCTGGCACTGGGAATTCTATTCGGGTGTTCCTCATGGCTGGGTCGTTTAAGGTCAAGAATCTATTTTTTGCTTTGCACTAACCAAGAAGAGAATTACTGATACGATTGGGACCGCTTTGACGAGGTGGAATAAATGAAATCTTTGGCCATAGAATGAATCCGATGTATTTAATACATATAATGATAATAAAATCGGATCTATAGTCTTGTCTGTTAATAATGGCGATAAGGGGAAGCATCCAACAGAATCTGAAGCAGAGATGATTGTAATGATGTCGCCTTCTCACGCTAATCCTAAAGGGAATGTCTTTGGGGGAGTGATACTAAAACATGTGGACCTTATTGCGGGTTTAGTAGCCAAAAGGCATTCGGGAAGGGCGAATGTCGTCACCGCAAGTATTGACAGAATGGTATTCCTGAAGCCAGTCTTTATAGGAAACGCACTCATTATTTCTGCTAAAATAACATACGTTCGTAGGTCCTCCATGGAAATCGAGGTAAATGTCGAGGCTGAGGACCTAGACGACAACACCAAAGTGCATGCGGCTACTGCATTCGTAACAATGGTAGCCTTGGACAAGTATGGGAAGCCTTCGAAGGTTCCCCATTTAATTTTGGAGGATGATAATGCCAAAAAGAGGTATAGCGAGGGTGAGTTAAGGATGAAATCCAGACTTAAGGATGCAGGAAAGATATAAGGGAACTGCGATAAACGGTATCATTTCGTGCTCATCGGTGCTAGATGTGCTAACAGCTTTGAATTACGCTAGCTTAGATGTACCAGGAATTCACCGTAAAGATGTCTTGGCATTCTACCATTTGGAAACTTTGATAACTTCAAATGCTTCTGCGTATTTTGCATTCATTTGATACCCCCTGTAAGAACATCTTCCTTCTAGCGAATCTATCCACAAAGGCCCACATCGGATTTTTTGAGAATCAAAACAGTCAAGCGCGTTTCTTTTGATTTCTAAGGTTTCAGTGACGTCAACATAGAGTTGAGGTCTAAATGCATGTTCACTAATACCTCCTGGAATAGTGGTTTCGTACATAAATACATCGTTAGAATCGCGAGCTGCCGCTACAACTGCTCTTGTTAAAGATTGATGGTCCTGATGTGTGTCACCGATCCACTGAGTAAATATAGCCTCAGGATTTAGTTCTTGGATTATCTTACTGATTTGAGTAACAAACTTTCTGTTGAATACGATTTCTTCAGGACTAAGATCGAGAAATTCTGGCGTTTTACAACCCATAACTTTTGCGGACATAATAGATTCTTGCTTGCGCTCCTCTTTAGTATCAGTCTTTACAAAGTTTGGAAGAGTAGCAATAACCAGTCTCACGTCATAACCCATTCCGGCCAATTTCGCTACTGTTCCTCCCATCCCGATTTCTATATCATCAGGGTGTGCCCCAAATGCGATCATTAGTCGATTTTTTGTCATATCAAACCACCTAGTATACCATGAATTTTTGTGTACTTTTCGGAAAACTCAAAGGTGCAAAAAATAGCTGAACTCCTCTTAATATACGTTTACATAGGACAATTCAAGTTTTATCTCCTTAGATAACACAGAACTAGACTCAACTCCAACAATTGCGGACGTTATTTGTCGGGAATATTATATTTTCACGGTATTGCCAATACAAACCTGATTACAATCGTTGGGGGGGTTGCGTCAGAAGGGCTGCCGATGGACTTATGTTAGTTTTACGATTTGTCAGTGAAGTTCTTCCCTCCCTAGTGGAGCTTGTTCGCATATAGATTCTTCGGTATCTAGGCAATCGAAGTAATAAGGGAAGACACCTCTCATTTTTCATAATTTCCTTCCACTTGTCACACTTCGAATTGAAATAAAGATAATAATTTCTTCATACAAAACACGTTTAAGGCAATTCATGATTATGTAAACACAAATTGATTTAAACTAGTCCACTTGTATATATTTACATTCCAATATGGAGCTGATCTTTCGCCGATCTAAGCATTTTCTACATTCAATAGTAGATACAAGTGAGAATGAAAGTCAAACCCCCATCTCTACTCTTAGAGTATTGCACCAACCACTAATAGTTCGGAATGTAAGCATAGCAAATAGGATTCAGAATATCCATAGAATTAAAGTACCTTCCAAATGCAGTACCACTTTGAAATTACTTCAAGATAATTTTTCAGCAATTGATGTGGAGGAATATGAAGTTGATGAGGATGAGGATAAGGAAGATATCAAATCTAATGATAGCAATTCATCTAATGACGTCGAAAATAATAGTACTGCTGCTCGTAGTCATAACATACCAATTAAAGAGAATATGGATTATTTAGAAATACCACTAAATTCAGCCATACGGTATCAACAATCAGAAAAAGAAAAAAAGATCTTAATAAATCCAATCAAGTATCCTTGGGACCTTCATTATGTAATTCAAAAGATTTTGCAAGAGGAAGTGACGCAAGTATCAATATCACCAAATGCATCAATATCCAAATCGACTGTTATTGATGGTCCATGCATAATTGAAGATGACGTTACAATCGATGACTTTTGCAAAATAAAAGGACCCACGTATATTAGTAAAGGTAGTTTCATCGGGATGAGCTCGCTTATTAGAAACTGCATGATGGGTGATAAAACACGGATAGGATTCAACTGTGAAATCGCTAGGTCCTATCTGTTAGGTGGTGATAAAATTTCACATCAGAATGCTATACTCGATAGCATAATAGGAGAAAACGTATGGTTTGGCGCGTATGCAGCGACTGTGAATGTTTTATCTAATAGACAAAAAATATCATACGAAATTGAGAAAGGCAAATCAATAGATACTGGAATAGACCGCTTTGGAGCCCTTGTCGGAAACAATTGTACTATTAGCACATCTGTCATAATCATGCCAGGAAGACATATTCAGGCTGATACTATGATTCAAGCTTTATGGAAAACGTATGAAGTAAGCAGTAAGAGCTAGCGTCAAACGACAGATGAACTAAAATACAGGCTATAGACTTCGAAAATATGTTATATGTATCATTCACAATATCTTGACAGCACCAGCCTATGACAATTGGAGGTATGAATGTTGGAACAGACGTAATAGAAGTCAAACGATTTCGGAGCAAACCACTAAATGACAGAAATACAGGATTCTATCATTCAGTTTTCACAAAATCTGAAATGATATATTGTGCTAAATTTTCTGACCCGTATCCTCATCTTGCTGGAATATTTGCTGCAAAAGAATCAATAATAAAGTGTTTGAACAAACCCACAAAAATGATTGATATAGAAATCATTCACGGACAATACGGAAAACCCTCTGCTGTTATTCATCGGAAAAGGAAGAACACCATTTCAACACGGATATCAATTTCACATACCAGATCACTTGCTATAGCAGTTGCAATAACTGACTAGACCTTAACTTATGTTCATCTCCTAGCATCCGCAATGCAGTAAATATGAGGACCACAGTCAAATGGGTTTGAAGACATTGATAAAGTGTTAACATTTCACACAACAAACTACGACCAATAGGTTCAGGCGGCGGCCATCTTCATATAGAAATTTTGTTTATTCATCAAATAGTGGACAAAGAATAACTACACTTTCCTTCAAAACAAAGAAGTGCATTTACAGTGATTATCTCCCTGCCCCAGGTAAACCTAACACCTTTGTTGGTGACCTGTAATCTCCTTGGATATGTAATCCTTCGTTTGTAGTAACGCTAATCTTAGCAGGACTAGTATCGGGCTTGGGATAAAAAAAATATGATTGACCGGGCTTAAGTGATGACAAATTCTGAAGGTCATCTTCTCCCAAATTCACTAGTATTCCGGTCACTTCACTTTGACCGATATTTGTAAGTCTGATTCTGTATTGCGTCCCAGAGATATCTGTAGTGTCCTTAGTCGGATCTAATTCAAGCGCGAACATCGGTCTATTAATATAACTATTGTAAAAATACAAAACGGTACCTCCTATTAGTATTGCAGCTATAATATAGTAGTATCGTTGTTTGATCATTCTGACCACAATACACTTACATAAATCGATTATATAATAAGTTCCTTAGACGAGTTGCATTTAGATCGTCTCCGAGACTATGATAAGTAATCTCACCATCAAGTACAGAGATTCTTATGCTAGAAGGTCATACATATTCTATAATCTGATGTGATACTCACTGTACCATAGGCAATGCTGAATATATATTTACATTTTAAAAATTATGCCACAATGGGGAAAGGATTGTGGACAAATAACAGTCAGGGTGCCACTTATTACCGGCTTACGATTATGGAATAATCCAACTGAAATCTCAATGGGAAGATATAGCAATTATTATGAATCAGGGAGTTAGCACCTAATGTAGTCAGTCACTCTTCAAATGCTGTCCTATAAACTGCTAGTGGTATAGGTTTAACATATACTAGAGTACTCTTTGGTATTCAATGGTGTATTTACTAAGATTCTTATTTTTGAATTCGCATCAGCAAACATTCCTTTGAGAAAGACATAACCGAGATTTCGCTGGTGATGTGGGTAGCAATAATTTCAATTGCACTGCTGGATATACTTTGGGGATTTGTTTTCTAAGGATAGTTTAGCGGCTTTACCTCTAGCATGCGTCGAATTAGCAATACTATTTAAGGGGGTAATGAATAGTGGCCAAAACGGAATCTTTTGGTATCGAGGCGAAGATAGCTACTTATGAGGCTCGTAAATAGATGCATTTTCGATAGATAATATTTCACTGAAGTAACGATAAGTGCATTCTATCCTAACTCACTTAAATCCGTTAGGCAATTATTGGGAAGACAATAGGCATGGATGATTCAAAACTGTTTTTTGTGACCAAAGTGACAGGGATTTTTGCTGTTCTGATGGTAGTTGGTGCATTCGCACTATCTCAAACCTCGACAGTAGGCATTGTTTTTGGTGAGGCAGTACCGCTTATCCCAATCAATACAGGTAATTCTGTCCTAAACAATGAGCTTCCATTATTTTACGACTGTATCGAAGAGGCTGTAGACAATAGTTTGTCGAGCACCGAGCCCAATTACTTTAAGAAAGAACCTACAAGAGCAGAAGTAAGAGGGTGTTATGAAGATACCATAGAAAATAATGGAAAGTAATCAGGTGTCTTCGGGTACCTTATTGCGCATATAAAATTTGCAGAGCACAGAATCGATATAACTAATCTACAATAGTGAAGTCCACGTAAACCAAGTAAATTAGGCGCCTCCTAACATTGTGACTAAGGCTCGCATTCGGTTCCTAAAGACTAGTGTAGTTCAATAAAGAATGTGGAACGGTTCTTAGATCAATGGTCGTAGCCACAATCGATGCGTCGATGGTCTTGATGCTGCTCCGAACATGAAGGAAATAGAGGAGCTTCGTTCTGAACCATGAACGATGTTCCGCATGAAGTACATTTTACTTTTTGAATTTCTTCCATTTCTTCTGTCCATCATAAAATAGAGTCATTAAAGCGTTCAGCATATTCAATGAATTGTGAAGAACAAAAAGTGAGAACTCTCATTTTTTCTATCGTTCCTATTATATAGAATACTAGTATGTTAGTTGGCCATTAGATCAGCACAACCGAATAGAAGAATATTGACAAAGATATTGTTTGGAACGACGTTAAACCCTTCAGCACCGATTTGGTCACCTGAATGAATCAATGAAATTTGCTATCTGACAAGTTAGCAAATAACAATTAATTCTATCAGAATTGTGTACCGCATTCCTTGCACTCTAGCCTATTCTTATTCTCAGGGCTTGGTGCAACATAAAGACTATTACATTGTGGACATCTTATCTCTGTTGCTGCTGACATTTTAATAGCGTAATAGGCTTCCGCCTTTTTAATGTTTTCAAGCCAAATGAATCGATTTTGGAGGATGCTGGTATTCAGTTTTGAATTGAATCAGTCAATCCAAAATTCGATATTTTAGTGTCCTGATGTGAAATAAGCGAACATAATTTATTCATGTGACAATACGGGTTCCCATGAATGTCTGTATTACTCTCGTCTGAGGTAATCGATGATCTAATTGTTAAATGGTAAAAATAGTCCCTTCCCAGTATTTCCAAACACCATGTATCTTGGTGATCGTCATTACCTTAAGTTTGAGACATCTATCAATTCTGAAAATTCAGCTCCTACGACTGATCTTGATTAAATTTTTTAAGCTAAAGGCACATTGATTATGATCTTTTATGGTATTTGCTAGCGTACCAAGAGGTGTTGGAAAGACCAGAGAGCATTTTGCAGATTCTAATTTGAAGTAGGATCTAGATATACAGTATGCCGTATTAATTTTTGATAAGGAATTATAATGATACATAATAATTAAATAGAAAGAATAGACTTCGATATTTCATAAGAAGACTACCGCGAACTCTCAGATTGAGGTGATAGTCTGAAAATAACGTCAAATATTCCATCCTTATAGGGAATATATCAAAAAATATGTGAATACAGATTCATTAAAGATACGGATTTATAACAATTTCCGGTACTAACTTCGATCAGTATTTACCAAGCTCTTATCTCCACTTGTCACACTTCGAATTGAAATAAAGATAATAATTTCTTTATACAAAACACGTGTAAGGCAATTCATGATTATGTAAACACAAATTGATTTAAACTAGTCCACTTGTATATATTTACATTCCAATATGGAGCTGATCTTTCGCCGATCTAAGCATTTTCTACATTCAATAGTAGATACAAGTGAGAATGAAAGTCAAACCCCCATCTCTACTCTTAAAGTATTGCACCAACCACTAATAGTTCGGAATGTAAGCATAGCAAATAGGATTCAGAATATCCATAGAATTAAAGTACCTTCCAAATGCAGTACCACTTTGAAATTACTTCAAGATAATTTTTCAGCAATTGATGTGGAGGAATATGAAGTTGATGAGGATGAGGATAAGGAAGATATCAAATCTAATGATAGCAATTCATCTAATGACGTCGAAAATAATCGTACTGCTCCTCGTAGTCATAACATACCAATTAAAGAGAATATGGATTATTTAGAAATACCACTAAATTCAGCCATACGGTATCAACAATCAGAAAAAGAAAAAAAGATCTTAATAAATCCAATCAAGTATCCTTGGGACCTTCATTATGTAATTCAAAAGATTTTGCAAGAGGAAGTGACGCAAGTATCAATATCACCAAATGCATCAATATCCAAATCGACTGTTATTGATGGTCCATGCATAATTGAAGATGACGTTACAATCGATGACTTTTGCAAAATAAAAGGACCCACGTATATTAGTAAAGGTAGTTTCATCGGGATGAGCTCGCTTATTAGAAACTGCATGATGGGTGATAAAACACGGATAGGATTCAACTGTGAAATCGCTAGGTCCTATCTGTTAGGTGGTGATAAAATTTCACAACAGAACATATTGGTGGATAGCATAATAGGAGAAAACGTATGGTTTGGCGCTTATGCGGCGACCTTGAATGCTCTATCTACTAAACAAAAAATATCATACGAAATTGAGAAAGGCAAATCAATAGATACTGGAATAGACCGCTTTGGAGCCCTTGTCGGAAACAATTGTACTATTAGCACATCTGTCATAATCATGCCAGGAAGACATATTCAAGCTGATACATTCGTGAAACCTGAAACAACCGTTGCCAAGAGCATAGGTCATTAATTGTCAAGCAGAGTAGGTTGGTTACTGACACGATTCACAATTCGGCGAAATTGTTTCGATGGACTAACCGTTTGGGTTTAATTGGAAAGAACTTGCAGGGTGAACGAGACCACGACTAAGGTCACAGATCATTTTCAATATGGTTCAACTTGACATCTGCATAAAAGCTTTCAGTAATTCAATTATGCACGATTGGGAACATACTCTCCACGTTAATGTTCTGAATAAGGCAATATCGACATAGATCCAATCTCCTAGTCAATTATTCCGGAATCTATATAAGAATTCGACGCAAAGCAATCTAAGTCAATGCAGTCGCAGGTGGAACCTAACCTATCGTACTTCATAGCGAAAGCACGATCTATAGAGGGCCGAATTTTCCAAAAGAAAATCAAAATAGCTATTCTTAGCAGCTTTACAATCAATGGATTAGAAGAAGCCCTTCGAGTTAAATGTGCAGAAAGAGACATAACCTGCGTGACTTATATTTGCGGATATGGTCAGTACAATCAAGATATTCTCGATCAATCAAGTAAATTGTATGAATTCTCTCCTGATATTACTTTCATCCTTATCGACACCAGGACAGTCATGTCTACTTTTTTCTATACCCCTTATACTGTACCCGTCCACGACAGGAGAAGTTACATAGACAAGCGCGTCGCAGATTTCGTGAATTTGGTCCGAACCTTCAAAAATAGAACGGACTCAAAATTGGTCTTGACTAATTGCAGTATCCCGACCTATTCACCTTACGGGATCTGTGAAGGAAGGTCTGAGTATGGTCTTAGGGAAATGGTTTATGATTTCAACGCCAAATTGTCTGATGCGTTCAGAAGTGACCCCCAAGTGTTCTTGTTCGATTTCAATTCTTTTGTGTCCAAATATGGCGAGCTCAATGTTTTAGATTATCGGCAGTTTCTTGTCGGTGATATCAAGGTCTCCTTGAACCATATTCCTCACCTAGCTGAGGAATTAATGGGATATATCAAAGCGAACTTAGGAGTAAATCGGAAGTGTATAGTACTTGACTTAGATAACACATTATGGGGTGGTATAATTGGAGAGGATGGGTTTGATCGAATTGACCTTTCATTAAAACCACCTGGTATGGCTTTTGTGGAATTTCAGCGCGTACTTCTAGCACTATACCAAAGAGGTATAATTCTTGCAATTAACAGCAGAAACAACGAAGATGAGGCTTTAAGGGCTATTAGAGAACATCCATACATGGTTCTTCGAGAAGAAAATTTTGCAACTATGAAAATAAACTGGAGCGACAAAATTTCTAATATGAAAGAAATAGCAGAGGTATTAAATATTGGATTAGATAGCATTGTCTATTTTGATGATGATCCCATAAATAGGGAATTAATGTTAAAGGCCATACCACAGGTTATGACGGTCAACTTGCCAGATGATCCATCTTTGTATGCTTCAACCTTGATGAGAATTAATGATTTTAACACCCTCTCCGTGACTAGTGAAGATAGAAATAGAGGTGCGATGTACAAACAGGAACAGAAAAGAAATGAATTAAAGAATTCTGCTTCGAATTTGGAAGATTTTCTTAAGCAACTGGAAATCAGAGTGACGATGAAGAAAGCAAATGATTTCACGATTCCGAGAATAGCTCAGCTCACGCTCAAAACAAATCAATTCAATCTTACCACGCGTCGTTATCAAGAAGAAGATGTTCAGATGTTTGCTCATGATCAAACCAAATTGATCGGGTGTGCACAAACCAAGGACAAATTCGGCGATAATGGTATTACCGGCGTATATATTGTTAACAAGAATCACACAGATAAAGAATGGTTCATAGATACTTTTCTGTTAAGTTGTAGAGTAATGGGGAGAGGCATAGAGGACGTGATGCTTGGATATATCTTGAATAAAGCGAAGGAGGAAGGGGTCGTAAAAGTCAAAGCTGAATTCATACCAACGAAAAAAAACAAACCATGCGAACAACTCCTGCCTAACTTTGGGTTCAAAAAGGAAGGAGAACAATGGGTGTATACTTGTCAAGTACCCATTAAGCAGACAAGTCATATTGAACTAAATGAAGATTAATGTCTGACAATCTTTTGGATATTATTGCTAATGTTATGGAAGTACAGGTTTCTCAGATTGATGATGAGTCGGGACCCGAAACAATCGAAAATTGGGATTCATTCCGTGGATTGATATTATTTGAGGAACTTGAATCGAAATTTAATGTGAAATTTACTCTTAATGAATTACTAAACATCAAGAAAATAAAGGACATAAAAAATATCCTATCAGTACGCGGTGCATCGTTAAATGAATGATATCGCTATATCACAGTACACTCTGAATGATATTAAGGAGGGTCTTAAAAAATCGTTCAAAGTTAGTGTTACTGAATCAATGGTCAACGATTTTGCAAAAATTACTGGGGATTACGCACCAATGCACATGGACGAGGAGCACGCTAGCAAGACAGAATTCAAGCACAGAATATGCCATGGTATGCTTATTGGATCTTTCTTTTCGCGTTTAGTGGGAATGCATTTGCCTGGAGAGAATGGCCTGCTGCTTTCCTATACTAGCAAGCATCTTTCGCCTTGTTATCTGAACCAAGACGTCATCGTCGACGGTGTAATCACAGGTAAGAGCGAATCTACAAGAATTATAACTATCAAGGCAACCGTAAGGGACGGGTTTGGAAAACTCTTAGTTGACGGGCTGCTGAAAGTGTTGGTTTTAAAATGAACTTGTATATGACCATTGAATGTCTTGCTGCAATCTTATCTGTCTATACTGATGCTACTAGTGTAAGCAGTCAAATAGATTTGAGTCTGATGGTAACGAATTCAATCTTTCAGTTACAGAACTCCAGCAAATGAAAAGAGGAATAAGTGTTCCCTGTGCCTCAAAGAGGGTGGAATGACCTAATCACCCTTGTCTAGCGACTAGAACACAACAGCCTGCGCAACAGATGGCAATATACTCAGTGAGATCATACAAGAGCAACAACAAGACTAAAGGGAACAATCTTCATTATGGATTCGATTCTCCATACAACTGTCCGAATTCCAGATAAATGGTACGTTTGTGTGAGCATATTTTTATCTCATTTTATTCTTGCTGATCAAAAGGCAGGCCTGCACGCTTGTTATTTCTTTTAGAATTTGGCAAAATCCCCCGTTTGACAAATATGTCCCGGATAACACTTTCATTACGACCCTGATTTAAATTCTTGTCTGCGGTAATCAATGCATTTGCTGCATTCTCAAATGTTGCGAATCTATTAAGGAAAAAGTGATGAGCTACCACTAATCTATCTGCTGCATTACGACCTAATGCCGCCCTTAATTCCCACAAGCAAGTTGACCAGATCTCTCCGTCAGCATGAACTCATTTACAATATCCTTTGGATATCTTTTATTACTATCGAGTCTTCTCAAACACTGCGGCCCGTCACCACTATAGACAACTGCATCCCAGTTGCCGATCGTGGGTCTTAAAATACTAGGTTTGATCTCTGCAAAGAAACTTGCTGCCAAATAGTCACCAAAAGCTTCCCCCATAGACCCAGCTTCATGGCTTTCACCCCAGCCTGGGACTTGATCGTCTTGGATGGCATGACCATATTCATGAGCTATTATTTCAGCATCCTCGGCATCATCTACCCTCTCCAGTACCAAAAGTTAGATCTTTACCCGCTGGACTGTAATGAGAATTGTCATCAGTTCTTCCATCTATATTTACAGTAATTTGGTGGTTGAGAACATTGTTAAAACCAATCTGCTGGAGATAGCGTTGTATCCTGTCGATATGATAATAGACCATAACTTCCTTGAACCCACGATCGTTTCTGCTCAAAATGAATTGGTGGTTGGATCTTTCTGTTGGAGGTAGTTCTGGTACTGACAAAGACTCCATCAAGCGTACCAGAATCATCTAGATTTTCTAGAGTTACTTCCGATCCTTCTTGGTTCTATTTCGGAGGACTTCGCCGATCTTATATTATATATTCTCCTAGGAACTTTGTAAATAGGATGATTCTCAATTTCTGCCTTTATGCTCTTCATTTTATTCAAATGAATCTCATTTTACTTAGTTAAGGATTTAGTAAAACTTTTCCTTCTGCTACGATGAACACGAGCTTATGCAGACAGGCGCTTTGTTAAAAGTATTTTAATAACACATAAAGATAGATCATTATGTGCAAGGATGCAAAAATGTATCCCCCGCCAGATAAAAGAAGAAATCGCTCTAAGGCACAGCTTTCAGTAAGCAAAACAGAAAAACAGATAGACAAACTAGATAGCCGAATTATAGAGATTATAGAAAAAGTATCAAAAGACAGGATTCGGGCTAATTTACATAAACTATCGAGTTTTCATACAAGACATACGAAATCCACCTACATCAATGAGGCAGCAGAATGGCTATTAAACGAATTCAGGAATCTGGGATATGATGATGTCATATATTATACGCCTAGAGAACGTTTAGACGATCTAGAGTTTCAACTAAAGAATATCATATGTAAGAAGAAAGGTAGTACGGATAAGACAATCATTATTTGTGCACATTATGATAGTAGAATGGAAAACTTAAATGATTCTGTCTCGAGAGCACCAGGCGCAAATGATAATGCAAGTGGTGTATGCGCAATTTTGGAAATGGCCAAAGTATTAGCTAGCCAGATCCTAGGACTTTCGTTACAGTTTGTTCTCTTTTCAGGGGAAGAACAAGGACTATTAGGTTCTAAGAATTATGCCAAATCCGTAAGAGAAGGCAATATTGATCTATATAGATTAGTAAATCTTGATATGATTGGCTATCCGCAATTGAATCCTGGAATAATTATAATAGAGAGAGATAATAATCCTGATCCTCTGCATAATGAGGTCGTAGAAAATGACCAACCGTCAATAGAATTCGGAGAAATTATGAAGGAGATGTCAGCCTATACAGACCTTCAGTTTCATTTGGATTCAATTTATGATAGCGATTATGAACCATTTGAGGCTGAAGGCTATGTTGTGATAGGAGCTTACGATGGTTCAGCAGACGCAACCAATCCACATTATCACAGCTCATCTGACGTGCCGTCATTAATAAATTGGGATTACTTGACATCGGTCACAAAAATGGTATTGGCCACTATTCTCATGGTAGCTAAAAAATTCTAGTTCGTACGTAAGTAAAATTGAATGGGCTGTGCGTGTCATTTGTTGGCAGCTACGGTTTGCTCATTTTGTATCCTCCCTCACCTCGGTTTGCTTTTGGCAAGTTTTACAAATGAATCGGGGTCCATCTTTATGTTCTTTAAGAAATGAAAGCAATCGTCTTTCGTAAGGGTCTCGTGTCCGGGGGGTTACGAATTGCTGACCGAAATAATTCTATTGCTTCGCCCTGTAGCAGTGATCTGTGTACTCTTTTCTTACTCGTTCTGGTGCCAAGGATGGGGTCTACTTCATAAGGCATGGATTGGGTTCAAGGGCGCGAACAATCCCCGAAATGGAGAGTCATTTCAAGACAAATTACGGTGGACGATTCGAGTACAGGACATACAAACAGATCTAGGGTTACGTAGAACATCCTTTCCGAATTTGGGATTACTTGGCACTTCAATCTCGAAACCTATATTCCAGAACAACCCCATCCATTACTTGAACGGTAGAGGGAAATCTTGTTTTGTTAGAAATTCTATGAATGTATTTACTCACATCTCTTAATGACAGATGAGCCAACGTGGCAATTTTTCGATAGGAGAATCCCTCGTGGTATAGTTCTGGGACTTTCAGTTCCTTCGTTTTCCTCATGTTAGAACGTGTCTCTGGCATATTTTCTTGTATATCCTATATTTCTACTCGCAGAAGTATATTCATTTCATTGGAGACTAAAAAAACCTTAAGCGATACTTCCGAATCCGGGGCATATATTGTTACTATAAGAGATCAATGGAGTGAATTTGTATTCCTTTCCAAAGCGGGAGAGATCACTGATAAGAAGCTTATTCAGCGTTATATTAGCGTATTCAAAGAAGATTTGCAGAGGGCATGAAATAATGGTGTTGTTACCATCCCCTGGTCGGACGTCTGTTCCGTTGCTTGCTCTAACAGAAGATTTTGAGGAAAAGCTCACAGACACACTTTCACATTTGGAAGAGGTTCTTGTATATAACCATCTATTTTCTGGCTCTATTGAAGAGAAAAGAAGGGTCTTCGAGGGTGGAAAGGTTTATGAAGCAAAATGGATCTTTGAGAATGAATCCTTTAATAGGCCATTCATAATAACGACAACTCAAAGGCTGCTATATACAATCTTTTCAAATAATCACGGAGACAAGTTAAAGTTAGCATCATTTAGAAACTCCCTTCTAATTATTGATGAGGTTCAAACTATTCCAAAATACATACTAGGGATTTTGGTCAAAATCTTGGAGAGTATGCACAGATTCCTCGGAACCAAAACAATTCTTGTTAGCGCTACGATTCCATATGAATTACAATCAGTTCCTGTAACGCAGCCTTCTGAATATACAGAGAAATCGTATTTAGAATTGACTAAAAAACAAATAGACTTTCAACAATGGTTAAGTTTAGATCATGATTCACTAAAGAATGGCAGAACATTAGTGATGGCCAATAGTAGAAGAAAAGCCGCTAACATCTATAATACAATAGTCAGGTGCTCAAACTGCCGCCATAACCATAATGAAAATAATTCTAGCGAAAAAAAGTTAAGGTGTCCTGATAAAAATTGTGGATGTGATGAATATTTGCCTGATACGCTATATCTTTCCTCAGGTGTTAGAAAGAGAGACAAGCTCAAAATTCTGAAGAGAATACATGCAAAAGAACGTTCTAAAGAAGAATACATACTTGTTTCAACGCAAGTGGTAGAAGCGGGAGTAATATGATAAATGGTTGCTCGGTCAAAATTAAGTAATATGGGCAAAGTATCTAAAGCTGCAATGAGTGATGTATCTGAGCACTCTGCAATTATGTTATACTTGAATATCTTGGGCTGGTGTACTCAAAGTGACCTGTATGATGCCCCTCCTCTATCCATTTCCACTCAAAAAACATGCCCTCTTGTTTTAGAGATCGTGTTAGTTCTTTGACTTTCGATAATGACCACATAGATTCTTCATACCCCAGCCAATCACCGTAGGAAATCCATCCTTGATTTCTGTAAATTCGTTCAGGTTTGTGTGGAATATCGCTAGGTTTCTTCCCTAATTTGCAGTACATATTCCATTCTATCTGGCTCTTCAATTTCAACGCACGTGCAAAAGCCCCAGCATCTTCAAAAGATCGAAATGTTAAATTTCGTGTGGCAGTTCTTGCCGTGCCAAGCCAATCGTCAAATGAGATCCAGCCTCGACCCTTATACTTCTTATCAGGATTAGAAGGAATATTTGTAGGCTTCCTATCAGACTTGCAATATTTCATCCACTCTGATATGCTCTTTAATTTTAGTGATCTTACGTAAACTCGTGCTTGCATGAATGGTAAGAATTTTAACATTTATTTAAGCATGCCAATTACTATGATTTAAGTCGGCGAGATTTAATATCTTATACTTCGACTATAAACAATATGTACAATATGAAAGACTATTCAAGGGTTTCCTTCATTTCAGGTGTCCAATATTTTTTTGGTAATCCCACGCAGTTTAGTAAACTTGTGTGCTCCTGTCAGTGGGAAGTTCGATATTAATAAGTGTGATTAAGTCAATGCCATAACATTAAAGATAATCTGAATGCATCAAAGGAGTCATCAGGGAAAGTTTGATACTTTCTAACTAGTAACGTCTTATCTCTATCGTCGATTCACAGGATGACATCGACATTCGCATGCAATGTCTTACAATGAAGAGAGAGCTAGTGGATGTCGTGATGCTGGAGGAGGCGATTACAAAGGAGGGTACGAATTTGGTTGTCAAAGACTCTATGCAGAGAGTGAATGTACGTTGAGAATTGAAGGAGAGAAAAATTATTGTCCTTGGCAATATCATTATCGTATTCATATATCGTATATGTTATATCGCTAACCCGCTTTTTATTTTGGATGTCCACAAAAATGATTAATAGTTATAATATATTACACAGTAGCACACAGGTAATGAACCATCAGAATATAAATTACTATTACGATGTATTAGGTAACCTTAAACTTTCTGTGCAGTGTTCACCGCCGGTATTTATTTAGTGTCTAGAGAGATTTCATGAACTAATGACAGAATAAATTTAATGGAGAATGTAATACTAAGGAACTACATCAATAGAACTTGATCGCATCGATAGATAACTGAATCAGGTCTTGAACAGAATTTCAGTGGGTTTAATTGAGGAAATGACTAAATTAGTATACTAGCCGCTTATGTACTCAAATAGAATCGGTTTGATCATGATTTCGCTTATCGTTTAATATTTTCGTCTGGTACATCTCCTGCAATACCTCATTTACATAAGCCCTCACATTAGATGGCTCTGACGCAGATGTAAAGAGTCTATTATGATCTATCTCATCATATATAATCAAACAATGGTCACTAGAATGGAATGTGATGGTCCGTTTCAATCCCTCTCCTCTTTAGGATCAGCGTTTACTTGAAATGCGATATTATCAACAGCTAGATTAGCATAAGACAACTCTCCAGTATCAAAAATTTTATGATTGCCTCTTCCTTCTGGGTTCAGATTGGCATTGTCTGTGTTATCTTCATGAAGTCCTAGGGGACACTCATTTAGCCTAAACTCTTGGAATCCAACCTTTTTGACCTCCAATTCATAAATAGATACATTGGCCTCATCTTTTCAATTCAATATTTCGATCAACGAATTGTTGATAGATTCGAGCTGTATTGCTTAATTCAGCTTTCCAAGAACTTAATTCAGACTTTGTATACCCTCGTATAGATGAGATATATCATAGTATTGGACAATACCCTCGCTATTTTGAAGTGGCAGTGCCTGTGATCTAACGACGCTCATGTAGAATAATAGGAACACTACTATAATGCGTATAAATATTTTGAGTCAACATCACCATTGACAGGATTTACTTTTCTTTTTACTTCTACCCTTTGTAGCCGGTCAGATAATTTATCTGTGGATTTGATTTTCCCCCATCCCTTCTAGAATCTTCAGTCTATCCTCCAATGTCTTCATATTTAAAACGGCAGGGCCCTCTGACAGTAGTCTAAACCTTGTTTCAAGATATACCATCTTCAATATGAGGTACTTGTAATGTCTGAGATGATGACTCATTTAATTCCGCCTCTTTGGCTTCCAATTGGTTAATAGACAGTTGGAGCTCATCTTCTTTTTTAATTCGATATTTCGATCGACGAATCGCTGATATGTTCGAGCTATATTGTTTAATTCAGTTCTCCATGAATTTATTTCAGCTTGCAGAGAACTTTTTTCCTCTTTAAGCCTATCATATTCTAATCTAACCCGAGGAAGATATCCATTTGCGATCTTGAGTAGCTCCACTACCTCACCATCACCCATTCTCGAATTTTGAGTTAGTTTGACAAGGTTCACGTACACCCACGGGTTATCCTTGATCTGGAGGTAAACCTTAGTGAATTCGGTACATCCTAGAAGCATGAAGTATTCTTGAATACAAATCTAAATGATGATGTTAGAATAAATACATATCAATACGGAGATAGAGTCTTCACACATGATGCTGTTATTCATTCAGGTTCAAATGAAGTTACATTGCAATATCCAAATGGTCTAATTGATACGGGTGAATTTCGTATCTGTGTAAGATCAAATAATTATGATTAATTAGCATGTGGTACTGGCTACAACTCCGAAGCTAAACAACCCGAACGTGTGTTCATTAACTTATTTGTAGAAGAAAACAGAAATTCACCAAGTGTTGATGTTGATAGCCAAGCGCAGAGCCAGAGCCAAAACAACAATCAGGAACAAACTACAACGATCATAAACCGTCCTCATGATTCAAGGTGTGTGATAGAGCAATCACTTTTAGCCATCATTTCTATGTTGGTGATAGCCACAACAGCTAACGTGTACGTTAGTGGACCTAGACTTGATTCTGGCGATGATATGTGCTATAATTATTAACAGGATTCATATTGTTTTCGGTATGGGCCCAGAGGGATTCGAACCCTCGACCAACTGCTCCGCAGGCAGCCATTCTATCCAAGCTGAACTATGAGCCCGACAATGCTAGTGATGATGTTATTAGCACCAAATATGAACTAACTCCAGCTTAGTTATTGTTGTTCGATGTTCAATATTACGTGCTAATATCTAATGATTCCAAATACTTACAAGATATTGAATGCAAAGGTATTAATTTTTAATAAGGCAATGTCTCGAATATATCATGCCTCTATCACTTATCGAAGCCATCCGAGACCACATCATGCTTTTTGATGGTGCGATGGGTACTGAGATTCAAAAACTTGATCCGCAGCCCCAGGACTTCCCTAGAAATAAGGACGGATTTAATGATGGACTCAATATGACCAAACCCGAGTGGATTAAGAAAATTCATCGGGAATACCTTAAAGCAGGTGCAGACTGTATCGAAACAAATTCATTTGGTTCTAATTTGTTCAAGCTCAAAGAATACGGCTTTGGAGATAAAACAGTAGATATTAACCGAGGAGCTGCCGAATTGGCAAGAGAGGTATGTAATGAATTTGAGGATCGATACCGCTATGTCATTGGTTCCGTAGGGCCTACAGGATTTTTGCCAAGTTCAGAGGATCAGGACCTGGGAAAAGTCTCCCCGCAACAAATTATTGAAGGATTTATACCGCAATTCGAAGGTTTACTCTTGGGGGGAGTTGACTCTCTACTGATAGAGACTAGCCAAGATATACTTGAAGTCAAGTTGGCAATTGAGGCCTGTCATAAAGCAATGCAGAACGTAGGCAAAAGAGTCCCTCTCATTGGAAACGTTACTCTGGATCGGTACGGCAATATGCTTTTGGGGACGGACGTGCAAGCAGCATATACGACAGTTTCTGACATGGGCATAGACATCTTTGGGCTCAACTGTTCCACCGGCCCCGAGGAAATGCTTTCAAGTATAAGATGGTTGGACGAACAAAACGGTTTGCCTATCCTAGTAGTTCCTAACGCGGGAATGCCACAAAATGTCGGCGGAAAGGCAGTATACAAGATGACCCCTGAAGACATGGCCCTAAAAATGCGCGAATTCATCAGGCAATTTAGTAGAATCAGGATTATAGGGGGTTGTTGCGGCACGACTCCTTTACATATTAACAAACTAAGAGAAATGTTGAAGGATAAAGGATTTACTGCCCCCAATAACTAAACCTACATGATATGCTAGTTATCTTCTGTTTTTTTTGTTTATGAAAATTAAATTTTGATTGATGGTTTGAATGAAATGTCGATAACGCCGCGAGTGAGTTCAGCATTGAAGGCTGTGGATATCGTGCAGATCCCACCACCATTAATTATAGGAGAAAGACTCAACACTCAAGGCTCAAAGAAAGCCAAGGAACTAGTCCTTAGTAACGACTTTGATGGACTCCTTAAGTTGGCTAGAACTCAGGTTGAAGACGGAGCTCATTGCCTAGATGTTTGTGTTGCTACAACTGAACGCTCAGACGAAATGGAATTCATGACAATACTGGTCAAGAAGCTTAGCATCGAAATTGGGGCTCCCTTGGTCATAGATTCCACTGATCCGCTCGTTATTGAATCCGCACTAAGACAAATTCCTGGGAAACCCATAATAAACTCCATAAATCTAGAAGGAGATGGAAATCGATTTCATAAACTACTCCTCTAATGAGGAAATTTGGCGTTCCAGCAGTAGCTATGTGTATCGGTCCCCAAGGCATGGCGAAGACTGCGGAAGAAAAAGTTAAGACTGCTGAGCTGCTCTTCAATTCAGGCAATAAATATGATTTAAAGCCCTGGCAGTATCTATTTGATGTATTAACTTTCACTTTAGCAACAGGGGAGACCGAATTTGTAAATTCAGCAAAAGAAACGCTGGATGGGATACGACTAGTAAAGAAGAGATTTCCGGAAAGCTTCACAACTCTAGGGCTAAGCAATGTGAGCTTTGGTCTAGCTCATAATGCTAGGAAGATCCTTAATTCGGTCTTCCTTTACCATGCATTACAATATGGTTTAGATACTGTCATCATAAATGCGAAGGATGTAATACCGTACGCTTCTATTAGCTCGCACGAGAAAAAACTTGCCGAAGATCTGATTTTTAATCGAAATAGTAATTCGCTAAGTGAATTTATTTCTTATTTCGAACGATCTACGACTACAGATAAGTATAGCAAATCAACTAACAGACTAGAAGTAGATCCTTCGTGGGACGCCAGCCAGCGATGTTACTTCCGCATTGTAAATAGACTAAAAGAAGGAATTGAAAATGACGTCGTTGCTGCTATCGCCGAAAGATGTGACAAGAATGATGCAGTACTGGAGGAAAAGATTGATGAATTTGGCGTTTCTCACAAGGTTCTGCATAGCTCTAGTAGGGTTGCACACGAATCGGCTGTCAGAACCTTAAATGAAGTTCTGCTTCCTGCAATGAAAGAGGTTGGCGATAAATTTGGTGCAGGTGAAATCATCCTGCCGTTTGTTCTCAAATCTGCAGAGTGTATGAAGGCAGCAGTTGCAGAATTGGAGAAGTATCTGATCAAGCAGGAAGGGGTTACCAAGGGAAAATTGGTACCTGTACTGTGTATGGAGATGTTCATGACATCGGAAAAAATCTTGTTAAAACCATCGTGACCAATAATGGGTATACCGTTTATGACCTTGGTAAACAAGTAGGACTTCAGACTTTAGTAGATAAAATAAAGGAGGTGAAACCTGATGCCGTGGGATTGTCTGCATTGCTAGTTTCAACTTCGAAGCAGATGCAATATTTTGTTGAATATGCCAGGACAAATGACATCAAGATTCCTATTCTATGTGGAGGTGCCGCAATAAATAGCAATTACATAAATCGGATAGCAAAGGATGGAGGAATTTATGATACAGGGGTTTTCTATTGTAAGACAGCGTTCGATGGATTAAAAGTAATGAATAGTTTAACGTCAGATCAAAGAGAATCGTTCTTATCTGACTGGAAGCAAAAATTGAGTAAATGGAAAGATAATATTTCATATTCTAAAAAGGCTGACGTGTTACCTCATAGCAAGATAGTCCCAGTCACACCACCAAACCCTCCTCACATTAACAAGATTATAAGAATCAATCAGAAAGATATTGATCTTTACGAGGTATGGAAGTTACTAAATAAAAAATCGCTATTTGTATTGTCATGGGGAATCCGGGGTAAATCCATCAACAAGATAGAGTCAGATCCCGAAGCTCTGCTAATAGAATGGCAAGACAGAGTTGTGAAGCAGAAATTGTTTACGTGTAGCGTCGTTTATGGATATTTCAAATGCCACAATAGAAACAACGTCCTTCAGGTAGAGATTCCCGACGGTGCTGGAGACGTAAGTTTCGACTTTCCGAGATCATCATTAGAGAAACACCTGTGCATTACAGATTACTTTGGTAAAAACGACATAGTTGCATTCCAAGTGGTTACTGTAGGAAAAAGAGCCAGTTCTGTTATTGAGGAATGGAATCAGGAAAATAGATACACTGACGCTTACTATCTACATGGCCTTGCTGTAGAAACAGCTGAAGCGTTAGCAGAATGGGTTAATCACAGAATTAGATTTGACTTGAATATCGT
Organism: uncultured Nitrososphaerales archaeon; assembly: GCA_963841565.1. GTDB lineage: Archaea > Thermoproteota > Nitrososphaeria > Nitrososphaerales > Nitrososphaeraceae > TH5896. Next base: position 22,418 of record CAWJCY010000006.1, read on the forward strand.
TCCGCCAAGGGGATTGAGATATAGTTGGGGGTATCCAAGCTGTCCAGATGTTTCTCAACATCACCTAGTTTGGAAACTTCTGGATCCGTCTAAATCAGACATATTCCTTACGGAAGCCGGGCAGATAATTCCTGACCAATCAACTGCGGCAATAGTAGTCCACCATCCTGAGGCTGAGTATTTCGTCATCTGAATCGATATTATTTGTTAACGAGCGGCAATTCTTCCGTAAAATATCGCAGAACATCTAGAGATCTGTTTTTATATATAGTATATGATTGCAAACTTTACTGACTATTGCCAATAAATGATTTCGCCCTCGCGTGTGCTATCGATAATTCCCCTGCTTACTTCACATATGAGGGAACCACGATGGTAATTATCACATCGCAGGAAACGTCTAGGAGAGGCTCAAGCGATTTCGATGAGATAGAGCCTTACATGGATTCCTTAATTGCTCACGAATCAATTCATGTAGTGATTGGTCAAATTGAGAGTTCAGAAATATCTGATTCCCTTGACGATATAGAAGTTATAGTTGAAAGAAACGGGCACAAATTTCAAGTTACCATAAATAATATCTTGTTTGCCACAGATTCTTCCGGAATTGTGACGCCATAAATTAACCTATATTATATCTTGGCATCATTTACTAATTCATTTGACATGCCCTCCCTTTTTTATTGGACATGTAATTTATGATATTTACCACAACACAAAGTAACATAAACCAGCGATCATGCATAATCAGTAATTTTTCGATTGATGCTATCTCTTACAATTTTTTTTATCTGCTTCTTCTCATGAAAATTCGGATTTTTGTTGAGTCCAGATAAAAATTCTATCTCTTCCTGTAAGAGGTCAATCTTTTCTTCAAATATTTGGTTGAAGAGCATTTTTTGATAGATCCTCTGGATCATGCCTATGTGCGAATAAATAGCTGTAAGATTATCAATCAAACCGTTGTCACTAAGTATTTTCGCAAACGTAGATTTTTGAGGCTTGACCAAAGATTCCCCAACGATACGTTTATCCGATGAAATCACCTTAAACCTACTTTCATTCGAATATCCAATTATGGAAGCAGGCAATAATCTGAATAATCCGTATTTTTGAATTCTCGCGGTGTGTTTCTTGTCAAAAACCACAACCGATCGTCCGAACGCCAATATCGCATTGATAACCTGTCTAGGGAGTCTTTCATCAAGTGAATCATTGTCGGATTTAAATTCTACAGGAATGAGATCAACCAGATCAGCTCGGCAATTCTCTTCTCTAGCAAAGGCAAGTAATTCTGAAGTACGCATTGTTAGGTTGTGGTATCTATCATACATGTCGATTGATTCAATCTTTATCCTCGTTGGCAAATTTCTTTGCAAGCTGATGACACCTATCACAAGATCAAAATATCTGAAGTAAGCTTCTCTTTTTATTCTCACTATCTTTTCTGCTTTCTGAGGTGATGGTATCTCAATTATTTCGTCTATTCCTTGGATTTTACCAGAAAGAAGTGATTCAATAAACAGTTTCTGGAGGTCTTGCTCATTCATTTTTATTTCGACGATGAGAGACTTTCCTGAAGTACTGATCGGCATATCCGTTGCCAACGGTACCTGAGAAGATTACTAATGGCGACATGCATCCTTCATAATGCGAACAAAATCGTAGAGGTCATTTAACATATTTGGATTATGCTCGGATGTTTTTATAATATTGACAAGGGCGCTCCCAATAATTATTGCGTCGGCACCAGCTGAAACCATCATGGAAACATGATCGGGTTTTTGCACTCCAAAGCCTACGGCTACCGGAAGGTAGGAATTTGAATTTTGTCGAAGTTCAACTATCCTTTTTATGGAACGGTCATAAAGCATATTTCTGACACCGGTGACACCATAAACTGAAACGGCGTACAAGAAGCCTGTAGAAGCCTTCATAATTCTACGTATACGATTCTCTTCTGTATTTGGAGAAACTATGAAAATGGATGCTAACCCAAGCTCGTGAGAAATTTTGGTGTATTCCTCTGATTCCTCAATCGACATATCAGGTAAAATAAAACCATCAATACCTGAAACTCTTGCTTTAGCCATAAAGTACTCAAATCCTGCACGATATAAGATATTGCTATAGGTCATAAATATGAGTGGTAAGTCAGGAAATATCCGCCTGGTAGTCTTAACTAATGTAACGCATTGTTGAGGCCTAACTCCATGGGTTAAGGCATGGTGAGAGGCTTCCTGAATAACTGGGCCATCGGCAATAGGATCGGAAAAAGGGATTCCTATTTCAATCATGTCTGCTCCCGCTTTAACCAATGTTTCAATAACAGGCGCATTCGTTTTTAAATCGGGGAATCCTGCTACCATATAGCAGATCAAAGCTGCCTGCTTTCTTTCTCTTAATTCACTAAATTTTTTTCCAATTCGATCGTCCATCTTTTTGACAGCTATCATTTTGATTTCATTTCATATCCTGAAAATTCATTACGTTCCAAAAGAATATTGATGTCTTTGTCACCTCGACCAGATAGAGTAACGACTACATTTTTACTTCGTCCTATTTTTTTAGCCAGCTTCATAGCATAAGCCAATGCATGAGATGATTCCAGAGCTGGAATGATCCCTTCATATTTGCACAGTGTCATAAAGGCGTTGATTGCATCACGATCTGTACAACTTACATACGTTGCTCTCCGAGTATCTTTAAGATACGCATGTTCTGGTCCGACTCCCGGATAGTCGAGGCCCGCTGAAATGCTATGGGTATCGAGTACCTGACCAAACTTGTCCTGCAAAAGGTAACTCCTCATTCCGTGTAAAACCCCGACGGTTCCGGCATTTAGACTAGCGGAGTGCTTTCGCGTGCTTAGCCCTTTTCCCCCGGCTTCGACTCCGTAGAGAGAAACCTCTCGCTCATTAAGGAGGGGGTAGAAGCTTCCGATAGCGTTGCTGCCTCCTCCAACACAAGCAACTACAGCGTCGGGAAGTTGTCCAAATTTTTCTTTTGCCTGGTTTTTAATCTCACTTCCTATCACACTCTGGAAATCCCGAACTATTGTTGGATAGGGATGTGGTCCCACTACAGATCCAATCAAATAGTATGTATCTTCAACATTTGATATCCAATCCCTTAATGCTTCATTAATGGCATCTTTCAAGGTTTGACTTCCAGAACTAACTTCATGAACTTTGGCGCCGAGTAGCTGCATCCTAAGTACGTTCTGGCTTTGCCTCTGAGTGTCTTTGAGACCCATGTAAACCTCTGCGTTCAGATTTAGGGTTGCACACGCAATGGATGTCGCAACTCCATGTTGTCCCGCACCTGTTTCTGCAATAATCCTTTTTTTTCCCATCCTTTTGGCCAATAATCCCTGGCCTAAAGTATTGTTAATTTTATGAGCACCTCCGTGTAGCAGGTCTTCTCTCTTTAGGTAGATCTTGGCACCGCCTGTGTATTCCGTTAGATTTTTTGCATAGTAGAGCGGTGTTGGCCGTCCTGCATATTCATTTAGATAATAGCGTAGTTGACTTTTAAACAGAGGATCTTTCTTGCATTTAGCATATGCCCTCTCTAGTTCCTGGATAGGTGGAACCAGCGTTTCAGGTATAAAGCTTCCCCCGTATCTTCCAAATCTTCCCTCGCTAAGATGATCTTTGGACATTTTATAGCGATGCTCTAGAATTGAATTATCATGCTATTAAGACGTTATCTTCTTCAACTAAATCTCAAGACCTGGAATGTTTTCCCAACTAGAAAGATATTGTATGGACTTTGAGTGTCATAGTAACGTTGTTAGCAAATTTATTATTTCTTACTATCGTTAGTTTGGACATGATATAACTGGAATATAGCTTGAACATCTGAATGAAAAATGGTCCGAACCTGCGTCCTAGAATCGCTTATATACTTCAATGTGATTCATATTATTACTGCTACGAATTGAGTAGTACAGCTAGTGGGTTTATCAAGACTATTGAATCAGGATCAAAACATCTTTTGATCAAGAGGTTTACCTTTAGATATCCAGAGGAGAAGTTGAAATTTGTTGGCGATGGATATCAGTTTGATCCAAAGCGTGGTGTAGGGATAGCTGGATATAGAGGAAGACATATTCTCTTTCATGACAAATGTACAGGATGTCAGTTATGTGCCATTGCATGCGAAGGTATAGCAGAAGCCATTGGAATGGTCAAAGTTGATGAACAGTGGAAGCAAAACAAGAAAGCAATAATGCCACAAATCGATTATGGAAAATGCGTCTTTTGTGGATTATGCGTTGATGCCTGCCCATTCTATGCATTGTACATGACAGATGATTATGAATTATCAGCCTTCACAAAAGAGCACTTGATATATACACCTGCCCAATTAGCAGTAAAACCAAAGTACGATGGAGAAGTGGAAATTAAGATAGATAGGATGGGTGCTAATCATCGTCCTCGTGAGTAAAAAATGAAACTAATTATGATAAACCATGCCGATTTTTGGGACTCACTTTACAACCAATACTGGGCAGTGCGCGTACATCACGGTATCAGAGGCAACACTTCCTAAAAGAAGCCTCTTGAAACCAGACCTCCCGCGTGTGCCAATTACTATGAGGTCTGCTTTAGCATCTTCGGAGAAGTTGACGATAATTCCAGAAACTTTCACTGAACTCAGTATTATCTTCGTCTGAAAATTGATCAAACTTTCATTGTCTATTGCATTCCTAATTCTCTTAAACCATGGTTCAGATTCTATTTTTGCTTCATTCATGATTTTCTTAATTTGATCTGGCATTTTTTCTTCAGTCATATCTGAATCAAATTCGTTATGGACCCGAGCAGATACCACATATAAGGCCGTTAATTGAGAATTGTACAATTCAGCAAGGCTAATTGCGTAATCAGCTGCATCAAATGACGGTTCAGAACCATCAATTGCGACAACAATTTTCAAAAAATTTGGCTCGCTCAATCGAAGAACTTAATTGTTAACATGGACGTTTAAACCTTTATTTCTCATAATATCACAAACACATGCTTGCTCATGCAAACGAAAGGATGGAATACAGAAATGGCTAAATCCTTGCGAACGGAAGGAAACCTATGGAATACCTCACCGATCTGGTCACCACGGTTCCCGGAGGAACTAGCCCAGTCAAAGTCGATGAATTGAAGGCGAGCGGAGGCAGTGCGCGCCGCTGAGCTAGCCAAAGCAGGCCATTTGGTCAGGCTCTGGCGCCCGCCGCTCGAGCCAGGCGAATGGCGCAGCATTGGGCTGTTCCGAGCCGCCGACGAGGCAGAGCTTCAGCAGGTCCTCGACTCGTTACCCCTTCATATCTGGATGAAGGTCACCATTACGCCGCTGACTCCGCATCCCAATGATCCAGAATATATCGCCCGTCAAGCCGTGGATCACCCGCAGGCTTAGCGGCTGGCGATCTCGTACATTATGTAACACATGATATAGAAGACCACTAATGATCATAAGAACGCATCAGAAAGCTACAATGAAGAACTCAAAGAGATTACGGAAAGACATAGGAAGTGAGTGATTGAATAGAGTTACTAACTACTGAATCCTTTTTTATTAGCAAGGGACGGAATCCGTCACCCCCATCAAACCAAATTCAGAAGGAGTAGAGGCTGCTTTGGTACCATTGGTCTCTTGTTCTTGTATGATAAATGCAGTCAACCATGACGATTCAAGTTTCCTTAACCCTTTCGATGAAACTAGTAGTAGTTTAGCGCCGTCTAAAGGATTTGAAACCTTTATTTTGATTTCGCCTTTCGAGGGACCGTTACCGTCTCATAAGGATGACATGATATGCATATCGTATCGCGAGTACCTGAGTATCTTTGAATTTATTAAGATGATTTAATAGGGAGCAGAAAATAGTTATTGTCAAAGGCACCTCGATATTCGTTGATGTTTTACTCATATAACCTGTCTACATATTTCTTATAAACAAATAAAATCAGCTCATCAATATGGGCCTCGCAAGAAAATCCACACTACTGGCAATAATGTCAGTCGCGTTCGTATGCACCGTAGTCATCAGCACCATAGCACCCGCATTCGCCCTGACCAAGTACTTTAATTGTACTACTAGGGCTGCCAACAAGCATGCAGATCTTACCTTGGAAGATGTAAACGAGTGCTATTACAAGATATTTGTGGGTGCAAGAGAATATTACCTGAATGAAACTTCGGTGTTGAATGTGCCGACTAAGTAATATCTGCTTTGTTCTAAAAACGAAGCACTTACTAGTGTGCATATTCTAAGTTCACCCAAATTTTTTCAAGGGAAAACCCTAGTGTTCACTGCACGGGGTTAGTACATGATAGCTGATCTCTTTCAATTTCATTTGCCTCAATTTTTTGAGGATGGGTTACAGATTTTGTTTTTATCGAAGTTAAATTTAATACCCAGTACCTGACTAACATAACTAGATAAACGTGGCGCCTGACGGGCGAACTGACCTTTAATAGGGATGAAGATTTCCGCCACGTAATTGATGAGGAGTTTGCGGATATGGAAGCATTTTTATCATAAATAGATTGTTAAATAGTTGAATTTTGATAAAAGTCTGTAATTAATACGGCAAGTAATATTATATCAGAGTTATGGGTATTCTGGATAATCCACCATGTCAGAGAGCAAAATATTCAAAGATAGATCAAAGCTATCGCCAAGATATATTCCAACAGAGCTCCCTCATAGAGAAAGAGAGATAAACAGGATAAGAGATGTGTTTAAAGAGTCATACACAAACCCGGAAAAATTCCCTCTTTCCATAATACAGCTGATTGGTCCTGCCGGACTTGGAAAAACATCTAGTGTTCTCAAGGCTTCCAAAACTATAGCCGAGGAATTTGCTAATCACGGACATTCACTCAATGTAGCCTATGTAAATTTGAAGCTCCAGGGCGGCAACAAGTATGGCATTTACAGATTTTTATTAGAAAAATTTGCACCTGATTTACCATCGCAGGGGCTCAGTGCTGAGGAGATGCTTAGATATCTTTTACATCATCTTCACCTGAAGAGGAAGTACGGTCTAATTGTATTAGATGAGATTGACTATTTAATCAAGACTACAAAGGATACTGGAATAATCTATGATTTGACAAGACTCAATGAATTTGAACCTGACAGTTCATGTGATGTGAAAGGAGTAATATTCATTGCCAGAAGTAAAGAATTCCACGGTAAACTGGACCAAGCTGAAATAGTACACTTGGTCGATTTCCAATGGAATTTTTTCCATACACTCTAGAACAGGTTACCGATATATTGGTCAAGAGATGCTCTGAAGCATTTAATGACACAGCTATCGGATCGGACATGATCGATGAAATAGCAAAGATGACGATAATGCCGCACAACAATAGTGACATACGGTTTGCGCTAGATTTACTTCTCTATTCGGGAAATCTTGCCGAGGCACGAGCTATGGACAGAATAACACTTGACCAAATACGGGAAGTGTATGGCAGAATAAGGCCCTCTATGACCCCTGATGACTTTAACGATCTATCAATGAATCAGACATATACGCTACTGGCCCTCGTTAGAACTTTGCGAATGAAAAAGAGGCAATATGCAGAACTTAAGGAGATACGACTATCTTCAATGGAACTGATGCAAGAATACAAATTAAAGAAGCTGGACATAGAAGACCACTTGCATGATCTTCACACTAGAAAAATTATTGAAGTGAACTCATTGAGGGATATAGGAATACCATCTCAATCATTGGAAGAGCTTGAGTCAATGATTCAAAGAAAAGTAAAGCTAACACGACGACATTAAATTAACGAGCACATATGAACCCCGCAGAGACTGTGGAAGTTGGGTTAGGAAGTATTGGAAGGGTGAAGATATTGAAAGCCTTAACAGAGGAACCTAGGATGCTCACGATTTATGCACTGCAGAAAAAGACTCACCTGAAAAGAGAAGATATCAAGAAGAATCTCCGGGATCTCAAATCCATAGGTTGGGTAAATGAAAGTAGACTTGCTAACTCCGTCTACAGCCTAAATAGAGATAACGAGTATATACGCCATCTAACTACATTTTTTCTGAATGTAGGATATGTAGAGGAGCACGTTTATTAATCCTGTACCCTCCCGCAGCTGTCCTCCAATGATAAGCACGGACTAAACCAGTGGATACATCTGCAACAAAAAAAGGAATAATAATAAGATTTGTAAAACCTGGATGTGCGGTCTAAAAAGGATAATACGGATTGTAAATTTATTTTCATTACCGGCGGAGTTATGTCTGGCTTAGGTAAGGGAGTAATTACAGCCTCAGTAGCAAAGCTCTTGCACTATGTGGCTATAACGTTTCCTGCGTAAAGATAGATCCATACATTAACTATGACGCTGGAACAATGAATCCAACTGCTCACGGTGAAGTATTTGTCACCGAAGATGGGGGGGAATGCGATATGGACCTAGGAACCTATGAGCGTTTTCTTAATATCTCAATTTCGAAAGATCATAACATAACAACTGGAAGGATATATTCTGATGTCATTCAAGCAGAGAGAGGTGGAAAATATCTTGGCCAGTGTGTGCAGATAATTCCGCACATCACGGATACTATAAAGGGAAGACTAAGAGAGGTATCAGGTGAAAATAACCTAGAAATTCTCGTTGTTGAGTGTGGAGGCACAGTCGGAGACATTGAAAGCTTGCCATTTCTGGAGGCATTGAGACAATTAGAATTGGAAGTTGGAGATTCCAATACGCTTGTAATTCACGTTACCCTTGCACCAGTTTTGGATGTAGTCGGAGAACAGAAAACCAAGCCTACGCAGCACAGCGTACAGGAGCTAAGGAGAATTGGTATACAACCGGACATACTAGCAGTTAGGTGTACCACACCCTTAACCTCAGAAGTTAGGCACAAGATTTCACTCTTTGCAAGCGTACCAGAACAAAATGTGATTTCATGTCATGATGCTCCTTCGATCTATAATGTTCCGGAGATGCTCCAAGAACAGCGCATAGTTAATGCCATAGGTAACAAGATACTGCTTAAACGCCGAAAGCCTCTTTTGGGTGATTGGAAATCAGTTACAAGAGGTTTTTACAATCACAAGGGGTCAGTTGTAATTGCTGTCGTAGGCAAGTATGTTTCTCTTCCAGACAGCTATGTCAGTGTCTATCATGCACTATCACACTCAGCAGCACAGATTAGAAAGAAACTGCATGTAGAATGGATCGAATCTGAAAGATTTGAACAGATTGACAAACCTCATAGCATCGAATATTTAAACAAATTTGATGGGATCGTCGTTCCGGGAGGTTTCGGCAGGAGAGGAAGCGAGGGAATTATTAGGACTGCAGATTACGCAAGGATTAGTAACATTCCTTACTTGGGAATCTGCTTTGGATTTCAACTTGCTTTGGTTGCGTTTGCAAGGCACGCTTGTGGAATTAGCGAGGCTAGCTCGGCTGAGATAGATCCGAAAGTCAGAGATCCGATTGTGGAATTTATGCCTGAGCAGCGGGATACTATTAAGCTAGGAGGTTCGATGAGATTAGGAAGTCATAAGATCACTATCAGAACGAACACTATGGCTGAGGATATATACAATACAAACACTATTTATGGAAGACACCGACACCGATATGAACTCAACCAAAAATATCTAGGAATCTTGGAAAAAGGGGGATTGGTATTATCTGGTTTTTCAGACGGGGCCAAACGCACTGAAATATTGGAGATACCAAAGCACAAATTTTACTTCGCAACACAATACCATTCTGAATTTAGTAGTAGGCTGGGAAAGCCGGAAAAGAGCTTTTTGGCTTTTGTAGAATCCGCTTCAGCTAGAGCTTGAGCATATAGATTCGTTGCCTAGCGTCACGAAGGGAAGTCTTTTTTTTCACATATCCGCGGGTGAGTAGATGCCTTAACGCTAACCTCACAGTTCGTTCTGGCAGCATTGTCCGAGTTGATAAATCTCTCTGACTCAGAGCACCTTCATACTCTAAAGTCTTGAGAAGCAACTTAGCACTTGGTGGCATACTCAACAAATCCTCAGCAAGTCTTACTTTTTTGGCAATTAGCGAAAGTATAGACGAATTTCCTGAGAGCCTAACTAGCTTAGCTGGAACCTGATGCTTGGAGCACTGAAGCGATTTCTTAATTCCCATCCTAGTGCCTCCATCAAGAACAATTTCACAATGATATCTGCTTACTATATCAGCTACCTCTACTGTGGTATCATTTGGGATTATCAAAGGTCGTCTTGTGTTGTCCAACGAATTAACAGATACCACAATGAAGACCTGAGATTTCTGTAAAACCATGGGACCACCAGCGGACATTGAATAAGCAGTGGAACCAGTTGGGGTAGACAGGATCAGGCCATCACTATTGTCACGCCAGACAGTTTTCTCATCTATTCTCAAAACATGCTCCATTAGAGTTGCACTTTTGCTTGGGAATACAGCCACATCATTGAGTACTGGTTCTACTTCCCTGCCATCTACCTTCACCGCAATCCGAAATACCTGGTCGATCTCGAAGTTTCCTTTGTCTATTCGATTTAAAGATGCTTCCAGATCACGAACATCGAGTTGTGCAAGGAATCCTGTCGAATCAGATTCGTAAATTCCCAGAACAGGGGCAGAATCTGTAACCACTTTATGAAAGTAATCTAGAATCCCTCGATCGCCCCCTGCGGAAATTATGAGATCGACATCCCTTGCGGCACGATAGTCACCATCTCTCATTAGTTGAACACTGAAACCACCGTAATCTAGAACTTTCTTGATCTGATGAAGTAGTATCGAATCTCTCGCTTGATTCACAGAAATAGCGACCTTCATGAGGACTAGTAATTCACATAAGCAAGTCCAATTTAAATATGAATCGTACTTGAATTAAAAGAATCCATGCGGATGTGGAATAGAATTGTAATCCCCAAATCTAAGCATTTTGCAAAGGAAAAGCAGCTTTTAGACCTGAGTAAGTAGATTTCATCGATCAACTAGGAGCGTTATCTTGTTCTGTACGAGCTCAAATGTATCAATGGGGGTTGAAAATATTGCATATTAGGCATTTTCATGAGACACGCAATTCGTCTCACTTGTTGTAGAGTACCTAATCTGATTTCTTTAGGTATCAGAACTCGAAATATACGTTCATTGATTTTCAGTGGTTTGTATGAATGCGCTTAACACTGTGGTGCAACGTAAATTGAATACTTCCTCTAACTTCTGGTATCCGTGCGTCATATGGGGCCTCTTCAAAGTGTTTCTTTTTCTATCTAACCTATAATCCGCCTATATAGTCTCGCCTGAATCATACAATTGAATACTTTAGTCTTTGGGATTAAGATATGATAAGATTTAAAGGATAGCTCCTTTGTAGCAACTATTGGATGCCAAAGAAAAGGGCGAGTAGGGGCAGAACAAAGGGAGGAAAAGGAAGTTCAGGTACGGTGCATTGTAGTCAGTGCGGGGCAATGGTTCCTAGGGATAAGGCAAAGAAGGTAACCGGTCGGGTAACTCTTGTAGAACCTACTCTCGCAAAGGAGTTAAAAGCCCAGGGTGCTTATATTGCTCCTTCATCAGATGTTAAATTCTATTGTGTCTCATGCGCAGTTCACCGAGGAGTAGTAAAAGTCAGATCCGAAAGTGAAAGAAGAAGTACTGGTAGATTAAGATAATTACTTCAACGTGTTGATGATAGTTGCCTGTTTACTTCCAATACTCTCTGAACTAATGTAAAGCCAGCTACTATGGATACGATTATGACTGCCCACTGTGAAGATCCGTGGAACGGTAGCATTCCAATAATGGCGAGTAACAAAAGCCTTTCTGCTCTCTCACCGATACCTATTCCTTGTAGTGAGACTCCAAGCGATTCTGAACGCGCCCGAACATAGCTCACTAAAAGTGAGAGCGATATTGCGATCATGCACGTTATTGGATTTGCAAGGGTTCCCACTGCAATTCCGATGTAAACAATCGATTCTGACATTTTATCATACGTTGAATCAAGGAAAGATCCCCTCTTGGACATTTTTTTGGTTAAGCGAGCAACAACTCCATCCACCAGGTCAAAGAACCCCGAAATGATTAGAAATATCCCGCCGCCAAGCGAAAAATAATAAGAATTTTGATGGTCAAGCACAATTGCACTCCCATATATTGCTGCTGCAATAACAGAAGTGATCAAACTCAATCCCGTCCAGAAGTTAGGGGAGGGGTTTATTTTCGAGAATTCCTTCCCAATACGGAGTAAAAGAGGTTGGATCTGACCCCTCAATCGGTTGAGCAAACTGCAGCTAGTTCTTAGGGTTGCCGACTGTATAAATTTTCTTGGAATTGTACGCTCTCACCTAAATTGGTGTTGTTCCTCGTCTCCGTTTTCGTCCAAATATATGAATAAAAGGTAAGTTTTGACAATGATTAAATTTACTTCTAATGTTTCTTAATTCTTTAATAATCATAGGCAGTTGAGTAGTCTGATATGTTGGTCGCAGAAGATGACCTGAGAGCGAATGCTCATACTCATACTTTAGCCGACAAGGTTCTTATAATAGGTTTGGGCCAGCTTGGCCTTCCGGTGGCAAAATATGTGAAGGAGAAAGGATTTGATGTATACGGATATGATATTAGTCAGAAAGCAATACAGCGTGCAGAAAAGATAGCTGCAATAAAGAAAGCTGATAATTTCAGTGAATTTGATGTATACATTATTTGTATCTCTACACACATGCCAGACGATATGTTTACACCTCAGATAGATGGTTTGTTGTCCATTGTACAAGAGAAAATTGCAAAGGAAGCCAAAAATGGTGCACTTGTCTCAATAGAGAGTACTATTCCAAGGGGAACATCTAAGAAGGTATTTGAGATGCTAAACCATAGATTACATGTTGCACACATACCTCATAGATGGTATGCTTTAGAAGAAAAAGAGCATGGAGTTAACCAGTTACGTGTAGTTGGAGGAGTGTGTGATTGTTGTCTTAATGCAGCTGTACAGTTCTATGGTCAAATTAATGTTAGCAACAACATAAACAACAACAACGACAGCAACAACAAAATCAATATTGATAATGGTAATGGCAATTCAAATGGCAATGGCAATGCAAATGGTAAAAACAGCATCCTCATGGGCGATACCGGCATCGAAATCGCGCCTTCAACTATGGACGATGCTATTGCTACTTCTTCTTCTTCCACAACTGGCAAAAAAAATAATGACTTCAATTACACTCCTAATCTAGAAATACCATTACATCCTGTTTCTGATGTAGAAATTGCTGAAATAACAAAGATAGCTGAAAATGCGCATAGATATCTTCAAATAGCTTTTGCAGAGGATATCTACCTTTACTGTCAATCCAATAGCATAAACTTCCCAGAATTGCGTGAAGCCCTAAATACCAAATGGAATGTAGAGATACTCGAGCCCAGAGACGGCATAGGAGGACATTGTCTGCCAAAAGACACCAAAATGTTTCTACAATCGTCAAAATCAGTTGCTACGAGGAGCCGGATATTAACAGCATCAATGGAAGTAGATGAAGAATACAAGAGATACAGATTATCACGAGCATCACAAACCGCAAACATACAGACCAGTCGTAGGACTGGAAGAACTAGTTCTATCCAATACGATTAGCCACGGTAAGGACAAATACTATAAGTACAGCAGTTTTGTTTTTTCTTACTGCTGGGATCAAATTAGATGCATTAGATGCTGCACTTAATTTGTTTGTGTCAGTCGTATTCTTGATTAGAGATGGTCAAAACAATAATCAATTCGAATATCACCGATTCGATTGGCTAAGATATAAGTAAGAATGCGAGAATTATAATTTGATTGGCCGCAATAGATCTGCAACGCTGCATTGAGGAATGGAAAAACGCCGTAGCAATTCCTATACGAGAGACAGAGGATAGCAATAGATTAGCTGAATTTTCGTTGCACGTATCAAGGATTTTGGCCTATCCGGAATTGAACATCGAATCCACTTCACAGCAAATAGACGACTTGGGTTATAAATTGTTTCAAAAAGTCAAGGACCCTAAGCGGCTACGACCCACCCAACTCATCGAAGTGATAAATGATTTTTTCTTCAATGAGGTAAAGTTCAAGCCTAATGCACATGACTATTACAACCCTGCCAATAATTACCTCAACATAGTCCTTGAGAGGAAAACGGGGATACCGATAACTCTGTCTATCCTGTATATGAGGATAGCATCTAAGTTAGATTTCACACTGTTTCCTATAAATTTTCCAGCTCACTTTCTGGTCAAATATATTCTTGACGATCAGTCTGCGGAGATTGTTATCGATCCATTCAATATGGGTCGAATAATGGATGATTATTCTCTAAAAGAGTTATTGGAACGATCTTATCCTCGCCAAAATATGGCACTAACTAGGGCGTTACTTAGTAACGCGACTGCTTCACAGGTAGTGGTTAGACTCCTAAATAATCTCAAGAATAGCTTTTATGAGTCAAACGACCTAGAAAGAGCCGAACTCGCAAACGAAATGATAATCAGCATAGATGAGACTAACCCATTTTCAATAAGAGATAAGGGGATGATTTTCTTAAAGAGGGGGCAAAAATCAGAGGCGCTTGCTACGCTTAGTAAGTATTTGGAGATTCATCCTGAGACAAATGACGCTGATACGATCTTGGAATTGATTCGACAAATTCGCTCCCAGAGCAAATAGAGCCCTTTGAACAAACCAAATTTTCGACAGAAACACATTGGCTGACTTCAACCCTTTCTTAGGGAGCAGCATCTAGTGACTTACTATGTTTAACTTTAGATAATCAATTCTTATTCTTTATTGTGGCTGTGTCCATCCCCCACAGTTGACAGCCATCGTTCTAATTCAAACCTGTCTATTCTTGCTACGCTAACTTTAGCATTTGCCAAAAGAACTGACCCATCTTCAGGGTAAGAGGCTAGCGATATCACCTTGGCTATTCCTACACTTACTGCCATCTTGCTACATTCCAGACAAGGGGCATAAGTTGAATACAACGTGGAACCCCTAGTACTGCCTGTATTACCAAAAACAGCACATTGAAGCATAGCATTAGCCTCTGCATGCATACACAGACATCTTTCAAGATCTGCTCCTGACTCAATTTTACCATTCGCACGATCCAAACATCTCAAACATCCTCCTTCGAAACAGTTCTTAATCCCTGAAGGCGTACCATTGTACCCGGTTGCGATCTGTCTATTCTCACGAACTATGACACAGCCCACTTGTCTTGTTATACAATTTGAGCGGAGTTTAGCTATTTCCGCTTGCAGCATAAAATATACGTCCCAGTCTGGCCTGCTCTCCTTACTTACCATCTGTCCTTGTCTATGGAATCGTTCCTCAATAACTATAAGAGTTTTTTCAGGTTATCCTGTTCCATACTTTGTAACTATCTGACTAACATGTTAATTGCAAAATTCAGTCAAATGCTTGGCATCGTTCCGTCTGAATATTTGTATGAACTCCATACCTAAGGTTATTGGAGTTTTAATAGTCAGAATTCGATTTAGGGTCAATGGAATCTCCGTTAAAGCAACAGGGACGGTAAAATATAGATTATATAAAGCGTTATATATTATCAAAGACTGTCACAAGATGCAGAACCCAAGTCTCAAAAAGGATGAATTGAGAGCAAGGAAGATTTATCTTTATACCTTTTACTTCTGCGCTGCGACCATGTTAATCATCTTTATTTATGCACTGGTTCTGAGCGTCGCTGAATATTTGAGCACGGGGAGAATTGTTATCGGAGAGGTGTTGGTGAATACTGAATTTCCAATGACTGGTTTGGCGAAATTGGTTACCTATCTAATGATAGTTACCGTTGTAGGTTGGTATTGTGTCACAAAGATTGGTGGAACTCAGGCAAAAAAACTACCAAAGTCATGGAAAGCTCTTTTTCAGCTCATTATACTTGCCATTGCGATTACAGCATTTTACGAATTCATCTACAACTTTGTCGTTTGGAATTCATTTATTACAATTGATATGACCAATGGATTGCTAAGGCTAGATGACATCAATGTACCATACCCCAATCCGGAGACTCCTTGGAATCTGGTTTTTGCGACCAAGATGTCTTTTGCTGCATTTCTAATCTCAGCCCATGGGTTTTATGTAATTTCCAAATCAGAAGAAAAAAGCGACTAGCCATATTGTCGTAAAGCTGTTTGAACTAGTTGACAAGACAGAATCTTTCGGTCTTATAGTTGTACGATGGTAAAAGTCAGGATTGTTAGGTTAGTGCTTAAATCATGAAGCTAAATAATGGGTCTATTTGCCAATCAATACCATCTACTGCCAAGCTATATATATCAGATATGGCACAATGAGATTAGTTGCAAAATGGTAGATAAAGAATCAGCAAGTGGTAATGTAAAGACGACAGAAGTGAACACAGCTTACGAAACGGTTCGAGACAGTTTTATGAGAGCTATCGACGAAGTTGCTAAGGCCCAACCCCAATATTCACAGTCAATATCAAACCTTCAGCTTGATTATATCCAGACGGTGAAAAATGTAATACATACTACTTTTGCTGTTCAAAAGCAGTATGTAGGTGAAACCTGGAACACTTTTCCAAGCTCTGCAGTCGTATCAGATCAAATGGCTAGACAGACATCTGACTTCACAAACAATGCAATAAAAGCGATAGATATTAACAATCAATTGACCATAAATGCCATTGATGCCGCAAGAGAGAACCTTAAGGTATACAATAGGACTGTAGATACGATAACTGAATATAATACGAATATCGCGAAGGCTTGGAATACATATTATAATGTATCCCAACAACAGCAAAGACAATTCTTTACCACACACTAGCGGAGTTTGGGAATACTAAACTCTAGAATTTTTATCCTACCTTTTTTAAACGTTTTTCATCGCAATAGCCTATTTTCATTCCTTAGATTGACTGACCACTACCATTATCCACATTTTCCACATTTCTCTTTGTATCTTATTGTAGGATTCTTTTTTGGAACCGAGTGGTTTACCGTACTAGAAACAAGAGGCTAGCTTAGAGAAGAAGCATTAAAGGAAAGATAAAATACCAAGAAGTATTCTAACTTTCTATTAAATATGTCAGAAAGTGATCATAACGATGCAGTATATCTCAAATACAAGTCTTTGGAAGACATGTTGAAAGTAATAGTTTATTCATCTCAGTCTGCACTGGGTTTGACCCCTATGTTATATCATTTACAACACGATAATAGAGAAATTTTATTTATTCAAACTGGGGCGGTTGGTACTTCTATAATACACTATGTTGTACAGTCCAGCAAACCAGAAAGGAAATTCATTGAACTAAAAAGACTGACAGGTGAATTTGTTTACGTTGACTCTCTAGGGACCGATACTCTTTCCTTGTATGTTCCGATCCTAGAATTGGAAAAGGTAACTTTTACATTTCCTTTTTGAATTTAATTATTAACAAGCTGATCTAACAATGACTCTAAGCTTGTAGTATGTCTCACCACCCAGAACAAAAACCTAATCGTCAATGATCATCAGGCCGATTCCTAAAAGTCGAATCATATATTTCCCCAAGATTTCTAATTATATGGGATTCGCTATCATGGATCCTCTAATAATGCAACAGATTCTCTAACAGATATTAATAAGATACTTATATCATCTGCTTGAAGGAGTGAATTGGCTAAAGTAACGAGAATATTCCGACCTGTGGCATCCCAGATAGGGACTCTCAAGCTTAGTGAAATATTCTATTCATTACAGGGAGAGGGGATTGATGTTGGAAAGCCAGCAGTTTTCATACGAACTGCATTATGCAATCTATCATGCGTATGGTGTGACACGAAATACACATGGGATTGGAGTCATTATGATTATAATAGGGAGGTTTCAGAAATGACAATACCTGAAATTCAGCAACAAATATCAGGGTTCGATACCAAACATTGTGTAATCACCGGCGGCGAACCTCTCATACAACAGATGGAGCTTATTCCCTTACTCTCCAACCTGAAGAGCAAGGACTATTTCGTTGAGGTTGAAACGAATGGTACTATTCTTCCTTTAGAAATGGTAGAAAGGTTTGTAGACCGATGGAATGTTTCTCCAAAACTTCAGAACTCGTCGATTTCGAAACAACGCAGAGAAGTCCAGAGCTCTTTGGATTATTTTGCGAAGAATTCTAAGGCGTACATGAAATTTGTCATTTGCAATCATTCTGACATAGCAGAGGTGAAAACTCTGATCGGAAAATATAAGCTGAAGAGTCAAAGAATGATTTTGATGCCTGAGGGAAATTCTGCCGCGGAAATCATGAAGAAATCTAAATGGCTGGCAGATATTTGTCTAAAGAATGGGTACAGATTGTCAATTAGGCTCCATACGCTCGTTTGGTCTGGAATTAGGGCCAAATAGTCTCAGGTCTCGTTTGCAACTTAATGGCGGATCTCTAAAATTCTGTAACCAATAATACTAAACCACACAATGCAAAGAAAGTGAATCCATTTCGCTCCTCCCTCTCCCGTTCGAATTATGCATATTAGCTTTGATTGCAAAGAATTGAATCTGTAAAAACATTCACCTCTTCGCTTCTAATACAATTATAAGGCATTGGGACATATTCTCGGTATTTGATATCTATGTGGAAAGCAAAGTACAAGATATTTTTGCTAACTTTAGGCTTTGTATTATCTTTCATCAGTCTGATCTGCCCTATAACTCATTCTTCGGACCTGAGAGCTTCCTTCGATGGAGGATCAGAAGTAACAGATCTCATGAATCAGAGTCTTCTAATAGAGTTCGATAATATTAAGAATATTTCGAATAATACTGAAGATTCAGTATATGGCCAAGTAAGAAGTTCAGACGATAGTATTTATGTCGTATGGCAAGAATCAGTACCTGGGAATACAGATAGGAACTATGAAATTTTTTTCAAAAAGAGCAGTGATGAGGGAAATTCTTTTGGCGAAAAAATTCGATTAAGCGACAATATTGGTTTTTCTGAACATCCTCAAATGGCCTCAGAAAATAAGAACGTTTACGTAGTATGGGCAGATAATACAAATGTCAATAAGCAAATTTATTTTAAGAAGAGCAACGATGGAGGAGATTCTTTTGGAGAGCAGATGTTACTGAGCGACGGTAATTCGAATGCATTCAACCAGGAGATTTCAAGCTTTGGAGATAATGTGTATATTGTCTGGTTGGAAAAGGTTCCTTATGGTCCCTATCGCATAATGCTAGCCTCCAGCAACGATGGCGGAGATACTTTTCACAAACCAATAAAGTTAAGTGAGAATGCAATGGCTCAAACGTATCCAAAAATATCTTCTTTTGATAACAATGTTTATGTCGCCTGGAATGTCGAGGATCGGCTGGACACGAAAAGCGGGGTTTACTTTATTTCTAGCTTAGATAATGGCATGACATTTGGTAACACATCGAAATTAAATACAGAAGAAAAAGACTTTGGTGAGCCTCAGGTTGCTAGTTATGGGAACCAGGTTTATGTGATTTGGGGGGGATCAGATACAAACAGACTAAGGAACTTAAGTCTTATTAAGAGTGATGACTATGGACAAACATTTTCTGAAATCAACAAGATAAGTGAAACTGTTTACGGCAAACTAAGTGAACCTTCGAATGTCGAAATTATGGCTGATCAGAATAACAGAGTATTCATAGCGTGGCAAGATAAAATGAATCCCTCAGATAAAGATGAGATTTTCTTTGCATCAAGTACCGACCGTGGTGAGTCATTTAGTGGTGTTACGAATCTGAGTAACAATGCAGATATTTCGGAATGTCCTTCAATTATTGCAGTAAAAGATATGGTATTTGCAACTTGGGAAGATCTTACTCCTGGGAACCATGAGGTACTTTTTGCCAGAGGTACAATTCTTTGAAGATTTCCCGGGGTATGCTCCATTTGGTTTTGCATGAAATTGAAATAATGTATATCAGCAGCAGGTTAGGTTTTATAAGTAATGAGGAGGAGGCTGAGCAAGAATTGGCTACTAGAGATAGGCGAACGGATTGAGTGGCAATACTCGTGAATCGTATGTAGAGAAAGCTCTTCAAGAATTGAGTAGGAGATGGAAGGTAGAGCCTCCTGTGTATGATTTGCATCTAGGGAAAAGGGATGACGTTAAGGACACCGTGATTCAAATAAATGACGTCGTATTCCACATTCCATTTTTGGAACGTGACTCCTTGTATTTGCTTTGGAAATGTCTATGGCCTGATTGCCACAATTGCTGCGAACATCAAGCTAGCCTACCACTGACTAAGGATGACATTATTCATATTTCCTCGAAACTAGGTTATGATAGGACCTCTGACTTTGTGAATCATGAAACGATAATCTCAACCCGTGATGACAATTCTATGGGAGGCTTGATTACAACGATTACAATGCTATCGCTGAAAAGAAAGGATCAGGAAAATGAATCTGACACTGGGCAGCCATGTCGGTGCAGATTTCTTTCTGAGACCGGTTCTTGTTCTTTGCATCCAGACAAACCAGGCGTTTGTTGGCTATACCCATTTTCGTCATGGATTCAAATCTATGAAGGTAGACCACAGGTCCATGCGTCATTTCAATTAACGGGGGACTGTCCAGGCTTCTATACCTCCAGGAGCTTAGAATCAATCAAAGAAGTGTTAGAAAATTACTCAAAGACAATCTTTGATTATAACATGTCGATGATTCGAACAACTCGAGAGAGTCTTGGTGCATCAAACTGGGTAGAGGCCGAAAGCGCGAATCTATAATAAGTTTCAGATTCACATTAAATGCCGTTATCTTTAAGCTAAACACAAATTCGCAAATTATGGTGCTAGATTATGTGCAGTCTTCGTGCGCAATCAATATGGTAATAACTACGAGGAATCCCCGTGCTAACCAGCACGTCGTCACTAAGGATTTTTTGTTCACAAAAGCAACACATGCCATTCTGTCTCGTATTTATTATACTTAAGATCCTATTAGAAATATTATCTTTCGTGATTATCACTCTACGTGCCAATCTTGATCTAGGCGTACATCTATGTGTGCTTTAAGCGATTTGAGTCTTTTTTATGATAGAAAATTTCTACAATTAAGATGCTGGTAATTCTGATGCTACAAGGAATATTCGCTACTTTCACCGTGATACAATGTAGCAGCAAATACTTGGTTTTATAACTAGTATCGACGTAATTATGATTTTTATCAATCTATCAATAGAAATGAATGGAACCAGTGCACCTTCATCTTCATTATATTCAGATTGCGATCTACCGTTCAACCTCCCCTTTGTCAAGGCTAGTTTGATGATATCCAACGTCATTATGATAGTTTGGAAAAAGAAAATCTAGTTCTGTCAGACCATTACAACCGGAGCCCGGATATTCGGCCATTAGTCCTCACGGGACATGTGACTGAATCTTACATCAGCAGTTCCTTTGTCTAATTACCAATTTACTCATGAATAACACAAGTGTGATTCATGAGTTACTCATGAGTAACTCATGAGTAACTCATTGACAGCTCGTCAAGCTTCAAATTTGAGCTTCGTGATGCTTAACATACGCGAGGTGCAATAGTTTTGACGGCCTTTGAAGGATCAGTCTACCTATACTTGGGAAAGATAGTTTACTAATATTCAACTTCAAGAAGTATGCATGAACCTGAAATCTTATCTACCATTTGCCAGTTCACTTTACCTGCCAATCCTTTTCTTTTTTAACCAGCGAACCAGTTCCTTATTAAGGTCGTTGTTACTTACATCTATAAGAGGAATTCTTGCCTTGTTTGTAGATTCCAAGACATCTTTGAAAGAATTCATTTCTGCATATGAAAGCCATGCCCAATGAACTATACCGTTCATCTGGTCTTTCACCACGTCTGCAGTAGATGGGAGCGAAACGTGTGCAAAAACTATCCCGTCGCACCATTTGACCAAGCTTGCTGTGCCTTCTGGTGCAACACCAAGGGTCATATGCTTCACAAAATCTGAGAGTGAGTATTCGACCATCTCATGTATTATTATTTGCTCAATAGGAGAATGTGTAATTGTAATCAACGTACGGGATAATGCTCATCACGTGTTATAAAGATTAGAATTTACGATATGGATTCCAATTGATGACGCGGAATAATAGAAAATTCGCTTGGCAAGGATGTAAAATTACCAATTGCAACTCCAGGTTGAACTATAGTATTTGAGCCAAAGTTTCGGATTATAACCTCAAAATTACTAAACAGCTTCAAAAAATGAGCGTGTATTTTAATAAGTGAAACAAAAAAAGGGAAGAAAGACTATTCGTATTTCTCTAATTACCGTCTTGTCTCCGTCTCCGTTATTGTCTCCGCCGTCTCCGTCTCCGTCATTGTCTCCGCCGTCTCCGTCTCCACCTTCGTCAGCTGGAGGAGCTGGCTGCTGCACCTTGTTCAGCTGGAGGTGGTTGAGGAGCCTCACATTGATTTGTGTCAGGATTTAGAACTTCAGGAGGAGTACATTGAGGTGGAGGTGGTTGAGGAGCCTCACATTGATTTGTGTCAGGATTTAGAACTTCAGGAAGTATACAAACTGGAGGTGCTTCACCACCGGCTGGACCTGCTAATTGCTGTTGCTGTTGTCCACCTGGAGGTGCTTCACCACCGGCTGGAGGTGCTTCACCACCGGCTGGAGGTGCTTCACCACCGGCTGGAGGTGCTTCACCACCGGCTGGAGGTGCTTCACCACCGGCTGGAGGTGCTTCACCACCGGCTGGAGGTGCTTCACCACCGGCTGGAGGTGCTTCACCACCTGCTGGAGGTGCTTCACCACCGGCTGGGCCTGCTAATTGCTGTTGCTGTTGTCCACCTGGAGGTGCTTCACCACCGGCTGGACCTGCTAATTGCTGTTGCTGTTGTCCGCCTGGAGGTGCTTCACCACCTTCGGGAGCTGCTAATTGCTGCGCGACTCCAGCGGCGCCAGCAGCACCGGTTTCTACTACTTGCTGAGGATCTGCACCACCAGCTGCTGCTGCTCCTGCTGCTGCTGCTGCTGCTGCTGCTGCTGCTGGATCCGCACCAGCTGCTGTTCCTGCCGCTGCGGCTGCTCCTGCTGCTTTACCTGCTGCTGCTGCTGCTGCGGCTGAGCCTCCAGCCTGTTCAGCTGCTGCTGCTGCGGCTGCTGCTGGATCTTCACCGGCTGCTGCTGCTGCTGCTGCTGCTTCACCGGCTGCTGCTGCTGCTGCTGCCGCCTGACCAGCTGCTGCTGCTGCTGCTGCAGCTGGATCTTCACCGGCTGCTGCTGCTGCTGCTGCTGCTGCTGCTGCGTCAGTTGCTGTAGATGAGGCTGCTGCTGCGGCTGCTGATGCTGCTGCTGCTGTTGCGGCTGCTCCACCTCCAGCTGCTGCTGCTGCTGCTGCGGCACCACCTGCTGCTGCACCTGCTGCTGCACCACTACCGGATGCTGCACCTGCTGCTGCTGCTGCTGCTGCTGCACCACCACCGGCTGCCGCTGCTGCCGCTGCTGCATTACCAGCTGCTGCGGCTGCTGCTGCTGCTCCGCCACCTGATGCGGCTGCGGCTGCGGCTGCACCACTACCCGCTGCTGCTGCTGCGGCTGAACTACCAGCTGCTGCAGCTGATGCCGCTGCCCCTGCTGCGGCTGCTGCTGCTGCTGAGCCACCAGCTGAAGCTGCGGCTGCGGCTGCGGCCTGCCCAGCTGCTGCTGCGGCTGCGGCTGCACCACCGCCACCTGATGCGGCTGCTGCTGCGGCTGCGCCTGCTGCACTTCCTGCTGCTGCTGCTGCTGCAGCGCCACTACCACTTGCTGCTGCGGCTGCTGCACTTCCTGCTGCTGCTGCTGCTGCTGCTGCACCACCACCAGCTGATGCTGCTGCAGCTGCGGCTGCACCACCGGCTGATGCTGCTGCGGCTGCTGCTGCTGCCACTTCCTGCTGCTGCTGCTGCTGCAGCGCCACTACCACTTGCTCGCTGCTGCTGCTGCACTTCCTGCTGCTGCGGCTGCTGCGCCTGCTGCACCACCACCGGCTGCTGCGGCTGCTGCCGCAGAGGAACCACCAGCAGCTGCGGCTGCGGCTGCGGCTGCACTGCCTGCTGCTGCTGCCGCGGCTGCACCAGCGCCACCACCACCAGCTGCGGCTGCGGCTGCTGCTGCGCCACCACCAGCTGCTGCTGCGGCTGCAGCTGCTGCTGCGCCACCACCAGCTGCTGCGGCTGCGCTGCGCTACCACCAGCTGCGGCTGCGGCTGCAGCAGCTCCTGCGGCTGCGGCTGCTGCTGCGCCACCACCGGCTGCGGCAGCTGCGGCTGCTGCTCGCCTGACTAGCTGCTGCTGCGGCTGCTGCACCACCCCACCACCACCACTGCGCAGCTGCGCTGCACCACCACCGGCTGATGCTGCTGCTGCCGCGCTGCGCTTCCTGCTGCTGCTGCTGCTGCTGCACCTCCTCCAGTTGCTGCGGCTGCAGCTGCTGCAGCTCCTGCGGCGGCTGCTGCTGCTCCTGAGGCACCTGAAGCTGCTGCGGCCGATGCTGCACTGCTTGCTGCTGTCGCAGCTGCTGCGCCTGCTGCGGCGCCTGCACCTGCTGCTGCGGCTGCTGCTGCGGCTGCGCCAGTATCAGTAGCTGCTGCTGCGGCTGCCGCCGAGGCGGCTTCCCCTCCAGAGGCGGCTGCAGCTGCGGCTGCACTGCCTGCTGCTGCGGCTGCTGCTGCTGAACCTCCAGCTGCTGCTGCTGCAGCTGCACTGCCTGCTGCTGCCGCTGCCGCTGCATCCCCTCCAGAGGTGGCGGCTGCAGCTGCGGCTGCACTGCCTGCTCCTGCCGCTGCTGCTGCTGCCGCGGCTGCGCCTCCTCCTGCAGATGCTGCTGTTGCTGCTGCTGACGCGGCACTGCCTGCTGCGGCTGCTGCTGCGGCTGATGCTCCAGCTGCTGCTGCTGCCGCGGCTGCTGCATCACCGGCTGCTGCTGCTGCTGCAGCTGCCGACCCGGCAGCCACTGTTGCGTGTATTTGGTTTAAAGGCACTACCTGGAACCCTAATGCTCCCAGTGTTATTGCTATTAGTACGTACGTTGGAAATGAAGTTGTTTTACTAAGCACGGGTACTGTGCCAGAGCAATACTTTATAAATATTTTTACGTGTAATATACAATAAGATTCTACAGTGAGATATTGCATGAATGACGGGGACAACGTAAGAATATAGGGGGACGTTATGGCTATTATGGCTACAATTTCATTAGATGCTTTTTGTTTGTTAACGAAATATCGTTACAAGCATTTCTCTCAGACCCTGAATTCTTAAGTCTTCACCCTTTGAAAAATTCAGCGCAGTCTTCTAGTTTCCGATGAGACCTCTATGGGGGAATAACTACTTCTATTATGGCATATTTTTTTTAGCAGTCTTTTCGGTCGTGGCATCGGACTTGAATTCGGAGGGTTTCAGATGCCTGTCAATTCTTAGTCAGGAGGACGCGCCGATAATGGATCCTTCTCTAAGATCGCTAGAATGGAATTGTTTTATCGTCACCAACTCTTATGTGTATTCTCTATTTGGAATAGCAATTGGAGGAATACTGATCTTCATTTGGTATCGGAAGAGTTTCAACCAAGGCTAATGAATCCGTGATAGGTCGTGAGACTACCCCGTGTATGGTTCAAACCTTAGAATGCTAAATAGAGAAACAACAATATGTAACTCTGGTTCTGGCCTATTACCCTTCACTGATAATGTGAACAGCCTTCAAGTTTATTGCAGATCATCAATTCGGTCGAGGGTCCTCCCTTGACTATACTAGTGAGATTCAATTCTAGAGAATAAAGCATATAGCCGATGACATTCGATGCAAATATCCCTTACTTTGTGGTAGATATAATCAATTTCGAAGTTGTTGCAAGCATATTATTATTTGTATACACTAATTCGTTCATAATTATAAACATGGGAATCCTATCGAATTTTTTAAATGCGGCCTCCTGAGGAATCTTTGCGATTGAAACAAAAATGCTTATTTTATTTGGGAATGTCGTTCAATTGACCCCTAAGATGAAACCTATTCAAGACAGGCACAATTGCTTGACTAAATAATTTGTGAGATTAACCCTACCTTACTCTAAGGTTGTTATGATAGAAGTGAAAGTATCGTACCACTGTTGCAAAGCTCAACAGTTACATTAATAATCGACTCTAGTTGTTCTAAGTAACATAGATTTGAATGCTAGGACCTCTGATCGCACCGATTCTCGTCTGACAAAGTGGCATATCCAGATACTTAGATGCGTTAAGGGTAGCTCCAAATCAGAGAGCAAAATTTCGAGTCAAACCGAACTTAATCCAATGATTGTTGCTCAATTGATAACCGACCTTATGGAATATGGTCTGGTAGAAAGGACATTAAAGCGGAAAATGCGCATGTATTACAGAGAATACTTTTCTGCTACTTTGGATGGAGTTGCACTACTGGAAACAACTAGGCCCCACGAAAATGATCTGGTAGGAAGAATCATTTCCTTTCTGAGCTAATCGGATCACTTCTAATTCCCAATCGTGTTAGTATTTGCTAAACTAGGTAGGTTTGAGCACTGGTACTGCTGAACCAGTTATCGCGCGAGAGTCATCAGAGCATAGGAACGCAATAATTTTCACTAGCTCGTCAATAGTAACCCATTTCTTGAAATTGGCATCAGGCATCATTTTTCTGTTTGACTTTGTATCGATGATTGAAGGTAATACACAGTTGACGGTTAGATCATAATCCTTTACTTCTTTTGAAACGGATTCCACAAATCTTATCAGGCCGGCTTTCGATGAGGCATAAGCTGAATCCAAACCCTGAGCAGATATCCCCGTGTACGAAGAAATATGAACTATCCTACCATAACCAGATTGAAGCATTAGCGGGACAACATGCTTGGTAATTAGGAAGGCCGAAAGTAGATTTATGCCAATCATCTTGTTCCATTCTTCCTCTTCAAGTTGAACTACACTCTTGCCACCAAGATATCCTCCTACAGTATTCACTAGAATATCTATTCGACCTTGTTTCTTAGCAATTGTATTAACAAGAGAAACCACTTCGGCATGCTCCATAGAATTACATCGAATAAGGTCGATCTTTTCAGATTTTGAACGAGTAATATTGATACTCATTTCATCTCGGTAAGTTCCAATGGTCGTAGCACCGTGGGACGTGAAAAAGTCCAATAACCGACTCCCAATTGCACCTGTGCTTCCCGTGATCAGAACTATTTTA
Source organism: uncultured Nitrososphaerales archaeon (assembly GCA_963841565.1). Taxonomy (GTDB): domain Archaea; phylum Thermoproteota; class Nitrososphaeria; order Nitrososphaerales; family Nitrososphaeraceae; genus TH5896. Next base: position 49,691 of record CAWJCY010000006.1, read on the forward strand.
CCGGAGAAATCATGCCTTATCAAATTGCGCCACCATTTGCCATTGCCCATCTGAACTCCCCACTGCAATATTTAACCCTTGCATATCTAGAATCTATTTGGGATAGGATTAGAGTGCCACAAGAGTTATTTGCATTCTCAACTCAAGGCCATGCACGACGTCGACTTAAAAGACATATATTCTCTTCTTGCAAGTAAATATTCAAAACAACTACATGACTAAAATTGGCAATACGTATCGTTGGTTTCATGGACGATTTGCAAATCGACCAACGAATTTTAGCTGGGTGATAGAGAAAAAATTGGCGGGTAGCGGTATGCCAGTCAATCTGCCACAACTTTTGTGGGTTGCAAAGAACGGCATTAAGAGCGTAATCACAGTTAGAGAAAGTCCGCTTCCTACTTCATGGTTAGTCAATACTAGTCAGAAACTGGAGTACTTGCACCTGAAGGTTGATGACTTCTGTGCTCCATCGCTTGAAAGTTTAGAATCAACGGTCCGGTATATAGGCCAACACATTAGCGAAGAGAAACCAGTATTGGTGCATTGCGCAGCTGGAAAAGGAAGAACCGGAACCATTCTCGCGGCATATATCATGAAACAAAACCCCAAACTATCGTCTCTAGAAGCCATCAATAAGATCAGAGTTTTGAGACCAGGTTCGGTTCAATCTGAGGAACAGATATCAGCCCTTCAAAGATTCGAAAAGCATCTAAAAAAGACGACCGGAATAATCTAGGTGCGTCCTCATTGTATGATATCGCGAGAGATTAAATTAAGAACTCTTTTTGTGTAGGATGTTCATATCTAGGAACGATTTGGATGAAACTCTCACGCTTTACGCATTTCAAATCTAACCTCAATAGCATTTTGAGGGGGATAGACGGATATATATGCGGATGGATTTGTGGGCGAGATTTAGAATTTCCCAAATACATTGAAGTGAATAGCAGAACCTGTTTGCTATTGGAACAGGGCTTAGCTTATATGTCAGGCAGAGGGATATATGATGGATCTTTTGACTCAAAATAGCTTTCCTATGAAGGATTGGCATATTCAACATATGGAAAAGACAATTGTAAAGTATTTAACGGGAATATCGGAAACGGCCTCGACATGGGAGAAGCGACAGCATCGGAGATACGGGACCATAGCAAATTGCATAAAACAGATAGAATATGACATTAAACATGGGGTTACGATTGATGAAGTGAGCGGGGTCTTGAAGAAAATTAAGACAGATTCCTCTTTTGAAAACCTTCGTCGTACCGATAGTTTTTATGAACGCTTTGATGAGATTGAAAGACACTTTGCTCCTCTTAAGGAACGTCTCGCCCTTTGGAATTAGACCTGGATGAAATAACTAATTTTGTCTCAATTCCTTAAAAGTAAAAATGTAGATACAAATTAATTCGATTGGCGACTCTAGTTCGTTACATTTGTAACTTCCGGCGGATGTTATATTTGATTGAAAGTTGTAATTTGTCCATCCCCTTCTATGTATATAAGATTTGTTTGAATTGCCCGTTAATGCTGGTCACGCGGGCAGAGAAGAGTCTGTTTATACATATTAGATGCGCACTTAACAATTGCATTATACTACAATATCTGAAATTTTGAAAAGCCCTCAACAGCATGACGAAAAATCCTCTGCGATTGTCTTCTTGATTAATAAAGGGTTTTCTCATTTTAGATCTCATGAGTGAATTCGGTTTCGTCAATAATAAAGCTGGTATGCAATTTGAAGATCATCTAACAAGTTTAAGAGGCGATATCAAAGAAATCCTTTTAGAGCTTAGACGGTTCGTAAAGTCGCTTGGCGACATGGTTATAGAGGAAGTGCGTCCACATCGAATTGTTTACTCGAAGACGCTGAACTTTAGGGCATTCCTTGATGTTCAACCAAAAGACAACGGACTCTCTATAATAGTAAAACATGGTAGGGGTAAACCAGAAAATGCCTTTCTTATTTCTAGCGATAAGGACCTGGAAGCGGCGAAATTGCAAATTTCACAGGCTTTCCAAGATATTAGGTAAAAAGGTGACTCGTACTGCCTTATCGTAAAATTAGAATAATTTAAGGCGAAATAAGCGAACTTGAGAGCTTGTTTAATCAGGCCGAGAAAGAGAATGACAATGTAGGCAACGCGTTAGCAATCAAAGAAAATTAGTGTGCCAGCATTATCGGTATCTCGATACTTGGTAAATTTCACCCAATGAGATCGAATTTAAGGCAAGCCGCTGGATTGGTAGGCGAGTCGTAAGCCTATAACTCTTCAATTCGCCTCAATCCTAATGATTCCCCTGACCCTCTATAACTATCAATGTTAAAGTCGACTTTATTTTGTCTATTTTTCTAATGTGCCATGTGATTGTCTCCTTTAGCTTGTCCATCGAATCCGAGCTTATTTTCACAATCATGTCGTAGACCCCATAACATCCTTCGACATCATTGACTCCTGGTAGCTTTTTCAGATCGTTAATAATATCTGCTTCATGGCCGAGTTCACAGTTGAGTAATACGTATGCTACTGGCATAGCCCCTATAACTAGCCAGTAGTATTAAACTTGTGTATTTTGAAAAAGATGTGCCAACCCCTTAGGAATGGCTCAAACAAAATATAGATTGAACCCGCAAATATCATCAACATTACCCTAGAACTGGTCGTATGTTAAGTCCAAGCGCAGAAGATTTAATCGAAAAAGTAAAGATCGAAAAATTATGTGCTAAATCGCTGCCAGTAAAAAGAATAGAAATAAGAAAAAGAATAATGACAAAAACTGCAATAACTACAACTAGGATAAGTATTCTTGTCCTGAGATCCTTTAGACTAGAAGTTCTTGCAGACTTGCTTGCAGTTGTAATTCTCTCTGACACTCCAGCCGCTCGCGGTTTTGGTTCTCCACGGGATATTCTTTTCTTTACCTTTGCGCTATTCAGAATTGGGATTTTTTTTGGTTGAGCAGAAGGATCGGCAATGGGCGTCCGTATTTCGTAAAGAACTACCTCTTTTCCCGAACTAGATAGTTCATTAAACAAACTTAAGGCCTGAGGGTAGTCAGTCTCTTTTTCTGTGTTGACAACGTGACTATTTTTGTCATTCCATTCAATAGTCCAAGTACTTGTAAACGGAGACCGTTCCTCTTTAGGCTCTACTCCGTTGTCAGACATCGTCAATATTATCTCTATTTTGTTATTATATACGTTATTGTTGTCAGAGCCAGATTCTATTTATAGGTATCATCAAAATTTTGTGCTGAAAAGTGCAGCTTATTCAAGTTTATACAAGGGCGCCCACGAATCTTGGGATATTCCATTCTCCTTGTTCAAAGAATGATTTTTGGGTTGTACAGTCCCTAAGTTTCAGTCAGTAATTTTCAACCTGAGATCAACAGTTCCTCTGTTAAGGCTCAGAAATAACCATTTACCAGTGGAGACTCTGTACTTTTTTACTGGTTTACAGGAGATCTTGCAAACTCTAGACCTTGAAAGCTCTACTAATCATGATCAACTCTGGTCCACTCGTCAAACTACCAACGATAACGGATTTGCTGTTAGCGAGCAATCCCGATGACAGGAATGGCATACCGCTGTTAACCGTGACTGGCTCAGTCTCGACCTTTAGAGTCTCTGCGATAATCGCCAATTCTTCTTCTGATGCCTTGGGGTGAACAGCTGCACCCGTATCAGTTGCAACAATCATTGAACCGATCTGGTAATATCCTGCGATAGTACAAGAAATAACGGGTACACCAAGAACATCCTGGACCTGCTTGTCAACTTCACCTTTGAATATAGGAGAAACCAATGCACCATTATCATTGGCCAAAACTAGGTTCCCCACGGCAGTAAACCTACTAGATAGTCTTTCTACGTTAAGCCCGGTCAATCGCCTCATAACTTCAATCTCCTCGTCCGACGAAAAAGACGACAACAAGATCCCTTTGTTGTTCATGACAGCCATTGCCCCAATGAGCCTGGTTCCTCCAACCGAAGTAAAAATTACATTTTCGACCTCTAGATAACTCCTCAATTTAATCATTTTAGTTTCGGCAAAACCAAAAGGTAGGATGAGAGTGCTATTGTTCGCACGACTGAACAACCCTAGATTCGGACTCTTGTAAATATCGTACTTGTAAATTCCCAACTAATAGGAATTCGATGAGACATTTCTTCATATGAACCTATTGGGAACCGGAATCAAATCCATATCATAAAGAAGCCTCAGCGAGAACTACTATCAGTACAGACATAGACCTTGAAGGCGAACCATTCGAAATGATAAATATACAGTATTAGAATATCTGATCAAGATTTACGAAGTTGGCCACAAATCATTATTTTGGTAGGGATGTTGTTTCAATTAGAGATTTTACTCGGGATGAATTAGAATTTCTTTTCAATTTCACAGACAAGATATCTAATCTATCGAGGATTGAAAGAAGCGAACTGGGTAAAGGACGAACCCTTGGTTCAATTTACTATGAACCAAGCACAAGAACAAGGATGAGCTTTGAAGCCGCAATCTCTTCTATCGGAGGTAGCTCAATTGGTATAACAGATCCTAAGTCTTCATCTATTGAAAAGGGTGAGAGTTTGTCAGATACAATTCGAATTATGGATTTGTATTCTGATGTACTCGTATTGAGACATCCTTTAGATGGTTCAGGTAGGTTTGCTAGCGAACTGTCAAAGAATCCTGTTATCAACGCAGGGAGCGGAAGCGAGGAACATCCGACTCAGGCTATGCTCGATTTATATACAATTTATAAAGAGAAAAAAAGAATTGACGGCCTTCGAATAGGAATTATTGGTGACCTAAAATATGGTAGAACGATATATTCATTGGTATATGGACTAGCTAACTACGACGTAGATATTCGACTGATATCACCCCCTACCCTCAGCATACGAAAGGAGTCAATATACGGCGTGGAAAATAAGTTAAAGATTCATGAGTACACTGACATACCTGAGGACATTTTGTCAACGCTAGATGTAATATATGTAACTAGGATTCAGAAAGAACGATTCCCTGACATACAAGAGTATGAAAAAGTAAAGGGTACCTATACTATTGATCAAACCACAATCGACAAGTCAAAAACTGATGTTTCAATTATGCATCCATTGCCCAGGTTAGATGAGATCTCGCATTCAATAGACAATACCAACAATGCCGCTTACTTCAGACAAGCAGCAAATGGGAAAGAGATCAGAGCAGCACTTCTAGCACTGATCACCAATGAAGACCCTGCATAGTTAATTCATGTTCTGACGATCTTTGTCATGCATTGAAGTGGGTCTTAGGCATTAAAGCTACTATAACCCCCCAGAATACATTAAATCTAATAACAATATTTTTGTCGAATTGTTTAATACGATTTAAAAATCAGTAGCGGAAATAACGTGACAGATTAAGTAGATGCATGTGATAGATTTGTCCCTCGAAATAAATGCAGATTTGCAAGTGTTTCCAGGTTCTCCTCAACCTCTATTCATGAAGTGGACAAAATATGAGGTGCATTCTTATGATTCAGAAATCATGATGATGAGTACTCATACTGGAACCCATATGGATGCTCCTTCCCATTTCGTAGTAAATACTGCGAGTATAGATATGATCGGAGTAGACCGGCTTGTAAGTCCTGCCCTACTGTTGCACCTGCCTAAAGGCGCAAACGAACTGATCACCCTTGACGACTTGCGTGATATCAATGAAATAGATCGAGGCATTTCGATCGTGTTTAGAACTGGCTGGCAGAAAATGATAGCTGACAAAGATTACATGATAAGCAATCCTGGTTTATCAGAGTCTGCTGCTGCGTTCTTGGCAGAGAAGAAAATAAACGCCGTAGGAATAGATGGTCCCAGTATCGATATTGGATCAGATGAACATTTCTCTACTCACAAAATGTTGCTAGCCAAAGGCATTTTGATAGTAGAGAATTTATGCAATCTTGAGAGTCTAGAACATAAAGACACATTCACTTTGCTAATCAATCCGCTTAAGCTAAAGGGAGCCTCTGGTTCTCCGGTTAGAGCACTCGCAATAATAGCCAATCAAAGTTCTGCGAGGCCCTGATCACATCAATTACGGCTTATCATCGGGGTGAGCGTGGCTAAAAAGACATTTATAAATAGTCAATCTCTAGTTGACAATAAAATGCCAATGAGTTCAAATAAGGTGATTTTGGTTGCATCGTCTATTTATCTTGTCTTTTTCTTTGCGCTAGGATCAGGCTTGTTTAATTCTATTCTTGAAGGGTCTGGAAGGTTATCAGGCTCTTTCATAATTCCATCAAGATCTATTCAGACAGTTGCTGAAACAGTGGTCATGATCATTATCTTTCTACTTGGGACGAGCGGAGTTTACTTACTCTATAAGGGTGGAATTTCTCAAGCGCCAATTAAGAATCAAGGTGCATTAATAGCAGCTGGATTTGTAATAATAGGAATCGCGTTGGTCCTAGGATTTAGGATCATTGATATCAAGCTTTGAAGGAATGACGCTCAGAACATCCAGGCCTGACGTAACAGATTATGTAAATAGCTGGAAAACACTACTGAATGAAAGGCTTTTTTTAAACATCTCGCACAGTAGTTATGGCTGAGACCTTAACTTATCTCCTTGTCCTTCAATCACTATCATTGTAAGAGTCGATCTAACCTTATCAATTCTTCTCACGTGCCAAGTTATGGTTTCTCTCAGTTTATCCATAGAATCGGCTCTTATCTTCACAATTATGTCATAAACACCGTATACTCCGCTTAATTCAACAACCTCATTTAATCTCCTCAGCTCCTTTAGAATTTCCTCCTCTGAGCCAAGGTCGCAATTTATAAGCACATAAGCTGTTGGCATCAATAATTTAAGTCATGATCGGTGTATTAATCCTTTTAGGTCACGCACCGCTGACAACAATCTTTTTCGAATAACTTTCGATAACAGGAGATGATCAATAAATCTCTTCCGACAACTGGGCAAAATCTTTCATATATATACGAAGTGTCAGCAAGATGACCTGTAGTCTAATATGCTCAATGCATGAAACATTTTGGAATGACCTGACTTTTAGGTACCAGTCCGAATGGATGTCTTCTAAAGCGAGAATCTCAATTTCCCTTAAACTTGAGGTTTGTAAATCTCTGAATCCAGTTTGTGCTTTCTAGCGACTACGAGAAGGAGTATCCCAAATAATAGAAGAACTATTGCAATACCTTGTGCGTTTCCGTTCGGAACCAAGATGAAGTATGAAATGGAAAATGCAAAGCTAGTTAATGATTGAAGAGAGTACTTCAAGAAATCTGTTAAGGCGAGCTTCTTTCCTAGGTAGCCCACCACGAAGAAGGCCACAGTGGGGTAAATCGCAAGAAGTAGGAACTGATCAATGTCAACCCCATTGTGCGTCATTTTTGATTGCCTTAGTTAAGGCCCATGAAGAATATTTGCGTTACTCAAGACCATCTCTTTGGCATGGATCGCAACTATGGAGCCAGGATTTGGATCTCCTCAACAAAGCCATTCCGTGTTAATGCTCTAGCATTCTCCGATGGCAGTAATGCAATGTCTTCTTCGACATAAGGCCCATATGCAACCATATCTATTCCCATGAATCGGTCAATCGGCTTGATAAACCTGACAGGTACGCGTTTATGACTCAGCATATTTGATATTTTGTCCAAAACTACCGGTCTTCCTGCTAGGATAGCCGACAAGATCATCTCGATTCTATTCTGTGTTTCCAAGCTCCCATCCAGCACAAATTTCTCTTCCCTAGTCATATTGGAATAATCAATCATTTCTAACTCATTTTTTTGCCCCTCACGAAAGTCCGCCTTTCGGCTTGCCTCGATCTTGGCATATCTGGTTTCAAAAAGCAATCTTATGGCATTGAATAGGAGTTCTATCTGCGCCTTTGCGATTTGTTCTTCTTCCGCAAATTCCTTTGAAGACCCTCGTAGCGTTTCAATGCGTGCAGTAACTTCATGATAGATATTCACTGGGAGATTCTGTAGCGAATCGGTGTTAATTTCCTTTATCAACAATGTACACAGATACTTAAGTGAGATCGGTGCGTCATCTTTATGTACCGGGCGTCCAGTCGGTTCCATCTTAACCTATGTCTTTGCTGGAGGCCCTTTTACTTATTGTTTATTGGATGATGAACTAATTGCGAGATCGAGCAAAAGGATAGTCATTATCTTCAGCCAACAAGGGAAAATGCTTTTAAAACCACAAAGGTACTACTCTGATTATCATGTCAAGTCATCCGGATGAGAAATCATCGACAGGGTATGGAAATCTCATCCCAGTAGCGTGGTCCATTTTGGTAATGGGTATATCACTAGCAATAGTCATTGTGCTGTATGTTTGGTTCGGATATCTAGGACCTACGTTTTCAGAAGACGTTCTTATAGAGCAACAGACTGATCTGAGAGAGCGATATGATCTTCCACCTCAAGAAGTCATTACGGATCCTGAAGTTCTACTAACTCCTCCTTCATTGCGGGGTGTGAGCGGGGAGAATAACAGCGCAACCTAAGGCAAAACCGCATTATTGAGACGTTATACGAGTTTCGTACAATCCTAAAACCGGAGATTAGAATGTTCAAATATTCTGTAGCCTCTAAGTGGATTAATACATGCCCAGTCTTTGTCAATATCACTGTTTTTGAATTTTCTTGGGATAGTTCCTGAGTTTATCTAGTAGATCAAAATACATTCCAATCAGTTCAATCCGTTGCCTCTCATTATTTAGGTCACTGGACTCACTCTTCATGAGCTTGAATTGTTCAGCTATCCGTTCCTCGATCTCTTCTACAAAAGTATGAGCCAAAAAAGAGTGATTATCGTGAAATTGGTCCTCTACTTTACTGACTTGCTGCTCAGACGCGGCCTTTGCTGCGATTTCGTCTGCAGGCTGTTGTTTTCCGCAATTTATGCAGATTATCTCATTCTTGTACTTGATTTGAACGCCTTTACATATCGCACAGGGCGCGCTCAATAAAGAGCCACCTTTTAGAAGAAACGAAACTGCGTCTTTCATATCGGACTTTCCTTCTGTTCCTACGTCCCTTGATCTACTAGAATCCATACATTATTACCATATTTTGTTTCAATTCCTTGAAGACTTTTCAAAAAAGCCTCACTGGGAAATGGGTGCACCTAATAAGACGAACGGATATATAAATAACATAGGATAGAACAAAATTCGAAAAATTCCAATATTCGAATTTGCCCTAAAAAATCAGCCAATTAGATGAAAATAACCAATATAAGCATTAGCGGTGGTCTCGTAGAGGAAATATGACTGATAAAGAGTTCGAAAGGATCATATCTTTTATTGTGAATGAAAACGTGGTACGACGTCTTCTCAACTCAGTCGATCAATCTAATAAACCGAATGGACATGTTGGAGCCCATATCAAAGTTGATACACAAAATAACAACCTCATAAAATTTCTTAATTGAAAAGTACTGAATAAGCTTTTAAACTTAAATATGTTATTGTAACCAATCCAAATAACAACCGTGAGGCCCTTTAGTACAGAATAGAACGCTTTTTAATCTTAAGGAGAGTACTTAATCATAACGAGCAATGGAAGTAAATCAAATCAGAGAACCTGAAGTGAATAGACCCATAATGATAGCAGCGATGCAGGATATGGGGAATGTAGGAAGTATTGCGATAGATTTTTTGAAGAAAAGTCTTAAAGCGATCCCATTTCGCTTCGTGTGTTCGAATTATCCGAACTATGTCATGGATAGAGGAGGTTACATTGAATTTAACCCAGAAAGATGGGATTATTGCTATGGAGAGAATATGATCCTTTTTGGCGGCGGTTACGGACAACCTCAGAGTAACGAAGAATTGACCTATCTGTGTAATGATGTGATCAATGTTGCTAAGAAGTATTCTGCTCAGATAATCTATACGTGCGGGGCCTTTCATTCTGACTCGAATTTTGGGAAAAGTCCAAGGACCTATGCGACTACAAACTCACAAGCCTTAACAGAGCAGATTACGCGTCTTGGGATATCTAAGACGGAAAGACCCTCATATATCACAGGATTTAATGGATCAATTCTTGGATTTTCGAAAGTAAATGGGATCAAGGCAATTGGGCTTTATGCAGAGATCCAAGAGCCCCAAATCCCTCAATATAGATCGGCTAAGAGCATAATCCACCTTCTAGAAAAGTTGACATATCATAAAATAGATGGAATTAACGAACTAGATGTGATGGGAGAAGCTGTCGACAAAGAAATGGAAAGAATAAAAAGACAAGAAACTGAAAATAGCACTTCATAGAAACAAGAATTGGTCAAGTTTTAAACATTACATGACCGTCAACGAAATTTAGTCCAAGTTAGACGTGTTCTATTATCGTTCCCTTTTCCCTTCAACGAATTCTAGAAACTTCTCTTTAGCATCTAGGTAATGCATCTGAACTGGTGGATGTTTAAAACAATATGCGGACACACTCTCTAACGGACCGGTAATATTCCTATCCATTGCTAGCTTTACCCCTCTAATTGCGTCTACCATCACCCCCGCGCTGTTGTACGCATCCACAACTTTTAGCTTCAAGTCCAGCTCAACTGGGATTTTGCCAAAGTACTTGCCTCTAATCGATAAGTAACAAATCTTGTCATTGTTAAGAAATCCAACATAATCTGAAGGGCCGATTCGTGTTGGAATAGGATAAGGTGACATTGCTTGAACTGCAGAAGTCTTGCTAATTCTCTTATCTTCTAACCTATCTTCATCAAGCATGTTATAGAAGTCCATATCTCCGCCTACATTTAGCTGATAAGTATCATCAATTTTGACCCCTCTATCAACGAACAACTTTACCAGGCTTTTGTGTACGACAGTTGCACCAAGTTGGCTCATTACATCATCACCTGCGCAAACGAGCCCCCTACCTTCAAAAGACTGCTGCCATTTAGGTGCCGAGGCGATAAAAACAGGGATAGCATTTATGAACGAAACCTTTCGAGTCTCCAGACATTGCTCAGCGTAGAATTGCGTAGCGAGTCTGCTTCCGACTGGAAGATAGTTCAAGAGTATTTCAGCTCCGCTGTCCTTTAGTATGCCTGCTACATTAGAATCAGGGACCTCTGAAGCCCTTACTTTTTCTAGGTAATGCTTACCAAGACCGTCCAGCACGGAGCCTTTCTCGACTCTAACATCTAGCTTGTCTAGTCCATTAATTATATTCGGTGTATTATTGGGTTCTGCATATATCGCCTCCGAAAGATCCTTCCCCACTTTACCCTCAGTGACATCAAATGCTGCAACAAATTCGATATCACCAGGATCAATTCCACCAAGCGAGTATTCGGTTAGGCCAATTGCGTCAGACCTATTCGCACTATAGTAGTGAATTCCTTGAATAAGGGCGGAAGCACAATTCCCGATCCCGGCAATAGCAACACGAACTTTTCTTGACATAGAATATACCGGATCTGAAAGTATTGGCTCACATATAAATCAGAGAAAGAAAATGAAAACGACTATGACGATTCCGTGGATTCTATATCCTATCAAATCGGAGTATCGAAGATCAAATATATTCTCCGAGATGATCTAAATTGCGAGATTGAAAAAACCTCCACAATGTTCTTCTTTTCGCCTAACAGTACAAACACATATTCACCTGACTGAATCTGCAGATAAGCTAGAAGCGGCACTTAAAAAAGTAATTCCAGTATCTACAACAAATGTAGAGAGGAAAATTATTTTGGTGGGAACGTCCAATCAAGTTGAATCTCTTTCGATCATATACGAACAAGTTAAGTCGCGGAGAACCGTCTCGGGTACTAAGAAGAATGCTGATTAACAACCTGGATGGGAACACTACTTCCTTTATTTTAAACAAGCAGGCAGCGGCCGCAGGAGTGGTAGCCTTGATAGACAGAGAGAGCGAATCACCCCTTGGTGGGCTTAGAATACAGATTCAATGTCAGCCAATACAACAAGTAATCGATTGGCTGACTTACGCTTTAGATGCAGACAAACATCAAAAATATAGTGAGTTATATGAGCGCTGATCGGATGAATGCGGTGCAGTGAGATCTACTAATTTCCTCTATAGGCTATTAAGGCGAGTATCCTCTTCACATGGCATTATTCTGCAGATAGATCCCAATAGTTAGCGTCCTTGAATTCTGCCTTTGGCTTGCCTAATGCCTTCCATTCCTTAAATGATTTTGCATACAATCTTACATTTTTCAGGCCAGCAAGTTTGAGTCCATAGTAAACTAAACCCGATAGTGTGCCAACGCTGCCACAGTAAGTTACTAGTTCTGAATTTTCATGTATGCCTCTATTTTGCAACAAACGTCTAATATCGTCGCTTTTGCTCAGAACCTTCCCATCTGCTCTAAGCATAGTATACGGAAGATTCACTGCTTCTGGAATATGTTCAGAAAGAAAATTAAGTCGTTCTCTAGAATCAATTAACACCTTATTTGATGCCGCTTCTTCAACATAGGCGAGGTCAGCATATATCGATTGATTAATTCTCAGAGGATGAGGTTGCCACTTGTAACTGTTTAACTTTTTTTCAGTGCGAAATCCCATACTTTTCCACTGAGCGAACGTGACTTCTAATATGGATGAATGTTGATGACCTACATATTGAAATGTCCACGCAACTCGTGCAGCCAACGCTCCGAATGTATCATCATAGGTAACCACAGGTAAGTCCTCATTTACTCCAATGTCTTGTAACAATTCGATGCATCGAGCTGGGCTTTCTTTCTCCAAGATCTTTGCTAACGGCAGGGAAACTGCCCCTGGTATGTGTTCTCTGACATATTCCTCTTCCTTCCGTACATCGACCACTCTTACATTCTTCTTTCTTATCAGAATAGACAGGGTATTGACATCGCAGACAGTATCGGGAATCGAATAATACTTAGATTCTAGACCACTACCTCTGCCTCGGTGTGTCTTGTCCTGTTTTTGACTACCCATGGGCAAAGCCTTTTTCGACGTCATATCAAACTAAGCGGCACATTCGCCTCTAGCTGTTTTTGCACTAAATCTTGTATCGCTCCCGTAATCCTGGTACGCTTCAGGGTGCTGATCTACTGATGGAAGCTGCACAACATCTGCTAAGGCTCTCTTAATATCTTCGATGTCGTGGACAGAGCCGATCGCTTCACCTTTCAATACTTTGTCTACCCAGTGGCGAAGTGTTTCACCTTCACTATGCTCATTCCTATAGATTTCTATTATTTTGAGAACTGTATCAATCACTCGCTTTGCAGGAACACGCATTATGACCCGCCCTAATTCTCCTCTTTCTCCTGCCGAGCCTCCAAACATCATAGTGTAAGTCGGGGCCATTACATTGCCTATCCTAGATGCCCCGCCAAAGAAGCCTATAGTCGCTATTTCGTGCTGTCCACATGAGTTTGGACATCCACTAATTTTGATTGTACTATCAAGGAGCATATCATCTGTATCTAGGCCTAATTCTAGGAACTTGTATTGGATCTCTTTGGCCATACGATGCGAGTTTGTTATGGCTAAATTACAGGAAGTAGTCCCAGAACAGCCGACTGCAGATGTAATGGTCAAAGCCCCCGGGTTTGACAATCCCACTGATGCCAATCGGTTGTAAAATTCAGGTAAATCATTGGCATTAACGTATCTGATAGCGAAGTTCTGTTGTGGAGTATTTCTAGCTCCACCTTCCATCGATAGTTCGCGGATAGTTCCGGCCAATACTCGCAACTGGTTTGCGGTAATGTCACCAGCACCGAGTGTGACAAATACCGTATAATATCCAGCCTGTTTCTGAGCGATCACATTGGAGTGAACCCATCTCTCGTATGCACTAGTGTTAGACGTATCTCGTTCACTATACATACGCAGTTTAGTCCCGTTACGAATTTCCTTGGGCAAGAATTGATCGTCTTCTTCGGCGGCTAAACTGAACATACTTTCCGTGCTGTGAGCAGTTGTCATCATGACTATAGACCTTTCTTTGAGCGCCATCTTTTGGAATTTTTCCCATCCCATTTCATTCACCAGATACCGCATTCTATTCCTGGCCATATTTTCTCTATTCCCATTCCTGTCAAAGAGTCTAATGACTGCCATACACGTAGCCAAGAGCTTGTCTTCAGACGTGAACTCCTCTAGCAAATGACCTATAAAGGAAGCAGCACCTAAACCTCCTCCAAGATAGATCCTAAAGCCTCGTGAGCCATCTTTTGTCATCGGGACAAGACCGATATCTGCAATTCTAACCAGTCCATGCTTCTCACAGCACGCGAAGTTGATCTTAAACTTCCTCGGTAGGTTTTGGCACATAGGATTGCGTAGGAAGAATCGCGCTATAGCCTTAGAATAAGGAGTAGAATCAAATTCTTCATCTGGACAGACTCCCGCAAGGTGGCTACACATCACATTCCTAACGGTGTTACCACAGGCCTCTCGACTCGTCAGGCCAACTTCAACCAATCCTCTCATAACCTCACTGACATCTTCAAGCTGAACCCAATGTAGCTGAATATTTTGTCTGGTAGATACATGTGCTGATCCGATCGAAAATGCTTCCGACAAAGAAGCTAATTTTTCTAATTGTATTGGGAGTATTTCACCGCCAGGAACTTTAATCCTTACCATACTGTAATCCATTTGGAGACGTGAGCCATATGCGCCGTGTTGTAATCGAAATCTGCGGAAATCATCTTCTGATAGTTTGCCAGTCCTGAATAACTTTACTCTCTCAGCAAAAATATTAGTTTCCTCCTCCTTTCCCCAGCGAGGATTTGGCCGGGGTTTAGGAATATGTTTTTGATGAGAATGACTAGCATCTTTTCTCGTTTTCAATTTATCTTACCTCCACGCAAAAACCATATATTGTTTGTGGAAGAGAGGTGAGAATGAAAGGAAATGGCTGTTCTGCGGCAAGAATCGACCTCTAACCAGCGTGCATACGATCCCTGATGCTGAAACTTTGCCTTAAAACCTCACTTAAATGATTCTTGTGCGATTCTAGTCGACGCTAAAAAGCTTACTAACATTTCAACTAAATACTCTTACACTTATATTTCAAACATATTCTGATATGATGAAGAGGTTATGGGAAAGCTAAATTTTCCTAAGGAATTAAAGTATATCATAATTGCCGTGGTTATAGTGGCTCTTGTTTGGGTAGCAATTAGACTCTCCTTTGGAGTGATAAACCCCTTTTATGTTGTAGCTAGTGAAAGCATGGTGCCGAGACTAAATGTGGGGGACTTTGTGGTTGTAAGCCACAACATCCCTTTTGACGATTTGAATGAAGGTGATATCATAGTCTTTAAAGAACCAGTACCTGATGGAGAAGAAGCGGATGCTATAGTGCATCGAGTTAACGAGATCTTGACTGATCCGGAAGACAACCTCGTGATCGTTACGAAAGGCGACGCTAATTCGGGTTCTATCCCTGGCATAGACTTTCCCATTTACGAATCAAATTACGTTGGGAAGGTAGTTATGGATATTCCAAAACTAGGCTTAGTAACCAAAGCAATAAGCCCGCCAGTTAACTATATTATCATAGCTATAATACTTGTGATCCTATTCTTTCTATTTAAAAAAGGTAAAGACAAAGACAAGGCACGGTGATGACGGCGGTATATTGTGGAAAACTGGTGTAGAAAAAAAGATTGTATAACTATCCAGATATTGGTCTTGAGTTTAGTGACATCAGTCCAATCAATACCTTCCCGATAAAAAGAATTCAATACTATTTCCGCAATGTTCCTATACCTTCAGCCAGCAACGAATAGTTAATTGATTGACACATAAATACTGAACAGTAACATATTCGATATGAAATTGGATAGCATCAGATGCGGCTGTAGATGTATTAAATGTAAAGAAACAAAATTGATGGGTTTTACTTTTAGGTCTTCTGATGGTTACGATGAAATCCATCATACATGTTTAGCCTGTGGGATTCACTTCAACCATCTCGATGGTGAGACGTACGTTAATTGTAAAATGTGTACCTAACATTGAATGTTTACTTCGATCTAAACCCATCTACGAGCTTCTTATGATAGATTGAATTGCAAATTCTGTCGGTTTCTTCGGCCGGAAACTTCCTTACTTTTTTAATCCTTTTCTTGTCATAAATGGTTGATAGGAACATGAAACAAATTGGACAAACTTCCTCCAACAATCAAACACCCCATTGAAGGCTATTTCATAATCGGTACTGTGATTGAAGACCGACTTTGATTACGGGAAGCGCCAATAAAGGGCATAGGGAATTCAGGAAGATTTGATTCAACAAATCCTTCATTTCTAAATTCGTATGTTTTTCCATCATAGGTGCACTTGATCATGGAGATGTCCTCGATATTTCCTACTTTTTCAATCGATTTGTAGTATTCAACAAGTTTCCGAGGCTCATAAACGGTTTGCCCTTTCCTCACATAACGTTTTTTCTTCATAAACTTAAATGCAAATATTGTATATCTACGCTTGTAGTAGCCAAACATGTTCTGGATCAAGATGCACCGTCGAATCTGATCTTGAGGTATATAGAGAGCATCACCTGTTCCTGACTTCGCTTCTATGGACAACAAAACCGACTTCTTGTTATTAACCGCGACTATGTCAGGAAGGCCAGCACTAGATCCTCCCAGCCTTCTTGCACACCAGTCTCCGATATTGAGACGTTGTACCAAGGAATGCTCGTAACTATATCCTCTACTTCTGCGAAAGCTGCTCAATCCGATTCAATAACCTGCCTTTATGTAAATTATACCCAAGCATAATCTAGTCAGTATCAAATCGGAAGAAACCAGATTGTCTGTAATATACTTTATCATCATGATGTGTTGGTATGTTCTGGAGTTTATATCAGTATGTTAGTGTTAGAAAATTATAAGGTCAGAACTTGTAGGCCATGTTTGAGTGAATGAGTATTATTTTCCCAGTCTCCCTCTTATTGATTTCATTCCCAATATTGAAACTGCTTGGGTTGACACTGAGTTTCCCCTTCTGTTTCACAAGGACTTGATGGCCTAATTTCAGGGTTAAACATTTAGTAACAGCGGGAACATTAAACGAACAGATCATGGGGTCGAAATTACATTTCAGAAATCCAATTTCATTGTGCTAGGAAAAATTTGCTGGTTCAAGGATTTTCAGACGTAAGTACAACTCGCAATCAAATACAATCAGGGCTATCTAAGAAATGGCCAAGTCCTTGATCTACTTTTAACACTTATAAGTAATCCAGTACTAATTCGACGACCATTACTGAGTTGGAGTTTAAAGCCATCACTTCTGATGATATGTACAAAATCGAGGAGAACGCAGAAACGAATTTTGGTGTCCGTAGAATGTATATGATGGAAAATGCGGGGCATGGACTTGCCGACTTTATTGAATCCAAGATGGGTGAGATGAATACGAAATTCATCGACAAGAAAATTGTTGCCGTATGTGGTGGAGGAAACAATGGTGGTGATGCCATGGTTTGTATGAGACATCTTTCCTATAATCCTGAAGCGAAATATACTGTATTGCTATTAATTGATCCTCGTGATCTTCGAACTGAGGAAGCAAGAACAAATTGGACTATTCTCACGAGATTAAATTCTGTAGAGTTGTTTTGGAGTAATCAGATAGACCAAATCAAAGGTAGGATTCTAGATTCCGACATATTAATAGATGGCATCCTAGGAACCGGAGTTAATGGCACCATCAGAGAACCCCATTCTTCCGCGATAGATCTTATCAATAAATCTGGTGCGTACATATTCTCTGTAGATATACCCTCAGGACTTGATCCTAATACTGGCCAAGTTCATGATAAGTGTGTAAGAGCAACCGCAACTGTCACCTTTCACAGAATCAAGAAAGGGTTGCTGAATAATGAAAAATATTCGGGTCAGATTCACCTTGAACATATCGGGATTCCGAGAGAGGCAGAAAGGGGAATTTTGGTGAACGAGGTATGACAGAAGTAATGTATCAACTCAAAGTCGGAAATATGGCTAATTTCACTTATGTCATCTCAGATATTCAGACTCACCTCGCTGCCATCGTTGATCCGTCATGGGATCTCCAAGAGATATTTCAATTACTTACCGAAAAAAAGCTTAAGGCAAAGCATATCATAAACACTCATTCACATTTTGATCATGTATTTGGAAATGATGAAGTCGCAAAAATGACTGGAGCAACTGTCATTCAGCATTCCAATTCTCGACTTCGCAAAGATATCTCCGTAGCAGAGAATGATGTAATATCAATCGGATCTATTAACCTTCGAGTTCTGCATACTCCGGGTCATTCTGAAGACAGTATCTGTCTCATTATCGATAAAGAGGCTGTGTTCACTGGAGACACTCTCTTTGTTGGTGCTGTAGGGAGGATAGATCTTCCAGGAGGGAATCCAAAAGACATGTATCTTAGTTTGTATAGAAAGGTTTCAGCCTTGGAGGATCAACTTACCGTTTATCCTGGTCATGATTATGGCTCCTCTCCAGTTTCAACGATTGGAAAAGAAAAGCTATCAAATCTTGCGTTACAAGCAAAATCAGAAAATGAGTTTCTAGCTTTCATGGGCGTTGGTTGAAGCCAATTTGAAATATGATGGGGTAGATTATCCAGACCTCAAATCCATCAACCAAGATCAGACTTTTAAAATACCTCTATCAACAAGTAATCCCTTATTTGCACTAGTAATATCATACACTTACACGAGTCTCATACCTGGAATTACGGCAGCTGGCCAAAATGAAAATCTAATAAAATATACATCTCCCGCTGACGCAGAATTCTTAAATTACGGTCACTGTAAATGTTTGGATTCAGTTCCTGTTACTCCAGATGGAATGCCTACTCCTGCGATTATCACAAAGACCGCATTAGATCTATCGAATATCCCATTTTTCATAATCAACGCTGGGTCATTAGTTAAACCTCAAGTTCCCTGTATCTCATTTGACATGAATCCAGGAAACGATATACGAACAGGAAATGCCTTAGACGAAAGTTATATCAAGAAGGGTCTAGAGTATGGTGAAGCATTTGGTCGCGAACTGGCCAAACTTAGTAAAATGGTTATCATCGGTGAAAGTATCCCAGGAGGAACGACTACTGCTTTAGGTGTGCTCATTGCACTTGGAATCGATGCCTGGTCTAAGGTGAGCAGTAGCCTCACTAAAAATCCTCACAGTTTAAAGAACAGAATAGTAAAGGAAGGGATGGCCAAAGCTGGCATTTCATTTGGGAGTTTTAGAAATGATCCTATAAGAGCAATTGCTGCGGTTGGGGATCCTATGATCCCTGTTGTTGCTGGGCTTGCTTGTGGCATCAGTAGTTCAGGAAGCAATGTCATGTTAGCTGGAGGGACGCAAATGACAGCCATTGTTGCGGTAATAAGTGCGATGAACAGAGCGTTAGGAAATATTTGCATCGGGACGACCTGCTATGTTGCAAATGATCCTGATTCAGACATTCAGGGGATTGCCAATGAAATCTGTTCTGATTTTCCGATTTGTGCTATAGATCTTCACTTTGATGATTCCGAGAGACCGGGCCTAAAGGCATTTGCGAACGGTTTCGTAAAAGATGGAGCAGGAGCCGGAGGCGTATCCATTCTTGCAATGCTAAAGAGTAGAGGATCGCTTACAGGTACTTCGATACTAAGATCCATAGAAATAGAATACGATAAACTCATGCGAAAGCAACAGAAGAAATGATCTAATGAAAGGACCAAACCCTCTCAATTATGAAGAGATGCGGGGGATCGACATTATATATTGAATTCTAAAAGGGCTAATATAGATCATGTCTGGAAGAGCCAAAAAACACGACGGCCCATCTGCACCCGTGACGGGAAAAGAACTTACAGAAATAGAGGAGATTACTGTAATGTTAGATGTTCTCATCGAAGAATTACAGCACAGAGGCGCCATTGATAAAAAAGAATATAATAGATTGGTTGCGATGCGTCTGCACGAAATTTCCAAAGCCAGGGCGTTTGAAGAATTAGACGAGGAATTATGAAGCGGAAGGCTCGCACTATTATCACGACGTAGGCTTATCGTAATAGGAAAGAGCGCCGGGAGAGGGATTCGAACCCTCGTGACCCCAAGAGATCACAAGCTGGCTGGATATTTTGCAATTTCCAGGCTTGCGCCCTACCAGGCTAGGCGACCCCGGCCTGATGTGGTAACCATTGTTACCTTTCGATTACGAGATACAAGGTTCCACCAACTTATGTGTTTATCCGAGCGATTAATTCATTGAGAGTGATATGATAAAGATGCAAATATTTTCTCTGTTCAGTCAACTAGACTCAAAGTTGAAATGTTAGTTCTAACATGGTGTTGCGCCTTATTTCTAGTCTAATTAGCTTACTTTTGATGCCAAGTTTGTTGTGCGCCATGATTTAGGGTAGGACCCCGGTTTCATAATTATCCTCTTGATATTAACAGCAATGCCTTTTACGTTGGATTCGATTTCCTCCCTCGTCATTGCAACTTCACCAAATCCCACGATCTCTCCTTTCATAGAATAAATACCAACAAAGCTCCCCACCTTAAGTGCCTTGGATACATATAATATCCCTGGGATAGCGAGCTGGGCGCCGTGACATAAGGCATCAATCGCCGTATCTCTGACGACTACGGTCTCCACACCATCCATACAATATTCAATAGGCTTGATCAGTTTCCTTAACTTTGTATCGTCTTCTTCATGTCTATACAATTCTAGAGCATCAGCTAAATCGTGCATCCTAACCAGGCTGTCTTTTCGATCTGACAGATTGCTTACCTGCGTCCGACGGAGCTCCACCATGGTAGCTCCTGTCCCAAGAATTTCCCCAATATCATATACTATTTTTCTTATGTAAGTACCTGACTGAGATAATATACGCATCAAGATAAGACGTTCGTGCCTCTCCAGCTTTTCTATTTCATATATTGTTCGAATTCTAGTCGCTCTTTTTACGGATGATCTCTGGGGTGGCCTTTGATATATATCACCAACAAATTGGGCTATCACAGTATCCAATTTATCATCGCTGATATGGTCATGGAGCCTTGCCAATGCATAATACTCTTTTGGCCCGAAAAGCAATATGGAAAGGGCCTTCGTGCCCTCCCCCAGTCCAATAGGGAGAAGTCCCGTAGTGCCAGGATCCAAGGTCCCACTATGCCCTGCCTTACTGATTCCGATGATTCTTTTCACCCATGCGACTACCTCATGGCTAGTAGGACCAGGGGGCTTATCCAGCAAAATCAAGCCATAATCCAGTAAAGAGCTAATAGGTCTACTGGATGGGTAATATCCATACTTCTCATTAGTTACATCATCATCCAGTTTAACCAAATTATCAAAAGGAGAAGATATCAACACTTGCTCAAACTACACAATGAGAGTCCAGATATATAATCGCAGAACCTGCAAGTTATTTAACACTCTCATATTTCCTCAAGGAATCAGAGACAAATGACTTCACCAACCCAAATGAAGGCATCCACTTCCTGCACTCGTTTGAAGTTAGTTGACTTACTTTTGACCCATCATGTCAGTTTTGACTGAATGCAACCTTTACAAATTAAATGATAGATTGGTGAATCTGTTTGTCTGGTTTCACTTGACCCAAGAATTTTATACTAGAAAAGCATAACAACACTTAACGTGATGAGGAATCGCCACCGAAGCAGGGGAGAGATTATTGCATCTATCCTTCAGGCAGTAAATGGGAATAGCCTTAGGCAGACGGAAATACTTTATCGCACATATCTATCACATAACCTTCTGAAAGATTACTTAGTCCTTTTGCTTGAAAATGAACTAATTGATTATACCGCAGGAGAACGAACATTTAAGACCACTGGAAAGGGGATGAGATATCTTCAGATGTATGCTCAGTTGGGTCAGCTCATAGTAAAGCATAATACGTAAGTTAACTCTGTCTGATGCCAGCCCTGTGTGGGGATAGTTTTAGTATTTAAATCGTCTAGAAAATCTGCAAACTTGGTGGCTAATGCCGAAGAGCGGATCGGAATATAGAGATATATTGTTAGTGATCTGAATGAGCCCAAGACATACAAATTACTACCTTTCTTGATTGGTCAGATCACCTAAGAGCTTTTGTCCCATAAAAATGGTGAGGCGTTAAAGCACTAGTCCTAAGCTTTTGCTTGCTGCAACCTTTTATCCACATCATCCCAATTCACAACGTTCCACCAGGCCGAAATGTAGTCAGGTCTTTTATTTTGATATTTGAGATAATACGCATGCTCCCACACATCGCAGCCTAATAGGGGGTTTAACCCTTCAGTTCTTGGGCTGGTTTGATTTGACATTGCCTTATATTCTACTTTCTTTGATGATGGATTGTAGGCAAGCCATCCCCAACCACTACCTTGTATAACTGCAGTTTCTGACGAGAATTTTTCCTTAAACCCAGAAAAACTTCCGAAAGACGAATTTATTGCATCAGCAACCGCACCTCCTGGCTCTCCACCACCATTTGCTTTCATATTATTCCAAAATATTCGATGATTATCGAATCCTCCTCCATTGAAATTGATTGCACTTTTTTGAGCAGCTGGAACTTGATCCAAGTTTGATAATATTTGTATGATGTCCTTTTCTTGAATTTCAGGAGGGCATTTTTCGAGGGCTGCATTTAATTTGTCTGTATAAGTTTGATGGTGTTTTGTATGATGGATCTCCATTGTTCTTGCATCGATATGCGGTTCAAGTGCATCGTATGCATACGGAACTGGTGGCAATTCATATTTTTTCATACATTTTAAAGTAAATCTTTTACTATTAACTGTTCTGTTAGCATATCCTAAATATTATTTAGAGCGAATTAAAACGAAAAGATAGATCAAAGATCATTATATCTTGTATATCACGAAGAGGTAACTAGAGGTCAGTGCAAATTTGCACTAAATAGAAACAAGGTGGTTCAACATGGAATCAAATTTCCTGCGTTGCGTTGTGTTTACAGGGATGTGGTCTGCCCGAACTCATTATGCCTCTGAGGAATTTCTGGGAAACGTATTTATTAAAATCTATAGCACCTGATGGGTGAATAACGTTTGCCAATAAATGATGAATTGTTACGTGCCAGGAAGAAAGTTTCTGCAACTCGACCTAAGTTTGTAAGGCAGGAAAGCTGGAGATATATCAGGCTTGCGGAAAATTGGAGGAAACCAAAAGGCATGGATAACAAGATGAGGAAGCAGGTATCTGGAGTCCCGCCGCTTGTCAAAGTGGGATACAGGGGCCCTAAGAAAGCCAGAGGTCTACATCCTTCTGGATATATGGATAGATTAATTCATAACATCAGAGACCTGGAAAAATTGGATCCCAAGATTGACGCTGCGAGAATTGGTCACACAGTGGGTCGGCGGAAACGAATAGATATTGTGAATAAGGCCAACGCTTTGGGGATCAAGGTTCTTAATAAGGGTAATGTGCCCCAGGAAAGCGTTCAAAAGGATCAGAATAAGGAGCAATCATAATGGTAATTAATATACGAAAGAAGAGAGAACTCGTCGCACGGATATTGGAGGTAGGTGTGAACAGAGTTAGATTTGAACCAGATAAGCTTGAAGATGTGGCTGACTCCATTACAAGGGAAAATCTTAGAGCACTCATCAAGAACGGGGCCATCTGGACCGCAAGACGGCAAGGAACTTCTAGATATCGAGCTAAGCTGAAGCATATGACAAGAAAAAAGCGTGGAATGGGAAAAGGCTCAAAGAAGGGGAAAAAAACTGCAAGAGTAGGAAAGAAGAAACTGTACATTACAAAGATCAGAGGCATGCGACATTACTTAAAGGTCCTCAAAGATCGGAATGACATAGATAGAAAAACATACTGGTCGCTATACAAGAAGGCCAATGGTGGTCAAGTCAGAACGTTGGCGCATTTGCGAGATTTAGTAAAGGCTTCTAAATCTAGATAAATAAAAAGACTTTTCTCTCGATGCGACAAATGGCCTCCCTCAATCATCTTACAGATGCCCGGTTTGAGATTATTTGTAACTTCGAAACAACAGATTGCTTTAAACGAAATCCGTTTTCAGCTTTAAACGATATTTGAATCTAGAGACGGAGAATGTTTATGAGATTTAGCACTTGTAAGCATCGTTCAACCGTCAAGAATAGACTGGTAGTAAGTTAGAAGATTAGCTAAAATCACACCCAATGACAAAAATAAGGACAAAATGGCAAGGATGCTGATGCTGATGTTTATCCATTGACTTTGCTAACCTTTGATGAATCCCAGAATAAAGCCTGCGGCTAGGCTGCCAACCAGAGGAATTCCGAAAGCTGCCATGACTGAAGAAATACTTTGCTCAGTCCCTGGAATATTAGAGCTGCTCACGTTGCCCATCAAGCCCGATCCCGCTTCTTGTATCTTGGTCCAGTCAACTGAAACATATTGTTGATAACCAAGGCCCACAATAGCAACTATCATTAGTCCAGCGATAATAAGGACGATCTTGATTACTTTTTTTATCGCATATCCCACAAGAAATCCCGCTATACCTCCAACTGCTATTGGAGTAGCACTCGACGCTAAAGAACCCAAATCCATACTCATTTTGTCTGCCGATTATTAAATAGCCTAAATATCTATATAGAGTCTGATAGTTTGTATCATAACCTTATCTCTATAAAATTCGCCTCGTCCCCTTCCTTATTCATGGATTTCTAGAGGAGTTGGTTGGTGTTTAAAAACGATCTAAGCTCACTTAATCACCATGCTTTAAGGGGGTAGGGCGGCTACTTTGTATAATATGGGTAGGTGTCTCATATGTCAGAGAACAATGGTGCGCGCGCCCAGGAAGGCTAGTGTGGTCTTCTAAAGTGCGATCGACTCCTAATTGCACCGTCTGCGTCAGTGTACGTTACTTTATCAAGGAAACAGTGTTCAAACCCATTTTCTCGTAGAATAGCAATTGTCTCAGGAGAAAGAGGTCGTACGTGCCCTATGATCAAATAAATGTAAAATCGATCTGGCTTGAGTTCGGCTTCGTATCCATGCCTGGCCATCTTGTATAAGATTCCTGCCAATAAGGTAGGAGCTGGCTTAGAATTTGATTTATTCATATTGTCACGCAGGGCAAACTTGTTCAATCGCTAACCAAATTATTAGGTCTGATATAATTCTCCAATTCGCGATTTGTGTACATAGGAGGGGAACAGGCAAAATTCTTGCAAACATATGCTCGAGTTGAACTATTTGGTTGAGGACCTACAGGTTCCAATTTTCCTCTGAAGAATGGTAGTTGTTTTTCTAGTTGGTTAAAGTCTGTATTTGATCTTACGTATGCAAATATACCGTTGGGAATATACGCTCTATTTAGAAGCGTCAGCATATTGTAGAAGGTGTCCTCGTTTGGTTCTCTTCCTTGTACCACTGTGAACTCGATCGGCCTTTTCACGTACATATATAAGGAGATAAGGAAATGTCCGAAGCCGAATGGATTATCTCTGGCGATAGGAGAAACTGGCCTAAAAATGTCTTCCGATTTTTTAAAGTAATCATCTCTTTGAGAAAAATGATATAACCTCATTAGATTCATCGCTGCAACAGAATTCCCGCTAGGAATGGCAAGGTCGTAATAATTTTTCGTTCTGATTATTAGTTCCTCATGGTCGTCCGAAGTGAAAAAAAATCCATCATTCCTCTGGTTATCCCAGAAATGATTTAGCATAAAATCCATGTGTCTGAGGGCGGAATTCATATAGCGAGGGATAGGAAGAACCTCAAACAGATCAATCAATGAATTCACATAGAAAGCGTAGTCATCAAGATAGCTATTCAATTTAGGCTGACCATTTTTGAAAATCCTAAAAAGTCTCCCATCTGGGGACGACATTCTGGCCTCTATGAAATCTACTGCCTTGACTGCTGCTTTGAGATAGGCCTCCTCTGATGTAACTCGATAGGCCTTTACTAGTGCAGAGATCATTAGTGAATTCCAAGAAGTAATCGCTTTGTCGTCTTTCCCTGGATGTACCCGATGCTTTCTTGCTTCGAACAATTTTGCCTCTGAACTGCTAAGAATATCATCGATAACATGAACAGGCTTGTCGAATTTTTGTGAAAGAAATGCTTGATTATTTTGGCTATTTAGAATATTTTTACCCTCAAAATTACCTCCTTCAGTAACGCCATAGTATAAACAAAATATTTCAGCATCCGTCTTGTTGTTTAAAATTTCCAAGATTTCCTTTTTCGTCCATAAATAATACTTACCTTCCTCTCCTTCTGAATCAGCGTCCTCAGCAGAATAAAAGCGACCATCCACTGAGGTCATATCTCTGAGAACATATCTAATGGTTTTATGCAAAACTTCGACATACTTTTCATCTCGAGTTACTTGATAGATTTCAGAGAAGAGTTGGATGAGTAAAGCGTTGTCATAAAGCATTTTTTCAAAGTGAGGGATTAGCCATTTTTGATCCGTTGAATATCTAGCAAATCCTCCCCCAAGATGATCGTGGATACCTCCCGATATCATCTTATCACCAGTGAATACAACGAAGTCCTTGAACTTGGAAATCTTCGACAGTTCATAGTATCGTAACAGGAACAATAGATTGGAGGGGTTTGGAAACTTGGGAGCTTGTCCAAATCCGCCATAAGTAGAATCACCAATATGCAGTAGGCTAACAGCCGCTTCATCCAGTACGGAACGCTCAGGTTCTGCTCCAAGTGGACGACTAGTGGAGATATCTCCAGCAGCGCCTGATAGGGCAAGCATGAATTCAGAGGTAGCGCTAAGGACCTCCTTCCTATTATTAATATATGTATCAGCAAGTTGTCTAATAATAGACATAAAACCAGGCATTCCATATCTAGAATTCTTTGGGAAATATGTCCCGATATAGAACGGCTTCTGATCAGGTGTCAGGAAGACTGAAAGAGGCCATCCCCCACTACCTGCCGCTAGTTGACATACACGTTGGTAGACATCATCAAGGTCAGCTCTTTCTTCTCTGTCAACTTTAATGTTTACGAAATTTTCATTCATAATCCTTGCAATCTCCTCATCTTCAAAAGATTCGTGGGCCATAACATGACACCAATGACATGAACTGTAACCTATGCTCAAGAAAATTGGTTTATCTTCGGATCTCGCCTTTTCAAGCGCGTCCTTCCCCCACGGATACCAATCTACTGGGTTGTAAGCATGCTGCAAAAGGTAAGGGCTAGTTTCGTTGATGAGCTTGTTGGGCTTTTTGTTATTCTTCTCAATGTGATTGTCATCCATGGAATGAGAGCAAAATGGCTTTGATATTATATAAATACTAGCAGAATTACTTCCAGGTCAGAGGCGACATTAGAGAAATTATCTCGCAATTGCTACTGTGGATTAAGTAACGAAGCATTACTTAGTGAAAGGAATCACAATAGGGTGGGGGTGATCTCGGAGGTCCAGACTTTTAAGGACCTTGAATCTTATTCTCTTTTAATCAGATAGGTTTGAACATCTCCGGTCTAATCATGCTCCAATAAGGTAAATAAAAAAAGGTCACCGCAAACCGTCTATCACTAGAAGCTAACTTCGAATCGTGAGTAACGTTTTTTGATGAGAGATTTATCAATCGACCTGTGTCATTTCTAATCATTGGATGCAGCGTAGCGACTATTGGGTCACCTCTAGCAATAGAGGCTGCTGCGATAAGTCGATGTATTTCACGCCCTTTGATCCTCGGTATCTTTCTTGATGACTTCACCTGTATAAGCCATTTCCTTTGTTTTTTATTAGAATCTAACACTGCGACTATATCAGCAGGTCCTCGGCTATTCTTTGACAAACGTACCCGCCAGCCAATTAATCTTAGGTATAAAGCTACTATGTACTCTGCTTCTCTCCCGAATGTTCCGATCGAATAAGATAGCTTCAACCTCAAGATACATACGATCCTAATGACAGCTTTAACTGTTGTTGTGAAAACTCTCTGATAAGGTTATGAAATGTTCCTTCCATTTGCCTCTAAGCTGCCAATGAGTAGGGATTATTTCTTTGACGCCAGTATTTGACTATATAATCATGACTAAAGAATATGAATATATTTCTATTTATGATTGAATTTTCTAATGATCATAAGGAATACGGATCCATACAAATTAAAGAAATGTATATCTTGCAAAAATCCAATTCCACTAAATACCAAATATTTTACTATGTCACTGTCGCTTCAGCATGTTTGTCTCGGCTGTGCAGATAGAGAGATTCCTAAACTAATTCAAAATCTCCAGCAGGATCTACGAAAAATAAAGGAAGAATTGAAGAGTAGCTAAAATCAAATGCAACATTCAGGTTTACCCGTACTCGGAATGTAGAGAGTCAAATGTCCATAAAAGCTGATTATTTTAATCCAGAGTTGACCATCAATAGTGGACAGATGTTCTTATGGCAAAAAATAAGGGATGCATGGTATGGAATTCACACCGATCGCGTGTTAAAACTTTCAATTGAAGATAAATGTAGTGATCAGCATAACAGTCGTATAAAATATGAATCGTTTCCCGAGGATCGTGGATGGGAAAAGAAGTTGTTTAGAATGGATGACGATATTGACAAAATACTCAATACCATTTCATTTGACCCACTCGTACGTAACTCTATAATGAGATTTAGGGGCCTTCGAGTCATGAGACAGGACCCTATCCAATGCATGTTTTCGTTCCTATGTGCTAGTAATATCAATATTCAGCGAATTCGCAAAATACTTTTTAATTTATGTAGGCATTTTGGAAAAAAAATGACCGTGAATGGGGACCAGTTTTTTACGTTTCCAAGCCCAATAGATCTCCATAAAGCGACCATATCCGAGTTAGTTACATGTGGCACAGGCTACAGAGCCAAATCGGTCAAAATGCTTGCAACTAAGATACAGGATAGAGAGATCGTTCCTGAAGAGCTTAACCGAATGAGTTATGAAGACTCAAAACGAGCTCTACTAGGCATCCACGGAATAGGAGACAAGACTGCAGATTGCATCCTCCTATTTTCACTTGAGAAATTGGAAGCATTTCCCATAGACACATGGATAGCGAGAATAGTATCTCACAATTACGAACTTCCCGTTGGTAAGAAAAAAACGGGAACCAACGGCCAAAAAATTCATCTTAGTCATCAGCAATATCGATATCTCTCTAATCGCATGAGGATGCATTTTGGTATATACGCAGGCTATGCCCAACAATATCTATACTATTACAGTAGACATATCGCTGGAAGAAAGTGGTAGTGATCTGGCCTAAGTGAAAATTGCGCATAATGCTTTAATATTGGGATAAGAATCACGTGGTACTAACTGGAGGGTCCAAGGCGTATCCTAGCCTACATTAAGCAAATCCTTAAAAACTCTAAGAGGCAAGGTGGAGCTTGGTACAGTTATTGTATAATGTCTCAATCCTTTATATTGTAATTCATATACAAGATGATAGAAGAGTATAATCCCATGGATACGAAAAATGAATCCCAATCGAACTTGCTTGGTAACTATACTAAACAAGAGAACAAGGGACGGTATTTGTACGGAGATTATACGCCATTTGAAGAGAAGAAGAATATTATCCATGTCTTGAAGGATTTTGTATCTACTTCTGCAAATATAATTGAGATTCATAAGAATGTAGGCACCCTTCGATTCGTTTTGGAGAATGTTGATGTTTTTCAGGACGAGATTATAAGAAAGATCGGGAATTTGCAAAACTCGGTAGAATCATCGTTAGACGTATTTCATACCAAGTATCACGAGAAAATCGTGAGCTCCTCTGACATCAAGAAAGAAGCTGAATCTTCCTTCTTCCGCATGAGAGCCCCTCTAATAAATTCAATAGGGGATATTGAAAAGCAATTTACAAAGTACGCCAATGAATACAGAGAAGAAATACAGGAGAGGATCATTGATTCATATAATAATGCGATTACTTTACTTCAGCTCTGGCTTTCGAAGGATGAATATAACTTGCCTGGCACTCTCCTCGAAAGGCGAAACAAGGTTCTGACTGCGAAAATAGACAGGGATCCTTATTCATACACTATTGCTTCTACAAATGAGATTATCGCCGTCACCAACACAGATACATCTAGTTCTGGTGGTGAGAATATTAACGGTCTCGAGAGTCTGCCTGCATCTACATTTTCGTACCATTTCACTATTGACCCTAAGTTTTCTGAATTTTGGAAGCATCGAAGAAAAATATCCGATCTAGGAGTAGACGATCTGTTGATCCCAATTGGGTTCAAGAAATCTATATCGGAGAAACTACGACGGTCATTCGGGCTTGGATCAAGCCAAGAAGACCCTCAAGACTCGTCTGAGAGAGAGGTCGAATATGTCCACGCGAGTAGTCTATACATAACGTACATCAAAATGAATAGTGGTAAGACGTTAGCAGTTAAGCTCTCAGCAGACCCTTCAAAGAGTGACGAAAAATCGGTCGAACTAGAATATAATTTACCAGACTTGATGCCTGAAGAGAAAGTCTCCAGTAGTAATAGTAGTAGTACTACTACGATAGAATACTACAAGGGACTCGTATCGGAAGGCAGATTGCCTAGAATTGATTACCTTGATAGGGATGAACGAAGGAAAATAGATCTTACTCAGAAAGAATTTCAACAAGGGACAGACATCCTCAAACTCGTAATGATGGGAAAAATGTTAGCAGATAGAATAAGTGACATCTCGAATATATCTGTAGTATCACCTCACATGAAGCTAGACTCGCTCAGGGTAGGGGACAAGGAAGGCATAATGAGCTCAAGCGATTCAAGCACGACGCTGATATATTACGAAGAAATTGTAATGTCTTTTCTCGAACTTGTTGCAATAGGATTTTCGCCTCTGATCCAACGGATTTCCAATAAGAGCCCAGTGAAGGGAGAATTAATTTTGAGGTACGAAACAGATGAAAAAGAAAGAAAGGAGTATGTATTACGAACTGAGGAGCTAAGTGCACCTTTGTCTCATGAAGATGGTAGAAGGGTGTTAGAAAGACTCAAACTTTAGTTCGTATTGTACATATTCAATAGTTGATCACAGCTAGGGCATCAATTTCTTGAGATCGTTCCATCCACAAAAGTCTTGTAAATCTTAAGTGCATCAGTTTCGCTAGTTGCTCCCACGATGGTAGCTGCTCCACTGGTAAGGATACTGATTGATACCTTCCCCTCGACCCCACTGCCTGATGCGGTTATTCCTAAATTTCCACGGGATGTCACATCATACCCAAGATGTTCTGCATTTTTTATTATCATAGAGAGACTTATGGATGAGAGTCCAAATGGTGCCACCGTATAAGTTCTCTTACCCCTATCTCGCCCACAAAGCTCCTCAACAAATAACTGATCTCCTGGAACTACCTTAGTCTGGAGAGACTTTGAGATATTAGCAGCTGAACCACAAGATGGACAAGCTTCTTGTCTCAATATTTGTACCTTCTCCATCGTCAAATCGTTTAGATCTATATAAAGCAGCTTATCGACTAACGATGGCTTTTGACCGGTGATTATCTTAACGGCTTCTGACACCTGCGTTCCTGCAACTAAGTAAAGTATCGATGGATGGACACCCTCCGTACTACAAGTAGGCATATCTTCTTCCTCTAATTCAGGGAACATACACCGCAAACATGCTGATTCGCCAGGAAGAATTGTGCACACCGAACCAAGCATCCCCAATGCCCCAGCATATATGAATGGTATCTTTTGCTTTATACAAGCATCATTCAATGCATATCTTGCATCTACGCTATCAAGCGCATCAATAACTATGTCTGCCCCCTCCACGAGGCTTTCTGCGTTATATATTGTAACCGAGATCGGTATTGCCTCGATTTTGGCGGTTAGATTTAATTTCTGCAGGCGCTCAGCTGCTACTTCCACCTTAACTTTACCGATATCATCCTCGTTATACAAATGCTGTCTGTGAAGATTAGAAATTTCGATAACATCCCGGTCTATTATTCTTAGTTTACCCACACCCATAGCACTGAGCATTGTTGTGACAGGATTGCCTATTCCCCCAACTCCAACTACGCATACAGTAGCCTTCCTTAGTTTTTCCATCCCAGTAAAACCAATTTCTTCGAGCATGATCTGCCTTGAATATCGCTGCATGTCCTTCCCAGAAAACTGTTCATCTCCTTCTCGTTCTCCTCCTCCTGCGACTGCAGGGAGTATGTAGATGCTGTCATCTTTGTTCAATGCCGTGGCCATGCCATCGCTACTGAATCTTATGTTTTTTCCGTTTAGGTAGATATTGATCAATGACCGTGGTTTACCATTAAGATCAAATACTCTTCTCTTGAAATCTTCGCCCATTGTCTCTGACACTTTTTGAAAGGCGTCACTCAAACTTTCAGCTTCGATGGGTAACTTACGTTCTCCTCCACCTTTGTTTAGGACTGACGGAATCACAAATTCTATCTGAACCATATTCTCTGTGTCAGCTCCAATTTTTAGTTCATCTAATCAGCGCCGATACTACCTGTATATCGGGCTTTACGGCATCTAGTTTTGGAAGTACATCCACAATTGCTTCGGTCGCTTTAAGTCCGTTACCTGTAACATAACACACAATATTTTCGTCCTTATCAATTCTGCCATCCTGAACCAACTTTTTAAGTGCTGCGACAGATACGCCTCCAGCCGGTTCGGTAAAGATCCCCTCGGTCTTTGCAAGAGTCAAGATACCATCCACAATCTCTTCGTCTGTGACCTCTTCTGCAATACCATTATACTGAGCAAGACGTCTAAGTACATAAAGACCATCGCCAGGATCCCCGATTGCCAGACTTTTTGCTATCGTTTCAGGCTTTTCTATTGGCCTGACTTCATTGCTTTTGTTCTTAAAAGCGTCGACTATTGGTGCGCAACCATGGGGTTGAGCTGCAATAATTTTCATTTTTGACACATTATCTATCAGCCCTAAGTTTTCTAGTTCCTCAAATCCCTTACAGACTGCGTTGAGCATAGCCCCACTACCTACCGGGATTATAAGAGTATCTGGAACTTGCCAGCCTAGTTGTTCTGCAACCTCGAAGGCGAGTGTCTTTGAGCCCTCAACATAATATGGTCGCATATTGATATTGACTACTCCAATACCTTTGGAATCACCAATTACAGATGCTACTCGGTTGGCATCATCATAGGTGCCGTCTACTGCAACAAATTCTGCACCATACGACAATGCTTGAAAGATCTTTACTCGCTCAATATCAGAGGGTGCAAAGATAAAGCATGGCAACTTAGCCTTGGCAGCATGTGCGGCTGTTGCAGAAGCTAGATTCCCAGTAGATGCACAACCGACTGCTCTTAACCTAATTTCTTTTGCTTTAGATACTGCAACGCCAGCCGGTCTATCTTTGAATGAATATGTAGGATTGACAGAATCATTCTTTATGAATATATTCTTCAAGCCCCCAATCTGTTCTCCTAGTCTATCTGCTAGTTGGAGCGGAGTGAATCCCGCACTCAGACTAATAATATTATTTTTATTTGCAATTGGCAAGAGTTCAAAATATCGCCAATATGACTTCTCCTGCCTCTTTGAAAATAACTCCCTTGTTAGGGCAGAATTGGTCTCATACTCAACATCTATAGGGCCGAAACAATCCTCACAGATATATCTAAAATCTGGCTCATATTCCCTGTTACATTCCCTACACTTAAGACATCTTACATTACCCATAAGAATCAGACTATATCGATTAGCGGTATAAATAAGGATCTCTAACAATAAGTTTAGTAATACTGAACTTTGTTACTTAAGGAGAATATTGATTCAAATACCAACTATATTGTGAGAATTATCACTACATGGCTGCCAAATACTGATTTTCTCACAATCGGTAAGATACTTTGTTTTTATTGCAAATATTCTTCGGTGAGATTTCGAGTACAAGTTCAGTACCTCTGTTAACCCCATCTATGATACTTAGAAGTAGATATAAATCACAATATAATGAATCAAGAATAATTCCATGAGTAGATAAAAATGAAGATTTCCACCAAATCTTCCATAAAGTCACCGATAGTTCATGTTGGGCTAGACGATACAGATTCAACTCAAGGCAAATGCACCACCCATGCTGCTTATAGGATTACTGACTACTTGTTGAATACTAAGTCGATTGAATTTGTTGACTATCCTCTGCTTATCAGGTTGAATCCAAACATTCCGTGGAAAACTAGAGGTAATGGGGCTGTATGCCTGAGATTCAGAACTTCATATCATGAAGATGTTTTGGAAAGAATAATGGATTTAGTTCACAAAGAAAATCTAGTAGCAACTGGTGCTAATCCGGGAATAGCAATCTACCGTGGGGAAACAATACCATACAGTATTCGATGTTTTGCTCGTAAAGCGTTATGTGACGTAGTTAGCAGGAAAACGGCAGAAGAATTAGCTAAACGTCATGAGATTCATTTTTTCATAGATGGAAATGGACAAGGGCTGGTTGGATCTATAGCGAGCTATTGGTACACCTCTACACGAAGACCACACTTTCGAAGCTGTAGCCTATAGAAAACAGGAAAAATGTGGAACGGTAAGAAAACTTGATAGTGCGCAGGTAGTTCAATGTGATGCAGAAACGTTCCCTTACACCTTCAATAACTACGATAAGGCACATCATAGGGTACTAATTCTTCCTCATGGACCAGATCCTGTTTTTTGTGGAGTAAGAGGTGAAAGTGCAGAGGTAGTATGCTCAGCACTTAGAAAATTAAAGATTAGTGAGAAACTTGAAGGGTATATGGTTTTTAGAACAAATCAAGGTACGAATCAGCATCTTCAAAATGAGGTCGGATTCACAGACATCAAATGTTACACAGCCGGTTTCAGCCAATGCAAAGTCGATTCCAGACCCACGGTGATTGAAGGTGGCCATGCAATGTTCAGCGTTAAGGATCCCATTGGCGCCGTTGTTAATGCTGCAGTCTACGAACCGACAGATATGGTAAATATTGCATCCAAACTAGTAGTGGGGGACATCATAAGGATAGGGTTTGGTGTCAGGAAGTCTAGTGCAAAGCATCCAAGAATACTAAATGTAGAATATTTGCAAGTGTTGGAGACCATGGAAATCTTTGAAACTGTTAATCCCCTCTGCTTAACCTGCAATAAGCGGATGAAATCAGAGGGAACTAACAAAGGATTTCGTTGTCAGAAATGCGGTCTTCGCGATAGAGAGGTTAAAAAAATCTCGATTCCAAAACCTCGAATGATAGAGACCAAGCTCTTTGTTCCTACCCCAAGGGCTCACAGGCATTTGACTAAGCCCATTCATCGTTACGGAATGGAGAAGAATTTTGAAGGTACCTCGGAAATAAATTTGTGGTCAGCGTGGTTCTCTAAAACCTAAAAGCTAGCGCTGGTAGAGTCTTGTGAAAACCGACAAGTCGTGCACAAAATTTGTCAATGTCAATATCAATATTGTGAACACAGGATAGCGGGGGGTTGATTTGAACTTACGGCATGTACGTGTGAACGTAACAAGTAACCGCTCTGCGGGTTATGAGCCCGCCGGGATAACCTAACCTTCTCCTTGGAGAATCTGGCTTCCCCACCCCGCTAAAAATGCATCAGGGATGAGATAATATATCTTTATTTGTCTTCAAAATTGACATCATAAAGAACAGTCAGAATTTAGTAACTTCTAGCGAATTGCATCTCTGCACATTTTGATGAAAGGCCGTGTGGGAGATGCTTTGTTTGGTCTCTTACTAAGTAGGTCCCCCTACGACCTCATATTGCGGCATCTAGGTGATGCTACAATCTACAAACCCACTCCCGGAATACGACATCTAAAACCCTCCTCATCACATTGCGTCAAATTGATTTAACAAGAAAAGATAACTTGATTTTCTAGGCAAATCATAGAAACTCTGATGGAGCGGTATCCATACTTCATTGAAGGAGATGCGGACACTATTATCGATCGCCTTTCATTATTACCGAAACAAAGGAAAAAATATAGGCTTATAGTTACTTCCCCTCCCTACTACAAGCACAGAAAATATGGCGGTGATGTTAGGGAGCTGGGTAGAGAATCCACTGATTACGCATTTGTTGAACGACTTGTCAAGTTATTTGCAAAATGCAAAAGGCTTTTACGTGATGATGGAAGTTTGTGGGTTGTAATCGGGGATAGCCGAAGAAATTATGGCAAGCTCTTGATTCCTCATCGTCTCACTGCGGGTTTAGTCAAGGAAGGTTACATTCTTCGAGAGGACATTATTTGGTACAAGAGAAACTACTTAGCTTCAGGCTCTCAAATTAACTTCTCCCAGGCTTACGAATACGTACTTTTCTTCGCAAAACATAATAATTGTTTTACCAATATGGACTTGATAAGAACCAAGGGCAATGAAGCAAGGGAGGGACGAAATAAAGAGCCACCCCTAAATATGTTACAATTTGGTCCTGTTCGGCCAGACAAAAAAAAGATTGCCCG
The DNA here is from genome assembly GCA_963841565.1 of uncultured Nitrososphaerales archaeon. Taxonomy (GTDB): domain Archaea; phylum Thermoproteota; class Nitrososphaeria; order Nitrososphaerales; family Nitrososphaeraceae; genus TH5896. The sequence goes on from CAWJCY010000006.1 coordinate 86,195, forward strand.
CATAATGGGGAAAATAACAAAATGGAGCTCTGCTCTGACGACGGAATTTTTGCCGTCTACAAGTGAAATAGCGAGAGCATACGGCTACGACCCCGAAAAATATTGTCCCACATGCTATCGAAAATTTAAACGTCATGCCACGAGGAATAGGATTGGTGATCACAAACATTATCCTATATTTGCTGTGTGCAATTTGAGAGGCAAGAATCCAGGAAATGTGTGGGATATATCAACTAAGGCTCACCATGGAAATGAGCACTTTGCAATCTTTCCTGAAGAGTTAGTGGAGAGAATAGTTAAATTTGCTACCCAAAAAGGAGATTGGGTGATGGATCCGTTCTCAGGTAGAGGGACTACAGGTATTATTTGTAAAAAATTGAAAAGACGGTTTGTAGGCATTGACCTTTACCCCAATAATATCTTGCTCTCAAAGAGGAATGTTCAAAAAGCGTCAACTTGTGACTAGGAATAGCGCCGGAATAGTTCTTCCATCTGTTATTCCTATGTTAACCGCGAACTTTTATATTACCAGATTTGGTTCATAATCAAAAGCAACAACATGCATGCTGCGGTTTTCCACTCACCAAATAATATTTCATTAGAAGAAAGACATGATGGATATTCCTTAAGTCATCATCAGCGGAGAGGGGTTTTGGTGCGGATGAATGCATGCGCTGTTTGCGGGTATGATGTAAATGTGTATAGAAATGGACATATCAAAGTCAGGGCCCCCGTTGTCCTAGGGCATGAGATTTGTGGGGAACTCGTAGAATCTCCCAGTTGTGCAATATCACATTCTTATCCAGATGAAGATATTTACAAACTCGATCTAGTCGAAGGCACACGAGTGGTACTTTCGCCCGTTGTACCTTGTTTGAATTGTATGTATTGTGATACCGGACAATACAACCTATGCACTAACCTTGGAGAAATTGGATCTTCTATAGATGGAGGATTTGCCGAATTCGTACGCATTCCAATCAATACTCTGAGAATTGGAGGGCTCATCCCACTCCCTAATTCGCTTACCAATGAAGAATCGACATTGATTGAGCCTCTGGCTTGCTGCCTTAACGGCTTTAAGCGCATTAATTCTATCGTTAATGATCGATTGGAAGATAAAACTTTTGTGATACTTGGAGATGGACCAATTGGGCTCATTCACTTACAACTTGCAAAATATCTATATGGTGCTAAAGTGATAGTTGTCGGACGAGTAAATCATCGACTACAAACAGCAAGAAACATGGGGGCCGATGTTGTGATAGAGCTCGAAGAGAATAAAGACTCACCAACTTGTGCTATCAAAGAGGTGTTAGACCTAACTAATGGAAAAGGGTCAAGTGTATCGATAATAGCCACTCCAAATCCTGACGCGTTAGAGGTAGCTGCTGGAATCGCTTCTAAGAATTCTATTATTAATATCTTCGCAGGTATGCCAAGGCATTTGAGTTTTCAACTGGATCCCAACTGGGTTCACTATAATCAGATTGCTCTTATTGGAAGTTTCAGTGCTACGCCTAAATTAATTCATGAATCAATTGCACTTGTCGCCGAAAAGCGGGGGATTAACCTTTCTTCGATCATCACTCATCGGTGTAAGCTCGACGAAATATACAAAGCGCTTGAAATTACCGAAGAATTTTTGGGCTTACGGGTAGTAATAAATTCCTTCTAAATCATTGCTAATGATTCCACCGATGTTCTTCTCACAGAAAATGATGCGATCAAAACGGCTCGTAAAATCTGGAGTGTAAATAGACCAGAATTTTGCATTTAAGAGATTTCGTTTAATTTCACAAAGAATAAGGGACAATTTACTTGTTCCCGAACCAGCATCGATTGACTGGATCCTGTGAAAAAGGTCGACTATGTGGAATAAAATCAAAATAACGTCATACGTCTAGGAAATAAAAAGTGTGAAATCTAAATAAATGCAATTATTTGATGAAGTATGCGGGATCCGAAACAAATTCCAAAGGGCCTCTGACCCTGACCTATATTCGTATACATTGAAAATAGGGTTAATGATAGGAATTCGTCGAGAAATTAGTACTTATGCTGATGTTTGTAAATCGGAGAATTCAAATCACGTTGCTGAAATAACGATTTGATTCGTTTCACACCGTTTATCGTTGCTATGAATTCAGCCGTTGTGTGAGGGACTAGGCTCTGCCAGTCCCTATCTATTACCATTCGACGTCGAATTTGGGTTGCTGACAATGCTCTTCTCTTATGTAATCGTGGTTGCACTACCTTTACTCCCCTTTCGGTAAAAAGGTTTTTCGTAAAGGGATCATTTGTATAAACCCTGTCATATCGTGGCACAAGTAAATCCATCTGATATGTCCAGAGATAATGAATATCGATGTCTGGAACCGGGATCAAAATAATCCTATGCTCATCAATTTCTTGCTCTGCGGTTAGGGTCTCACGGATCATCTCTATACGTTCACCTGCTGTAAACGGATTTCTAAATTCATGGCTCCTTTGAGAACTTCCGACCACTATTATCAATTCGTCTACTTCTTTAGACGAATCTCTCACAGCCGATAAATGGCCCAAGTGGAACGGTTGGAACCTTCCCACAAGAATCCCTCTTGCTATTGCCATAGCTTATTACCCCCGTAGATGGAGGTCCAATTTAAAGGAACATAGTTAGTATTAGGTTATCGAAAACAAGCCAACAAATTCGCGTCATAGGAATGTACCAACCCTTTTTTAAATCGGCTTTCAAGCATAGGACCAATGGGATATGGGAGTGGTTTTCAAACAAGAACTAGCAGGGATACCTGTGATTTTCGAGAAAAAGGATTAATTGCAATAGAATTGACTATATTTTATTAGGAATCTATCTAGTATGGAATACTGTTAGATCAGCTCTTGGTGTCTTTTCATTAGGTTTTTTACTATAAAGACATGGAGTTGACGAGAGGAAAAATATAGGAAGTAAAACTATTTCCTTTAATATGTCAACGATCCTACTATAATCATTGTTTCCTGTACGCAAGAAGGAAAAAGACGCAATGATGAGGAAGAGACAGCAAAGTGTTCCATATGGACCTTGGTTCAATGATCTAAACAAACTGACAACTGAAGAACTTATGCGCATGTACAATGTGATTTCAACAGGATCCTACGAGTTTGCAAAGAATGCTTGGTATTTTCCAATAGGAGGTGACCAGAGGTGTCCGATAATGATCGCCAAAGGCTATAAGCTTCCAATTACATCAAATGAGATGATAGACTTCCAAGATATAGCTTTAGGCCTCGAGAAACAATTCAAAGAATTCGTCGATGCATGGGACTACGGGAAAATTACAACAAGAGATATAGAGAATGCAATACTTGAGTTGTTCGAAGTCAGAAGCATTAAGATTATTCAAGATTAGATCGGAATGCTAATGTATCTCAGAAAACCGGCAACGTGATTTACATTTCCATTAGGTCGTGGGTAAGACAATTTAATCATACAACGTGGTCTCTTACCCCAAAATGAAGCGTTCATGATCCAATGACTCAGATTCAGTAGTTCAAATCTACACCTTCATTTGTGGATCATTTTTCTCTACAGTGAAATCCCAACTCATATCCTTAAAGACGCAGCAAAGAATATCGGGCAAGGCCTGCACAACACCTTTGAGCGTTCCCAAAACAATTAATACCCTATAACATGCAGGAATTACTCCAATTCGTTGTGGGTAATATACGATGAGGGATCTGAAAAATAATGTACCCGATTCTAAACATGAAATGAATGACAAAAATGCTTCACCCGGAGACTGGGTAGTCGTAACTACACACAACGGAGATACATTTCAAGGTACTCTTATGCCTAGGTACGCATCAATGGATAAGAAGCACGTTGTCCTAAAATTGAAGAGCGGATATAATCTAGGAATTTTATCTTCTAAGGTAAAGTCTATCTGTAAATCTGAACACAATTTAGGACGTGCTACAAATCTTGTAGATACTGCCAAGCCAATGCTACAAATAGAGAAAGAAAATTTGCAGCCTGTTCACAAAATTTCACTTATTGGCACCGGCGGCACGATTGCCAGTAAAGTAGACTATCGGACAGGTGGAGTAAGCGCTGCATTGTCTGCGTCAGAGATCTATGATGCTGTACCAGAGCTTAGAGAATATGCATCTATAGACGCTGATTTCATGTTCAATGAATATAGCGAAAATCTTGAGCCTCATCATTGGACTCGGATCGCTAACAGGATCGCTGAGAAAGTAAGGAGTGGAGGCTATCGAGGCATAGTGGTCTCACATGGTACTGATACGATGCACTATACAGCTGCTGCACTGAGTTTTGCTCTTCACAATCTGCCTATCCCAGTAGTTTTAGTTGGATCTCAAAGATCATCGGATAGACCCTCTTCCGACGGAGCCCTTAATCTTATAGGTGCCACGATTTTCGCGATAAAATCTCCTTATGCTGGAGTGTTTGTTGCGATGCACGGAAGCACGTCAGATGACTTTATCTCCTGTCATTTGGGAACAAGGGTTAGGAAGAATCATACAAGCCGACGAGATGCATTTGAATCAATAGACAGGTTGCCTATCGCCACAGTGAACAATACAGAGGTGAAGATAGAGTCACAATTTATTAACATGGATATTCCAAATCGTCTTAATAATTACGATGCAAGCTTCTCCAAAAAACTTGAGAGTAATTTCGAAGTCAAGTCGAAATTTGATCCAAGGGTTACTCTCATAAAATACCACCCAGGACTAGATCCAAGCTTAATTGGATATGCAGTCAAAACTGGTTGCAGAGCAATCGTTCTTGAAGGAACTGGATTAGGACATGTAGGAAGAAAATTCTTCCCTGAGGTCGCAAAAGCCATCAAATCAGGTGTGTTGATATTTATGACATCTCAATGTATCTGGGGAAGGACGAATATGAAAGTCTATGACACAGGCAGAGACTTGATCGAATTAGGGGTTTTGCCTCTTGAAGATATGACTTCAGAGACGGCTGTGGTAAAGGCGATGTGGGCAATTGCTAACTCACATGACAATGTAGAGGCAGCAAAAATGATGGAAAGGAACATAGCTAATGAAATATCTTTAATGTCTCCGATAAATAGACGATTGCTGTATTATGGGAAGGATTAGATAGTTTGACAACCAAAGCACCTAAGACCGGTTCTAAGTATTCCATTCCAGAATTGGACTCAAAAATTTCAGGAGCCAATGTAATGGTAGGCTTGGAGATACATCAACAATTGGCTTCTCAGAGTAAGCTCTTCTGTGAATGTAGTAACAAAGGCGCTGAACAGTCAACCCTGACATTCATGCGTAAACTGAGACCTGCATATAGTGAGCTGAGGTGGGTACGATCCAGCAGCCCTCTTCGAAGCAACAAAGATGAAATCTATAAGATATCACAGTCATCCCGCCACGAGTTGTTTAGTTGAGGCAGATGAAGAACCACCTCATTCCGTTGATAAGGAGTCTCTCGAAACGGCACTTATAGTTGCGTTGGCGCTTCATTCTAGGGTAATAGACGAGATTCACGTTATGAGAAAAATTGTGATTGACGGATCCAATACGACTGGATTTCAACGGACTATGTTAGTTGGCACAGGAGGGTACCTTGAAATAGATGGAAACAAGAAGGTGGGAGTACAAAGCGTATGCCTGGAAGAGGATGCGGCTCGACTCCTTTCTGACGACAATACCGCGAGAGATTACTCCTTAGACAGATTAGGTACTCCATTGGTTGAGGTAGCACTTGAACCTATGAGTGGAACGCCTCAAGAAGTATTACAAGTTGCGGTAACATTAGGAAGGCTGCTCAGAGCTAGCAAAAGAGTGGAGAGAGGTATAGGTACTATAAGGCAAGATATCAATGTCTCGGTCAACGGAGGAGCGGTAGTAGAAATTAAAGGGATTCAGCAACTAGATCAGCTCATCAAAGTTATAGAATTTGAAACAACAAGACAACTTGGCTTGATACAGATCGCAGCTAAATTGACTCAAAGACTTACCCCTCACGCCTCGGAACACAATAAATATGAAATTCAAGAATCCACGGTAAAAGATGCAACTGACATTTTAAGACGCTCTTCCTCTAAGGCAGTGGTCCAGATTTTAGAGAGAGAAAGCACACAATTTATGGCGATAAAGGCAGAGGGATTGAATGGAATCTTAGGGTACGAGCCCTATGCTGGGGTGAGACTTGGCAGACAGTTAGCTGAAATAGTAAGATTCTATGGGTTAGGCGGAATTTTTCATTCTGATGAACTGCCTAACTATGGAATTACAGAGTCCGAAGTTGCAGCAATCAAGGAAAGATTGGGTATGGCAAGCGGACGTGATGCATTTATTTTGATTGGCGGTGACAGTGATAGGGTTCAATTCGCCGTTAATGCAATTCTTCAGAGGTTGGAGAAGGCAACGCAAGGTGTTATACCTGAAACGAGGGCAGCGACGCTGGATGGGAAAACGATTTTCATAAGACCGAGACCTGGGTCAAGCCGAATGTATCCTGAGACTGATGTCCTTCCTATAAAAATAGATGATTTGACTTTGGATTCATTGAAAGCCTCAGTGCCCAAACCATTTGAAAGTTACATAAAAGATATAATGCAAAGATATCACCTTAACCGCAAACTAGCCCTTGAGATTTTTGACTCTGATCGCCTGAAACTCTTTGAGAACATAGTCAAAAGTACAAAGGTACAACCAACTTTTATTGCCTCAAAAATAACAGAAGATCTCACTAGCCTAAGGAGGAAGGGCTTGAATCCAGATAGACTTTCCGATAAGTCGATTAAAATAGCATTTCAATTGCTTGATGCAGGCGATATAGCGAAGGAATCGATTCCAGTAATACTTGAGACTATGCTAACGAAGGATCTCGATGATGTAAAAGAGGCCATTCAGACTCTTGGTCTTAAACAAGTAAGCGAAAGTGAACTAAATGAAATCATAGACAAGATAATCGGTGAGAACATGGTCTTGATTAAACAAAAAGGGAGAGATTCGTTGGGAACACTGATGGGCAGGAGTATGTCATTACTAAGGGGCAGAGTAGATGGAAAAACGGTAAGTTCCATTCTTGAAAGTAAATTGGAACAAAGTCTATCGTAGAGTAGCGTAATTTGCAGTTTCGAGTTTATCTAGCAATATGCGAATACGACCTACTTGATGCGATGAGGATTAATTCATCCTGGTTACGTCCAGATTTTTCGCTGAATATTTTATAACAGAATTTATATTGTTCATTTGTGTTAAAATGCATGAATTTGGATTAGCATGAATGGTTCAACTGAAAGCGCCACAACTTCTACGTCAAATGTTCTGGCTTCAACAAACAATGAAACAAATCGAAAGGCAAAAGAAGCCATTTTTGTTCTATGTGACAATTGTCACTGGGCTGCGACATTTATTGACAAGTCGAGATTGGATCTCATAGAAAATGGTTGTATTATATGTGAGGAATCTCTTGTTTCGAGTTTTCCGATTCTTGATAATGAATCATTTACCATTGATATTACTGAACGAAGGGGTGTAGAATTGAACTTCGGGGTCCGTAGGAAAAAAAATAAGACTTGAATAATTCTAATTCCAACCACTCAAGTTTAAGTAACCAATACAAAGTATCGAATCGAAAATGAGATGGGCCTTTCGAGGCTAAAATTATGAGATAACCCTTATTATACCTGCGATTTTCCACATGACCTGCAAAATTTGGCTTTAGAGTTAATTTCTGCACCACAACCGTTGCAGCTCCGTTTGAATGGGCTTCCTGGTGTGTTTCCGCTAGATATACTCGGGACAACGACGTTGTCTGACTCGCTTAACTGATGTGGTTCAACTTGCGACTTACCTCCTTTAGTTTCCAGGTTGCTCTTTAACTCGAGGACAAACCGTGCCTCCAAGAAGTTTACTTTGGTCAGATCCAGTAGATAATCGCTTAACTTGTAAAAAAAATTAACATCATCAATCTTACCTTTCTTGTAAAGCTGAGCATCATCGATGAATGATTCATACTTATCCTGTACGCCTTCTAAGACCTGCTTTAGCTGCTCTCCTAGTTCGGCTAAATTGCTCTTAGAAGAACCTTTCGACATTATAATACTCCTATTTTCTAGGACTAATATATCCTATTGATGCCATCGGTACATTTTCATTATGCTGTTCAAAAAGATGTGTCATCTCATTATTAAGATTTAGCGAAGCATCATTGCCTTGATAAAACACATTAATATCGATTTGAAGTCCAACTGAAGCACTAAAGGAGGGGTTGTCTAGACTGGTTAGGATACCTGCCTTACACGCAGGTGGTCATGGGTTCGAATCCCATCCCCTCCATTGCAGTAATGGGTTTTAGCTGACCTTATAAGTGTAAACTGGTACAGCTCACAAATGTATGATATATCTAGGGTAACTCGCGACGAGGATGATATCTTGGGTGTTAGGAAGTTGATGAAATTGTGCTTTTGCGCCAAATTTGTGCCATTGAATCAGCAGTTTCAGAAGAACATTGGTTGATTGTCTTACCCTAGGCGTAGTGTACGGAGGCATAAATTTTTTTTAATTTAAGGGAGGCAAATTTCCGTGAAGCTTCGGATGACAAGGTTGTATTCGATTAGAATTTCAAAAGATAAACACCAAAGCTGGTCGACGTCTCATATCGCAACAATTAACCTTACTATTTGGAGAAGTATTTGCACCTTGTCAAAACGGTCTTACAAATAAATCTCTAGAAGCTCTTTAACGTATGTTTGGATAATCAGAAAGAAGTGGTAAAGTTGTTCTGCCTTTTTTCTAATAAATGATAGTAGAATTGGTAATAGTTGATAGAGGAGGCAGAATTGATAAGTCTGATAAGCAATGAGTGCCCGCATTTTTACCCCCGATATAAAGGTAGAACATGTAATTTCATTTAGTGACGCGGTATTTGCATTTGCCATAACTCTTATGGCGCTCACAATCGATATACCTGATTTACCTCTAAATCTTAGTCAATCAGAACTTTTACAGAGACTAGATGATTTTTATCCTCAGTTCGAAGACTACGTTATTAGTTTTGCTGTTATTGCGACCTTCTGGATATCATATCATCAGGTTTTCAACCATATTAAAAGTTCGCATATCTCGATGGTTTACCTTAATCTCTTATTTTTGTTACTCATAACTCTACTATCATTAACAACTTCATTTGTAACGAACTACGCATCGTATCAGATACCATACATTATTTACTGCATAGTAGTAATTATGGCAAGCTCGTTACTTGTATTAATATGGTGGTTTGCCACAAGGCAGCACCGATTAGTAGACAAAGGGATACATCCACTATTCATAAAGGGCACCTTCTTAGTCCTTCTATCGCTACCCATAATTTTTGGTATTTCCATAGTTATCTCCTTTGTTGATTTAGATATTGCACAATATTTCTGGTTAAGTATTATCCCAGTGAATATCTGGATTAGACACAAGTATAGACATTAAATGACTTGCCAATGTAGAAATCCCAATATGCGTTGTACGAGCTTGTAGGGACTATGGTAAACATTGAACATCTGAAATAAATTAGGTTTTAAATGTATACAGTGTCCAGAGTAGGCCATCTTTTAATGGGTCCCAATGTGGAAAGAATCTATATGACCAACACGTTCGATACGAAGATGAGAAGAAATTATCATTTGTGACTCGCTTTCGATTGGATTGCAATCCCATCTCTATCGACTTTGCAGTCGATACCTTGGTCTTTCTAACAGGAGCGATTTCTATTTGTGTGAGTTTATTATACCTGAAAGGATTCGAGTACCGAACATGTCCTTTCCACTGTCTTGGGAATTCTTAGCGCGAGCCCATGTTTTGGCGAGCCACTAAATTAACGTGAGTTATATGACTTCCAATAGCGAAGGTTTAAAATTACATCTTGAAACAGCAGACTAGTGTGGTCACGCAAACATTTATCCTGTAGGGATCTACTACGATTCTTTGAATAACAGGTCTAATATCCTAACTGGAATACGGTCTTAGAAAATACATAATTTGGGAAAAATTGGGATGTCATACCAAACCCATATGGAATATTTCAATTTCGTTGGATTATTTGGATATAGTCAAAGTTCTTACCGCTAACCTGAATACATCCACGATTCGTCACTAGTACAGGAGTTAAAGAGAAAAAGTGACTATAGTAAGAATCCCTCTCTATCTTAAGGGATCCTATTTCTAAAGGAGTATATCCAGAAGTACTTGTGTTTGCTATGGCTTGGCTTGCGATATTTTCACCAATTGATTCGGGGGTTGATACAATGTCCTTGTCAAGTATCGCCGATTCGGCTTGTGCCATACCGTGATTTGGTTTATCGGGATCCGTTACGAGTTTTTTAGGTAAATCCTGACTCCCGACGATATCGTCTTTGCCCCTTTGTCTTAAATCCTTGCTCTCATCGTTTCCAGACCCATCTGAGACGAAACCTTCAAAACGTGCACCAACTCCCTTCACCTTGTCTGAAATCTCATCCTTTATTGTTCCTACTTTGTCGTTAGGAAACCTTTCGTTCTTGGTCCATTTCATCACAACCAGCTCCTAAATATATGGGAATTCTATGATGTCTTATTAATATACTTAAGTCGCGCGACAGGGTATGATTTCCATGTTGATTGGCTGCCCATCGCCCCGCTTTTGGATTATTAGCAATCCAGTCTTAAATCCCGATGAGCTTGTTTACCTTATCCTAACAATTAGTGGACGCAATAATTAAAAGCGTTACTAGTGAAAGTTCATAGTAATGAAACTGTTCAACGCACGAACGGCCACTGAGGAATATATGTCAACTCATTCGCTTACTTTTTCCACCCCCGAGATGACTCTTAAGAAATTTGCACTCTGGCTAGGGGAACAAGTTACCGCGCCTGATAGTCATGAAACAGTGCCTAGGTTGACTCTCTTTCTCCAAGAGAAGAAGTCTGGTTCATCGAGTCAGACTACTGAACCGGACATTGATGATACTTTTAGACCCTCTGGAGCTGTTACAGAGATGTACGGGAGAGAAATATCGAAAATAGGAGGAGACAATCATCCCGTTGTTGAACAGGTTGTAGAGGGAAAACATTGTGTTGACTGCGGTGCCAATTTAAATTTAAATTCCAAATTCTGTAAAACATGTGGTGCGAAGCAAGTATAAGTTGGGAGGTTTTTGTAAGCAAGAATTGTGGAATGCAAGGTTTAGATGATCGATTTGTGCGTCTGTTCACTGAAATTTTGAGTTTTCAAACGCCATCTGTCAATTGTAATTCTAATCAATTCTAGGTGCATAAAGAGTTTAATAGTGCAATTGAAGTTTACGGAACTCCATAAGCATATACACTCAGGAATTTTGGTGTAATTTCTCAAAATGATAGATGCGACTCAATATTTAGAATTTTTTGCCTATTCTTCTTGCTTATCTTATTCTAATGATTGATTAGTCACCTCAGAATTTTCTATCAAGATCCTTACTGCCTTTTAATTATCTTAAGAACCTCTGAGGAGACACACTGAAAGTTTCATCGTGGCCAAACTGCAATGTACCTGGGTTTTGGAATACTTATATCTTGAGTTTGCTCAAGGTATACAACTTCTTGATGCGGTCTAACACCATAACGAGCCCAATGACCAAGAGGATTGCTATCAAGGCTTGAATTAATGAAGTTATTACCCTATTATGGATACCCAGCAAGCTATCCAGTGGTGCAACAAATATAATCAAAAATCCGCACGCCAATAGAACTATAGTCCACATTACTACAATAAACCCAAATAGCCCCAGTATAGCCAACTCTAAACTCCTAAACTCCTTCTATACGAATAAGGATTGAATATAGATGGATATGAACGCTAGGGCTGAGCAAAAAATTGCGAGCTTTGTGACCTGCTTAATAATCTCTTTTTCTGTCAATGGACCATCCGCCAGTATCAATCTTAGTAATGTTACTGGGGCTCTCTTATCCTTAGATGCCATCAATTTGAAGTCATCGGTTAGCATTGTAGGACGGGCTTTTACTTCTCTGTGCTCTACTATTTTTTTCATACTTGAAAGAAAAAGAAATGAATTCATGACGGCTGGTAAGAGCGCTATCACAGCAATGATCTCGGATTTACCTGCAATGGCAATCGCGCCGAGCATTGTTCCCATTAATAACGTGCCAGAATCTCCGGGAAATATCCGGCTTGGGTACCTATGGTATTTGTAAAATGCTAGGGTTCCTGCTAGTAAAGGCAACCCGGCCAAAAAAACGTAAACATTACCGAATAACAGAACACTTATCAAGATAGGTATTAACGCAATAATTACCGAACTACTTGCTACGCCATTCAGAACATCAATTGAATTAATAGTGTTCCCTACGACAGGTATTATAACGAATATTAAAGGAATGTAAAGGATGGGAATAAACGCGCTACCAAATACCAAGTTAAGATAGTTACCATGTGCACCTAGCAGAATTATTGGAATGGCACCGGCCACTAGTGCCAATGGTTTAAACCAACCTGGCATTATTTTTCTATCGTCAACTATACCTACTATGAAGCCTATCACAGTGGTCAATAGGATAGCAAGCACCGTATCATTAAGTGTCAATATATACAAAATTACTTCGGCCGATGCTATTCCTAATAGCAAGACTGGACCGGCAGGCCTGGGTATATCGGGTTTTCCAGGTTTATGATAGTCTTTTACTACCTGGCCCTTCGAATTCAACGATTTAATAGACTTAGGCATAAGGAAAAAAATAATTCCGAAAGAAACCAACGATACAATTATTGCAATAATAAGATAAAAGGTGTCAGATATGGAATCAACGACTATCAAGATAGGTTCTGCAAGTTATGTCAGGCCTATTATAAATTTAATTAGTGATAGAATGTGGGAATATGGGTAACGGGTATCTTGGGCCGCAACCTCAGACCATAATACTTCTATTTGTATACGCAGAATTGGTTTGAGTGGTATCAAGTACCATATATCAGGGAATTCAGGTAGATTGATAACTCTTCTAGTTAATTTAAATGCCAATTATAGAATAGTAGTATTAGGTCTTAGTATGATAGTGGTATAATGTGGTCGTCCTACATAAATTTGATAGTTTGCTTCTTTATTTTTCTTGCCATTGTTGTACCTATCTTTGGAATACTTGCAATGTGTTGTTCGTCCACTTCTATAAGATCCTTCATGGAGGCTACGCCTGCATCAAATAGAGATCTTGCTCTAACTCTACCAATACCTGTCAATCTTAATAGCGACAGCAACTCCGGCTTGACCCCGTATTTAACTCGTTTTCTAAGCATGTCAACTTCAACTAAAAGATCGTCCCTTTTACATAGTTTAGCGATCTCATAAAAGCCTGAAACTAGCCGCACACCAGCCTCAACAATCCTGTGTAAGTCTCCTGGTTCTACTCCTAATTCTAATGATATTTGTCTTACACTTGCTTCTTCGATCCAGTTGTGTAATACCAAAAGGCTTCTAGTGCATGCATGTTCGTCAAGCGGGATTACTAGACAACTTTCGTTCTTACTTAGTAGATCTAACATGGGTTCTAAATCTTTCTTTCTTAATTGAAGCTTTGGAAAAAAATCCTCACACGATGTAACTACCTGAAGATATGCAAGTACATGATTATCTTGAGAATCTCTACCATTGCTCTTTATCGCTCTAATGAAGTTTCTAAATTGAATACCAGTAAACGGATCCATATATAATAAAGAAATGGTTTTGCCAAATGAAGTGGTTATGTATCTATCATTTTTGGACTTGATTAGTTCTTGTTCTTCAAGATTGTATAGCGTTTCGTCAACCTTACCCAATAACATTGACTTATCATGAGAATACGCACATAGGGTATTTTCAAATAATTCGTGAATTTCCGACCTTCTAATGCCTGGAACTTCTACTACCGTGCTCAGAACGTGCAACCTTAAAGACTTTCCGTTCATTAAATTAGACCTTATCGGTTCTGGTGTTCCATTGATATAATGGTCATATAGATCTTGACCTGGGATATTGTCGTTTGCGATGATTATACCTTCTCCTTTTTCGTCATATTGGGGTCGCCCCGCCCGCCCACAAAACTGCTTGTACTCCATAATTCTAATAGGAACATATCCGCCTTGCTCTAGATCATACCTCATTACGCTTGAAAGTATAACTCTTCTTGCAGGGAGATTCACGCCTGATGCCAAAGTGGGGGTGGCCACGATAAGCTTAATGAATCCTTTCGTGTATGCTGTCTCAACCACTTCTCTACATTGATGGGACAGACCTGCATGGTGAAAGGCAACGCCTTTGCTAATTAACTTTACTAACGTCTTCGTTAAGTCTGTATCGTCTCCCTTCTTCAAAAGCTTAGATGACGTCTCGGCTGCCATTACAGCTTCTTTTCGCGATAACTTCTGATGAACTGTATCAGCAGCCCTAACAGCAAGCGAAACACACCGCTTTCTAGTTTCGGCGAAAATCAAAGATTGGCCACCTTTTGCAACACAATCAATAGCAACGTCGACGGAGGCCGAGGCTTTGGTGGAAACCTTGACTGTAAACCGACTGCCATCATTCATAGAGGCTTTGCCATCTTCAAATATTCCCTCCACCAATTTTGTAGGTCTCCAAGAACTCATGACCAAGTCACAATCGAGCCATTCCGCTAATTCACTAGAATTGGCAACGGTAGCACTAAGTGCTAGGATTTGAGCGCTAGAATACCTGTTTCTGATTTTGGTAAGTAGCATCTCTAGAGTTGGGCCTCTCTCTGGATCCGAGAGTAAATGAAATTCATCCGTTATAAAAAGTCCCACCTTCTGCAGCCAATCAATTCGCCGGCGAAGCAGTGAATCCATCTTTTCGTTAGTTGCTATAATAATATCAGCATCAGATAATCCGCTTCCTGGTGAATTGTAATCCCCGCTTGCTATCTTAACTTTGACCTGCTTGCCTATCAGAGGATGCTTTTCAAATAACTTGAAGTCATGGTATTTCTCTGATGCCAGTGCTCGTAAAGGGGTGAGATATATCACCTTTAAGCCTCTTTGAAGGACTGAAATTGTGGCAATCATCGCTGTCAATGTCTTTCCGCTTGCAGTCGGAGTTACGATTAGTAGATTCTTGCCTTCTGCGACACCTTTTGATAGAGCAAATTCTTGTGGAGGATATAACTCAGAATATCCCAGTATCTTCAATATTTTATGTAAATTTCTGTTTCCGTCCGTGTTTAAATGACGTTCAGGATCCTCAATTAATCTCATACGATCTGAATTAATCACTAATACCATATCGCTTAATAAGAATAGTGTTATATGTGTAAAGACATCAAGATGAAGGTAGTTCTTTACCATGTATCTACGACAATCCGCATGGATTGAAGTAAAGTGCTGAGACAATAGTTATGTAATTCGAACCGGAGAATGGAAATCGTTCGGCATATATCGGTAAAATTATTATTACATTATATAGCAACCTTCGAAGATTGAAGGAATGCCCTCTATGTAACAAGGTAAAGTTTCACAAGATCAACTTTCTATTCTCTAGCTCGATCTGTAACGAGTGTTACTTAATTACAAGTGAAATTAAGAATTGAAACGGAAAGCAATCTATCTATCCCTCCTCGTAATGATATTTACAAATGACTCTAGGCAACGGACTACCATGAAGGGATTATCATTGACAGCGCTTATCGGCATGGGCATTCAAACAAGCGATTTCAACTATTATTGGAGTTTTCTGGCCAGTACTTGTGATGGGTTCGACAAAGTTGATAAAGTGGAGCTTTCAAATGGTAGGGTATATTGACAGAAAATTCTGTCAGGCATATTGATGCGATTAGAGAAATGGAAGCGCTAAAACATGAGTATCAAGTACGTTGTAGTCATTTCGAATTGCAGTACTCTTCAGGCGATAATTCTATAAGCTGCTCAATCTGTAGCAAAAGATGGTTATATCATGAAAGAAGAGGGTTCCAGAATACACTTGAGATTTATACTGCAGAAAGAGACCAAATGGAGCAATAGTCTGAAGATATTTTCAGGATCAGTAAATGCAAACTGACAGATCTTGAACGTCTATTTGGTTGCAATCATCGTGTCACAGTATAGCAAGTATCAAAGAATTGAATCTAGTAATACTCGTTCCATCGTGATTGGGTACTAGTATGCTTTACTTCAGGTAGACCTCTGTCAATATAGTATCATGTTACACTTTGGAAAGAACAATTTTGCAATACTTCCATAAATGATGACAAATTTCTTATTTGTTAATCTGAGAGGTGCCAAATAGTTCGTTAGAATGAATACATTACTTAATGGTGATATGATTAGCTTAAGATAATAGCGATGTGATTATCACAGGGCAACAAAACAAAATATATAATTGTTGAGAAAAGAACCTCTAAAGACAGTTATGATTTCAATGAGTCAGGTCATCAGTATAGTCGACGCTTATGACAGGAAGAACGTAAGTGTCGGAACAATTGGAAGTCATTCAGCCTTGGAAATAATGGATGGATGCAAAGACGAAGGGCTTAAGACAGTTTGCATATGTCAAAAAGGAAGAGAGACTCCTTATTTGAGGTTTAGGCGACTCGCAGACGAGATTCTCTTACTTGACAAATTTTCAGATATTCTTTACAAAGAAAATATTCAAAAACTGATCGACCTAAACACAATCTTTGTCACGAATAGAGCGTTCACTGCTTACCTTGGCTATGAGGCTATAGAGAAAAATTTTTTGGTACCTCTATTTGGTAATAGATCTCTGCTTCGTGCGGAAGAAAGGGAAGAAGAATACAACCAATACAATTTACTTGAGGAGGCTAACATCAGACATCCAAGCATTTTTAATGATCCTTCTGAGATAAAAGGACTTGCAATAGTAAAAATTCCAGAAGCAGCGCGAAGACTGGAAAGAGCCTTCTTTATTGTTTCATCGTATAATGACTTCATTCGGAAATCAGAAATGAGGATTGAAAAAGGTATTATTAATAGAGACGATCTTAAGAATGCGGTCATTGAAGAGTATGTGATTGGCACTTATTTCAATTTCAACTTCTTTTACTCACCTCTTAAAAAAGAGATGGAATTTCTCGGAATAGAAAGAAGGCTACAGACAAATCTTCACGACTTTACTACATCTATCCCTGCAAAGGAACAGATGGAAAT
Organism: uncultured Nitrososphaerales archaeon; assembly: GCA_963841565.1. Classification (GTDB taxonomy): domain Archaea; phylum Thermoproteota; class Nitrososphaeria; order Nitrososphaerales; family Nitrososphaeraceae; genus TH5896. Next base: position 103,365 of record CAWJCY010000006.1, read on the forward strand.
AGATATAGATTTACAAAATATTGAAGTTGGCCATATGCCTGCCAGCATTAGGGAATCTCTTCTGGAAAAGGTTTTTTTTATTGGGGATAGGTTTGCAAATCTTGTTAACTCAAAATACTCTCCTGGTCTGATTGGACCCGTTTCATTGCAGAGTGTGGTGACTCGTGATCTTGAACTTATTGTTTATGACGTCTCTTTAAGAGTCCCAGGAAATCCTATTATGGCGACTACGAGTCCGTACACAAAATATTCACATGGGTTCGTTCTAGGTGTAGGCAGAAGAATAGCTATGGAAATTAATGAAGCACTAAAGAACAATAAAATCAAAGAAATAATAACTTAGCTTTAAAGTAAGTAAGAATGTGAGAGTGCTACTGTTCTATTGTCTCTTCGAACAGGTTCCTTCTTACATGTATAGGGATATCATAATAAGCTGCCAATGCGATAGCATCTGAAGCGCGATAGTTCCTCATGATAAAGTTTTCTTTCCGATTCTTAAAGTATAGATTTGCCCTAAGAACTGATCCGCTTTGATACACACGTACTTCTAGAAGTAACAGATCCTGGGTCACCGCTAGCTCTTCCACAAGGTTATAAATTGTAGGTATGGTATTCTTATCTCCTTCTTGGAATCTCGAGATGTGTCTAGCAACTTCTCCAGAGAAGGCGCGCATAGGAAACTCCTTCCCATCAAATGTTTTAAGTATGACTATCCCCTCTAGGCCTAGTTGGTCTGCAAATCCAACATAGCTGATCTTGGCAACTATGTATTCATCTTCACCTGTAGGCAAATTGGAAGACATTTTTACTTAAGGTATACAATTCTAGGAATTAAAGATTACACTATCCTACTTCTGCCGCTGTAGAAAGGGTTATGTCATGATGGATATCACTAAATACTCATCCATAGAATGCCTATTTAGTCGCCGCACGAGGAAAATAAATCATATTTTATTTGCATTAATAGCGTTTCATAGGGGTACACAGTTAAACGGTCTACACGCACGCAGGTAGGTATGAATAAAACTAATTGAAAAAGGAGAGAATTATCATGGACGCCTTATGATTATACAAGGCTTTGTTAATTGTTCCCCATCGTGCTCTGTTCGGAATGTATTCCAAATACTATGGCTTGAAGTGGTGTTCACAACAGAATAGGATCGAACCGTATCGTCACTAAGATGCTAGGGCAGACAGAATTGAGATAATTCCATGTGTCATCACAAAGACTTTTTATTCACGGGGATTACATGGTGGGCTGTGTTCAAAGAGAACATCTATAATTCGCCAGAGAAAAAGGTGGACCCATCATATTTTAGAGGAAAAGTGATCCTGCAACAGGTGCTTGGTGATGAAAATTCGAGGGAATTAGAGATCTACCACGTACTCTTTAAGGACGGAGCTACTACTACTGTGCATTACCACGAGACCGATCAGGTCCTGATTGCTACGAAAGGGCGTGGGATAGTAGGGATAATAAATAGTGACTCCATTTCAGATTTTGGGATTGAGGATATTGAAACAGTTTCAATGAACAAGGAGGGAGATGTTGTGCAGATTCCTGCCTTTAGGTTGCACTTTCATGGAGCAGCTTCAGAGGAAGAGTTTTCTCACATAGCTATTCGTCAGATGTATTTCCTTGACAATTCAACAAAAAAAATACGCCGTTCAGAAAACAAGTGGGAGAGTGACATAATATTAGAAAAGAAGGGGGACCTTGATTCATCCTCTCGACGTAAAATCTCAGATAAAATTGGAAAGATAATACAAAGTGTGATTCATAACAATGAGGTGGCAAAAACCTCGAGGTAGTCCCAATAATTGGTTGGGAAACCCCAGTTAACAATAGCCCGTCAAGAAATTCAGAGCTTATGTAGGTTCTTTATGGCATCGTGTTTACTCTGAAATTCGAATCACTAACGTATAATATTTCAAAGCTTCTCGTTTTAGTCGTCATCGTGTCCTGGCAAGTCGAAAATAATGAAACAACTCAAAACACATTACCAAAAGAATTTAATACATCAATCAGGTGTAAGTAAAACCATATTATATGAACCTATTTCACCGCACCAAATACGAGTGCGACCAAGATGGAGAGAAATTTAAGAGCTACGATGAGCTTATACAACATGCAAGACATGTTCATCACCATCCAATCGTAAAATGCCATAACTGTGGAAAAGAGTTCATACATGAAAAGGATAGATTACATCATGAAAGAGAAGAGCATGAAAAGACCGTAGACTATAGATTGCACAAAAACTTGGACAAGCATAGCAAGAAAACTACGCCTCAAGAGGGAGTATATGATCAAACACGTAATTTTGGTGATAACTTCTGAGTTTCTATGAATGCGAAATGATTGTGCTCATTACATTCAATCTAGATTTATAATAAATACCAAATTCATGGGTACCGCATACACCACTAGATGGTCATTTCTGATATCTGCATCCACATTTTTTTAAGGTGTGAGTTTAGGTATTAGAAGTGGAGATTTTTGCTAAAATTAAGTTCGTATTTGAAGGTCGATACAGATTAATGTCACAGCATGGAATTTCTCTATGATGTTTGACGTCAAAGATTCCACAGAGCTACGAAATAGAGGTGTTAGGGTAGCCCTGTTAAGCAGCTTATCATTGGTGTCGATATTTGTGATTTATAGTAGCTTAACCAGCCCACAAGACAATCAATCACTACAAGTGAGCTCTCAACTCATAAATCTCGCAAACATCGTATTGTTTTGGACTTTTGTATCCATTCCTATTTGTATCTACGGAATTTATCTTATTTTTAAAGCTGAAACAGCTAGAGCGTACTCAACCGGTAGCTCTTTAGGATCCTACTTGATGATAACATTCACTGATATCAAATATTGGAGAATTATGGTAGTATCTTCTGTGCTTTATTGGATTGGCTTCGCATTCTTGTCACAGATACTGCTATACGAACCTAATATGCCAATCAGTGGAGGAGATGGAATTGTGACTCCTTCATTGATGGTTACGCCTTGCTGCAACCTACCTGGATATGTTCCTATGCTATCCGTGTATCTAACTGAGTACTTCACGATATTAATAATTCCAGTTAACTTTGCACTTTCTGTTGCTATATCAGCATTGGTCGGATTTAATCTATCATTGATGGCCTCTTTCTTTAGTATGTCAAGAAGTCAGAATAGCAACAAAAAACTTTCAGTAGTGAGTGGAATAGGTATTACTGCTGGGCTCTTTGTAGGATGTCCAACCTGTGCAGGGAGTCTAATTTCGCTATTTGTCGGATTTGGATCAGGGGTTGCTGTAGCAGCATTGGCTCCATTTCAGACCCTGTTCCTTTTAATTAGTATCCCTACTTTAGTGATATCACCATTTATCGCTTCTAAATTAATGAAAAATAATTTCACTTGCAATTTCAGAGCAAATTCTGTTGGAGCAAACTAGAAGCATAAGCATGTCGATTGATTCTCGTCCTAAGGACATACTCAAAGGATAATACACATGTTGAGCCTACAGCAATAATATATAGCTGGTTGGCTTTCCTTCGTTAACGCAGGATTGGAAGCCGCGTTCATAAGGCAATTTCAATTTCAAATACTGTAAGTTATAGGGTCAAGTAGTCCGTTTTTTCCCATGCCCCAACGAATTCACCTGACAAATGGGATTGTCACATTATATGACGAATATCGGCGGTCTACAGGGATTTCCTTTTGGCTATAACATTTTGTTCGAGTGTTGGAAGTACCTTAGAAATGCTGTCAAGGTACATTTGAACATGCGGTTCAGCAATCCACATTTTTTTCTTCTCGTCCTCGAAAAGGTATCCATATCTCTGAGAGCTTCCTACCCTCTCCCGAGATTTAAGCAAGTCCAAGTACTTAGTAGAGATGGTTGATTCGTCAAAACCGTGTTTTCGTGCTATCAAGTCAATCACTTGATGAATCCCTGATCCGTGTTGAGCTGCTTCCTTGGTACGATAAGCGATATCCCTTGAAATGCCCAATTCTTGCGCGAGCTTTCTGTGTACGTGTTTGCCAAATGCATCTGACACACCTTTAACATTCAAACGTAGATCTATTTTCATACTAAGCCTAATCAATCTCAAGTCAAGAAAAGGCTCCCGCATTTCAATACTGTGAGCCATGGTAATCTTATCCTCTCGCTCCAGTGTCTCTTTATACAAAAGTTGTATATCCTCATTCATGTAATGACGCAAACCAGCATACCCTCCTCCATCTTTTACTATTTTTCCGTACCATGAATACCCTCCAAATAGCTCATCTGCTGCCTGCCCAGAAAACATCACTTTGATGCCATCTTCATGAGCTAATTTTACTGCAGCGTATACAGGGATAGCAACTTCGACCTGGCCTGCATTTGTATGTTCAATTGTATTAATCACTTCAGGGATCATTTCTTCTACTTCATTGTAGGTTAATTCATTGACTCTTAATTTCAAATTCAGCTTTTTTGCAATCTTTCTGGCAAATGCTATATCACTTGATCCTTCCACCCCACCAGTATAGCATATAACTTCACGAACCATCTTCTTGGCAAGCCAAGCAATGATTACACTATCAATTCCTCCTGAGAAAATTATGCCTATTCGATCAAAATCTTGAGTACGCTTTCTCATAGATGAAACTAAAGCCCTTTTGTATGCTTTAATTGCAGAGTTCAGCGTCTTGTACCGGATCTTTTGATTACTTACAGGATTCCTCGTAACCTTGAGCTGCTCACCAAATGAACCATCGGGCATAATAATTAAAGCAGATCCTGGATGAATTCTGAGAGTTGGTTCCTTTAACCCAATCTTCCACAGCGCTTTTCTTTCAGAAGCAAATGCCACTAATTGCGAGTTCTGGCCATAGTAGAGCTGTCTAACACCCATAACATCTCTAACCAAAACAATCTCACCAGTTTCTTCATCTCTTATCACAATAGCATATACTCCATCCAATTCAGAGACCGTCTTTTTTATGGCACCTTGAAGATCCCTAGTCTTAGCATAATTATCCTCAAAAATATGTGCAATTACCTCGCTATCAGTTTGAGAAACAAATCTGTGTGAACTTTCAAGTTTGCTCCTTAGCTTCTTGTAATTGTAGATTTCACCATTATGCTCTACAATAAACCTACCATCACAACTTCTAAAAGGCTGTTGTCCACACGTTCCTCCTACAATCGCTAGTCTAACATGTCCCAATGCAGAACAGCTGTCTGACATAGGATGTTTTCTAAGGTCACTAACAGAATCGGTTTGGACTATTTCCTCCGCCCCGGCAATCGCGGCCCCATCTGGACCTCTACATGCAATACATGAAAGCATAGATTCCACTAAAGGCACTACATTTTCTCCGGTCTTGCTCAAAATACCAACTATTCCACACATACTATTATCACTAAATCGACGAGGACCGACTCAGTTCCAAAACATAAAGCCAGGAGCTAATTCAGTTCCAGTCATAATAGATTACTCTCAATCCCTTAAAAGCGTTTTTGTTGGCTCAAAAACAAAAGGCCGATTATATCAATACGGGGACTATATGGATATTATTATCTATTGTCAGACCTTGTGTTTACCCTTACTGATTGCAAGGTCTATAGCCTTACGGAGCTCCGCATCATTCTTATTTGTAAAATCAATTCCCAATGTGTCGGCGATAGACTCGAGCTTCTCTCTACCAATGGATGATTCATCAGTAACATCCTTCGTATTCACCTGGTTCAACTCCTTCTTGGCCTGAATTTTGGCTTTCTCATATTCAGAAGAAGCCCTTCCCACAGATCGTGCGATCTCTGGGATCTTCTTTACCCCAAAGAACAAAACAACCACAATAACTATAATAAAGACCCATTCTAATCCGCCAACTCCAAATGCTTGCATCAATTGGCTTGAAGCGATCATCGGCCCAAGTAATATTCCGATTCTTCTGCATTTAAGTGTTAATTCTGACTGACGTAATTGGTACCATTAGAATCTTGTACTATGAGCTTCTGCACCTGAATTGGCAAGACGATTATTTTCACTTTTAGATCTCTTGACTACCATTAAGCCAGCCAAGTAAAGAAGAATCATAGGAGCCACTACGAGCCACATACTGATTCCACCTCCATCTGGGGTAATAATTGCGCCAAATATTACGAAGATAATTATTGCGTACCTAAAGTTCTTTTTCCAAAAGGGCGCATCGACAACTCCAGTCAAGGAGAGTGCATACATGATAGCTGGGAGCTCGAAAGCAAGTCCGAACGCCACTAATAGCTGAAGCACAAAAGGGAAAAACTCGTTTATATTAAAGAAGGTGGCAACACCGATAGATTCGCCATAGGCGTAGAGAAAATTCAGGATAAACGGAATGACAAGGACATATGAGAAAATAACCCCAATAACAAAGAGAAGAATTGTCGGAACAAAAGTCTTGACCGTTAGGACGTTCTTGGTCGATTTACCGAAGGCTGGTGAAATAAACGCATACATTTCTCTAATTATTAGAGGCATTGTAATCAAAATACTCAACATGACGGCAATAAACACTTGAGAGAAAAATGCTTGTCCCGGTGCAGTTTGAATTAATGAAACTTCAGGAGGAAGAAGCGTCTTTTCCATGAATGTCGTTAGCTGTATAGCAACATTATCAAACGGATTATAGTAGGGATAGTAAATGGTGATATCAATTGAATCTCTTCCGCCCTGATTACCGCCGCTGTTAGGTGATTCACTTGAAGTAATCATTCCAGAGCTTGGATCAAACGACAAATGAATAGTGGTCAGCCCGAAACTGAGGCAGAATGCTGTTATGACAAGCATGGCCACTACTACACGTATTAGTCGGAGACGTAATTCGTCAAGGTGCTCGCCAATAGTCATTTCCACCGGCAAATCTATTGAATATAGGTTTATTCCACGACTTACTAATATAATTGTGCTAAAATTAAATATCACAATTGAACTTTTATTTCCTAAAGTAAGAAAATGGCTAAGCGTTCAATTTTTATATCGCTGTTATAGATTTGGCATAGTGTTTAAATAGTTTCAGCATGAAACGACATTTAGTGATATAGATGCCAGTCGCAATAATTCCAGATGTTAGCGAACAACACTGTATAGGATGTGCTCTTTGCGTAGAAATATGTACAGCGCTAGGTCCTGATGTCTTAAGAGTAAAACCAGTTGAAGGGTGGAAGAGAGGAAAAGCATTCGTCTTTTATCCTGAAAGATGTATCTCTGATGGGGCCTGCATAGGCGTTTGTCCAACAAAGGCAATCTTCTGGATGAGACCAATGGAATATACTCCAGGTCAACCAATTCCACTCAAGAAGAATGCGTTATTCACAAAGGGCTGGGAAGAAGGTTAGAGTCGTAATTGGCCTAAATTTTTTTTTCTAATTTTATATTTGAGCTATAGACGAGAGTAGGGGGGTACGTATAGTTTTTGGCCTCTCGGAATATGTCATGTTTGGACCTTATTCCCATGATAAATGTTCTAAGCGTGTGATTGGTTAAGGATGTTAGAGAGGATAAAGTATCATCTTATGTGGATTTGGGGCCAAGAAGAAGGATTCATGAAGCGAGGCAAGGAGGGGATGCTTGTAATAACGAATACGCGCATCACATTCATAACAAAGACGAAAATGAAGTACAGCGTACATGAAGAATACTCGCTGAGGCAGCTAAGGCGATTTAAAGACGGTGAATCTGTCTTACTGCCGATAGAACGATATAGCGAGATAGACCTTCAGAACGATTTGGCCGAAAGCGATAAAAACATAGATATTCCCTTCAACAGATTAATCAAAATCGGGCAAGAAAAGAAAAGATGGGGAACTATACTCAAGTTAAAGTTTGTTGAAAACGAAGATACGAAGGGCTATAAGTTCATGGTCGTGAAAGGATGGGTAAAGTATCCTCTTAAAGACCCTGTTTCGTTCCAGCAATTGGATTGGGACCCGATTATAGGGCTAATGAAGAAATAGGCAAGCCTCCGATTTAGGTCAAGTAGTCTAGCGGAATGCTCGTATGACAGCAGCAGGCTCATGAACAATAGCAATAGCTACCAATGCCCAGCATGATTTTCTGCCTGGGAAACATGTATCAATTGCATGGCTAAGGCTTTCCAGCTATCAAGTTATCTTGATAATCAGATAACAATTCGTATCTGAGAGTTGAATATGAAATTTGAAAAATTGGTATCATAGTATTTTTACCGTAGTCAGAAATTAAATAAAGCTCTGGAAAGTCATAATGTATGGCTAGAGTTCTCGTCGGCAAAAGATCAGACATTCAAGAAGGTGAGTTTACCAATGTTACAGTCGGAGGTAGACAAATCCTAGTGGCAAATGTTAAGGGAAGCTATTTTGCGACTGGTAATATTTGCACGCATGAAGGCGCAGAATTGCATGAAGGCGAATTACATAATAAGGAACTCACCTGTCCATGGCATGGAGCTAAATGGGATCTTACAACTGGGCAATTGATTTGGTTCCGTGAATCTCTGGAATCAATTGAATCCTATACAGTTATAGTCGAAGATGACACGCTCTTTGTAGAGATATAGAAATAGGAAAATCGAGAAGAGAATGGACTGGTTCTGGCTCTGAAATCCAACTATTTGAAGATTGTAATTTTCCTTGTTCTCCCATGCGACATGGAAATTTCGAAACTTTTGAGATCTTTATGTCGTTTCGATTTCTCGATATTGGGGTCTTGTAAAAGATTTTTAATCTATGGAAGGTATGTCTGAGATAACATAGATTGATCCACCCGATGGGGATCATCTACGTTTGAAAGAAAAGATAATTAGAGTTTAATCACAATTATATTGTCTTATATAGGCTAGATAAAATACCGCGGAGTTAGCCCAGACTGGTTAAGGTACGAGCTTCCCAAGCTCGGGATCGCGGGTTCAAATCCCGCACTTCGCATGTATGGATTTTATTGTGACTGTGCTGATTGACCGGTGCTCGCCACTACTAGATCTTCGTTAGAATATCTCGTAGACCTAAATGATGAAAAAAGCTTCCGAGCCTCGGAAAAGACGACATATTATTGTTCCTACATTTCAAGGTCCATCCTGCAAGTGAGTTTGTTTATGAAAATCAGACTATTAGAATCGCGATCATAAATCACCAAAAGTGAAAAGGAATGTCGATCAATAATTCTATTTAGGTTCCAAGCGACTCTTTAGATCCTTGAACCGATTCCTAATTGTAACCTCTGTCACACCGGCAGCTTCTGCTATATCCATTTGAGTGATGGTTTCTCCTACATTTTTCGACGACAAATATAACACAGAGCCAGCTAATCCCATTGGATCCTTTCCTGCCGAGATTCCGTGCTTTGTAACATTCTGCATGATACTCATAGCTTCACGTTTTGTTCGTTCACTCAGCCTCGTCTTATTGGCCACTTTTACAATGCATTTTATAGGGTCGACCATAGGGACCTTCAAATCCAATTCTAGTATGAGCAATCGGGTGGTTCTTGCCAGCTCTTTCCTTTTAATATTTGTGAGATCGGAGATATCACTAAGGGTTCTTGAAATACCCATTTCCCTACAGGCTATATATGCTGCTGCAGAAAGTACCGATGGTATGGTTCTACCTCGAACCAAACCCCTTTCTTGGGCCTTTCTGTAAATATATGCTGTTTTCTCGATAGCTGCCTCAGACAGCCCAAGCTTATCCCTAATCCGTTCCAAAATACTGAAAGCATGTCGAAGATTCCTATCTGCAGGGGAATATGCCTGTGTTCTGAAATCCCAAGCTCGTAATCTATCCATAGTAGATCTGACTACGGCATCTAGCCCTTTCCCACTCGCATCTTTATCAGATCGACCTATTACAGTAGCTAGTCCCATATCATGTCTGGCCAGGGACGTTGGCATTCCAGTTCTGCTCCTATGGTTAGCTTCTTCCACACTAAAGGCCCTCCATTCTGCTCTATTTTCCTCGACATTTTCTAAAATGACGGTACCACAATTACCACAAATTATTTCGCCAGAATCAGGATCTGCAATGTTTTGATTGCTTCGATTGCAAACAGGGCACTTGATTGAACTTTTCATTATCTTATATAAAAACAGTTATAATGATCCGTATTCAAATATTTAAACCTAACCGTATGTGTTCGAACCTAAGAAAAATTTAAGCTTGGCCAGATTTTGCTCAAAATAATTTCAAATACCCCAGACTACGTACCTTGGATAATATGTTAGGTGGCAGGGATGTTAGAAAGATACTAGTGGCCTACTTGAATGAAAGGCATAAAAAGTTAAGAAAAATTATCAACGACCCGACCAGAATTTATGCGTCTGAAGCGTCCCAGTGTACAAGACTTTCATATTATGAGAGAGTTGACCCAATTAATTCAAATTCAGCAGAACTATTCCAGATTCTGTTGACGCATGGATTTAGACATTCATTCGAAAATATAGAATCTGAGTATAAGACAGATAATCTGACCCTCGGACTTACAGCAGATATCATTCTAGAAAAGGAGCTTGTAGTAAGGTTGCAAATAACAGATTCCTTGCCAGACTCTCCTAAGCCTCAAGATTTGCTCTATCTCAATGCCTGTCTTTATGCTTTTGACAAACCAGAGGGAATTTTGATCTATGTGCGAGGAGATGGGAAATCATCAGAATTTTTAGTAGCAAAGAGTGCGAAAATGTTTGAGGAATTAATAAGAAGAGCAAGGGTCCTTAGTACGCTGCTTAAAGAGAAAAGAGTGCCTATCGTTGAACCGTCTGAATCTTGCATGACTTGCAAGTATTATGGGAGATGTTACATGATGGAAAGAAAGGAAACCAGCTTCTCAATAGAAAGTCTGTTTGGGAAGTCTAAAGATGAATCTGCTTAATCAAGGGAAACTTAAAGTGAAAGGTCGATCTCCTCCACTAGCTTGAAGTGTAGACGTCTGGCTAAATGAGTATGTGCCGTTCACTTGGTATGACTCTATCTGGTTCATACTCAACCGATTCCAGATCTCTGAATTTTGGCTATTCCGAGCAAGTTGATCAGTATCTTTCAGAGTCACATTCCCAGAAGCTATTACTGGAAAGACGTTATCTTGAGACTCAAGAAAACCCTCCAACCTTTCACCGATTTCGCCTGATGCAATTTCGCTGTTGTTAACTAGCACTTTGTATTGAATTGACTCAAGGATAATAGTCCCCCTATTGGGATTATGAGCGTCAAAAGTAATCTGCAAATTGGAATGTGAACTATCTATTGGTTCAACCGTAACATTCTTGATTGATATGACAATAGGATTGTATGTTCGATCTGTAGATTGTGTTTCAGTGTTTGAAGGACTTTGGAGAGTCGACGCAGGGGCTTGTGTTTCAGCATTCTCGTTGTTAGAAGCAACCCCCCAATAAGTAACTCCAGTAATTACAGCTATTGCGATGGCTGAAGAGATGTAAATGATCTTCCTCTTATTCATCTGATGAGATCACTTCTATGTTCTTATATGAATTCCTTTTCAATCTTGAATCAGAGCGAAAGTGAAAAGAAATTTAGAAAACGAATGCGTCGATCTAAACATCAGTGGACATCGCAGTCCATCGGAAAAGTATGTCGTTGTCGCAGATAAGATGATTCAAGATTATACATCAACTACGCATGGTTTGTGAGAATCAAGCACTCTAAATAGATTCCAACAACACTAAAATACTAAAAGATATAGAAGAAATCTAAATGCCTACGGCTTACATTTTGGTAAATTGCACATTAGGTTCGGAAGAGCGAATTATTGGTGAAATCTCTAATTTGCCCGATGTGAAAGAAGTAAGAGGAACATATGGTGTTCATGATGTTTTCGTTAAAGTGAAATCAGACAACACAGAGGCGATGAATCACACTATAACTAACAAGATTAGAAAAATCCCGGGAATAACTTCCACCGTAACACTAGTAGTCATAGAAGAGCAAGGCGGCAAGGAAAATCATTAGTTACTCATTTTGAGGTAGCTCCTTACCTCGGTCCTCTTTCTTAATCTTCTTGATCATGTAGATGATCAAAGAGGTGCTTATTGGCATTATAATCCAGCCAGTTATCCCTACGATGAGATAAACTTCGTATGTTGGTATGAATAAAGAGATACCTGCAAGAGCCGCACCTACCCACCAAGCGATGATTAAAATCTGTAGGTTTGATTTTGCCATAAATCAATTACCTAGCCACGCAGATCTTCGTCAAACCCCTTCAGATATCTCAAAATTTTACCGCATTTTGAACACTGATCGTATTCCCGAAAGTCAAAGTCATTATACTTCCGAAATGAGAATGATTCAACGTGATTACAGAAGAGTCTTCTTATCAGCTGATGAAGCATCAGATACTCTATTAAATCGGGCATTTTTTACCATTTCGATTTGGTATGGGAATATTCTCAACCGAAAATGCCGTCGGTGAGATTTGAGCTCACGACAGGTCGGTCTTCAGCTTCACCCCACACTAATTGGTCGAGTGCTCTCCCGGGCTGAGCTACGACGGCATGTTACACTGTTCGTGGATGGATCATATATATTCCTATCATATTCTCCGCAAAGCTCAAATTAGATGGTCGACCTGCCTTCGCAAATGACTTTCAATCATATGCGTGAGTCTGCGTGCCTTTTGTTACAAGAAAGGTATTGTTACGGTTTATGCAGATAGTTAAAAACCGACCTGATAGCATGTATTTTACTGGTTTTGACAGCTTAGTTCAGCGTGAAAAGCCCCACTCACGTTATGGTTAGATTGCTTACAACAGAAGCAAATCATTGCACAAGATTTCAACCTTACAAAGTAGTTAAGAAAAGTTTATGAAGAATAACAGTAGGAGATGAATAATCCAGTTAGGAGATCTCGTTTGAAGATATCGGTTCTAAGAATAGGACATAGATTTGTCCGAGATGATCGGGTAACTACTCACGTTGCTCTGGTGGCTAGAGCATTGGGTTGTGATCGAATTTTCATGAATGAAGTGGATAAATCGATTAGATCAATGATGGACGAGATTATAGAGAGATGGGGAGGACAGTACTTTAACATAGAAATAATCGAGAGTTGGGAATCGACAATAAAGCATTGGAAGAATGAAGGCGGAAAGGTCGCTCATCTGACCATGTACGGTCTAAATATAGACGAAGTCATCGATGATTTACGTAACTGTGATAAGTTGCTTGTGGTGGTGGGTGCTTCTAAGGTTCCTAAGGAGCTGTACCAGGTTTCCGATTACAACGTTGCAATAGGAAACCAGCCTCATTCTGAAATAGCACTTTAGCAATATGCTTGGACAGAATTTTCAATGGAAAGGAGTAACAAAGCAATTTGATGATGCAAAATTAAAAATTGTTCCTTCTCCGAATGAAAAAAAGATATTGAACAATTCTCGAGACTAGTATAGTCTTTAAATTAATAGCTGAATGAAGACCTTATTCCAATTCAAGGAAGGTTTTTGTCAAGCGTACTTGAATGCATATGTCGAGAAATCAACTCACTAACGTTTGGTAGTATATAAAAAGATGGAAGATCGGAATCCCTTTGTCTTTTGCGGTTGACAAATAATATAACCCTCTCTCGAAAGAGGAGTATCATTGGAAAAAGGTTTAATGAACATATCCTCAGCAATCAAGAACTATTATTCGTATATGAATCAAATAGTTACTATGCCTGATTTTTTTTTAGATCGAATCCTACTCCTGCAATCACAAGATGAGCTTTTTCAGTCGATCGTTAACAAGATTAGCGTAGGGGGAGGGAGTATACGTGAAATTCCAACGGTCGACCGAAAAGGAGGAAATGCGGCCAACATTGCCTATAGTATTGCTAAGCTGGGAGGAAAAGTCGCGTTTTTCACCGTGGGAGATAAGATTGCGAGATCTGTGATCGAAACCACATTTCAAAAATTTGGAGAAAATGTAGAAATTATGATCTCTGAGGGGATACAAGGAAAAACCACCTCGATGGAACTTTATGAAAATGTGCAGGGCGATTCTAAAGTTAATGTTATGCTAAGTGATGTTGGAGATAATGCGGACTTTGGGAAAGCAAGAGTAAACACAGAGAATCATATGAAAATATTAAGTAGAGCTGACGCTGTCATCGTTGCGAATTGGGCAAGCAATTTAAAAGGAACTGAATTAATGAAATTCGCATTTGAAAGCTCGCCAAAGGCTCTACATTTCGTTGAATCCAGCTGATTTTGAACTTAGGAAGGAAGAATTTATCGAAATTCTTGCTCTCTTGTCAAATCAAATAGATGTGCTTAGTATCAATGAGAATGAATGTAACACGCTTGGATCATCATTGGGATTAGGTACCTTGTTACCCTGGCAATCGTATTCAAGACAAGAGATCAAGGACGCTCGCTAAAGCTATCTGAGAAAATAGGAATAAGTATTGACATTCATACTAAATTAGGATCGGCTTGGTCAAACGGGAAAGATAGTGAAATGGTTCCAACAATCAGAAGCGAGATCAGAACCCTGACTGGAGCGGGAGACGTATGGGACACGGCCGATGTCGTTGCATATCTTGCAGGTCTGGATCCTATAGACAGGTTAACGTTCGCAAATGCCGCATCCTCCCTTTATGTCCGTAATCATTTTGCCGAGTCACCAAGCCTTGAGGAAGTTGTTGAGTTACTGGATAGAATCAACATGTAGGCCTTTTTGCAAATTATTTTGACAGTGACTTGTTAATCGAGAGTTAAAGAGAAAGTCATTAGCTACTCAAAGGGATTGTAATAGAGGGGTCTACTAATATAGATTCGGTTATATAAGTATCAATTTATTTAGCAGGTTAATGGCTCCTCCGCCTATCGATGCATCAGAATTCGAAGCGCATAAAGACCTAAACCGAATCGTAGTAGATTTCCTGTGTCGAAATAGCGATAAGGCATTTTCGGTAAAAGAAATTGCAGAGTTTACTGGCATTAGAGAAGAAGACATTAATTATCTGATGCTTAAACTGTCGTTTCAGGACGTAATCAGCAATTTATCTGGCATTATTGTACATAGAAAGGTTAGTAGGATTGGTAACCTCCGCCCAATAAGGATAGAAGATGTCACAATTGATGGAACAATATATTATAGATGTGTAAAATTGGATGCTAAAAAATCATAGCCTGCCGAAGTGTCCTGTTGTCAAGTGATTTTTCAATAACTTCCCTCGAATTGATAGAAATTGAAGGCCTGAGATATCTTCTCTGAAGTGAGGTTCTCCATCCTGGAAAAGACCGTTCCTTTGATTGATCAACAAGCTGGTATTAAGCACTATTGTACTGCGTTTAATGGTATAGGCGGAAAGATCAAACAAAATCCAGAGGATTTTCTAGTAAAAGAGATCCTAAATAAACAATACCTTGAAAACTTGTCGAAGAATTCATCCTCTGGCCATCGCTTTCCAGTTTTTATTCTAAAAAAGCATAATATCGATTCCAACCACGCTATCTTCGAAATACGTAACCAACTTAACTTGGAACTAAGAGTCCTCGGCATAAAAGATGCCAAGGCCAGCACGATGCAATATGCCACCACAATTCAGAATACACGAAATCTACCCCCAAGGGCCAAGACTAACCACACTGAAATTTGTCTTATAGGATACAGCAGTATACTACTCTCAAAATCAGATCTTTGGGGAAATCAATTTACTGTTCTGATATTTGAACCCAAGAGCGCAGATTTGACTGATTTTCTACCTGAAATAGATCATATAGCTAATTTCTACGGTCTCCAGAGGTTTGGAAGTGAAAGGATGGTAACTCATAATGTTGGAAGGGAAATACTTAAGGGGAATTTTAGACGAGCATCTGAATTGCTCCTAACTGAGACTACCAGATATGATACCGCATATAGCAGAGAGATCAGAGAGCAATTGTCTGACCCAAGCAACTACTACAAACTCATGGCTCTTTTGCCTAAGGGCATGGATATCGAAAGAGAAATAGTGCGATCGTTACTCTATAAGAGAGACTATATTCGTGCGCTAAGGGCAATCCCCATTGGAATTCGACGGTTGTACGTCCAGGCCTATCAAGCCTATATATTCAACCTTTGTATGAGCGAATCTCTATCTTGCGGTGAGGATATAGCGAAATGTAGGGTTGGTGACTTGTGCTTTGAGATCGAAGGTAATGATGTACTTGGAAAGATTAGGAAACTAAACCCCACCATTGATACCTTTTCTACAGTGCTTCCCGCGGTACGACTTGTAGGATATTCGTTCCAGACCGGAAAAGGACGCTTCGAATCTATTTCACAAAAAATCCTCAAAGAGGAAGGACTGACACCAAGAGATTTCTACATTCGAGATATGCAGGAGCTTAGCGCTAAGGGCGGATTCAGACAATCGGTTCTTTGGTGTAAGGGATTTAATCATTCTGGATCCCTACACATCAGTTTCAAATTGCCTAAGGGCTCCTATGCCACTACCCTCTTAAGAGAAATTATGAAGCCAGATTCCCCGATCGAAGCTGGTTTCTGAGCTAAGCTGATACAAAAATTAGTCTCTACAGCTCCAACCGCAATGACTGCTAGACAAGGGATAGAGTATGCTAACCTTCATCTGAGGTTTTAGCACAAGTCCTAATTGGTTCTAACAAGTTTTACTATTCTTATCATGACGTTAATAGTAATGGCTGAAAGCATCCACGACAATATAGTACTTAGAATAGCTGTCTGATACGGAGATATTATAGCTCAGCTGGAGGAGCTGATAAAGGATCAGAATTTTTGAGGTGGAATAAATTATTTCAGAAACTGAAAAAGTAGCAATAAGCTTCTTTATATCGCTTCTTAACTTGTGTGAATCTCTCTTTTTTGTAACCGGATCAAGATACCTGTTTCTATTGTCGATATAGAAAAGTACTCCGAATATTGGAAAGAATACACTGTACTCAGTCGCTATTGAGACAAAGGAATTTATGAGATTGCTTCCACCTGTCTGTGAGTACCAGCTGAGTAACTAGACTACCAACCAGAAGTGATGAAATGCCTGCAATTATTAGATTCTTGTTGAAATACAAAACTTCTTTATACTTCAAGTAAAGATCGTAGATGCGCTGGTTACTCATTGGATGTTCCTTAACTAAGTTATCTAGCCTTTTCAATTATATATTCTATTCGTGTTAAACCTGTAACAAAGAGATATAGATGCTCCAGAATATTTCAATTGTGATAAACTTGCTTGAAAAAATCTTTTAGGCAAAAGACGCAAATCACATCATGATTTTTGAGAAGAAAGTTATTTCCATTTAAATATAATAGTCTTTAAGAAAAAAAATGACTGCCCCCCATGAAAATTGGGGAATCACCAATAACTCACTGGCTCAAAGTAAGGAGCAAGTGCTTAAATCGGAGAAATCCTTAGTGAGGCCTTCAGATTATAGAAATCGTCTTGCCAGTTCAGCGAGGACAATCTTGCTAACAATTTTGGGATCTGCCAAACTAATTAATCATGCATTAGATTCGTTGTTTTAGCGGATCATGTATAAGTGGGAATCAACGGAGGAATCAACTTGATTTACAGGATTAAATAAGTTTTAGATTTTACGACAAAGTAAAATTCAAAAAAAGGGCACACCTACTTTATCTTGTCAAACTTCTTCATAACATAGGGCAAATTATCGATAAGATCAGTTGCTAGGAGATGCAAACCTAGTCTTTTAGAGGCTCGCAATGCAGCTAAGCCATTTAGGTAAACGCCCGTGATAGAAGCATGAAATGGATCCAATTTGGTGAGAAGCCCTCCTACCAGTCCTGACAGAACATCTCCAGTTCCTCCCACAGTCATTGCTGGGGTACTGCGTTTGATCACAGATACATGTCCGCCTATTCCGCTTGCTATTACATTATATTCACCCTTCAAGATTATTGTGATGCCGTATTTTTCTGCCATTTCAACCACAACTGATATTAAATTCTTGAGGCTTGCCTTCTTTTGAGTTAGAAACGAGATAGAGCTTTCTGTTGAGAACAGGCGATTGAATTCTCCAAGATGAGGGGTGATTATTGTATTGGTTCCTGTTATATGTTTTAGAACATCTGGGATTAACGCTGAAGCGTCAAGGAGGAGTTTGGTGTGCATTCCTTTAAGGTCATTTATCAAGTAAGCCAGCCCCTTGACCTGGGCTATGTTCAATCCCATCCCTATGGCCGCAGCATCTGGTTTCTTTGGAAGAACATGAAGGATTTCTCTTGCAGAAGTGATATCCAATGAATCGGGTGAGAAAGGAAGTACAATAATGTTCGGAGAATAGGACCTTAGAGCTAGGACGTTTCGTTGTGGTACACAAGTATAAACAAGGTCGACCCCTGATCTGAGACCGGCCATCGAACTCAATAACGGGGCACCATGGTATATGTCGCTTGCCCCAACTACGAGCAAGATCCCGTTCTCGCCTTTTCGAGAAGACAAGGATCTGGGAACCATCGTTTGGTTAACGAGCCGGTCATTAATGATAATTCTCTTTGACATCGGTCTTACTCCTTTTATCATTCATCGAAAAGCATTCCCTCTTTAAATAGCTAGTATCTAGTGCCATCGATGAGCGACCTATCAAAGTTAGTTCGATTCCTTTTGTGAATATATACTCAATATCCATTTCACAAGTCTGCATCGAATATGTAGTCATGTCTACTTCTTGGGATAACAAGAGCTTGTCATCTGGTCATTGATAAAACCATCAAGGCAATTGTGGATACGCTTCAAGTCTAGAATTAACACTCAAATACCATAGTGTATAGGTGAAGGTTCCAATGATTCCGGGGCTAAGGCGATCAACCTTTCGTCTAAAGTGATCTAACCACGATCCCAATTGATTCTCTATTTTGGCTCGTAAAGGAACACAAAATGATTTAAACTATTTGACTGCGCTGAACATATAGTCTTAGTCTTGGATTTAACGCATAGCATGTTTTCCTCTGGACCTGAACTAGGCCTTGCTGGGATGCAACGCATTATTAGAAAATCAGGTGCAGAAAGGGTGAGTGACGATGCCGCTAACGAACTACGTACGGTTTTAGAACAAATAGCTGAAAAAATTGCTAAAAGTGCAGTTGAGTTGTCACTACATGCGGGTAGGAAAACAATAAAACCTGAAGATATTCGTCTGGCTACCAGAAACGTACTTAAAATGTGAAACAAGTCGTCGGAACCCTTTTCAGTTTTCTTCAGCAGAGGATCTTAACTGTTGATGTTAAACTATCAACAAGGAAGGAACGTACAGTTGACACATGCCAAATCTTTTTAACAAGTTACCTAATGCTTACCCTGTATCAATCCATTGAAGTAAGATAGCTCTAGATTCTAAAATGTTAAACTTGATAAGAAAGGGTTTGTCATAATATAAAGGGTGAGAACCTACCCTCTATTATGTGACGCGCACGTTCATCTAACGGACCCGGAATTTTCTTCATATTTGGAGGAGATACTATCGAGTATTAGAACAATGAAGATGCACGTATGTTCAGTGTCAGTAGATATCAATTCAACTATCAATGGAATCAAATCCTTTGGTCAATCCAACAATGACATAGTAACTCAATTCATAGGAATTCATCCACAATTTGCTCATGAAGCCGATATTGGAAAATTCCTAGAGATATATTCTGAATATTCAGATTCGATTGGAGGGATAGGAGAAATTGGACTCGATCCGACGTACACACTAACTAAAGGGAATTCATATCAAGAGCAAAGGCATGTGTTCCAAGCTATGCTCAACCTTGCAGAAAAGTCGAAGAAACCAGTATCTATCCATTCTAGAAAATCTCTCGACGATATTTTAGATTTAATAAAATCTTACAACTTGGCCAACCTGCTCTTCCATTGGTTCTCCGGTAATAAGAAACAATTGCGCGTTTTAATGGACATGGGTGCGTATGTCTCTTATGGTCCCCCATTAGTATTTTCTGAAGACAAACGAGTTCTTCTAAAGAATACTGACAAAGACAGGATTCTTATTGAGACAGATGGACCCGTTAGGTACCCCAGATGCTTCACAGAATTACCTGCATTGCCAACATCATTCCTGGTAACCGTGGCTAACGCCGTTGGAGAAGCTCTAGATATATCTTATTTAGAAGCAATTGAATTCATCGCTTTGAATACTGAGAATTTTTTGCGCAAGAAGCTGAGGTAAAAGTTTTCCCAAACACTTGCTTTGTACTGCTTTTATGCTTACAGTTTAGCGTGTTTTACTCCGTAAGTTATTCTGCATAAATATTCAATTTCTCAATGATTAGAATGAAATGCATGAAGAATACGTACAAAGCCTGTTGCATGATTGATGATTTCAATTGCTCGCTAAGATTCCATGTCAAAATAGCAGGAAACTAAGTTACGCTGGATAATAATCAATTGGTCTGTAGGCAACTAGTACGATGAAATATTATCAATAAAATTGATAAAGTCCATTACCAGATAATTCAGGATGAATCATGAAAGTAGTGCTGCTTGCAGGTGGTAGAGGCACAAGGGCAAGGCCATTTAGCGATTTTGTTCCTAAATCAATGATCCCTATAGGAGGAAGACCTGTTATAGATCACGTTGTAAGATATCTTGCACGGTTCGAGACTATAGACGAAATTCTAATCGTGTGTGAGTTTGATTCTTTTGGAAGCCAAATCATAAACTATTTCGAAGGAAAAGGGAGTATAATCCTCAAGAAGATTTCGTTCATTGAGGACAACAAGAGTGGGACTGGTGGAGCAGTCTTAAGAGCGGAGGATTCGATAAAAAATGGAAGCGAACCGTTTCTTGTTTGGTTTGCAGATAATCTTTGTGCGTTGAATTTGAAGGAGTTAGTCAGCCGTTATCATACATTGAAAATGCAGCTTGAGAGCGGCAAAGAAATCACAGGGATTCTGGTAACCAGAAAGCATCGGTATGAAGAAACTGGGAGAGTCACCGTCAAAGCTAAAGAGTGCAACAAAATAGAAGAATTTATTGAAAAGCCAGTCGCTGAACTAGAATCACCCGAAGCGCTTGGGATTTATCTATTTAGTAAGGTAGTATTCGAATATTTACATCAGCAACAAGAATCTATTATTCAAAACAAGCAAACCAATAGCTTTAACCTGTCGCATGATGTCTTGACACACTTGCCCTCGAAAGGAGCTAACCTTTATTCTTACAGTCTGGGTGACAACACAGATTGGATAGATATCGAATCACCGGTTTATGCGGACAGGAATAGCAAGATTATTAGTAGAATCATAGATCAGATGAGCTGATAATTCTCCCCGGTTACGTAGCCAAGAGGCTATTTTACTGCTTTCACTATTTGATCACAAATCGAGTCAGCAGCCCATTTGATTGTTAACCACGAAATCCCTATATCTTGTCTTGAAGGAATTCTTTTTGCTGAAAAAGCCTACTATCTTTCATTCTCTTTCGATATTGAACCTCTTGATTTAGAAGTTTGGAGGCTACGAACTATCGTCTCGATCAGACTAAATCATAAGACGCGTAATCTTGGTTGAATTCGTGAGCCTAATCACGAAAAGCAAATTTAAGGTAGTATAGACAGCTCAGGATATAAAGGACAAAGAGATCATAGAAAGATAATAAACATACTTGGACCACTTGGGATACTACAAAACATTGGGAGTTTCAGAGGATTCTAGCTATCATGACATCAGAAAGGCATACCGCCGGCTGGTCAAGAAGCATCATCCTGATAGAAACACATCAAGTCATTCAGGTGACATGATTAAGAAAATCAACGCAGCCTTTGAAATTCTTTCAGATAAAGACAAGAGGAAACAGTATGATGTAATAAGTCCTATTCGAAATAGCGATTTATTTACTGAGACTAAAGTAGCCAAGAAAAATCAGCAACCTCATGATAGCTTCAGAAACCCAGCCGCAAAGCCTAGAAATTCCCACGAGTCCACATTTTATCCTAATCATAAAGAAAATCAAGAAACTACAGAAAATGAGTACAAGGAATGGAGGCACGAGATATTTGGGGACAGACAGAGCACAAGAATCAGAAAGGATCCGTCTGTGACCCTAGGCGTATCAAAGGTTGAAGTTGATGATGAAGAGAACTCGAAGCCACATTCACGCTTCAACATATCAGTAGAACCTACACTATGTATGGCGTTCGGAAGCTGTGAAGTATTGGCGCCTAAAGTTTTTGTGTTGGAAAAAAACAAGATCATAAATCCTAAAGTCAGAATTGAATCAGAGGACGGTGCTCCATTTGAAGATATATTATCTGCGGCAGAAACCTGTCCTACTAAGGCTATCAGAATTATTGATAGAGACAATGGTGAGCAGGTGTTCCCATAGCATTTGTTCATTTAGATGAGCCATTTATATCACAAGTGTAAATGTCCAGATAGAATCAGTAGAAGACAATCTATTCTAAATTAGCCAATTTTTGCCCATCAAGTCGGCAATCTACTCCAGCTTAAAACGAAATGGAATGACATACATATATTTCTGTAACTCGAATATCAAGAGGTGAGTCTTTCAAGCAATAATGTCACCTCGATTATTGCCTTAATCATGTTAATACTTTTAGTCGCAGTGTCATTCTTTGTACAGACTCATTTCCCAAATCCAATTGCACAACAAATCAGAGAACAGACACAATTCTTTGATCAAGATAGAAGTAATCTAGGATAGATAGCTCTTGATAGGACTCGTCCCAATAGTGCGGTATATGCCTATTCACGTACCAAACAATCATTAAGAGCTTTTTACTTATTCGTTTCTATCTTCCTATCGCGAACAGCATTGGGTCAAAAGATCTGAATTATCTTCAGTTACTCTAGAAAGAGACCTCCAAATCACGTGCTAGCACCATTTTTTGTCGCTGAATTAGATATGATTTCCCAAACTAGCTCTATTCCTATCTTTGGTAACAGAGTCTTTTTTTAGTATGCATCGTCAAATATGGATAGAATTTAGTGTCCAATCCCAATATTATTGCGTTGCCAAAAAGTTCAATTCTTTAAAATTGTAGCAGTAGTACGGTGAAGCCGCAAAAATCAGAATGGATGGAAGTGGGAGTTGCATGAAGCTTCAAGCAAGGAAATAACCTCTTCTTGCCAATCTTCCTAACTGCTGCTGATGACGACAAATAGAATTTGATGAGACGCTTATCGCCTGCATTCAAGAGTGTTAGATTGCAATTAGAGGCTTCACTTTGAAACAAACCCCCCTCGTAAATGTCATTCAATCCATAATAAAGAAAATTTGTGAAGATTAGTGGCTAGTAAATGCAAAAAGATTTTTCTTGTAGACATCTGTTCTTCTGTTTTTTAGAAGTGGCAGCTTTCCTCTCACTTTTATGATATCTGATTTCTCTAATTCCACTACCTCCATTCCTTCTTTATTGCCCATATCTAACAAGACAGTCCCAAAGGGATCAACTACCATACTTCTACCAGTATATATGTTTCCTATCTGATCTGGCGCAATTACATAGATGCCATTCTCAATTGCTCTGGCCTTTATGAAAGTCTGCCAATGTTCTTCTTTCATGATCCCATGCACCCATGCTGAAGGGATAACCAGAAGCTCTGCACCCAGCACGCTCAGTATCCTAGACACTTCAGGAAAGCGGATGTCGTAGCAGATCATGAGGCCAATTTTTGCAGCTTCGAATTGAAAAGGTTTCTCAATGCTATTTCCGGCTTGAAATTTATCTGATTCTCTAAATCCCAGCGCGTCGTATAAATGAATTTTTCTGTAACGAGCCATGATCATTCCATCTTTTCTGATTGCAACTGCAGAATCAAAGACTTTGTTCTTGGTTCGAGCCTTTTCATAGATCGTACTTATAATATCAATTTCATTTTCTTTTGCGCATCGGCCTAAAGTCTTTACAAAATTACCAGTATTTACTGCTTCAGAGATCTCGCTCAATTCAATGGGTTTTTGATCTGATGGAGAAAAACCCATTTGAAATTCAGGGAAACATATGATCTGTGCATTTTTATGACGAGCTTCTTTAATGTAGTCTTCTGATTGTGCCAAGTTCTTCTTCTTGTCTGTATCCGACTTCATTTGCACGACTGCTATCCGACACAATTTGCTCATATCGTCTTATGACCTAGGTAATCATAATTAGATAAATAATTATCTGGAAATCTCACCCTCGGCGAAGTGAGAAAGGCTAAAATTAATCGGTATCACTGATTGTGCGCATCCTATGAATATTTCTAATATCCAAATTTATTAATTACCTAAACTATTCGCTTTGCCTTGCGATATGCAAAAAAAAACCGGCGTCAAATTTTAGGAGATTCATGAATTCGAAGAATCAATACCAATCACGGCCACAAAAGACCGATACGCTACTATTCAATTAAACTAGTCTCCGAAGCATTTCTTTTGAGATTATTGAAATGGTTAAGTATTAATTTTTAGAACTGGTCTATATCGCTATCTTCACTGGTTTCAACAGTTGAAAATTATAGCTGGCAGGTTTCCTAGAATATTATGCGATGATGCGCAGTTCGACGAAAACCAGTGGTCTCATAGTAGACATAAATGTGGATCAAAATATTTTTGTCCAATACGAAACGTGACTCCTAGTGAAGAAATAAACTTTAATTAATAAAATCGAGTTTTGGAGTCCGCAAGTGGGTATTGGGACACTTATTCGGGATCAAATGCAGATGCTTAGAGTCAAGTTCACCAATAACTCTAATAATGAGAGAAGAGTATTCTGAATCGAACAACTCAAAAATGAGCGAGCTAGCCTTACTACCTCATGCGAATCTCAACATGACGGCAGCTAGGAAAATTGATCGTGATGACGAACCACTGATTTTGAAGTATAATGGTGCTGTGATTGGTTGCAATTTTGAATCTATTTCTAGGGGTTTGAAACCTTCATGTCATAGGTTAAATCAGGTTTTCGATTCTAATAATATGAAATACTCGAGACCATCAGTTAGGAGAAAAGGAGTAGATGGAGAGGGAAAATTCCGTTTAAAGAATGGTATAGACAATAATACTGCCGGAATAACTTTTCAATGGTGAATTGTTGAGAGATGAACTCCACAAATCCTACAAAATCTGATCGTTCAATCGCCCCGCATGGAAACCGACCGCTTTCATACAATTGGGTGTTTGCCATTGGAATTACGATGATCCTATTGGGAGTAATATTATTTGCATTAAGGGCAGCTCTAATTAGCCTTGTGATCATGATTATAGGAATTTCTCTATTTACAGCCTGGCTTTACCTAAGCACAAGGTTAAAGGAATCAAAGAATCTTCCTCAAAAAGGCGGTTTGTCAAATAGACAAGTTCAGGGAGAATTGAACGAGGAATGCATATGTGCTATATGTAAGCATAAGGCATCAAGCACCTGCATTAATGAAAATTGTGCGTGTTGTATTCTGATGAAAGATGACAGCGTGGTAGGGCATTCGAATAATCCCTTGCAATGATATAATTTTATAGCTGAGCTTTCGTAATATTTCCAGATCTAATTTCTTTCACAAGACCACAGGTATGGAGGCGACAAAACATTAACTGAGTTTCAGACATCAAGGCTGTTGGCTAATAATTACACATTCTGATAGCCATTCTCAATGGTGATGTCGTCTTGAACGGGCAAGACGACATTAACGGTTGAAATTAATGTGATATCGAAATGCGCTTAAATTCTTATCTCAACAGTTGTTATTTCATATACTTGACTACTCGAACATCTCCATCGTTTGCTGTTAAAATAATTCGATCAAATTCCAGTTCATTTGGATTTGGAGAAGAAAACACAGATGCGAAGGGCCCAATATTTCCTAAGCTCTGGGGAATACCGTTCTCTCCAAATTGAACCACTACGTCGTTCAACGAATCAAAGTTATTGTTACTGATTTTAGCAGTTACCGAGCTAATCAATCCCCCTCGTTCAATTATCTCGAT
This sequence comes from uncultured Nitrososphaerales archaeon, assembly GCA_963841565.1. Taxonomy (GTDB): domain Archaea; phylum Thermoproteota; class Nitrososphaeria; order Nitrososphaerales; family Nitrososphaeraceae; genus TH5896. The sequence goes on from CAWJCY010000006.1 coordinate 129,249, forward strand.
GCTTACTCCAGCTCTAGGGAGGAATACCGAGAATACAACCAGAGCTACAACGACAAAACCAACAATTATCCCAACCTTAGCAATTTTTATATAATTTCTTCTCACTTTACCACGAAGACCATTTTCCTGAAATTTGTCTTCGTCCCATTTATCATTCAATTGGAATGCACCTGTGTTCACGGGAATCTACCTGCATTCTTGTACTCTCTGTCATCATAAAGCGACCTGCCTTAAATAAGTACAGATACAAATAGACAATCCCCGAAGCGATCAGCAGAACCTCAGTGATTCATTCTTCCAGATTATGAATACAAGGTGAATTAAAATGAATATACGAAATCCAAATGTCTCCATGTTCACTAGTTTTCACTTTCTTAATTGGAAATTAACTTCAAACATTGTAATAATGTCCTTGATGTTTTCGTCTGAAGCAAAACTGCAGATCGTAATCCACTTTCTATTTTTCCTTGCCATGATCTGACAAACAGCCCTAGGATTATCAGGGGTCACTTCTGCCTTCACATCATACCTGCTTCTCAATTTTTCTTCCAAGATGGCCGCAATTCCACGGGGGGCGTGGATTGTAATTTTACGCATTTCCTTAGATAACTGGGTATGGACGAGATAATTCTTTCGTTAATAAAGCCTCTAGTCAGCTCAGACTATTCTATTCGGCAAATGGAAGATCAATTACGGCGAATCATAGTGCCAAGTCTCATTTCTTTGATCTTTCAAGTAGGTCTATTACATTACGAAGGCTATCCTGGATCTCCTCTATTGGACTATTTTGATAATCCATTCTACTCTCGAGGTCTACCAGCTTGTTGACTACAACTAATAGGTTATTTATCGGATCATCGAATTCATTTCGCGGCTTGCCAATGGCCATTGAGGTATCCTCCTCGTGCATTAGAGCAATACATGATTCATTCACGCATATATCTATACTTTACGAGCGTCAACTGGATCTAGTTCGTTATCAAGCATGGACGGTCAAGGCGCAAGGGCAAAAAAAGACTATCGATTTAGGCTTGTTGATTGAGTTGAATACCTTTGATAAGCAAGTATTCTGAAAGAATATTCACTAACGCGCGAGTAACCAATCATACTCCGTTTGTTAATACTGATAAATAGTGTTGGATTGATGTTGAATTAAGCCAATTAGTCCAAATCTTTCACGAGTATGAAAATGATCGTGATGTTTCCTTCCATATTCACAACTTTTAGCTGGAATTTGGACTAGAGGTGGGGAAGGGATTCGAACCCTTATTGATTCGCTTACTACATTCAATTCTGCAGGCGAACGCATAGCCGCTCTGCCACCCCACCGTTCATTTCTTGCCCGTTGGTAACTAGGCAAGATCGTACTAGATTTCTACGATTATTTAAATTAAATCCTATTGATTTACTTAACGCATAATACTGAATTCGAGTATTGCAAAACAACAGGGTCAGATTCTACCAGGATTCAAATTATTAGTCAACAAAAACTAAATGAATTAAAGCAACGGTCTGGCTCGAAGTTGGAGATCATATGTCTATCATATCGTATTCAGTGGTCTTCTTCCTATGGCACTGCCAGCACAATAATTGCATATTTCCGATGTCGAAGACTGGTCCCCCTTTAGATATAGGAATGATGTGGTCTACTGTAAGCAAAGCGATAGGAAAATATTTGCCACAACCAAATTTGTAATATTTGTTGTCCACGCCTTGGAAAGCTGGGAGGCTATAGCCAGGATTACATCTAGAACCATACTTTTTTGCTAGAGTAGTCTTATAATTCTGTCTCATGGAGGGAGGTAGCTGATACCAAGAATCTCCACTTTTACCAGCAACATAGATTCTTTTTCGCACCATGGTTCAACGAGTAGAACGGATATGTTATATGCGTAAATAAAATGTTTGCTTCTCTTGATTTTGTGATTAAGATACAAGTGATAGAAATTGAATATTTAATAATTTTTCTCGACTTTTACAATGCTATTTTGATTCTATTTAACACAGTACCTGTTTGACCTTATGCGATTAAACGCATTGCCGAACATTATTTTCCAGTTGGCCAGAGTAGAGGTGCTCAGATTAACAGGTTTTGGTTATCTGTCGTATAACATTCTATCATGTTGTGTTCCCTTTCAAGTAACGGCCTATCGTATCGTAATGGTCTCTTATCTAGATATCTTTATTGATAACTAGTTGTTTACCCAATCTAGCTCTACGAAATCAATGCATCTTCATAGCCCGTTAGTTACTCGCTAGCGAGTCTCCAAGCACTCGTTCTACCTTTGACGTCTCAACAAAGCGTTTGACGTGCCCATGTTCTTAAGTAGTAAATCACCAAAAAATACCGAAAAGACTAGGCATCATAAACATTCGATTCGACTACCTGGGGTATTTTTTTATTTGTGTGAAAATTGGACCCTTTAAATTGGCTCCCCTAGCTGGACAGAGTCAACATAAATCCCGTTGTCGTGTTCCTCAATCTTATACAATCTCAAATTGCCTGACTTTCGCCAATTAGGGCTCTGCTCCATCCAGCTATCTTCCTTTTTCCAAGATTTCATATTTTCTAGCACACCTGTGAAAAGATTATACTCATATCCGTGCATGTAGCATACTATGTTATTGCCATTAAAGTGTCCCTTTGATAAGGAGGCTCCTCTGTGAGGACAGGAATTGCTGCACGCGAATAACTTTCTGTTTCTTCTTCCTACGAGGATATCCCTATTGTTAATTGTGAAAACATTCAAAGAATTATCCTTTATTTCATCACTATTGCAGATCCTCATCATCTCTGGAATCGTAAAGTTACCGATCGAGATACTATAAATCTATTTACTCAATTGTACTTCATTTTTGATAGGAATTATTATCGTAAGGCTAATTTGACTTCGATGTAGATTAGGAACATCTAGTTTTATATCCCTAATTAGCCATACTATGTGGTCGTAGAAATTAAGACCTGATATGCATACTCAAGCAATATCTGGGCAAGTATGAAGATTTTTATATGTATGTTGGCTACTAATAAATTACATTTTGCCATCAGAAATAGTTACTCCTATGAAAATTTCAGTTAAAACTAGAAATAGTTTAGTTGAACAGGCACTCCAAACCATCTCTCGAAGTGGAGAGAATGGAATATTCCAAACCGAACTTTGTAAGACTTTTTCTCTAGACAGCCGAGATGGGTCAAGGCTTGTTGGGAATCTGGAAAAGCAGGCCCTTATTTCTAGGGAAAAAATCCTTTACAACGGTAGGTGGACTTACAAGTTGATAGTAAAGAAGCCTACTACTTCTGAAATTGAAAAAAGACAAGTTGAGATAAATAGTGTTGAGGGAGCCCCGTGTTTCAGTTGTAATTATCAACATTTATGTTCGTCTGAAGATGAAATGAGTCAGTATAGCCCAGCCAAGTGTACATGGATCGCAGAATGGGTACTCTCTAGTTTTAGCAGGACACTGAATCATCAGCGTCACGTCGATCTATAGTCAAAGAATTATGCAAAGGCTAGTGGCAGCCTTCACATTGTAATAGGGCTAGTCCTAATTTGAAAGTGGTTACATAATCCAATTACGATCTCATGTGCAACATGTGTATCTGGAAAGAGCTTTCTGAACTGATCTTATTTTTACTTGAATATTATGGAGGGTTCGCGCTCCAATGAGATTTATGAAGAACGCTGTAGGTCATCCTTAAAGGCCAATGGAGCTGTAACAAATCCAGACTCGATATCAGCAGTCCCTTCCGCTTCCCAATTTATGTCAGAGCTAGTGAGATTTCCAATATTGATTTGCGTAAGAGTTGGATCGTTACGCGGTATTTCGAACTTTGACATGATTGTAGCTTCGCCTCCAGACAAAAGTTGTGGCCGCCCGTGAACTGGGATATCGATATAGTCGATATGTCCGTTACCTAGAGACTCACCATTCGCGAAAAGGGTATAATCGATTTTAGAGGTGGTCAAGGTCTTATCAGTAGGGTTATCGACTTTAAAAAATACGTTAAGAGTAAGCAGATTCGCTGTTTCCTCTTCTGGAGAGGGATTCTCAATCTCAACTTTGTCGAGGTTGATTTTCACAGCATTGATATCGGGCGGAAGGGTGAGAGTCAAGATAAGTGGTGTAAAAATTATTGCTGCGGCTATTGCTGCAACAACGCCAATGAGAAGGGCTCTACGTCTGGTAAGAAACATTCTGGCATTTAAGCTAATCAAAAGCGCATTAAAATCCTTTCTAAGACAATACGAATAATAGTATTAACGTCAATCCCTGTTTCGTAATGGTGTTGGGGGATGTCTTAGTTTTTTGGGTGCATCTAACCTGTGCATCAATCTGGGTCGGTGGATCCTTATTTTTAGGGATAGTTTTGGCACCCATGTTAGGAACGATTGCTGAATCGCCAGCAGATCGTCTTGCCCTAATGCTAAGGATCGGAAGGAGATTCAATAGAATTGCATTGCCGGCATTTATAATACTGATGATAACCGGAATTTACAATTCTCGCGCTTTTCTTTTGCAGCCGGTTGCACTAATAGATTCAGACTATGGTATTATTTTGCTTATCAAGGTCATCTTCGTTATTGTTACGCTCATAATCTATATTATCCACATAAGGTCTATTGACATCGAAACAGAAAAGCGGATTATGAGTGGTGACTCAAATTCTTATATTCAACCTGTAAGATCCAGAATTATTCTTCTAGGAAGAGTGATTGTGGGATTATCGTTGATAATCTTGTTCCTTGGGGCATTGCTAAACAACAGCGGTGCCCTACCATTGTGACGAATGACTATTCATTTCAAGTGGATCAATATTGTATCAGACCATTCGAGTTAGCTGAGCAGACTAGATATCTACCAAAAGTAACAAATAAACCACTTTCTACCATGAGGGATCAATGGTTACTTTTGAGGGACTTTTAAGGCAAGTGAGATCACCTGTTCATTCTATATAGTCCCCATTATTAGAGACACCAAGGTAAGACACTTCATAAAGCTTCCATATATTGAAAACCAGACATATCCTAACGCTTTAAACCGGAAGACCAATCAGTGACATACACTTTTATAGTAATATGGCATATAAGAATTTTGAGAGCAAATTGAGGAGTTTAAATATTTTCCTGGAGAAGTCGGACGACATAAAAGTCGCCAAAGACAATTACGCTGCTGGTTTTGAAGATAATCTTCCTTATGATTTGGTCTCTCGGCCTTATTACGTAGATTCTTTTTTCTCTAACCTAGACCGATCCGCTTCAAGTGATTTCGATTCTGAATAGTAGATTCAAAAAGGATGGATATATAGTAGCGGTTCCTATTAGATTGATATTAAACTAACACAAAAAACCCTACTAGCTTTTGGGTGCAATGTCCGAAATAATTTGTTCAATCTTATGCCGCAAAGCCTCCTTGACTTGATTATTGTCAATAAGGTTCAGCGGTTCCTTACACGTACTGCATTTGAAGAACTGCTCTACCGCAAGATCGAATTTGACATGTGAACAATCGTTGTTCCCACAATGGTAAAACTCGGAGGATTCTTCGTATTCAAGTCGCTTTTGTAACCTATCAAGAATTTTTTTCTTCTGATTATCGATAAAATTGTCTACTTGATCCCTTTTCGCTCTCCATCTGTATACAAACCATCCTTTCTTCTCGTCCTTTACACGAATGCCCGTGATCAACGCTTTCCCAAACATATCATAAAGAACTTTTCGAATGATGTTGATTCTAAGCCCAGTTGCCCCTGCAATTTCCTCATCAGTTGCATCTTCTGTATGCAAGAGGGCACGTGCAACTTTTAGATATTCCTCACCTCCAATGAGTGCAGCAATCTTTACAAAAGAATCTTCAGTATCGTCCTGATGCATCTTTTCTATATCATCAATTTTTAGATATATAGTTACCGACAGACGAATGAAAGTGAATACTTAACATCAAAGTTCAAAATAATTTGAGTTGGGTAGGCAATATTTCTACCCACACATTCATGATATTTTTGTGATAAACGAATTTTAGTATTTCCCAACTGATCGAATTCTTACTAAACTTGAATTAATCCACTGGTACCGTAATGAGGGACTGCTTCTAGAACCAAACTAAAGGGACCGTTGGTGAAAGCCTCTACCATATCTCTTCTGATTGTTATAGCGACTTTCTCCTCTTCCTCGGTACCGAGAGTTGCTCGTCTCATTGCTATACTTCCTTTGACCATACTGATTTTCTCGTCTATCTCGATAACCGTTAGAAGGCCTGTACGACCTACCCCTTGAATAAGATGGGCGTTGGGTCCTACCTTCGTACACAGGGACTTCTATACCTAGTTCAAAATTCAGCTTGCGGATGGGCTGGTCTGTTCGATTGATTATTCTCTGAAAGTCTTCAACCCGTTCTACAGAAACTAAGGAGACGGCCTTGCCAGTGCCACCTGCTCGAGCTGTTCTACCGATGCGATGAAAATAAATCAATGGATCCTCGGGGACATCATAATTTACCACATGACTTACTGCAGGGATGTCGATACCTCGAGCTGCTATGTCAGTGGCGACAAGGATATCTTCCTTTGCTGCCTTGAATCTATACATTGCTACTTCTCGTTGCTTTTGTGACAAATCTCCATGTATAGAGATGGCCTTAAAGCCTGCATATTTCAGATCATTAGCCAATCTATGGGTTCGTTGCTTTGTAGCAGCAAATACGATCATCTGTTTTTTACTTTCATTTTTGATCAACTCACAAAGATGCTTAAATTTCTGCCGTTCGTGAGTAACAAGATATGACTGATCGATTGTATCGAGGCTGATTTCTTCTTCGTTAAGTAGAACTTGTTTTGGATTGGTCATATATTCTTCCGCAAGGCGAAGGATTTCAGGAGGCATTGTGGCAGAGAAGAGACAGGTCTGATGCTTTTCGCTTATATAGAAAAGAATGAACCTGATGTCATCAATGAAACCCATATCTAGCATTCTGTCGGCCTCGTCAAGTACGACGTGACTTACCTTGTCCAGCTCGATGGTTCCTCTTTTCAAATGGTCAATAAGTCTGCCAGGAGTAGCAACAACCACCTGAGCCCCTCTCTCCAATCGTGATTGCTGCTGACCGATACTTACCCCTCCAAAAATGGATACCACACGAATTGGAATATACTTTGAATATTTTGTGATCTCATGGGTTACCTGAACCGCGAGTTCCCGCGTGGGTACTAATATCAAAAATTGTACCGGACCGTTACTTTTGAGACGTGATAATACAGGCAAACAGAATGCTGCCGTTTTACCCGTTCCAGTGTGTGCCTGACCAATTACATCATGCCCTTGCAAAATAAATGGTATTGATGCTTCTTGAATAGGAAATGGCCTGGCGAAGCCCATTTCTTCCAATGCCCTAGTTAAAGGTGGGCTTACCCCTAATTCTTCAAATGTAGATTTCAATCTTTCTTTTCACTAATATTTTTCTGCACAAATGCACGGAAGAAATGATAAGTAGTATTCTGATACTTGACAGATCTGCCGTTGCTTTTGACGACTGATATTAGAAAGCACAGAAATATAAGGGATACGGAAGCTAATCCGGTCTGAATAATGGGTACCTATATGATTGCCTAACTAGTTTTTAGAGCGTAATACAAGTCTTTTATATTCAGACCCGATAATAGTTATTCATGCTAAGCGAAACTCCCAGAAATGACTACCAAGAGAAGAAACTTCGCGGATCTGGAGGATATGTTCTAGCTAAAATAACAGATGAAGAACAGAGAAAAGGTAACCTAGGAGGGCCTGAGCTATTCTTAGCAGGTGTAGGAAGACTAGACGAAAATAGGCTCCTGAAACACTATTGTAACAAATGCGAAGTACAATTTGATGGTCCTCCTTCTATTGTGTTTGATAGCCCGAACGAGGATCTAGGGGAAGGGGTGATCTTAGAAGAGAAAGGTGAATACAAATGCAAGAAATGCAAGAACACGATTGCGCAGTACCGCAAGTTTCGATCTCCTCAGAATGAAAAGGCAATACAAGCTGATTCGTCGTCTGTCAATCATCAGGAAGTAGTTCAACAAATATCACCGACGAAGCCAGAGGAAAATTCGGGAGCGCCTCAACATTCTACAGTAGGCTCAATACATGAAGTGCATAACGCCTTACTTAACGGTGAATTTCTCCCAATACACTCACTAATCGAAATGCCAGCCTATGATTCGGAAGCAATGCTAATTGGAAATATAAAGGAAATAGGCCTTAGAAGGTTAAGGAATGGAACAGTCGATGTAAGTATCGTGGTCAACAATCAATTGAAGGATAAAGACGCCAAATCTTCTGAAATCCTATGGTCAAAGATATCTAAGATTGGTGACATTGTGCTAATTAATGAAAATCGGTCCAAGGTTGAGCCCGACTCGCATAATGGATCTGCAAGTCTCGCGAAGTGTAAGGCATGCGGATATACAAATGAAGAAGGTTCGAAGTATTGTGAAGAGTGCGGAGTAAAATTATGAAAATAGGATACTTGTTTCTAATGGAAGGGATTTTGGAGATCGCTTCTCATAGTTCTCCAGCTCAATAGTTCTTACTGAGGTTCAATTGTAGCTGGTGGCTTGCTCGACACGGCGTAAGTCACCCAAGTTACTCCTTCCACCTCATTGCTGATTCGATTGCTAATTTTTCCGATGACATCATGAGGTAGTCGCACCCAGTCAGCCGTCATTGCATCAACAGAATCGACGACCCTTATTATTGCAATGTGTCCATATAGCCTTCCATCGCCAATTACACCTACCGCCTTATCGTCGCCTACTGCCACATACGCTTGCCAGACTTTATCGTACCAGCCTTCGGCCATCAACTCATCTTCCACTATCTTGCTGGATTCTCTGGCTATACGAATTTTCTCATGGTTCACCTCGCCTACAATTCTTACAGCCAAACCAGGTCCAGGGAAAGGATGCCTTTTCAATAATTGCTCTGGGACGCCTAGAGCCGCTGCAAGCCTCTTTACTTCATCTTTATAGAGTGTACTCAGCGGTTCAATAACCTTTAGATTAAGCCACTTAGGCAATCCTTTCACGTTGTGGTGACTTTTAATAACGGATGCTGGGCCGTGAGATACCCCACTTTCTATGATATCAGGGTAAAGAGTTCCTTGTGCCAGCCATTGAAAAGGACCATGTTCAGATGCAACATCACTAAAGACTCGTGCAAATTCGTCACCTATTATCATTCTTTTTTCCTCAGGATCTGTGATTCCACTCAATCTTGTGATGAATCGCTCTGATGCATTGACTACTATTAGTGGTATGTTTAGAACTTGTTCAAAAGTTTGAACTACTAACTCCTCTTCTCCAACTCTTAGCAAACCATGATTGACAAATACACACCGAAGGTTGCTTCCGACCGCTCTATGTAATAAGACCGCTACCGTGGTCGAATCAATACCTCCGCTAACGGCGCATAGTACTCTATTACTTCCTACAGTTTTGCGGAGCTCTGAAATAGTTCTTTTTAAGTAGTCTTTCATGTTCCAGGTAGGCGCTGCTCCACTTATTTGAAATGAAAAATTCTTGAGAATCTCCGTCCCCCTTTCCGTGTGCAATACCTCAGGATGGAACTGAATTCCAAATAGCTTCTTGTTTCTATTTACGATTGCCGCTGACGCAGAGCTATCGGTATGAGCCAGAACTTCGAAATCTTTTGGTATTAATTCAGCTGTGTCGCTGTGGCTCATCCAACATCTTATGTTACCATCTATGTTACTAAAAAGGTCGTCATGGTCATCAATTACAAGATTCGAACTACCGTACTCACGAACAGTAGATTTTCTTATCCTTCCCCCAAATCTGTCAACAATTAATTGATGTCCATAGCAAATTCCCAGGATAGGTATTCCTAGATCAAAAATACCGTAGTCAGGTCTAGGAGACCCTTCAACATATATACTAGCCGGACCGCCTGAGATAATTATTCCTTTAGGTTTTGTTTCCCTAATCAATTTTGCAGGAGTATTATGAGGCAACAACTCGCAGTACACATTTGCTTCCCTTATCCTCCTACAAATTAAATGGCTATACTGCGAGCCGAAATCGAGGACTACTATTCTATCCATGATTCATCGCGAGCCTTTTTCAATCATACGACTAAAAACCCAAGCGCATGTGTTGAATATTTCATTGAGTCGTTCCTTCTCCCTGTAATTGTTGATCCTTATCCTACGTATTATATTGCTTTCATTTTCTTCTACAATATACGTCAAAGATTCTGTCTCTTTAATCTGCAAATCACGAACCTTTTCCTCATCTTTAACCTTCATACCATCGAGAATTCTTCCCAAGAAAAAGGATCGGAACGGGGCGGTGTTGATACTTAGTAAGATATTCTCGGCAGGAACGATATCTACAAAATGAGTAGTAACCTCTGCTTTGGCGAGCAGGAGGTTATCTCTCACTCGATGAAGTTCTTTAGTTTCTGTAATTTGAGATCCTGATGGATCAGAAGCTGTTGGACTAGATTCTTTTCCTCTATGCGGTATGTCCGTTGCAGCAGTTTGATCATTAGGGTCTCCGATATTTGAGGCTGTAGTTTGCTTGGATGCATGGTGACTTGGGATGCCATGGAGATCAGAGGAGGAGGAAAATTGATTTGTTGGATTTGATTGTAGCGTATAAGTATCCTTTAAGCTAGATGCTGCCTTGAAACTTCCTAATTTAAGCATGCTATCGACTAGAGAAAGAGTTGCACGTAAGTTTTCAATCTCCTCATGTTTGTCAGAAATCAACTTGACAAGCCATTCGCGGATCTCAGCAGCTCGCTTGATTTCATCGTCAGAATAGCTAGAGGACAATTCAATTTGCATTGACATAAAAGATATAATAGCTTTTCAGAGGTCAAGTATCAATTCGTAGTTCCCAGCTCTGGGATGAATGAACAACCTCACTAGCGTAGACCGAGCTTAGAATTCGAGTTAAGGCAATGCCTATAAGATTGCTTCCAAGTTTCACCGGAGAGATTCTCTCATATATTATTTCGAAGTTTGTTTAAGATATGCGAATCCTTTAATGGGATTTATCGAAGTATCAAATAGCTCTGATCGAGTTCTAACTGCCAGCATCGCTAGTAATCTTTTTGCTACCTTCATCTTCGCCTTCTTTAATTTTGAATCCTGCACCGTACTCTTTGAATAATACTTCCCTATCTCGTTTCCTAAATCCATACCAACAAGTATTATTTGGGTCGCCCCCAATGCTTCAGCAAGAAATACGGATCGATCACCATCGGTGAATCCACCGAAATTGTACACATTATTCATAGGCATTACCTGAGTAGAGCCTATGACGTGTCTGAGTTTGGGCACTAATTTAGTCATGAGTGAGATGTTATCTCCATGGGCGTGAACTACCATTATTGCTCCTAGCATATCAGCTTTCTTGAGAAATAACTGATTCCCATCCAAGTCTGTGACCACGACATCCGGTTTGATCCGGTGTTCTAAAACTGCTTGAACTGCTCCATTAGCCACAATTTTCGTGAAATTTCGGTTTCTCTTGATATATGGGATGCTAGCTTCTAGATTAACCCCTGCACCTATTACCATGACTTTTTTTCCGTGAATTTTCTTTCTTAGCACATTGAGATCTAAAGCCTTCCTACGGGTCATGTAAGCTAGAATTTTTGCAGCCTCTTGGTCCTTCTCGGTGCTATAGCCAAATTGTTCCCTGATTTCCTGATAATAAGGAAACCATTCGATAAACTCCACGGTTAACGTTGTAAAGAAGTTACTAATAGGTTGTTTGTTCGTGGGCTTGAAAATCTGACGACATAGATACTCTCACCACTAACATCAGTTTGGTTCTGATACTTATGATTACCGAATAATTTTGTTCCTCTGTAACAATTATAACTTTCTAATACAGAATGACTCTTATAGCTTTGACAATTGAAAAAATGAAACTAACGCCTAGCTTTCCAGGCGATCAGATTGCGTTTATAGAAGAGTTTGAGAGCGGCAAGAACACGTACGTCGACGATGGTAGTATTCGATCCAGCACGGTTGGAAGCAAGGTGTACGATTTGAAGAGACGTATAGTAAGGATAGAACAAAAAAATACTCCGAAATTGCCAAAAATAGGAGATATTATTGTTGGATATGTTGATATGCTCTTTGGTAGCATGATATCAGTAAGAATTTTATATATTAATGACTTAAAATCTATCTCGGGATTTTCCGCCATTTCATCTACAAAGGGTATTTCGTTTTCAGGTGGACAAGGTGGTTGGTCGAGGGAAAGAGGAGATCGTAGGTCAAGAATCACGTTTAGAGTAGGAGATATTATAAGAGGAAGAGTAGTAAGTCTCCTCAACTCTAACATTCACATCACTATCGCAGAGAAGGATTTTGGTGTAGTCTATACATTGTGCTACAATTGTGGAGGAAATACAGTGAGAGTGAATAATGCAGTGAAATGTGTAGAATGTGGGACCTACGAAGAGAGAAAAATGACGTCAGACTATGGAAAGGAGACTTTTAGTACGATTCACAACGGCAAGACGTTAAATGGTGGTAAATAGGGTCGCTTTTCAAGGTGAGAGAGGCGCATATAGTGAGCTTGCTGTCATTCATTTCTTCCCAAACTCTACTCCAATTCCGGTGCGATCATTTCAAGAAGTAATCGAGACATTGTTATCAGGCATGTGCGATTATGCAGTAGTACCTATCGAAAACTCAATTGAGGGAAGCGTAAATGAGGTATACGATTTACTATTGCAAACGAACTTGTACATTGTAGGAGAGACTTATCAAAGAATCAACCATTGTCTTATTACAATAAAAGGAAACGATCTGGGTTCCTTAAGAGAAGTCTATTCACACCCCCAAGCTCTGGCGCAATGCAGGCATTATTTAAATGAGAAGAAACTTGCCTCTATACCAGTATATGATACCGCGGGCGCAGTGAAGATGATCAAGGAAGGTCAAAATAGAAGAGCAGCGGCAATCGCAAGCAAGCGTGCCGCCGAAATCTATGGAATGGAGATTTTGGACGTTGGAATAGAAGATAGGAAAAGCAATTTTACAAGATTTTATGTACTATCAAGACAGCCTGCAAATACGAAGCCAACAGGGAATGATGGAACGTCCATCATTTTCTCTGTCAAGCATGCACCAGGATCGTTAGTGAATATCTTGTCTGAATTCGCAAGGAGAGAGATCAACCTTACTAAGATCGAATCACGCCCAACCAAGGAAACCCCTTGGGAGTACAATTTCTTTACTGACTTTGAGGGACATGTTCTTGACTCAAAAATTAGAGATGTTTTGAAAGTCATAGAACCTAAGACAGCCTTCGTAAAGGTTCTCGGCTCGTATAGGAAGGAAACGACTGATAGGTGACATTAAGTATTTTCATCGAAGTTTAGCTCGTAAACCAAGCCCGAGTACTATAATTCCGGTTACTATAAGCATAAGCTGTCCGCCTAAAGCTATCTGACTACCTTTTGTGAAAGCACTGCCAGTTATGCTCAAATCAGAACGTCCCAAGTTCTCTATGGATATTAAGTACTGTCCATCCATCTGAGCTGTAAAGTTATACTGAAAGTTAGCAGTGTTGGTTACTGACCTAATTACCTCGTTTTCAGGATCCACAATTTCAATGCTTGAATTAGATCCTGTGACAGATAACACTACAGGATTACCCACATTCATGTTAGGTGTTAATGTGTCACTCTGACCTGCTCCAACTGTTCCATTCAGAGATACTGGGACAGGTGTTAGTGTATAAAGTGCTGATGCCGAGCCTATGATAATAAAAGAAACTCCTGCGCCAAGTAAGATATAGAAGATCCTTGACTTAGACGCGAACGAACCTCTCATGTATCATGTGGAGAGTATAGGGGCTATAAATACATCGTTCTGAATTCTTGCAACATTGTTGTTATTGTTCTAGGCCCTCCGATCTCGTCGGAACCAATACTATCAAAATGTAGTGGCGAGCAACTTCGAGGAATCAGGGTTGTTAAAGAAGGTAATATGTCATATTCTATATATAGTTCAATTTCATCTTATAATGTGGTTATCCGATCCTACAAATACCACTAGCTCATAAGGATGGAAAATGAACCTCAAACATTTTCTGGCCATAGGCTGCGCTACCATAGATTAGCAACAATTTGTGATTAGTGATAGACACAATAATTGGTTTACTTTACTGATAAATGGAACTAACCACGCATATTTTAGTTGCTTCCCATCCTTTCATCTGAATCACTGAGTGTTTTCTGAATTTTGCTTTGTGTTTCCTTCGTAGGACTGCTATAGTCTAATAGCCTTCGGATGCGAATAGCACGGTTTGTCCCTAGCCCGGCAATCATTGATAGCTCTGCTACTGATGCAGTTAGGGTCCTAATGGGAGTTCCAAATTTTTTTAACATACGAACAGCTGTTTTGTCACCGACACCTGGCAAAGAAGATAGAACTGATAGCTGCTGAATGTAAATAGGATTTTGCTTACGAATTCTTCTGAGAAGTGGACCATCTGTTGATCCTTCCCTGCGAACTAGACTCGCAATCATCATGAGTACTCGAGATGTGTACTCAGGAGTAGGAGTTGGTATTATAGGAATCCGAAATTCAAGTGCAACCCGGGCTAACGCGTCAAGTATAAGAGGCATTTGTTCCGCGTATGAATCACGGTAACTGTCGTCTATGGTTTGGGAATACTCTTCCGGTCCTCCTAGTAATGCTTTTCCTTCAATCACGATTAATGGTCTGGGATAGTATTGGACCAAATCGTTACACTGCAGGAACAAACGCCCATCATAAATGGAACTTATCAAATCCGAAATAGTTTTCCTTTCAATGGCAGTCTGAGGAGATACGATGTAATCTCCCACCGTTAGAAGGGAAAATTCTATTGAGGCCCCAAGGCTACCTAGCAGCTCAGGAACACGGCTGCCTTTCTCTCTCTCGTCAATTACGATCCTGGCTCCAACTCCCACAGTTAGCTATTAAATATCTCTCGTTAATGTTTCTAACTAGAGTCAACGGGGTCATCCTTGACCCAAGCCCTTCTTCATATAGTCTAAGCTGCTGTTGAGATAGTATAATTGATTGATTTTTATCAGAGAATTTGCGAGAGTATCCCTATACGTATCACTGGGGGCTTTGAGCGGACGAGTTGGTGCCTCCTACAATCCCAGGGCCCCCAGCGGGACCTAAATTCCCTTGTGCGCCCCTTATCATTTGATTAATCTTATTTTCAACTTCCTTTAGGTTATCCTTTACCCTTGCTTCCTGTTTTGAAAGCACCATTAAGCGAGTCTTTGCTAACTCCTTCTTCTCTTCTAGTTCTTTACTAATATCCTCTTTTTTAGCTCTAATTAGTAATGGGCCGGCGCTTTTGTAAACTGTATCTTCTGGACCAGCCTTGCCGAGGTCCTCTAGTGCTCTATCAAGCTCAACGGATTCCAATTCGACCTGCTGCTTTTGCATCATTATGGCTTGCAAGTTTTGTTGAAGCTGTTGAAAGCGTGATACTTGTTCTTTCAGCCAAGGTGGAAGTTCTTGTTCACTCATTTATATGACAGGTTTTAACAAACACCAACATAAAATCATAGCGCTAAATATCTGATAAGGTGTTAATACATAACCGCAAGAGCCTAAGATACGAATTTAGACTTGCCCGTAAAGAGGATATATCATTCGCCTGCACTTGGATTATTATCATGTGATCATCAAGAAAAATTCTCGACTTAGATGAACTATCTCTCGAAAAATATTTCGTATCCGGGCGAAGTGCAAAGAATGCAGCCTCTGCGACGAGTCTCGCCCTCTGATTATTTTGGTGAAATGAGAATCTGATCTCTGATCTACAATGCCTGTGTGCTGATATCATAAGCTCCCGAGGCCACTTTAAAATGACATTTTGGACAATGCCATATCCCAAGTGCAATCCGAGAAAATCTCTTAGAGCCACAAGACGGACATTTTCTGTGCTTCTTGAGGATTCTGTACACAGCCCCATATCGCTTTCGGACAGTCGCTCCAAATTTGACTCCTAATCCCTTAAGAGATGTTGATTTATGCCTTCTTCTAGTGACCATTATTAGTAAGCTCTTTAATTTTGGTTCGAACTTCCTCTCCTTTAATTCTTGCTATTTCTGCTGCCCTTTTGATCTGGTCAATCGTAAATGACCCGGTGGATCCTTTTTGAAGAGCTGCAAATTTACCCTCAGAATTAGTAGTTATCGTGATCCTCGCATCCATACACGCTTCTTCTTCAGCAGTCGGGTCAAGTATCACGGAATCGCCTATTTTAACAGCGGTTATGGATACAGGAATAGTTGTAAGTGGAGGATCCATTTTCTTTCCAGTGTTTACCACTGCTTCGCCGTCTTGCACCTCAAACACTGGCAATTTGCTAGACATTAGTGCTGAAACCACGGCGTACGATGATGCATCGAAGAGATTACCGTCATAATTAATGATACTGCAATCAACGAATATAGTATAAACTACCTTTCCCGGAATTAGTGCTAGCTTGTCAAGATCAACCATTTCAGATTCTCTCACTCCTCGATCAACAACTCTGGCCAATTCAATAGTCTCCTCATCTGGAGGGCCTGGTTCGATATGAGGCGATGCTGTCGGAAGCACTTCTGCTGACAATATTAGGGCACCCTTATTCTCCAATCCTTCGAATGGCTCTCCCGTTTCCACTTTAACCCCAGCAACAACTTCCGAATTCCCTAACTTTACCCTTGATGAACCGTCTGCCTTGCCAATTATGCCCAGCTCGATCTCTAGAGGTCTCATTTCATCAAGATCTCTTCCATCGAGCCTCCTAGATTGCGAGATCGCCTCTCTCATCTGTTGCCTTCGAAGATGCTCTACTATTATTGTTGAACGTTTTGATGAACTCAAGATTCCTCTTTCAACTCCTGTTCGTCTCCAAAGTATTTCTGAATAAGAGCTTTTCTTTGAATTTCATAAATCATTTTGCAACCCTGTAACGCCTTGTCTAGACACTCATTAAACTCTTCCTGGTTCAAAATGCCATCAAGTTGTAGAAGAGTGACCCGTTCAAGATGTGGCATATACGCCAATGGCATATCAGCACTTCCTTCCTTATCTTCAACATCATTAATGTCAAGAACTATTTTCCCGTCAACCTTTCCGGCTGCGCATGCGGGAACAATATCTCGCATGTTGATTCCTGCATCTGCCAAGGCAACTGAAGCAGCAGTAATGCCAGCACACCTTGAGCCTCCGTCTGCTTGCAAAACTTCAACAAATACATCGATTGCTGCCCTTGGATAATCCTCGAGCATCAACGCTGGCTCCAACGCCTCCCTCATAACTTTTGAAATTTCAACCTCTCTTCTTGAAGGGGCAGGATTCTTACGGGTATCAGTAGAAAATGGCGACATATGATATCTACATCTTAAAACACACCTATCAGGTTGTGCCATATGTTTAGGATGGACTTCTCTGGGACCATAGACAGCTGCAATAATTCTGTTTTTCCCAAACTCTATATAGGCAGATCCGTCCGCATTTTTAACCATTCCCACTTGTATCTTGACATTGCGCAGCTCATCTATGGTTCGCCCATCAGTTCTCAGCCCTTGTTCATCTATTAGGCTCCTAGTCTGAACCATTATTCTTTGTCACCTTTTTCCAATTCTTGCGACATCTGTTCTTCTGGTTCGTGGGTACCGTTTAATTTTTGGCCTTCTGGTTCCGACACCTCTGAGAGTGTTTCAGTAGGTTGAGGCTCAGGAACGTTCAAAAGCGTCTTAATCCGCTGAGTGAGATTTGATGTATGTGCTTCCTCCTCCACCATCCGAATTGCTCTAATGGCGAGTTGAGTGCCATCAGCATTTCTGCCGCTAACAACTACTATACCGTTCTGTCCTATCAATATTCGAGTCTGAGTTGCTTGTTCTATTGTCTGAATCATAGAACCGCGTTTTCCAATTAATCGTGGAACACGAGTAGCAGAGATTTTCAAAAATTCACCTCGCGGAATTCTTCCAAGATCCTTATCCTGAATAGTTAGCATAGGATCACGTGTCCTGTCAAACGCCATTATTCTGGCAGTAACTAGATCGCCTATTGCAAGTTGCTTATTCATATCATCACGCGCCGGGGAAAAATCCCTTCCAAAAACATCTTGAGCTGGCAAATGCGCAGAAAAGCATGAACTTATGTCGACCTGCCAAGACAAAGAAGAATGATCGATAATTTTGCCAATCACTATATCATTCACACGAGGAATATATACTCCGGACAAAGGAATTACCTTGATCCCGTCTCTTGTGGCTTCTGCAATACCAATTCTAGTTGCAAAAATAGAATTTCCAGACTTAGTCACATTTGAGAGAGGACGGAAATTGCCATCAATAATTCTGTCTCCGGGAACTACGTATTTTCTCTTAATTTCTTGCATTGACTATCAATTACTCCCCCAATCTATCATATTGTTTTTAGTACAAGAACTTGTCATTTCTTTCTCGCATTTGGGAAAGATGATGGGATTTATATTTTAAGTGAATTTCGGTTAGAGAT
Source organism: uncultured Nitrososphaerales archaeon (assembly GCA_963841565.1). Taxonomy (GTDB): domain Archaea; phylum Thermoproteota; class Nitrososphaeria; order Nitrososphaerales; family Nitrososphaeraceae; genus TH5896. The sequence goes on from CAWJCY010000006.1 coordinate 147,801, forward strand.
CTTCTTTTATTTGAGCTGTTCCTCTGGTTGCCGAACCAATCTTTTCAATAATTCTACCCTTCATACCTGCGTTGACTTCTAACGTAACCCGAACTGAACCATCTGCAAGCCACTCATCACTCTTGAAATTTCCTATACTCTTTAAGGCACTATATCCTTGGGCTGAATGGTTTGCTGGAATAATCACCGTCAGTTTCAATATTTCGGATTTTAAAGGAAGGACCTTTCTTAGCGCATCGATAATGAATTTCGCTTGTTCATCCGCCTTCTTGAAGGGATCAATGCTAACTCTGACATCTTCCATAGCACTTTGTATTCTCAAAGGTGGGTGCGGAAGATGTGTCTTGGGGTCAACAAAGCTCTTGCTAATGAAGTCGATAATCTGTTTTTTCTTCTCTTCTACCATTTTTCGCCTCTGTTCCGTAGTTAAATTTAGCTCACCATTCATCAGAATCTGCTGAGCGACTTCGCCCAAGTCATTAGTCTTAAAATATTTAGAAAGCTTATCGCTGGAAGCTCTAGAACCTTTGTTTGCATCCGAATATACCTCATCAGATATCAAAACATTGGTCAGGTCATTTCTCTTGCCTAGTCTATAATCAAGAGCAAGGTCAGGTTTGACCAAGATTTCAAATCTATTACCTTCTATTACCAATTTCACGACAGTCACCTTGGCTTCAGGCATATTTCCATCCTTTATTCTTAGACAGTTTGGAAGCAATATATGTATAGTGCAGTAATTTGAGGGCTATTGGCTAAGAGTAAATTGAATCATCATCAAGATTAATATAATTGCCTGAGATTTTGAATGCTTATGTTTGACGAAAAAACCATGTATTGATGAACTAATGATCAGCCTCGTTGTACTGCAAGTGTGTTCTCGAATACATATTCAATACGGATATTGTGCTAAATCAAGCTCTAGGATTCCAAATACAAACACGAAGACGGAATAAAATAAGATAGAAAAAAAGGAGTAATCCTTTATTCCGTTACGTATGCTCTTTCTCCATGTTGTGAAAGATCCAGACCGACTTCTTCTTCTTTTGGTGTAACTCGTATTCCTCCAGGCCAAACGAGGTCCATCACCTTAATTATGAGTGCCGTAATGCCAACCGCCCATGCTAAAGCCGCAAATGCACCAATAGCATTGTTCAGCAATTGAACCGGATTTCCAAAAGCAAGTCCATCAGCTATTGGAGTGTAAATTGTCTGGGCGAATATTCCTGTTAAGAGTGCACCTGCGAGACCACCCATGCCATGAACAGCCCACGTGTCAAGTGCATCATCCCACTTTCTGCGGTTCTTGAATACTACTGCTGCGTAACAAACAAGCGATGCCGAAATGCCGATTATAATCGCCGCCATTGGCCCTACAAATCCTGAAGCCGGAGTAATTGCTACTAAACCAGCAACAGCCCCTGAAGCCGCTCCCACCGTCGACGGTCTACCCGTATGCGCCCAAGAAATTAACATCCAGGTTAAAGCCGCAACCCCAGTTGCAATCTGAGTTGCAACAAATGCGCTAGTTGCATTTGGTCCCGCTGCACCAGCTGAGCCGGCATTAAACCCGAACCAGCCAAACCACAGCAAAGCTGCACCTAGCACTATTAGTGGAATATTGTGTGGTTCCATGGGGACTTTTCCATATCCCAATCGTCGGCCGAGCATTATAGCGATGACTAATCCAGCCCAACCTGATGTAATGTGGATTACAGTACCTCCTGCAAAGTCCAGCGACGGTAGCGCTCCAGTCCAGCCTACAGCAGTTCCTCCTGAACCGAGAGACCAAGTCCAGTGGGCGGCAAAATCATAAACAAAGGTAGCCCAAATTACAACAAATACCACGAAAGCGCTCCACTTCATTCTTTCCGCTAAAGCCGCAACAATAAGAGCCGGTGTAATTATGGCGAACATCATTTGGAAGATCATGAACGTCGCGTGAGGTATCGTTATAGCATACACGTCTGAAGGGACATTATGCCATACGTAATTCAAACCAGCCCAGTCAAAGTTCCCTATGAAGCCATGACCTGTTGCGTCCGGACCAAATGCCAGGGAGTATCCCCAAAGAACCCATTGAATCGTCACTAGTCCTACAGCCATGAAAACCATATGAATGGTACTTACAGCGTTCTTGTGTCGTGCTAGGCCACCGTAGAACATGGCCAATCCAGCGGGTGTCATAACGAGAACAAGCGCAGATGCAGTAAGCATCCAGGCATTATCTCCTGAGTTTATTTCACAAGGTATCAGAAATCCATCTTCATCAAGTATATATTCACCGGTGGCTTCGTCAGTCTGAAAACAACTAAATTGGATCCCTGACTGATTTGCTGTGTACTGCTGTGCAGACGCATCATTCACTGCGCCCATAGAGACCAGTGCGCCCAAAATTGCAAGAACTGGAAAGATAGCTAACAGTCGTGACTTTTGCATTATATTGCAATCCACCTAGCAAGCACTATAAAAAACATAACTAGCTTTCTGTATGCGTCATAGTTATAATAATACGGTTTGAAAGTTTCATTATTATCTGAATATTAACTTTTTATGATATTAGTTTTTGCTCAAGATCCAGACGCGCCGGTTGCCGATTTCAGCCAGCGAAATAAGTGAACATTTTCAATTGACAAAGCCAACAAAGACTCTAAAAGACAAAATCATGACAAGAGATGGAAGCCATCGTAATCGGCTAATTGTCAGCTTATGAATAATTGGTTCACACCGAATCCACGCTATCCAATGATAGATTGAATTCCAATTATGATCCTGTTTTTGACAATAAGCAACGCCAAAATGCACCGTTCGGTTCCTTTCCAAACAACACAACTAAATTATCGACTTCGAGTAAAGTTTAAAGCGTTAAGGACAGAAACACTAGTTCGTGAGTCTAAATTCTTTCTTGCAAACTGGTGTCATCTTAATGATCTTCCTTTTACCTGCAATGACATTCCTAATGTCCGTGCCTTTGCCTTTGGTGAGTTCGACAACAGGCACAGGTACCTCAGAAGACATACCCACGGGAGCTAATGATCCAACATTGCCTCCAAGCTCAACACCTGATATGTCTAACACAACATCTGAAGACATACCCACGGGAGCTAATGATCCAACATTGCCTCCAAGCTCAACACCTGATATGTCTAACACAACATCTGAAGACATACCCCCGGGAGCTAATGATCCAACGGTATTGTTACCGAGTTCATAAACAAACTTGTCCTGCATTCGAGCTTTTGTATATTCGACATGACGGCTTGTGCATGACATGGGCTATTTTTCGGTAGATTTTTAATAGCCTCTGGTTAACAATGAAAAGTTGGTTCAGGCGCCTTCTCTAGATGTTGTGAGTAAAACAAATGATCGCATCGTGTTGAGGTTTAATAATGTTCCTAGACAATATGTTAATGCAATAAGAAGGATTTCGATAAGTGAAGTCCCCACATTAGCGATTGATGATGTGGTTATGATGGAAAACTCGTCGGTAATGCACGACGAAGCAATCGCGCATAGATTAGGATTGATTCCGCTTCGTACTGATCTGAATAGATTTGTTTTGCCTCAAGAGTGTGATTGTAACAATTCTCTCGGTTGCTCAAAATGCAGAGTGCTGCTAGTATTAGATTCTGAAGCCAATGACAAGACTAAGCTTGTTACTTCGGGAGAACTGGTCTCTGAGGACGATGTTGTTAGGCCAGTGAGTAGTGGAATTCCAATCATAATATTGGCGCCTTCTCAAAAATTAAAGTTTGAAGCATATGCCAGACTAGGATTAGGTAGCAATCATGCCAAATGGCGAGCCGACTACATGCTCAATAGTCACAGACGGGACAGAACAAAATCAATCAATATTGACTGTCGAAACTACGGGGGCGCTTACCGCGGAAGAGACAATAGATGCGGCTATCCAGAGGTTGATTTCGAAGGTAAAAGGTTTTACCGATACTGTCGCGTCCTTGCATGTTCCCTCCAAAACTTAAGTGAGTACATTTATTTGGGGATTCAAAAAGTAACACTCCAAGATTAATCATGCTAAATGACGGTGTTATTGCAGACACAATATGGACGCTTAGAGTGGCATCCAAAAGGACTAAAGCACCTCTCTGGAAAGATGTAGAACGCAGACTCCTTAATTCGAGAAGTAATAGACGAGAGGTAAATGTGGATAAATTATCAAAGTTTACGAAGGAAGGAGACGTGATTATCGTTCCTGGCAAAATACTCGGTGCCGGAAATTTAGGTCATTCAGTTATAGTATATGCATATTCGATTTCAAAATTAGCTTCGAGGAAGATAAATGAGGCTGGTGGTCAGATCCTTGCTCTTACCGACCTTATTGAAAAGTACCCTCACGGCTCGGGAGTGAGGATAATTGGATAAGAAACACCCACCGTCAACAATTATTGTTGATATAACAAATTGCATTGCGGGTAGAACTTGTTCGCGCATTTCCAAGCTCCTATTGGAAGGTAACAAAGTATCGGTGATAAATGCTGAAAAAGCTATGATATCTGGAAACAGGTATAAAACCATAGAGATCTATAAAGAGGATCTAGAGATAAGCTCGGTCACTAACCCAATTCATGGTCCATTTCACCCTCGTAGGCCGGATACAATATTATCAAGGATGGTCAGAGGGATGATCCCCAAACGCAAGACGAGCGGTATCGAAGCTTTCAAGCAGTTGAGGGTTTATATTGGCGTGCCTGAAAAATTAAGCCGCGAGCAGCCAAAAGTATTTGAAGATTGTAGAATAAGAAAACCAGAGTCTTATTATATTACCGTTGGAGATGTTGCTAAACAAATTGGATGGAAGGATGAATACAATAAATGAACAAGGTAGATCTCTATCCAGGACAGCGTAAGACAAGTAGGGCCACTGCCACCATATCAAAGGGCAACGGCAAAGTCAGGATAAACAATATTCCTGCCGAAGTTATGGAACCGGAGGTCGCAAGAGAAGTTGTGTTGGTCCCAATCCATTTGATAGGAGAAATAAGAAATAGGATAGATCTTAGCGTAAAGGTACACGGAGGTGGATTCATGGGACAAGCCTTCGCCAGTGCAGTTGCCATTTCTAGGGCTCTGACCGGAGAAGGAAAAGGAGGAAAAGACCCTAAAGATCATCCTTTGTCAAAGAGCATTCGTGAAGAGATAAGAAGGAAAATAACAGAATATGACCGCCACTTTTTGGCTGGCGATCCTAGGCAGACTGAATCAAAGAAATTTGGCGGTCCAAGTGCTAGACGTAGAAAACAAAAGTCATATAGGTAACCTAAATCCACCTTCCGTATACGTTAGACAAATAGGATTGACCTATTTGTTCTCAAGGGAAGTGAGGATAAACCCTTATCACGCTAAATCCGGTAATAGTCATTTCTGACGTATTATAATGCGCTTCTACCCGATTGTTTCGTAAGATTCCTACGATCGGGAGTTAGATAATATTCTGCGAGTTTTTTTTCGTAGCAATCTCCGCAAAGATAGCCATCTCCTGCAAGATTCCACTGAGCCATCGGTTTGAAACGAAAATCTACTGCATTCTTACACCAGATACATTTTACTACATTCTTGGTCAACTTGATATTTAGCATTCTTGAATAGTAGACCAAATTAATAGTTACTTGTTAAAAGTGAACAAAGTCTTAAAATCCTTCTCGGTGGGTATAATGTCCAATATACTTACTTTAAATCAGCAGTTGGCCATCTAGAGAAGATACGTGAGGTGTTCACCGAATTTTGGTATCAAGGATTTAATATGGGTCAGTAATTAATGAACCTGCCAAGATGGGATCAGTTGGAAAAGTAGCATTTGTATCTATACTTGGTTTGGGTGCAATAACCGGAGTTTTAGTATATTATATTTTTGGTAATGCGAGCACCTGTCCCCGGAGTGATAGAATCAATTTATCGTCAAAATTTACCTACCACGGAGGGAGCTGCGCAGGACAATGCTCAATCTTCATCTGAAGGAACCAACTCTACGTCAGCCAACTCTACGTCAGCCAACTCTACGTCAGCCAACTCTACGTCAGCCAACTCTACGTCAGCCAACTCTACGTCAGCCAACTCTACGTCAGCCAACTCTACGTCAGCCAACTCTACGTCAGCCAACTCTACGTCAGCCAACTCTACGTCAGCCAACTCTACGTCAGCCAACTCTACGTCAGCCAACTCTACTTTGTCTTCAACTTAACCTATTTAGAACTAACGTGCCCCCCCTAAAGATCTTAATGGCATATCGAGTGAAAATCTACAGGACTGTAAAACTAGGGCTTATTGTATGGTCCAGCGATTGATATATACTTATATTAAGCATTTCGAAGTACATAATTTAATGGTCTTTCTTGAGGTTAATGACCTTCATGCAAATATCGATAATAAGGAAATACTGAATGGACTAAATTTGAAGATTGATAAAGGGGAGGTTCATGTAATTATGGGCCCAAATGGTTCTGGCAAAAGCACATTTGCAAACGTCCTGCTTGGGCATCCCAAATACACAGTTACGGGAGGAAATGCTCTAGTTAAAGGCGAAAGTATCATGAATCTTACCACTGATGAGAGAACGAAGAAAGGTTTATTCCTTGGCTTTCAGTATCCTATCGAAATCCCAGGGGTCGGGTACAGCCACTTTTTGAGAAATGCCTATAATACATTGAACAAATCATTAGCCGACGACCAAAAAAACCGTGAAGTATTCCTTACAGTAAGAGAATTTCATGAATATGTCAAGAAGAATTTAGATTCTGTGGGCCTAGACAAATCATTTCTAAGCAGGTATTTGAATGAAGGGTTTTCTGGAGGAGAGAAAAAAAGATCTGAAGTCATGCAGATGTTGGTCCTTAAGCCAAACTTAGCGATTCTCGATGAACCTGATTCAGGCCTCGATATAGATGCCGTAAAAGCAGTTGCAGAAGCAATCAATCAACTTATTGATACTGGTGCTGGCGTACTTGTGATAACGCACTATGCTAGGATTCTGCGGTACTTGTCGAAACTTGATTTTGTACATGTGATGTCAAGGGGTAAGATCATCAAGTCAGGGGATAAAACTCTTGCCGACGAGCTCGAATCTAGAGGATATGGCTGGCTAGGTTTGGAAGATAAGTAGGCCTCATTAAACCCATTTAGAGTAGGATATAATGGAAGTTCAACGCAAAAGGGATCAGGTCAAGACATCAAAATCTACCTTCCTCAACTATTCGTTTTTCAAACTTGACCCAAAATGGCGTTGGATGAATGAGGTGGCAAAGGAAGAGGCAGCTAAGGAATTTGCCACCCTAGTGAGTGTCGCGAACACCAAATTGCGAGTTCATACATATACAACTCTTGGCCTTCACAGCGGGACAGATTTCATGCTTTGGATGGTATCCGATTCGGTTGAAATGTTTCAGACGTTTACGTCTAAAATCTACAGTACCATTCTAGGAAAATACATTGAACCTGCTTTCTTGTACCTTTCGTCATTCAGAAGATCTGTTTATTCCGAGAAGATGACGCCGTCATTTATGACAGATTCTAAGCCGCTGAAATATCTAGTGGTATATCCCTTTGTTAAGTCTAGAGAGTGGTATCTTTTGCCATTTGAAGAACGTAAAAAAATGATGGATGAGCATATTACAATTGGCAGAAAATTTCCCGAGATCAAGCTGAATACATCATATTCGTATGGAATCGATGATAATGACTTTACTCTCGCGTTTGAAACGGATGATCTAACAAAGTTTCAGGATCTGATTCTCCAATTACGTGAAACAAAGGTGAGCTTGTATGTTGTGAAGGATACTCCAATGATAGTATGCGTGCAAAAAGATATACAGAGTATTATCATGGGGCTTGGGTGAGGCATCGATCATGACAATATCTGCGTTAAAGGAATGGGCTATTGTATGTAAGGGATTAGAAGAAGGGAGGCAAACAATTCTGCTAAGAAAAGGCGGGATAATGGAACGTAAGCACGGTTTTGAATTGAGACATAATGATTTCTACATGTTTCCAACTTATGAGCATCAATCAAAGGATCTTTTACAGCAAGAATACGCGGATAGGTTCGAATCAATATTGCATGATAAGCCTCTAGATGATTTGAATACAATTTACCTTTACGCAAAGGTTATCTTTATTACTGAGACATTTAGCAGGAGAATGCTTAACGGCCTAAGCGACTTTCATATATGGAACGAGAAGTACATAATTGCAAGGATGGATTACAACCCCGAGAAACCTCTCAGTATTATATTACTTCGTGTATACAGACTGAACAAGGCCTTAAGTGTCGCTCTCAGTCCGCAACAGGCAGGCTGTAGATCATGGATCGACTTTCAATCATTAAGTTCGAAAGATTCTCAAGATAATATAGGAAAACCGGTTCTAAGCAACGATATCTTTCAGGAAAGGCAATCGCAATTAATGGAGGTACTTGATATCTAGATGAAATATCGTCGACTGGGGAAGAGTGGAATTATGGTAAGTGAGATAGGATTCGGCGCATGGACAATAGCGTTGGACTGGTGGGGTGGAAAAAAGATTAACGATGAAGAAGCCATTAGGATGTTAAAGCGAGCATTTGATTTAGGCATCAATTTTTTTGAAACGTCTGACGTGTATGGAAAGGGGAGAAGTGAAAAGCTCATAGGTGAAGCCTTTAGGGGAGTGAATCGTGATGAGGTAATCTATTCGACCAAATGGGGTTACGATATTTATGGCGCTGAACAGGTTGGCCATAACGAACTCCCGCAGAAACATGACCCATCTTTCATGAATTATGCGTTACAAGAGAGCATAAAGAGACTGCAAACGGATTTCATAGACGTGTATAGTCTACACAACCCCAAGATGAATGTAATCCAGGATAATACTCTATTTGAGACACTTGATAGGACACGCAAAGAAGGTAAGATTAAAAGTTATGGAGTCGCCTTGGGACCGGCAATAGGTTGGAAAGAGGAAGGAACTTTGTCAATGGAAAAAAGGGATGTAACTTGTCTTCAGAGCGTCTATAATCTTTTGGAACAGGACCCCGTAAAAGATTTCTTTCAGATCGCTGAAGCTAATGACGTGGGTCTTATGGCTCGAGTTCCTGATGCATCCGGTGTGCTAACAGGAAAAGTAAACATGGATACGGTATTTGATAAGAATGATCACCGAAGTACACGAAAGAAAGAGTGGATCATTCAAGCACTGCGGAAAATAGAGTGCATAAAACCAATTGCTGATTCGTATGGCTGGACAATTACTGAATTCGCTATAAAATTCATCCTCTCCCAAAACAAGATCGCATCGGTCCTGCCAACGGTAGTCAATTTAGAAGAGATCGAATTATTCACGAACATGTCTGATGGAAAGTACTTGAGGCAGAATGACTTGGAAGCACTCTCACAGATGTATGACAAAGATTTTTACACAACAACCATTAGAAAATAAGTAAAATGAGCATTTCTTGGTCATAATTCTATCTATCTCTCCGAATTTATGACCAAATAAGTAGTTGTGTTTGAGCATCAGTCTTCGAGCCTACTACCGTCTGTAAATGAATCAAACTCAAATAATGATGAGAAAAGACGGTAATGTTCTTACTCAAAATACTTTACTCTTTGCTTCTTGAATTCACGGGTGCTGAAAAGAATAGAATAATCCTGAATTTTCACTACTGACGACATGGTTTCGGCTATCCTTTTTGCAGCCTTAAGCGTTCTCGCATGTACCATACTAAAGAGGTTAAACGGCCAGTCCGAAAATACAGGTCTACGGTAACAATGGCTAACTTGAGGAAATGCTCCTAACTTGTGTCCCACTTCATCGATCTTGTCGTCGGGCACTCTCCATACTACCATACCATTTGCGGAAAACCCTGCATCTCTATGACGCAGAATGGCGGCGAATCTTCGCATCACACCTATCTGCTCGTATTCCTTTGCTTTTGCAAAGAGCTCACCTGTTGTTATTCCAAGAACTCTCGCAGACTTCGTGAATGGCTCTGACGTAGTTTCGATGTCTTCTTGCAACACACGAATAAACTTTTTGTCTATGTCGGTGGCTGTAAATTTTGCTTGACTTACGGTTTTTAATTGTTCAGTAGGTTTTGGATCAGAAGGATCCTGGTTCAGTACATCTAACTTTACACCAATCTTGTAGAGTTTGAGTGTGGGTAATACCCTGTACTTTATGACACCGTCCAGGGAAGCCATGCGTTCCAAGTCTCGCTTCATATCACCGAATGGAGGAACTGCCAAAGTGAACCACATATTGTATTCATGGTTCCTTTCGTAATTATGGCTGACTCCGGGATGGCTGTTTACCTCATTTGCAACCTGTTCAAGCTTGTCTTGTGAAACGGAAAACGCGACCAAAGTGCTCTTATAACCTAATCGTCTGGTATCAAAGATTGCATTGATCTGTCTTATCAGACCAATCCTTTTCAGTATCCCAATCCTTTCTAGGACTTCATCCTCAGAAATATTGTATCGTTTAGAGATTTCCAAAAAAGGTCTATCCACTAAAGGAAATTGCCACTGGATTTCATTCAATAGTTGTTTATCCAATGAATCGATAGTTTGCAGTTGCATCAGGTCGTCACAATTTACAGATGGGCCTGCATTATTAAATGCTCCTCAATCTGTCACATTTTTGAAAGTGTAACCATGAATCTACCTTATTGAACTTAAACTCTATCAGGATGATTTTTAAATCAGGAGCCTCATTTTAGTGGGGGGATAGAAGGACTGATGACTTGGTTTAGGGATCCTTATGGTCACATAATTGAATCTAAAAATAAAACACACAGGCTAGTGTATTGTTTGTTGTGCCAGAAACTGGCAAGTAAATCAGACTGTATAAAATTAAGAGTTAGTAATAGGAATGGAAAATTATACGAGATTAAATCTTACAAATATACCAAGGTATCCAAAATGAAGCGCCCTTACAAAGAAAAATCTGCCGAACTGCTAATGGGTTCAGCAAATGAGATTCAGGGAGTAATTGGAGAAACCAATTAGGAATTCGAATATGTTGTCGCTTTGTGTCATTTAATTAATGGCGATTCATGCCTTGATCTAGGATATAAAAAGAAACCGCTTCCGTGAGATCTTTTTTTAGGATGAGCATTACTGAATGTTGTGACTGCGGGAACAACTTATTTTAGATATTCTGGGACCTCCATACCCGAGACCGAAATCATATATCATATCATTTCAAGCATACTTGGATCTGTAGAAGAAGAAGAAATTGCTACAAATGACAGCCGAGTCCCTACGATAATAGAAATTCACTTCCCTGTTCTCTACGGTGACGATTTTTTTAATCTATTTGGCGCTGACAAATGGTACAAGTTAAGGAATGTTATTACAGAAATAAAAAAAAGAAGAGGTAAGGGTCAGATGCGAATTGTGTTTAGTTTCCCCGGAGTTTCTGGGGTACGCGGTGCTACCACCAGGCTCATCTTACAGACTTTAGAAACGGACTCCAAGAATGTTGAAAGAGCCATCGATAGGGTTCAAGTGTTAGTTGAGATAATTGAATCTCAAATGTCTAAGATGCCTGCAGAAGTACTTGAAATGACGTATTGTTATGAATCTACACACTCCAGGTGGCGTCCTGATTTCGCGAAAACAGATAAGAGAATTTACAAATACTCAAATGACATTTGGAAAATTAGTGCCTGAATTTTAGTATTTAACCGAATGTTCAACAACTTCTTAACCTATTTGGCCAATTACCGATGATTCATGTAAGGATTTGAGGAGATCGCGATACTTTCGGTCAATAAAATAAAGCGATTCGGATAATTTTTTCGATTTTCCATATTTGAATCTAACAAGCTCCCGATGCCGCCAAAGATGCTGACCTTCGGGAACTGAAAGAGTTGTAAAGTAATCAGGCCCCTTTAGGTTGTCCGGAAGCTTGATGCTCTGTGGTATGATATATTCGATGGTAAACCATTCATCGCCGTCCGGATAATCATTACCTGTAGCTATATCGAAATACAAGTGCAATACATCTTCAATATTTAAGCCGCTCTCTTTGCTCAAAGGATGCTTTATAAATGACCTTCGGTAATCCATTTTTAGCAATTCTGGCTCAAAATAATTCCTTATTATTGCAAATCTAAAGATTTCATTTGACTCTTTAATATTCAAAGCTAGTATAACCAAGGATCTCCGTTTAATAACCTTTTTAACACGGTGTCAGCAGGTACGTGGCTTCCAATCGTCCGAACTATTTTTTGTTCCCGACACAGATGGTAATCAATATCAATATATTGCCTTCCCAAAATCTCCAATTTAGGCGGGGGTCGCCTAGCCTGGTAGGGCGTGGGATTGCTAATCCCATGTTCGCAAGAACTCGTGGGTTCGAATCCCACTCCCCGCGCTATTGCGGTTTGCATTATTGCAGTGCTTCCTAAGTCTTAACATGAAGTCTAAATCCATCCCCAGTCAAGATAGCAAAGGGCAAGGCATATTGAAAATTTCTTCCAAGGGATCACATAATTAGCTTAGGACCGGATGTAATCTCTTTAGAGCTTCTCTCATATACCATGGTATTTACTGATTGCTTTTGAAGGCCTTAAATTGGGTACATCGTTACATCTAATGGTAACCCTATAGTTAGCATATACACTGAGCACCAGTAAGGTGATGATCGAATCTCACTGACTCCTTTGGAAGACAATTAACGTGAAGTCATTCTAATTTTATTGTTAGTCAATGTTTTTTTATTGTTAGTCAATGTTTTATTGTTGTTTACCTCGGTGCAGGTTTTTCATTGAGTTTCACCATAAGGATTTATAGGGCTTATATGGGTGTATCCTGCAACAGTAATAGTACAGTCTCACTCCCTAAATATCGGGCATTGTTTAAATACTCAAACACTGCAATACAATTAACGAGAAGGGTTGAAAGCGAGCGGGCATATAGATCAAAGAGTCTATATTCCATATTGTACACTTGCTGGATTTATAGCTGTATGGGCCATCTCTGGACTCCTCGTTGTTGTTGACCTAGTCTCTGGAACTCCTCCTGGAACATTCTTTGCCGTGATCGGAATTTCGTTAGGCTTCAACGATCCGACAGTTGCGCAATATGTAGGATTTGCCTTGCACTTGTTAACTGGTACCGTAGCAGGAAACATATTTGGACAAGCATCAACATATTGGAGGTGGATAGCACCACGCAACTATCGTCATGGAATAATTACTGGACTAATAGTAGGAGCCGCATTATGGGCAGTATTATTTGTACCGGTTACCACATTTGGAATACAGCCTAGGCTTGATTCATTTTCCAACTCGGCGCCAAATCAATACGTCTATGATATCTCTAGTCATTTCCAATCATTGTACCCAGTTATTGTTGGTGGTTCATTAGTATTTCATCTTATCTACGGTTCTTTATTGGGATTTATAGCTGGACGGATGAAAGAATTAGGAACCTTTCTAAAGAAAGACATTCATCGAGCGACCTTTCACCTGACTATGAGCACAGATTAACAATAACATTACCATTGTCAGTGGTTCATTGAACACCCTACTAGCTGAATAAGAAGGATTTTTTCATTTATGACTGAATCAATTCTCGACCACTTTGCTATTTGTAGAACTAACGAATAATGTGGATATTGGCGTAGATTGATTGTCGTATGACATCGGATAGTGTAAGTAGATTAAATAGCATAAATTACTAGTAATCTGGAATGCATTACTGGGTGGGTTCACATTGTCTTGTCACGGATAGCGAGAAGGGTAATTCGAAGAAGATTAGATCCTTCTTCCCATTGGGAGTAATATCTGTCGCAGACAGAATTACAATCGTTAGTGAGATGGTGAATAACATTCCCGACAAATCATGGATGCTCTATCTCTTGGAAATTTTTAACACGCAGGACATCGCATTAGAACTAAACCTCATCTGCCAATTCGACGGTCAGGACTATTTTGAGGCGATATTTCGAGGAGTTAATCAGTATAGGTTCGTGCACGTTCTTCCAGTTATTGGTCACACTTACAATCGCCAGATATTTCTTGGTTCTCAGAAACAAATAATCAGATACGCTTTGACAGATAAAGAAACTGGACAAAATGAAACCTACGACCTCTCTGCGAAGAATGTCGCTGGATTTGATTTTCGAGGCTCAAGACAATTCACAGGAATAGAATGGTGGAATAAAATGAAGAATTCACCATATCCAATAAAGTATGAAGTAGAAATTTCCCAGTTATTGTTTGGACTTAGTGATAATTCTTCCGATGCATATTCAACTACCTTCTATCCCTATAACGCCTTGCTGCCTAATGACGATGGCTCAAGGGCCTTGTATCCCGTTTCGATGCAAAACCTGAAAATCAAAGATGATGGGTGTATATCTTATCATATTACTTCTGGTAGCTGCGGTACAGGGATACGCTACGGCTGCTGATGATATCATACTGAGGTTCTATTTATAAGCGAACTTGACCCAGTTTACTCCATAAAGTCAAGACATACTACGTAAAGCTCGCTGCTTTCCTGTCTGCTGGCAGGAGGCTTGCTAAGCTTTACTAAAGCAAAGTGCTCCGCAAGCTCGTCTACAAAGGATCGTGTTGAAATACCCTGAAAAATCTTATAAACAGCATTTCCGCCACCCTCGAGGATTTTTGTAGAGACATGTAGGGCATGCTTCGTAAGAGAAATTTGTCTTTCATGATCAATTTCCCAAATTCCACTTACGTTGGGTGACATGTCACTAAGCACAACATCAAATTTTTCACCAGGGCCAATAGTTTGGAGAAGAATTTGAGTTAGTTGCGGATCGTCTATACTTCCCTGGATAAATCTTGTGCCCGCCAACGGACTTATTTCCTTAAGATCCATTCCCAAAACAAAACCGGATTGACCGACTAATTGACTTACCACCTGAATCCACCCCCCTGGTGCGCAACCAAATTCAACCACTTTATCAGATTTCTTGATTATTTTGTAAGACTTGTTGAGCTGAAGGAGTTTGAAGGCAGCCCTACTACGATATCCTTTCTGTTTTGCTAATTTCCTATATTGATCTTTCTTGGCTTTGGTCAGCTTCATTATATTATGATGTTAGAGAATCAAAGCATGTACAAGAATATAATTGATGCTGTCCCAAAGATGTAAAAACATGACAATACATGATACAGTTAAAGCAATCAAAAGTAGAAAGCGTTTGTTTACCTAATCCGACAGATTGGTCTCTCCAACGGTAATCTTATTAATCAATATTAAGTCGTTGTGATGCAGATTCAATACTGAACTAATAGTACCCAAGTCAACTACATTACTTGAATGCATTAACCTAACGAACTCAACCTAAAAATCTGGTTCGGCATTAAACATCTAAAAATCATGAATGCAGGATTCACCAAACAGATTTGAAATGCTTGAATGAAAAGAGTACGCCGCTATCTTGGAGAAAAATATCAAAATTACACCATAGTGAATTATGTGTCATCTAAGCCGATTATTCAGCTATAATCTCAAACGTTATTAAGATAACCATCCTGTTGTAATTTCTCCGCATGCGCTCTAATATACCTCCATACTACGTCTGCTTTTGACGCTTGAAAATCCCATGGAGCTACCAAAACAACATCATTATCTCTAATCCACATTCTTCTCTTTATTTTTCCACTAATACGACATACTCTTACCTGTCCATCTGTACACTTGACGACCACATTGTCTCCACCTACGAGCTTAATAACCCTGCCCAGTAACTGTCCATCCTGTGGAAGAACCAATTCCTTCAAATGAGATTCGCTCAGTACTTTCCTTTTGCCTATTTTTAAGACCTACCTATATTACCCCGGCGAACATGTAATAAAAACGTATCATTTAAGGGAAAAGCATATCAGGTTTGGGATAAAACTTGGCTATAGAAAGAATTGCCGACTATTACTTTTAATAAGAGATATCCTGTTCTGGTAATAATACTGAGCTAATTTATTTACGGAAAATAGTAATAAAAATACATTGACTGTATTGCTTCAACCTCCTTAGTAATGACTCTATAAATACCTTGTAAGAAGTCTCATGTTTTAAAGTAATGTGTATACCAAGATTTCTTCCTACATCCTCAAAGACCGCCGCAATGGATAGCAGTCTAGATATTCTATATTTCCTATAGACAATAAGCTAGATAAAAAAATTGTATATAGAAAAAAGTATCGATTGTATTTTTCATTCTATTTATTTTAAGAAACAATTTAGAAACGGTCAAAATATCTCGAACGCCTCTAACTCTTGTGAATCTCATTTTGCACCAAATTATTTCTGCATCTATTCTCACAACCGGCGTGATATAATTTCAAAGATCGTTACTGCATATTGCACCCTTACTTCCATTGTTTCACCTTAGCTGTAAAATATTACAGCGATCTAGTTAATCTTCCACTTTCATATTGTCCATTGGTATCATTCTTTCCATACCACTATAAAGCTCTAGATATCTTTCGCCTTTATGAGTTATCTGATATGTTTTTCTATCTTCATCATATTTCACAAGCCCATTATCTAACAATTCTGCAAGATATTCCCTCAATTGATTGGTTGACAAATACGCTTTAAACATGATCTTCGTCTTACTCGTCCCTCTACCTTGAGCAGCTTCCAAGATCATCGCAATAATGTCATTTCTAGCCCTATTCTTCACTGCAATTCCCTAAACTATATTCACGCAATATATTTATGGAGGACTAATGCATCATCTAAAAATAAAATAGGTACGAATTCTACTATCAACTAATTAAACGTGGGTAATTAAAGATTATCACCTAACATTTATTGTTTTATGGATTTTGCCTTAATAATTTGGATCCGCCAATACTTTCTTCAATATGGAATCCAATAATCCCAAAATCCGAATCAGTGCTCATCTTAATAGAGCGCGGGAGTTCTGCAGGTCTAATGTTTTGAGCAGATGTGGGGGTAGTAACTAGTACAATATGGATCCTATCTGTCCTTTAATGGTACAATAGATGATTTCGAATCGAATTTGCTATCCTTAGAGCATCCGGATGCACTAGGCTCCAGACTATTTCAATTTCCAGTCCTAGTGAACTGATTGACCAACTAACTAGTGAATCATAAATTATTTGGCAGCAAGCAACATTATCTCTTCGTGATAGTTTAGTATTCCCCATAATGATATAGGTCCTGAGATTGGTAACTCTGTAGTCCATATAAAAGTGTAGAGGCAACCTATAAATGACGAATAGTAGATGTTCAATTGAATGCCACAGCCTCACTTCACAGATGGAAATCTCATTATTCTCTTTGGTGTACATACTGAGGGCGAGGCAGCTGAAACTGTTCCAAATTATGTCGAAGAACGAATAAAAGTCTGTGTTGATTTGTATCGTATTGTTACGACTTCTAAGCCTGATCGTAACAATACGCTGATACTAGTCGTTGTGGACACCAGCACTGGCTTGGCCATAAAAAAGATGCTAGTTGAAGGTGGAATTAAAGAAGATCTAATATTATTTGCTGACTCGCCTAGGACCGTCGAGCAATCATTTGATTATGTGCTCAGATTCATAAAAAAGCGGGCGAATCCCCCGTATATGTACTTCGTTGGATCGGTGTGGCAAAAGGATATTTATGATTCCGCCATTCTTTCACAAATGAAAGATTATCAGGTAAGATTTGAAGGTGCTCCAGACCACAGACCAGTGGATAGTGTCGCCAGAGAAAAAGCACTGAACACACCAACAAGAGGTATTGGATATTACAAAGACAAACTAAAGAATAAAGCCGTCGACATGGTTATCAACTACGTATTTCCCGATGATAAGAATAAGTAGGGTGTCGTCGCTAGACCAGTTTATTCTCGTTCACCGGCCACAACTTGGGCGGGATTGAATTATCAAGACTGTTTGCTGATGTCATTTCGTTTCTGATGTCTATAGTTATCCTCTTTTGTGGCTTGCCCGGAGTAGGCAAGACGACTCTCGCTAGGTCAGTAGCATCGAGAACAGGGGCTACCATATTATCTTCTGACAAGATACGGAAAGAGCTAATAAAATATCCTACCTATACAAGGGCTGAAGGTCGTTTAATATATGAAGTGTTGATGTTATTGACTAAATATTTGACTGACGTCGGAATCGACTGTATCGTTGACGCAACATTTAACAGAGAACGATCTAGAAAGGAAGTTGGAAATAGGCTTTGTTCAAACAATGTGCAGCTGTATGTGATTGAATGCACTTGTCCAGAAGAGGTTGTACTAGAACGATTGAGAAATAGGAAAAATGACTTCTCTGATGCAGGTTATTCAGTTTATTCCAAAATGAAGAGCATATATGAACCTGTCCGGGGACGGCATCTAGGTATAGATACTAGCCTACCATGTGAGGTAAACCTGCAAAAGATTCTATCGTATGTATTTGACGCAGTACAGTGATAGAAAAACTTCTAGGAATTTTCTTCATTATCGTCGGAAAGCATACCAGTACTTGATATATACCTGGGCAATAAAACTAGAAGAGATTACGGAATTATACTGGGTCTTTAGTTCGTGGGTCACTAAATTCTCCTATTTGTTGTCACCGAGTGAATTGACTCATCCTTAATGTTTTCTGGTCCAAAAGGCGGATATCTTAGCCAATGACACATCAACAAATGATGGGTCAACACCCCCCAGTAAAGTGAAGTGAAGAAGATAACAGAAATAGAAAACTAGGCTTGATTTTAATCTATTTCGAGGTCCCTTTCTTTGAGTTCTTGGTCATCCAGTTTCTTGAGCTCAGAAACGAGAAATTCTCGATATTTACCCTTTTCCTGTTCCGTCATCTTATCCAAGTTTGAGCTAAGAGCAGTGCCTATGGCAGAAGCTCTATCGATAAGGTCCAATGCCATAAATTTGCCTACATTTCCGAAGCGCAACATTACATCTAACTGCTTTTGTATTATGTTATTTATCGACTCTACGTCCGAAGCCATTTCTAGCCCCTTCAAAGTTATTCTGTACCTACCATTTTCTGCCTCTTCAATTAGTCCTTCTTCCAATAGCCTACCTAGCATTGGATAGATAAGGCCAGGGGAAGGCCTCCACTTTCCATCGCTCTGGAGGACTGCCCTGTCAATAATTTCTTTTCCAGTCATAGGAGCATCCTTAAGCAAATTTAATACATAATGTCTCGAGAAACCACGAGGAATCGAGTCTGCCTACCCTAGAAATCCAATTCGATAGCATATCACTAGTAATATCGCTAGAGACATATTTAAGCCTTATGAGTCATGGTTCTATTAACTTCATGGGCCCTACAACAGGCTGTTAACTGTCGGGTCATGAAGACAATTTACGAGTTTGTCTCTCATGTCTTCTGAACATCTTAAATGCATCTTTTTTTATCTCTGCGAATAATTCCGGCTTGTTATCAGGTCTGACCTCATAGTCGACTTTTTTTCCATCTTTTCTCTCATCATCTGGTATGAACCATATATGCGGTGGATTTTTCTCTATTCCGACAGCAGAATGGAGTTTATTATCTTCGATATGTTTGATGATAAAATAGCCTAATACTGCAACCTCTTTCATGGTGATTTCGGGGTACCAGAGTTTGTCTAGAAATTCTCTGGCAAAAATTCCACCAATACCAAGAGTATGAAATCCATCTATCAGGCGTTTTACCCCAGCGCCCATAATCCACGTTAGTGTAGACGGCTTATCTGGATGTCTAATAGCAACGAGCAACTCCAAATAGTATTTTTTCATAAAATCGCGTTTTTTATTTATGTCTAGGACTATATCGCTCAGCATGAGAATAATGTTGTCGTAAGTTATTTCATGATGATTTTCATTGTCATTCGCAATCATTTCTCGGATGCTCTTTCTGACCTGTTCAACTACATTCTCTCGGAATAGCTCGAATGAATCTGTAGAACCAGATGAACCAAAGATTACGCCATCCAAAATACCAAATAACTTATTCCTGTAATCAAAACTTATGGATTCATACTCGTTAGTGGACGTGATTTTCATATCTGCTACTAAAACAACTCCGTCTTTACAGCGTGAACCGAGAACAAATGTCATCTTATACGGATGAGTAAGATATTGCGTCAGTGTATATTCATTACTGGTTAACATTTTCGCGAAGTTTAGATGCGTTTTCGATTAGAGTTACCCATTTATTATCACCCTCAATCTTCACTCCGCATTTCTCAGCTGGCGTCGCATTTCCAATGCCTTCATGCGGCCTGAAATAGTTGTGATACATTTGGTAGCCAGGTAGAACAGATGTATTCATCTTTTTCAATCCCCTCATAACTTTCTCACGGTCGCGAACTTCACCGTTCAATCTTAACATATAATCAATGTTCTGGTCCGTATATTCCATTACGCCCTCGATATTTCGTACTATGCACTATGTTATTGAATACTGAAATTGAATGCCCAACAGACAGCTATTATTGTCCAAATTGTGCATTGCATCATGGTCGGTCCCTTAAATAGTAGACTGGCAGGATACTGGGCGTGCTCTTCGGTTCTAAAACTAAGAGAGTAATAAATATCGACGCGGAACCTAAAGTTACAACAATACCGATCAAGGACGAAGATGAATTGTACAGAATCACAGAGATAAGTAGTATGTTAGACATAAATGAAAAAATCCTGTTAGTTATAACCCAGAGCAAGGTAAGACTAGTTGGTCTACCAATCAATTCTTACGTTATTTATGCTACTGACAGGAGAATAATTATCCGAGATATCTCATTACATGGATTAAAGGAAGACACCATTGGAATACCATACTCAATAATTACCGACATCAACTACAAGGAAGGATTTATTTCCGCTTGCATCAGGTTGACAGTGAATCGAATTCAAGGTGACCATGAATCAACTGCACTTGATCAGTACGGAACAACCAGGAACGGGTTTGAATGGATAATTGAGCATATTCCTAAGAGTAAGGCCATTTTCCTAGTCAAAATAGTCAGAGCCATGATAAGTAAATGGGAGTTCCTGTCGGAAGAGCATCAATCGGTCACCGATGCAAATGAACATATTGTTGTCCCATCCCCTATACTGGATTCACCAGCCGATGAGCTCTTCAAGATAGCTAGACTGAAAAGCGAAGGTGTAATAAATGAACAAGAATTCGCTCGGCTAAAGCAAAATATAATAGAACGTATTCACTGAGTTTGCCTCAACTCAGTGTTTAGTTTCTGAGAGGCGATGACATTACTATAGGAATACTACTGTACGAATTACTTGTGTCCGCTTTGGGATTATCAATGCTATCACCTAAACTCGAACGTTCATTTGTTAACATGGGATCTTGATGGTTATCCTGTTGGCGTAGAGCGTTCTTCGGTAGCACTGGCTCTTCTATATCATGAACCCCATTCGATACTGTTTGGTTATTCATGGATAGTGGTTGTTGATTGCTTTGCCACGGCCTCTCTAAAGAATTATCGATAGCAATCTTCTCTTCTAGTGGCTGTTCGATAGCTAGAGGCTCATACTGTGGATATTCATCAACATATATTTTCCCGACGTCATTGCCTTGAGTATCGTTACTAACACTAGTACCAGTATCGTTCTGACCTACACTTTCAACTCCTTTAGGTGTGATTAAGGAGCTATTGGTCAGTAACGCTTGAAGCTGCTCTTCATTGATTACCATTTCAGGATTAACTGACAATGGCGGATAACTACTGCTATTTGTAGAACTTGTAGTATTTGTAGCATTATTAGTGCGAGTACTGTTTGTAACGTCCCAAACATAAGGTGAAAGTTCTTCGTCCTTCATAACCATCTGACATATTGTCATATTATATTGGTAGTTAGGTGAACATACATTCAAGTCTCCTTTTAGTATCCTGAAAAACATTGTATCTGATGATGGTTTATCTCCGCCTCCATGCTCCGTAAAGGCTAATACACTGTAATTTGGCATCATCATAATAAGAAAAAATGCAACTGTCGAGGCTGCAATGATGTATTTATTGCTTGCCAGTCTTCCTCCGATCACTAATCCCTTCACAAATTCGGTTCTTCATTCTGTGCTTAAATGAGCTTGCGAAGTATATCGTATTGTATTATCCAATTGCAATTTGACCCTAATATTTGCTGAGAATTATGTCTATTAGCAAACGAAATAAGACGTGATACGTACATTGTTCCATGCTAAAGTCTAAATTAATTGGTATTACTTGCAGGAACGATGGATATTGAAGAGAATAACTCCAAAGTTCTCCATCTACACACATACTCACAACTAATCAAGCTTGCCCCTAGGCTAGATTTACCACAAAGGCACAGGATAATACTCCCGGGATCTTAAAAATCTAACATAATAAAAAAATAAAGCATAGATCAAGTACTCACTTTGATTCACCTTAAATACTCAACAATCACCATGATGTTGACAGAACAAGAATATGAAGTATAGATGCAGAACTGACATTATTGGACTTATATTGAACGCGGCCAATGCAATTGGCGGGGAATCCAGATCGCACATTATGTACAAGAGTCTCGTCAACTATAATCAGCTCAAGGATTACCTTATTTTTCTACAACAGCAAGAATTAATAGAATATGATAGATCTGCCAGAACCTATAGGACAACAGTAAAGGGACGAGATTTTCTGGAGTTGCAGAGAGACATGGGTGAAATGGCCCGCCTTTATGGCGGAAGCTATGATTTATCCCAGCCTTCCCGGCAACAAGCATAAGCATCTGGTCCACTAGAAGCTTACCATTGCATTGGAAGGAGTCTTAACAATCCGGCCGACACAAGAAAAGATAGCAATTATATACTAAATAAGATAGAGTTTTTTGGAAATGGATTTGGGGAGCAGTGACAAAATTGAAGAAATTTCAAAATCAACTGAGGAGAAATGGTCAAAATGGCTTGATTTCAATCGAGAAACTATCAGCTCTATTGTACCCGAAGAATCAGGATTGTTCAAAGTTCATGCTAGTATGAAAATATTGTACATAGGAATATCCCAGAACCTCAAAGCAACCTTGTTAAATTCCATTTTAGATCCTTGCATAGGCAAGGGACAAAGATTCAGTTATATGGTTAATCATGGAACCTTAGAAAATTTGAAAACGGAACTGCTGAAAGATTATACCCTTAGGCATAACGGGTCGCTGCCAGCTTGCATGGAAAGTGTGATGTAATGAATAAGTCGCAATATGTAACAACTTAAGTGACATTTTTTTTGGGTTCTAGGCAGATAGCCTTCTCTTAGGATCATAGATTTATGCTACCTGTAGATTATGATATAACCAATGCAGATTATGACTGCGGAGTTCAAAAAGTTCGTTAATGAATAATAAATTCATAAAGTGTAATTCAGAAATAGATGGGTAGCTAATTTTTTTCAACAATACATTTGAGGAAAATATGATTTGACAAGCTACTCAGAATGTTTTGCAAGGACACAAGAACCTATTCATAGGAGAATTTGGGTGAGTATCCTATTGAGGATCAAACGGACTGTTTACATAATGAGGAAAATCCCTGAACCCGGTCCTAGCATGTTAGCAAGGAAATACTCTGTTACGATGAATAGAAGTTCGTTCTCACCTTCTAGAAAGGAAATCTTGAGAAATGTTGTGGGTAAAGATGCGCTACTTTGCAGCCTGAATGAGCATATCGACAGGGAGGTTATGAAGAATGCAGGACCTAAGCTTAAAGTCATTAGTACTTTAAGCACTGGACACGACCATATTGATATAGTAGAAGCAAAAAAAAGGGGGATTTCTGTTACTTTCACTGGGCAAGTTCTTTCTGAAGCAACTGCCGATTTGACCTTCGCCTTAATTCTTGCTATATCCAGAAAAATTGTACTTGCAGACAATTACATAAGACAGAAAAAGTGGAAAGTAGGATGGTCACCTGAACTTTTTCTAGGGTCAAATGTTTACGGCAAGACACTGGGGCTAATTGGTGCAGGGCGAATAGGTAGAGCGGTAGCCCGAAGAGCGAAAGGATTTGGCATGAATATCCTTTACCACAACCGCTGCCGGTTAGGAAAAATACTCGAATCTGAAATGGGTGCCAGATATGTAGATATGGATACAATCCTAAGAGAAAGTGATTTTCTTTCCATACATGCTAATTTAAACACTGAAAGCAGTAAAATGATTAACGAGTCAAAACTAATGCAAATGAAAAATACGGCCTACTTAATCAACACTTCTCGTGGTCAAGTAATTGATGAAAGGAGTCTTATCAAAGCACTAAAGAACAAGTGGATTGCTGGGGCCGCACTAGACGTTTTTGAATTCGAGCCATTAAAAGCTAATAGTCCGCTAATCAGAATGGAGAATGTAGTGCTCTTGCCGCACATCGGAAGTGCGACATATCAGGTTCGCTCGAAAATGTCAGAAATTGCTGCTCAGAATATTATAGAAATTTTAGGGGGAAGAAAAACACCCTATATGGTCAACTAGGCCAATCCTCTGGAGTCTGGCCTAACAATTCAAGGATTCCTTGGTTTAACTCCGTCAGTGACCTGGGTTATGCAACATATATTCAGTGTACTTCACAGCGCTAACGCTTATGCCTATAATTTTGTCATTGTGGCTGAACATATCATCAACTTTTGGAAGTCCAACTCGTCGGTTTACCATCATTACAACAGGTTCAGTACGTCCCTAAGTTATCCGTCAAACTGCGTAGCTACATGTAATTTCTCAGTACCATTAGCAGGAATCTTTCTAATGTAAATTTCTTACTCAAGCTAAATATACTAACATATATGGTTTTGATTATAATTCATCATGATAAACTCAGCTGAAAGTGAACCAGAGTCATTAATTGAAACTCCTGAAGAAAGAAGGGAACGATTCTTGCTCGAATTTGAAAAGCCATTCAAATGTGAAAAGTGTAATGAAAGATTTAAGAAAAAAAAGTATTTAAGAGAACACAAAGCCGAAATTCATTCATACTAAGTGGCTATTGCGGCACCAGCCTTTTCGTAGTTTGCGTTTACCGATTTCTGCAAAAATTACCTCATTTACGATCAGACAGAAGCGGCATTTTCACTGAGGACTAACATTGACATAAAAAATTAAATTAAATCTTGAGTGAACTACTATCATAGCTTATGAAAATTTATACTAAAACTGGAGATCTAGGAGAGACAGGACTTATAGGCGGGAGGAGAATATCAAAGCATCATGAAAGAATAATTGCTTATGGATCAGTCGATGAATTAAACTCAAGTGTTGGTTTAATCTTGGCAACTTTGCAATCTTCTCAACATGTCAACAGTTTCTCAGATTTTGTTAAGATTCTGTTGACGATTCAGAACGATCTGTTCATCCTTGGTGCAGATTTAGCCGATGATAGCCCGATTACCGATAACCGTTATGGAAGCCCCCGAGTAAATGAAGAAATGATAACCAAGGTTGAGAATACTATAGACACTTTTGAGCAGGAACTTGCACCAATTTCTTTCTTTATACTACCAGGCGGCAGTCTTGAATCCGGTCACATGCACCTGAGTCGAAGCATTGCCAGAAGATCAGAGATCTCAGTTGTAACCCTATCAAAAGCTGAGTCAATCAATCCTCTCGCGATAATTTATCTAAATAGACTTTCTGATCTATTTTTCGTTATGGCTAGAACAGCCAATAAGCGGCTTGGCATTCCAGATAGTGCATGGATGAAGAGACATTAGCTTTCGTCCTCTTCACCTTTGGCTCAATAGTCTGGCTTCAAAAAGATCATGGATTTTAGGTTGTGTTCTTAAGTTTAACTATACGTTTCAATACAATTAAAGTCCATTTAAATTGGTAAACTAAAACTAGATAAAAGGAATAGGCATGCCATATCTTTCTTAGTTAGTATAGTACAAAAAATATTAGTCTTGTATTCAACATAGTAACAGGGTAAAAATTCACATACTCTTGGAAAAGCCAAATGACAAATTTGTCCAAGTATAAAGCTCGGTTTTGAGTATGAGCTACGATGCCAGATGTTGAAATCAAAATTGATGGATTGCTAATTTTTGAAATTTAGTCTGTTACATTCATGAGCGAAATCTTTTATTAGGCAATTGTAGGACAACATCGATGGTGTTATTACCCGTTAACTATCAATTGTTGGCAAATTTCTTTAATTTTGTGATGGAATTGAAATCAATAAAGAGATCAGGATGGATCAGCAAGGTAAAAGTTAAGAATCCTGAATCTGTGGCAGATCACACGTATGCAATGAGTACTATGGTCATGGTATTCTCTGACATATTAGGTATGCAGACAGAGAGAGCCCTGAAGATGGCAATCTTGCACGATCTGGGGGAATCAATCATTGGAGACTATGAACCAAACGAAATCTCTAGTAATGAAAAGAGAATCAAAGAAACTGAGGCAATCGATCGTATTCTAAATCACTTGCCTGCGGAAATACGTAAGGAATATGCAGATATTTGGAAAGAGTATCTTGAAAATAAGACTGATACGTCACAGCTTGTTCATGGAGTAGATAGATTCGAATTGGCTTTTCAAGCTAAGACATATGAAAGTCAAGGATATCCGTCCAGTATACTTCAACAGTTCTTTACTTATACAATGGATGGTGAAGATGGTAACGATGTACTACTGCTTCTAAAACGTACTAAAGACGCTTCTTTTTCTGAGTGAATGTTTGTGAAATAGATCAGCTCATCTGGGACCATAAATAAATTATATTCAAACTTGTCTTATTAAATCTACGATAATTCACGCGCTCTCAATATCGATTTTAAATTGCAATTAAATAATTACCAGTTCATAAAAGCAAATTCAACACAAGTATTGCAATGGTATTTGATAGCGACTAATGAAAACTTAAAATGAACAAGTAGATCTAAGTACAAACAAGTGGATAAAAAAATAGACCATGCCCAGGAAGTGGAAGTTAGGGGCCATCTAATTGATTCGATGATCTTAGGCAGAATTCTAGATACCATAATGGATCTCAAGGGGGACTTTCAGATTCTAGAATTTCGTGTCGGCAAGAAAAAAGGAGAAGAGAGTACTTCGCGTCTTCTTATAATAGGGAAAGACAGGGACCATTTAGATATTTTACTGGAATCGGTGTACCGCGAAGGAGCACAACCGCTCTATGTAGATGAAGTTGTATTAGAAGCAGCCAGAAAGGACATGGTATTGCCTAATTCTTTCTATAGCACTACTAATAATCCAACTCAAATTTACTTTAGAAGCGCTTGGATAAATGTAAAGAATATGATGATGGACAAATGCATCACATTGGACATTGAAAACAAGACAGCTCAATGTAAGATGATACGTGAGATACGAAAAGGAGACATGATTGTCACAGGAGAGCAAGGAATTCGAATCATTCCTCAGGAACGTCCAAGAGAGGGAGTGGATATATTTCAGTTCATGAGTAGCTCGAGTTCGAGTGAAAGACCAACTCAACAAATCGCTCGAAAAGTAGCTTATGACATTTACAATACTAAAGAAAGATCTCATGGAAAAATAGTTGTAGTATCAGGACCAGTTATAGTTCATTCTGGTGCCTCGGGTGCCTTAGCACAGTTGATACGAATGGGATATGTCGATGGACTCCTTGCTGGTAATGCATTAGCAGTTCATGATGTCGAAAACGCAATCATGGGTACCTCTCTTGGCATGCACGTAAGAGATGGAACTCTAGCAGTAAGAGGGCATAGAAATCATATGCAAGCTATAAACGAAGTTTTCAAAGCAGGATCATTAAAAAAAATGGTGACAAAAGGTGCTCTACGTAGCGGGATAATGTATGAATGCGTTTCAAAGAAAGTGCCGTACGTTTTGGCTGGTTCCATTAGAGATGATGGTCCCATTCCTGATGTCGTGACTGATGTAGTCCAAGCTCAAAGTAGGTATAAAAAATTACTGGATAATGCTCGGATGGTCTTGATGTTTTCGACTATGCTTCATTCCATTGCAGTAGGCAATATGCTACCGTCATCAGTAAAGGTAGTTGCAGTAGATATCAGCCAACCCGTGGTAACAAAATTATTAGACAGAGGCACAACTCAAGCAATCGGGGTGGTGACGGACGTAGGAACATTCCTGCCTATGGTAGTGGATCATCTGACACAGATCAGAACATCGAGCAGAGACAAGCGGTCACAGTTTTTGCGCAATTGACAGTTATTGGGTCGTTGAACTAGAATGACTAAGAGAAAAAATGATACAGTGGCTTACAAGTAATATTGTGCAATGGACGCCGGGAAAAATCTTTAGTTGACTACGATGTATCCATCTGCAGAATAGATGCTTGACAATTAGTAGTTGTCGACTTTACCACGTATCTATCCCAACTAGTTTTCTCACTAAATTCTACTAGCTCAGGAATAGTGATAAAATTACCCGTACATAGTAACGTTAAATATGGTCATGACATATTTAAGTAATGTGCAACACTTATTCCTGTTAGAATTGTATTCATTAAGGAAAATAACCTCAACTATACAACTATCCATTCAAAGTGGGGAGAACTTATAGCAATAGGAGATTCAAATGGCATGGATGCAAGTAAAAGGAAGAGCATGAATTTAGATCTCAAACAGAGTATACAAGACGATACCAGTACGCGTTTCAGGAAGTCCCTGTACGAAGAATTGTTGTACTATTTCAATAACTTGAAAATATCATCGGATGATCCATTGTATTCTACCTCAATGTCATATGTAGAGAAGGTATCTGTACGGGAGCTTCAAATTCAGCCTAGTTTTTTGGAGGCAGTAAGAGTAATTGTTCACGCTGCAAGAGCAACTGGATATTATTTTAGTCCTTCTGAATTATCGGACATACTTACTATCTCTGTGGGAGAAATAAGGAAGGGTCGGACTACAGATGAAAAGAACCTTCAAACATTTGATCAAGTCGTATTTAACATCTACAAGGATCTTAATGAAAACTTTCAAAATTTCAGCGACTCCTTAAAGGCATGCTACCCGGAAATACTTGTGAATGTGATTTCCGTAATCCACAGTGGAAAAGATGCTTCGGGAGTACGCATTGATTCGTATAATGCTGAAGCATATTATCGAACTAAGAAAGCTCAACAACACTTAGCACAATCCTTGAATTTGGATTTCTCTAAGGAGGCTCTACCTAATCAGATACGTAAACCAGTCACTGAAAGAGTGATATCGGACAAAGGGCTAGTTGATAGTTTAGCCCAGATAACAGGAAGAACCACAGATTCAGTCCATGACGCTCTTAAGGGATTGTCGGAGTACGACTTGAATAGCATCAAGGACCTAAGTAGCAATTACACCAAGCTAGAAAAGTACTATAACATTGCTGGAGACGAAAAGGAATTCAAGGAAAGAGCGGAAAAAGAATTGGGGAGGAAGTTATTGGATAGTCAGGTTCAGCATGCGATCCTGTCGGTGAGAAGATCAAAAATATACATTGAGAACATTCTTGACGATAAATTCGTTCCTGATAAGTCTCATGGGATAAATCATGTTAAGCATAACCTTGAGTATGGATATCAACTGATAGGGATCATCCAAAGTAAAAGAAAGAGGAAAAACCGGAGGGCAGATTAGTCTTCTGTTCTTATCCTGGGACAATCAAGATAGATGAGAAATTTAGTGGCCTAATTCAATCACAAGTTATTTGCGGCAATCGTAGCCAATTCAATTTGGAAATTGTAGATGGAACTTGCTTGAGCAGGACTAATTATAGTGTACGTTGATCGTGAATCGGACAAGGCACTGGATTTGATGAGACACGGACACAAGAATAATTCTAAACAAGAATATTTTACAATGTAAGGAATAATAGGCTCGCAATTTATTATCAGACATACTATGAATTGTTACTATTACAAGTGCTTAGTTCGAGTATGAACTTGTAACATTTAAACCGGGAGTGACAATCGCCCTACGTACTCTTCAATTGCATTTTCTGACTTTATTTTAGATACTATACTGTTCTTTTCTTCTTCACTAAACCAATTTGCGAGACTCTTTGCGATTCCATTTTTGTCGCATATTACAATCATGTATCCATTTGGTTCCTTTACAACTCCGTAAAGATTCTCTTCGCCTACTGGCTCCCATTGGTCGGCTTTGTTATCCTTTAGCGCTAAGGCAGGCATAGCATTTCCCGCATAAATCTTCAAGAAATCCTGGGCTGATTTGACCCTCTTTTCACCCATTTTAAGGGCGGTGAAATACTGCATATTTTAGTTCAATTTTGTTTCTCTTAAAAAGGTTTATGGTCACCGAGGTATGACCCCATGGATATGGGGAATCTAAGCACAGGCAGGAGCTCTAGAGTTTTCTTGAAATTTTCTCAGTTAATTATGAAAATTGAAAAATTATTACCAATCAACTATTTTATGTTATCCGGTTCGAATAAGCGTTGCAGTTATCAGTTTGATATTTTAATTCATAACTTGCAATGATACTATTCGGCTGAAATATTCACTTGCGACCCTTAAAGAGCATGATTCTTTTTGTGACATAATCTAGCAGTTGCAAAGTGCCTTACGATATCTTCTACCAATACTGCAAGGTTCAAGGGGTCATGTCAACAGCATTATATTCCCTTTTTTGATATGTGCAATTGGTTGGCCTCAAGGTGCAGATCCATAATTAGTAAAAAATTAGAACTCCATGATCTTATTGATACCATCCCCCTAGAGGATTCAATCCCGCTTTTTCTTCTCTACTGAACGCGGTCGTGCAATTTCAACGTACCTAATCATATAAACCAAAGGGAACGGCACGATCTTCATGAAAAGCAGACATCCTCTCATACCATCTTGCAAAATACGTATTGGTCAGCGAGTTAATTGTCATCATAAAAAGTTCATGAAAGGAAAAACATTCATCTGGTTCATTTAAGCTATCGCGTCCACTACGATCTATCATGGGTTATTGGGATCTAGATTTTATCCATTGCCCTACTTTAGGCAAAACGTTATTTTGAGAATAACTGCTCGCAATAAGCCCTACATGACCAGTATGGAATCTCATCAAACGTTTATCTTTACTCGATACCAAGTCATTCAACGCAGAGCTGGATGCCGGCGCAACTAAGTGATCCTCTTCAGCGACTATATTTAGTAGCGGAACTGTGATCTTAGAAAGATCTATAATGTTATGATCATCTGCTGCGTGATTGTTCCTGCCTGAAATTTCTTTTATTCGCATTTCGTTTTTTGCAAGCAAGTTGTTTTGGTATATGTCCTTTATCCACTGTCTAAATGTTTCACCTGCAATAGGGGGGGTGTCATAAAGCCATTTCTCGACTCCTAGAAAGTTCTCTACGAACTTTTTATTGTCAATATTTTGCACTAGGTTGATGTATTTGTTTACCCCCTGCTTAAAGGGTTTAAGAATCGAATAACAAGTGTAAAGTTGTTCAGAAGTAAAATTCCCTAAAGTATCTACAAGTTTATCGACATCAATATTCTTGGCAAAATTTGCCAGGACTGTTGAGTCTTGATCGGCATCTATTATGGGGGCAATAGTCACTAGATTTCTAACTTTCTCCTGGTGTGTTGCTGCATACATTACTGACATCGTTGCACCAAGACAATAACCATGCAAAGTAACTTTTTCCACGTTTGTTTTTTTCTTTACAATTTCAACACAATGGTCCAAGTAGTAATTCACATAATCATCAAAAGAAATGTATTTATCTATAGATGATGGAGCGTTCCAATTAATCAGATACACGTCAAACCCTTGGCGAAGAAGATTTTGGATCCAACTTTTTCCAGGCTGGAGATCAAGAATGTACGATTTATTCATTAGGGCGTATACGACTAATATTGGAGTCGAAAAGGTCTTATTTGTCATAGGCCTAAAATGTAATAGAGTGTAGTTTCTCGTTTCATGGAGTATCTCACTGGGTGTGGTCCCTACTTTGATTGTCTTACCAGCCAGGTGGAGCGTTTTTCGACATGTTTCCAAACGCTTTGAATAGTCTACTAGTTCCTGGGCGAAATCTAGAGACGAATCCGGTTCGGTAGTGAGTTGACCTCCATTAGATCTTGGCACTTTTAACGTCTCGTCACTGGGTTGAACTCTCTGTTCAGTGGTAGTTTCTTCCTGTTTGGTCACAAATATTCGCCTGCTTACGTAGCCTTCTCCTTCTAATTTTTATCGCTGAGATTTAAAAACTTATAGATTTTGTATTGAGGCAGATATAATACATTTAAGTTACAAGAACTTTTGAGCCGTGATGGGATTTTATCGTAGGCGGTTGAAATCAAGCACTGTTCAAGACCTAGGCAGTTGAGGTTCCTGTGTCAAGCTAAAATGATTGACATCCAATTCGAGCACCCATTTGAACTAAGTGATGTCTATAGCGACTGAAAATATTAGAGCCATTCAGAAAGTACTGGATAATAGGCCTTACGTCTCGTATCATCCAGGCTATTTTTCTCTAGGACTAATCCTTGTTCCTTAAGATCTTCAATGGCATTTTGAATTGTTCTCCTGGGTAAATGACTAATTCGGATCAATTCACTCTGTTCTACAGGGTATTTAGTTTTTATTATGTAGTAAATAAATTTGGACGCAGGACCACCTTCAGGATCCTTTCGAAAGTAGGAGACCCCGTACGCTGCTTTTGACATTAAGCCTCTTCGTTGTGTTTCAATAGACATGAGCAAATCTGGCCTAACTTCTGCCAAGTTTACGCGTTGTCCAAACTCAGCTATAAGAGCCGATTGTTGCGATTCAAGTGGGGCTTCAAAAACAAACGCTTTTGGAGGAAATTTTGATGTGAGTGCACCCATTAGGTGCCATTTCACTGCTCCACGTTCGTCATAAATTCCTACACCCATCCCTTCATTCGCCTCCAGTATAACCTTATTACTACCGAGCTTGATGCTTTGTTCAGTTCTTGAAAGAATCTGTTCAACGGTCAATTGATGCCTAGGATCCTTTCTTCCAATTTTCCAGAAGTACCGCATTTCCTTTGATTCAATAGTATTGACGATTTTTTCTTTTTCGTCCAAACTCAAATCACGATTGTTTTCGCTTATTTCTATAACGTCAATGCCCATTCTAGAGGCCTCAGTTACGAACCTCTCAAACACATTTTCGATTATCGCATACTCAGTCATTGTACTTCCCAACGACACTTGAACACCATGCTTGTGGTAAATCCCTATTTTCTTTTCGAGAATAATGTCAGGAATCAAAAGCGGATATGCTCCATAGATCTTCACCATATCTACTAACGGTGAAAGAGTTTCAATACCTTCGCTATCCATGCTAGGTAGCCTGTCAATCATGTAAGTTAGTCCTTCTTCTCGTGGTTTTTTCGAGTCGATTCGATCCTTTATTATATCTTCAAGCATCTTATCTGAGAATATTCATTAGGCTCCTTTACCTATATTGAAGTTGCTTACTTGATCTATATGTTGATAATCGCCCAATAGAATAATGCTCTAATGTGTACCCCAAAAGTCGCAAGAGATAGTACCTTAATGGTCCTGTTTATGTCAACCAAGTCATTCCAATATGTCATATCGGTATATCTTTCTTTGAATCAGGAGCAATACCAATTTAATGTGATATGACTCAAGTCGGCCTAAATGAAGAAAAGCTGTGTCATATCCTATCCATCGCATCTTGAACCTGTAGAAGTGCAGAAATAATCTGCTCGGCGTCGACCGAAGACAACCGTTTAGTATTTACGAAGGGATCAATTACTCCCGTTTTTTCATTCTTAATAGTCCCAATGTCCACGTACATGGCAACACCAACTTCTCCCTGCATTAATTTATTGTAATCAATTAAAACCGGTGAAACCTGGTATAGTTCTATCACGAGGTTCTCCAATTCTTTGAATAGTAACTTCCTTTGATAATCAATGTTAAGGAATTGAGGGAATTCACTCTCAATCGACTCAGCTTTCTTCACTAGGTCACCATAGAGTCCTTCATTTTCAAGTAGGTTCTTAAATAACTCTTCCTCACTCATGTTCCCAAGCTCCCTAAATGACAATTCCTCCTTTATCATATTATTCGCTTGCTGAGATATCTGGGAATAATATCGAATGCCTTTCTCTTCCAATTCTCGGAGATTTCTTTGTATGTCAAGCACTTTTTTATTTACCTGATAATAAGGTAGAGTATGAAATTGAACTCCAAAATACCCTCTGACATCATACTTGCCCACAGATTTCCTAAATTCGCAATAGATCCTATTCAAATCCTCAATTTTGGACCGTGATATGCCATAACTTTGCCACCCAGATAGGGATCGTATCAAGCGTTCGTAGAATTTCGAAACTCTTTCAAGATCAAATGTAGGTGATTGCGTCACAGTCCCATCTGCGAGCATAACGTTTACCTCATGCATCGAGATATTGGAAGAGATAGAGCGTAGGAAACACTCTCCGACGCGATAGTGAATGGAATTTATTTCTTGAATATTACTATTGTTAGTATCCTTTAAAGGCAACCTCATAACGAGTTCAAGGCTATTATTTTACTGCAGATACTTATAATTCAATTGCGTTAATCGGGATTTAATCTTACGCGGTTAACTCAAACTAGTCACACAACTGCCAGCCCCAGCTGCTATTGGTGATGTCTAGGACATAACAAAGAGTTTGTATTAGTTCCCGGTTATTCTATTTGTATATTTCCACTCGTCGACCTGTGACGTAATCTCAGAAAACTTTTTTCTCAAAGTAGAATCTAACTCAAAATACACGTCCTCACCAATTGTAATTTGATCGGCTTCCGTAATGGAGGTCATCTTGGAGGCTATGCTCATGCAATATCCCAGGATATCGACTAACGAACTCTTGTCTTGTCCATATAATACAACCACATTCTCTCCTTCGTCAATTCCTATTTTTACACTCAACTCAGGATAATCATATTGATTTAGGATTGGATTAATTCCGTTCTTAACCACACTCAAGATAGACCGAGCACATCTAACTGAATTCATACAAGCAATGATCCTGTTTGAGGTTGAAAGAAAAAATGCAATAACCGCATCACCAACATACTTTAATACATACCCACCATGGCTCTGTATTGCAGAAGTCACTTCGTATGAAAACGCTCGTATTATGGTAACGAGTTTGTCGACGGGCAATGTCATGCTCATATTGGTAGAACCGACTAAGTCGACGTACATAATTATGAGCCGTATCTTAGAACTGGCATGGTTAAGAAGATACCCTTTACCGGCCTCGAAACTAGTATCATACTCATGCAATCTCTTTAAGGCCTTTCAGACTCGGCGCTGAGATTGAGTGATAAGGGCTTCAATTTCATTGCCACTCAATTGAGGATTTTCCGATCGGTAATAAGCATCATCAGTCGGCAAGGTGCTAATTTCTTGTGAAGTAAGACGGTCATATTACCTTATTCCGTTATCAGAAACAGTGGAATCATCGTCGTCGTACAGTGAAAGGCAGCATGTGGTATCCCCTCTCGCTATGGCAAATGGTAAGGAGAAGCATATAAGACTCTGATACATTCAACGTTGTGTGGTTGAATTAAGCTTAGGTCATACTCCTGACGCTGATGATGCATTCATGTTTTATGGGATTGCATCAGGCAAGGTGAATAGCGGTGCGTTTGAAATCAAGCACGTAATAGAGGATATTGAAACCCTTAACAATAGGGCATTGGATCACAAACTTGATGTCACTGCGATTTCAGCGCATGCATATGCATACCTGAGAAATTACGTTATCTTGAGCTGTGGTGCCAGTTTTGGCCTAAATTATGGTCCAGTGATTATTTCAAAGAAAAGATTCACAATTCCTGAACTCAGTCATACCACGATTGCCATACCTGGAAGAATGACCTCAGCATACTTGATTTCAAGGATTGCATTAGGGAACTACCCTTACATTCAGATGCCTTTTCACAAGATACCAAGTGCTGTAAAGGAAGGAGAAGTGGATGCTGGTTTGGTAATTCATGAAGGGCAGATCACTTTTGATGCATATGGTCTCTTAAAGGTCCTAGATCTAGGAAGATGGTGGAGTGATATCACAAATGGTCTGGCAGTTCCACTTGGAATAAACGTGGCCAATTCAAAAACTATGTCAGATTTCCAGATTAAGGAATTTGAGCATTTGTTTAAAGACTCTATCCTTTACGGGCTTAGCCATTTTGATGACGCAGTGGACTATGCCATGACGTACAGCAGAGGTCAGGCCAGAGACGTGATCGGTAAATTCATAGGAATGTACGTAAACCGGCTAACTATAGACATGGGAACAGAAGGTATTGTATCGATCCAGAGAATGTTTGAACTGGCATCTAATAAAGGAATCCTGAAGGAAAATATCTCAAGTTTGATCAAAGGTTAGGTGAAATCTGTTGAAAGGAATGATACCCTGGTGGTATACATGGCCAATATTAGAAGGGTCCAAAAATATAGGAAGATATTCCCGAATACTAGTCAAAAACGCTTGAGAATATTGAAAAATGTATCCCTTTGTGCAGGTTGTCTATTAATTTCACCGACTAAATTGATTAGCTCCTCTGTTGAAGTTATATTATGCTTTCCCGTTGCTTTGAATATTTCCTCAGAGAAAGCTGTCCCGACTAGGTCGTTGCCACCGTAATGAAGCGCGACTTGGGCTAACTTCTTTCCAAGGGCTATCCAATATACAGAGATATTGTTTAGTACGTTTGATAGTAGGATCCTCGAAACCGCTATAACTCTTAGGTCGTATGTCGATGGACTTTCTCTCTGGATCATATGGTTCTTCTCAAGTTCAGTATTTTCTAGGCTAAATTTTAGGGGGATGAATGTATTAAAGCCGTTGGTATTCTTGTGTAACTCTCGGATCCGAATGATATGATCAACGATGTGTTCAGGTTTCTCAACATGGCCAAAAAGCATCGTACAATTGCTCCTCAAGCCTATTTCGTGGGCTTGGCGGGCAGTATCAAGCCATTCCTCACCGGAACATTTCCCCCTCACAATCAAATTTCTTGTTTGCTCGTGAAAAATTTCTGCACCGCCCCCGGGTAATGCGTCCAGGCCAGAATCCTTCAGTCTGCTCAGTATTTCCTTTACGGAATTCCTTGTCAGCTTGGAAATGAAAAAAATTTCAGCTGGTGTGAGTGCTTTTACACATACATGAGGGAATTCCCTTTTAATAGAAAGGATCATGCGTTCATAGTAATCCAGTCCCAACTTCGGATGAAATCCTCCAACAATGTGCAATTCCGTGGCTCCCAATTCGTTCACTGCTATTCTAGCCCTTGCGATGAGTTGTTCAGTGGTAAGGGTATAAGCGTCTCCCTCTTGACCCTTTCTATAAAAAGCACAGAGTGGACAACTTGCGGCACAGATGTTTGTATAATTGAGATAGTACGAACAAACGAATGTTACGGTATTTCCGCTATTTTTCTTGCGTAAATTATCTGCAACCGCTCCCAGTAAGAATAGGTTCTCTTCATTCATGAGTTGCATTCCATCACTATGTGATAGTTCTTCGCCGGTCATCGCCTTCTCGAGTGCAGGGGTTACTCTTTCAATACCTTGTTGCAATCTAGTTGACTTATGTCAGTGAATGTCAATATAAAACCTATGCAATGCTCTGCTATCAAATAGGGACAATATTTTCTTCGGTCAATTGTCAGATCTTCTTCTTTTATTTTTAGCGCCTTGAACCGTTCGAGTAGAATTAGAATGCCACGGCATTATATGGCCTCTAAAAGGTTCGTCTCCATCCATTGAATTTGGAGTATAGTAGAAAGCGAGCTGATTGTGATATGGGTATGTTGTTTGTTAATTCATTAATTCTGGGGTTTGTAACGAATAAATAACATCATTAATTCACATATCATGTATATTGAATAGCGCGACCGGGTTTGCTCAGAACTTGATCAACAAGTCAGATATTTCAGATATCATATACAACGTTCTTGATGGAAGTCGTCTTAATTTAAGCGATTATCTTAGACTCTTGGAATCTGAGGATGTTTATTCTCTTGGTATTTCCGCCAATTATTTGCGCAATAAATTATTTGGCAATGATGCCAGCTTTGTTAGTAATATAATACTTAATTATACCAACGTATGTGTAACATATTGCAAATTCTGTGCATTCTATAGACCTCCTGGACATTCGGAATCATACTCATTATCTCTGAGGCAGATACTAGAGCGTGTGAATGGGGCTAAGCAGGCATATGGCATAACTCAAATTCTTATCCAAGGTGGTCATAATCCAAATCTTAGGGTCGAATATTATGAAGAAGCATTTAGAGAAATAAAAAGGCGATATCCTGAAATCGGTATCCACGGTCTTTCTGCGTCTGAAATAGATATGATAGCGAGGGTAGAGAGAAGCAGTACGAGAGAAATTCTTCACAGATTAAAGTTAGCTGGGCTTGACTCGCTTCCCGGTGCAGGTGCAGAGATACTGGACGATAACGTAAAATCAATAATTAGCCCATTGAAAATTAAGACTGATGAGTGGTTAAGAATCATGGAGGAAGCTCATAGTCTGGGAATTAGGTCTTCCGCTACAATGATGTACGGCACAGTGGAGACGACAGAGCAGAGGGCGAATCATCTACTCTTAATTGCGAGATTGCAGGAAAAGACGCAAGGCTTTATGTCATTTATACCATGGAGTTTTGAGCCCAACAAAACTGAAATGCAAAATGACGGTTCTGTGAGGTATTCTTCAGGTGGATTGGGCTTGCTAAAGATGATTGCGATCTCTAGGATAGTCTTCTACGGGTTGATTAATCATTTGCAGTCCTCATGGCTAACCAACGGAATAGGTATGGCCCAGCTGGCCTTGAATTATGGAGCTGACGATTTCGGAGGGACACTTATTGGAGAAGAAGTTGTTAGCGCTACAGGGGCAAGGTCCACAGAATTAACCGCAAGCAAGATAATAGAGTCCATAAAACAGATAGGATATAGACCATGCGAAAGGGACAACTACTATAACATAATTAGGTACTTTTGATTGATTGTTCCTTCCTCTAGGACTTTAGCCATATTATATAACATTTGATATTGTCAATCGAGTTAAGACAGTTGGTCAAATAAGCTTAGAAGTACCTTTAAATTGTCTATAAAGATCAAGTCTTATCATCATGCCAGTAGGAATCGATGATCTGGCTATCTACGTTCCTAAGCTCTATGTAGATTCTAAAGAGTTTGCGGAGGCAAGGGGAATAGACCCTCAGAAGCTAGAATTTGGTATTGGGATTCGGAAAATGGCTATAGTTGATGTTAATCAGGATCCGGCCTGTATGGCGGCCAACGCATGTCTAACATTAATGGAGAAGAATGGTTTGCAACCCCAAGATATTGGGAGAATGTATGTAGCAACCGAATCAGGACTTGACGAATCAAAAGCAATGAATTCTTTTGTGATTGGGATGCTGGAGCAGGTTTATGGTGAAGGTTCTTTTGAACACGCAGGAGGAATCGAGTGCAAATTTGCATGTGTAAGCGGATCTTATGCTCTATATGACAATGCAAATTGGATACGTGCCGAAGAAAATAATGGTAAAGCTGCAATTGTGATTGTAAGTGATATTGCCAAGTACGATATTGGTTCGGCTGCTGAGTACACCCAGGGAGCTGGTGCAATAGCCATGTTGATCAAGGAGAATCCTAGATTGTTGGCCTTCGATCAAAAGGTCACGTCGACTATAATTAGAAACGAGTATGATTTTTACCGGCCATTCGGAAAAGAAACGCCTTTGGTCAATGGGAATTATTCAAATCTACTATATCTGATACAGGTCAGGAAGGCCTTTGACAGTTATAAAGAAAAGGCATTGAGGTATGGACTAATTGATCTAAAGGAAGGAGAATCCATTACGGATCATATCGATCTAATCAGTGTTCATCTACCATACAGACGAATGGGTGAGAAGGCTTTGGCATATCTCTTAAGACATGAGTGGAGGAACCTTCCTAGATGGAAAGAAGTTATTAACGAAGTAGGGATAGAAGAGCCTTCTCCAAAAGATCCCAGGGGAACTATTGAATCTATTCTGGCTGATACAGAATTTATGAAATCAGATGAGAGGTTCCGGAGATTGTTTATGCAAACAACCCTTTACCACGAGGCTTATGAAAAGAAAATGGCGAGCTCTTTGGAGGCTTCCGAATTGATCGGCAATCTATATACTGCTTCAATGTATATGGGGTTCAGAAGTTCGTTAGAGTTTGAATATAAGAGGGGAACTGATTTAGATGGCAAAAGGGTAGGCTTCGGTTCGTATGGTAGCGGTAGCAGCGCAATGGTTTTCAGTGGTGTAATTCAGCCCGCCTATAAGGAAATAGTATCTGAAATGAATCTAGAAGAGGAGATCGGCGCTAGGATGAAGCTTTCAATGGATGAATATGAAGGATTACACAGAGGGATAGGAAGGGGATTGTTCGATTCTATCAATCATAGCATTAAGGAATTTGTACTGATCAAAATAGGAGGAAAGTCGACGGAAAAAGCCGGTTTACGGGAATATGCCTATACGTAGACATTTTTGGTCTACAGATATTAAGTTAGCCTATTGTCCAATTTTTGCAGGTGGTTTTTGTCAGATATTATTATTTTAAATAAATGACTAGCCCTACTTTGTAAAAAAATAATAAGATTGACATTTTATGACTACTCCACTCGCTACTTTGAATATATACTAGTCCTTAGGCACCTAGTTCAGCTTGAAATTCTTGTACCGCAGAGCATACTGTTGCTTTGAGGACAGGCTATCGCATTAAGTATCTTGGATAAGAGGAGATATACACATGAAGGATTGGATTAACACGACTAACATGATTCTATACAATTTCAAATGGATGGGCTCATGTTAAGGAATGGGTCTCATTTCTTCTTTACTTGTGCCATTTCCCATGTCTCTGGCTCTAGCTTCGGGAGCATTTATTGCGGTTAATTTTGTGATGACTGATCTAAGGATATTAAGTAAGAATATTAGTACATTCTTTTTGATCCGTGCTACTTATCTTCAAACACGTCGTCGTCATATGATCAGAGTATGATAAAATACAATTTCATAAGATGCGGTAATAAGCATAAGGATATATCGTGGTCAATTTGCAGTTCAAAGATGAAAAGACCAGGATAAGAAAAACTTCCAATATTATTTGTAAATCCTTATTTTTCTATTGCAGATAGTACTAAAATCGAACGATGAGGTGGGAGCTTAGTGCTTGTACACAAACTTAGGTAACTCACGTCTCGATGAGTGTCTACAGTTATTAGCTTCGACGCATAAGATGGAAGAAGTTGCTCTTGTAATCATTTAGCTTATACACATTACAAAAGTTAGAGTGCAATAGTGTCTGCAACTCAATGCTGTAACAAAATTTGAAAGATGTAATCTCAAGTGATTGGGCGGGTTTGATTTAGTCAGTTTAGCACTTTATACGCCTAATTTAATAATATAAAATGTATTTATTGATTCTGAAGATCTAGCAATCATTGTTCCTGTCGGAGTAGATCTCTCAAAAAACTGTCACTAACCAGGATATAGATATTCAACAATATCAATGAAGAGTCCCTCGTTTTGATTTGATAACGCTTTGAGTGAGTAGGTAAGATATAATAGATGCCACCCAATCTACATGATAGTCGAAAGAAATTATAGAGTTCTTTAAGCATATTAAAGAGGACCGAGATCCAAAGCACTATTCATCGTTCGCGACTAGATATTAAATCTGATATTTATCTAATTTCATCAAACTCACCTTTGGTTTTTTCCAAGAAATGCATAAATTTCCTATCAGAAGCAATAAGACCTTTCATTGAACTTTCCAATTCATATAGCGAAACTCTTGCACTATCATTTTCCACAAGTGCAGAAGAAATGGTTAATAGATTTGACTCACTATACATTAAGGCCACCTTCACTGCGAGAACCTTGATTAATTCCTCTAATTCATAACCTAATGAATCGTCTCTCCTATCATGACTTTCCGGTTCGGATTTTAGAGGGAAATTTTGATTTGTCAATATTCTTGCACATTCAGTCAAATACTCAGTAATTGCCTCATAAAATCTAGCAGTGCCTTGACTTATCGTTTTAGTTTCAAAATACGGAAATACAAGCGTTTTGAGAACGGTATTTAGACTATAATTTAGGAGTAGCTGAGGAGGGTAGATCAGCTTGTTCGCAAAAATATAGAGCAAACCATGAGTAGTAAACCTATATATCATACTCCCACCAAAGACTTTTCTCTGTTCTTGATTTTCTTCCACATATCGAAGCTCAATAAGCCTTTTTAATACCGCATAATCATTTCTTTCTTGGGAATTTTGCTGGCGAAATCTAAACTTTGATGATGATGATGCGATTCTATAAGTTGATCCTTCAGAGTTGATTATCCTGTAAATTAGTGCCTTTTCGTTACTGGGTATATCTCGAAGCTGAAAATCTCCTGTCGTATTTATGAGTTCTCTGTAATCCATTTGGTGCACTTTTTCAATAGGTAGTTACTCCTAACAGTAGTTGACAATTGAATTAAAATGTATCTGCCCTAGAGATTCCAATATATGAAATAAGGTTCGCATGATTGCTGATACACTACAAGCACTAGAACTATTTTGA
Organism: uncultured Nitrososphaerales archaeon; assembly: GCA_963841565.1. GTDB lineage: Archaea > Thermoproteota > Nitrososphaeria > Nitrososphaerales > Nitrososphaeraceae > TH5896. The sequence goes on from CAWJCY010000006.1 coordinate 190,348, forward strand.
TATTTTATAGTATTGACGCCTGAATTTCCGTGCGATCATATTGATCCTCAAAATTAGAACAGAGTAGCTAATGGTTTCCTGCTTTCTGAGTTCATGGGTTAATCCAACACGCCTGCACAACTGGATGAAAGTTTAAAATAGGTTATAAACTGATTTTTAAGATGTACTGGTTCTAACCGGTTGCGTTTTCACTTTCATTTTTTATACTATCAGCCTTCAACTTATCAGAAAATGAAACCAACTTGCCATGATCTTCGATTTTTATAGTGGTGTTCATTCTGATGTTCAATCCCAACATGCGGAAAAGTGATAATAATTCTCCTCCTGATATCTTCTGCTGTATGTCTCCTCTTTCTATTAAATCGAGTATGCGATTCATTACCGCTAGGGTTTGTGATGGAAATTGAGATTCAGCGGCAGATAAAACCTCATCCCCTCTATCATAAATATACTTGAGAAAAGTCTGTTTCTTTGACTTTTCTATAGATTTGGATTCATCTTGGATTTTTCGTCGCTTTTCAGTGGCAGCAGCTTGCTCCCTGAGCTTCAACATTTTTCGAGCTTTTATGATTTCTAAATCTGGATCTTCTTCTGACTTCAACCCTTCATTACACCTAACGGGACTAATCTTGCCACTTTCGTTGCAATTCCTACAGAATGAGAAATAGTAGCGACTCTATCGACGTCTTTGTATGCATACGGTGTTTCCTCCACGACACCTTCTTTAGTTAGAGCTTTGAGATAAATACCTTTATCTGTGAGATTTTTTCTGACATCATCCAAGGAATATGCTCGCTTTGCGGCCGATCTCGACATAGTTCTTCCAGCACCATGAGCGGTAGAGCCGAAGCTCAAATCAAGTGATTTTTTATTGCCTAGTAGAATCCAACTGGCAGTTCCCATAGATCCAGGTATGATAACTGGCTGACCCACAGCTCGATATTTTTCAGATACTTGATGCATTCCTGCTGGGAACGCCCTAGTCGCGCCTTTACGATGAACCATTAAATCACGTGTTCCCTCGCCATTAACATCGTATCGCTCTACTTTGGCAATGTTATGCGAGACATCATAGACTAGTTTCATATCTAGCGCTTGTTCACTCATACCAAACAGCTTTTCAAATGTCTTTCTTGTCCAATGTGTAATTAGTTGCCTATTGCACCAAGCAAAATTGAGTGCAGAATACATTGCTTTCCGATAGCTCATTCCTTCCTGGGAGTTATTTGGAACACAAGCCAATTCCCTATCAACTAGTTTTAATTCGTACTTTCTTGCAATACTTTCAGAAAGGCGTAGGTAATCGCTGCATACTTGATGCCCAAAACCTCTAGATCCACAATGAATGAGAATTGTCACTTGGCCTATTTCATTTAAACCCATAGCAGCAGCTGCCCTTTCATCAAGGATTTTATCTATCTTCTGAATTTCTAGAAAGTGGTTTCCAGAGCCTAGACTTCCTAGCTGGTTCATGCCTCTCTTCTTAGCAGTCTCCGAAACACTATCTGGATCAGCTCCAATCATCCTACCTCCCTCCTCACAAACCTCAGCGTCCTCTTCACTACCGTACCCATTTTCAATAGTCCATTTCACACCTTCAACGAGAAATTCATCAAGGCTAGATTTCGTTAATCTGATCGAACCTGTTTTTCCTACGCCAGAAGGTATTGTCTTAAAGAGTTCATCGACTACTTCCTTGATTCCTCTCTTTGAAAGATCCTTTTCAGTCAGGTTTGTACGGATCAGTCTTACACCGCAGTTAATGTCGTATCCGACTCCTCCGGGACTGATGACGCCTTCGACCAAATCCGTTGCAGCAACCCCTCCTACAGGAAATCCGTAGCCCTCGTGACCGTCAGGGAGAACCACGACATGCTTTCTTACTCCTGGGAGTGTGGCAACATTAGCAGCTTGATCGATCGTTCGATCTGTAACCATCTTGGAAATTAGAAGATCGTCTGAGAAAATGGTAACTGGAACATTCATTCCTTTACTTTCATTCTTTTCGAGCCGGAATTCAAAATCATTAATCTTTTGAATTTTATGATTGCCATGCTTGGTAAATAATTCACCCATCACACAAGCTTCATTGCAGGTTGTTATTATAAGCCTTGCTTAGGTAACTCAAATTATATGATGCATATATCACTGGTAAAACACTATAACATAGAAATAAATAGCCATTGCTTGCGAGCGTAAATATATGTGCGGTCATCGTATAGTTTGGTTAGTACACTGGCCTTCCATGTATCCTAAGATACGAGGCTAGCCCGTAACCCGGGACTCGATCTTTTATCAAGATAGGGCGGGAATTCAAATCCCGGTGACCGCACCAAGTATAGGAATTCATACACTAGATTCATTATCAATGATATGGGTATACACAGGGTAGTTATAGTGTTTCCTACTTCATGGAAAGGAGATAGGAATGTCCATTAAGATTCAACGTTATTAGGTAAAGTTCAGTTACTCCCTAACAAGCAGAACAGATCTACAATTACGGATTTTTACAGCTACATGAGGCACTTAAACGCCAAGAACTTATACAACGGATAATAGAAAAAGGGGAATAGTTTCATGTGAATAGTTAAGCCTCCTTACTACAGCTTAGAAGTACTTTCCAATCCAATTTAACATTAGATTGTAAACAATAGATTGCAAAAGTTTGAACAAGTATAGAATCTCCGATAACAATGGAAGGAAAAGTTTGTCCCTAGCATGTGTTTGAATGTGTGACTTGAAATAATTATCGAATTTGACAGTTAATTATTTCCTAAGTTAGATTAGATCATGTGTTCGTCATATGTAAGAGATAAGCAAAATAAACATGTAGTAAATTATGACATTAACCAAGGTTACTATAGAACCTATCTTCAGGAATTCAATATATCCAAATGACTTGAACCCTCTTGATTCGGCTGCTCCTATGATAATTATATTACTTGCAGCTCCAAGAATTGTGAGATTTCCAGCAATTGTGCTTGCAGCAGCTAGCATCATCCATTCATATATGTCATCTCCTCCAAAGCCGTTATCTATCATAACCAGATTGTACAATGCAACAAATGGGACGTTACCTAATAATTGACTAATCAATATACTTATGGATGCAATTATTGCATTGTTGCCTGCTAAGTTACCACTTGGTACTGGATTAGGGATATAGGTTAATATCTCAGATATCAGACCAGATGTCCACAGGCCTGTAGTAAAGACAAACATCGCAGCAAAGAAAACTAGTATTGAATAGTCAATACTTTTTATTAACTCAGTCCGTTCCTTGCTCATTGCGTACAATATCGTTGCTCCCATTATGGTGATGATACTTATGCTAAATCTTCCCTCTGTAATAATACCAAAAAACCGAAGAGTTTCGACAATGATGAAGCCAGAAATCACAATAAGCAAGACGATAACAGAAATTTTGCCTAGAGTTGGATTTGTAACCGTTGTGGGCATAGTGTTACCCATTACAATTTGGGAATCTGTATTATCATCATTGGAACTTTTCTTGTTCTCCCCTGGCAGATTCATCATCATCATCAGATTGTACCGCATCTGCAATAATTCGCTTCTAAAATATACTCTCAAGATTAAATACGTTAGTAGAAGGTTTATGATGGTTGGAATCGCTAAGATTGTTAGAAATGTCATGAAGGATAGTTGTATTCCACTTTGGATTGCAATCAAGAGATTTTGAGGATTACCTATTGGGGTCATAACACTGCCAATAGTGATTCCAAATGCAAGTCCAATTAATAGCACGATAGGAATTGGTTTAACAGATCTCATAACATAAATCGCCAGTGGCACACCCAATATAGCAATAGTATCATTCACAAGAAATGCAGATAATATACCCAATCCAACTACAAATACTAGAAGTAAATTACTAGGGTTGCCCTTAGTTCTTGAAACCATCTTTATTGCTATCATACCTAAAACTCCCGATTTCTCCAGAGCAGACACGATACTGAACATACCGAAGAGAAATAGTATGATATCTAGGTTAATTGCTTCAAAAGCAGATTCTACACTTATCACCTGAAAGAGCACCATCAATAGTGCCCCGACCGTCATTGATGTCCATATGGGAATATTGCCGAACCTTCTTCTTTGTATAATTAGTACATAGACCAATACTAGAATTCCTAGGGACACGTATGCGCTTATTGCCAACAATCTTCAGATGTCTATGATAAAAGGTCGAAATCGATAATAGATAACTGTTGCTAAAATAATTTATAATCAATTTCGATAAAATGTCGAAATAAGTAAGATCACAGGACTAATAGAACAAACCATTATCGGATCAATTGATTCTGAAGTTAATCCTTCACTAACCCAAGCCATAATCACAGCAGGACAATCGGTAGGTAACAATTCATTTGCACTTGCAAAATTCGGTGCAGACCAAGGTTGAACCATTCTGCATTGACACTTGAATGGTTGACAAGCTAATGATCAATATTCATGCAGTTGGATAGCCATATAATGAAGTATGGTTTAACTGGGTTTACTTCTGCGCTTACAAACGTAAAGGAGGATAAAGAAAGCACTAATAACAAGTAGACTACAACATCAAATAGATCCATATACTGCTGATCCATAATTCTACGCCAGGCATGTTACTCATCATCCTTCATCCTTTCTTCAAGAACGTCTATGAAGTTATCTTTGTCCACTACCTTCAAGCAATAATTGCAGATCCACTTCGTAAAAGTATAACGATAGTATTATAGAAATGTGCTTCGCCATCTCATCTAGCATTCAACTATTATCTCGTAGAAATGTCATTTTTACTCTATTAAACTCATTGGGATATTGATACATCAACCCGTGTCCTGCATTTCTCATCTGAACAAGCCATGAACTAGGGATCCTCTCTACTAATATTAATGAATTTGTGCAGATGTAAATACATCATCTGTTCCAACTATAAATCAAAGTAGGGTAGGTAAGTTATGTGATAACTATGAATAAAGTATTCACGTGAATGTGTATGACCAAAATGTGAGGACGGAAAAATATTGGCATACTCTCCTGTCAACGTTAGTCGGAAAAATTATTCATTCTAGTAGTCAAGCTCTTGAACATGACTAAGGACAAGATGAAGGTAACTATTGATGGTTTGGAATTGTTATATTGCCCTTAATTTTCCGAAGCTTACTTTATAATACGGTCCTTTATTCGCGCCGATGAGCTTAGTGATCGACAATCTGGGTTTGTTTATCACCCTTTTTTTGTACGAATTCCAACATGGAGCCATTTCCCATTCTAAACTTAATGCTTCGTATTTTTCACTATCTTGAAGGCCGACTAGGATCGCTGGCTCTTAAGTATTCAAGAAAAGCTATCTTCTAATTTATTCCGGTACGTTATAGTATGCTTTTGCTATAACTCTACAGCTATTTACTCTAGATATCTGTGCGAGGATGTCTCTGCAGTGCTATATCGGTTCAGGCAATGGACAATTATTTTTTCTAAAAATAAATCTAACTATCCCTCCCCCATGGCAACACACCTTACTCATTATAAGGTCTTATATAGCGGTCACTCCATCCAGAATGAATTACCAACTTTTAGAATACTCCTGTTCAGAGTGCGGAACGTTACTAAAGAAGACAATAGGAGATGCATGTCAGGATCTTTTGACAATCAATGTGAAAGAAGAATGCCCAAAATGTGGTTCTACCCTAAAGAATCTGAAAAAGAAATGGAAAAATCTACCACAACCACAGCAACTGTATGACAAGTATAACAAAAGACGATCGCTAACATCACAATCGCCAATCCTCTCATCAAAATTCCAGACAGCATATGATGAATTTATTAGCAAACTGATGTTCGATATCGAGGCTTTAGATTCTTCTCTTCAGAACCTTAATACGGATGGCAATACATTAGCTATAATTGGCGATAATAATCATAGCAAAAATAATAGAAAATTTACAAATATTCTCTTGACCAGACTATGTATTTACTCTCTATCTTTATTACGGCGGCAAGAAGGCTTTAGTTTATCATCAACACCATCGTCACCTCCTTTATTGCCATATGTAGTAATTGTGGACGCTGGAAATAGTATAGATTTTTATCAATTTGTAGAATTTATAAGGCAATATGGTTTAGACATAAAAGAGACTTTACAAAGAATAGTTGTAAGTAGAGCTTTTACAGTCCATCAACTAACCAATCTAATTATTAATGAATTACCTAATATCATTAGACAACTTGACACGTGTCTAGTAATTGTTCCAGATTTATTGCACATGTTTACTCATGATCCCAACATTGATCGTAAAGAAGCGAAACATCTAATAAAAGAAATTGTTTCTGCGATAAGGAAGATAGCAATACAGTCAAGTCGAACTCGATGCGTAGTGTCTTGGAATTATCACTACCAGTCCTCTTTATACATCAAAATTCTTCTTCCAATATTTGATAAATACATTCAAGTCACAAGCTTCGGAGGAGGATCATCATCGTCATCATTTCCACAATTAAGCATAAAGATCAATCACAAACTGGGCGATGAATGTTGCAGCAGGAACAGTAATAATAGTAATAATTGTTATAATAGTAATAATTGTTATAATAGTAATAATAATAGTCGTCACTGTTTACTTCAGGTAAGAGACATATATTTCGTTTCGCAAATGTCTGGATGAAGGGTCAATGCAACCACCTCAGAGCCGGAATAATGGAAAGACAACATGATTCTATATTCTTACACTAATCAGCAGCGAAGGAATACAATTGATAGCCAAGATGAGTATTTCCTTAGATCGTTAATGCTAAATAAGTGCGTCATATGGAAGATACAAATAGAAAATAATAGATTACTTGACAACACCAACACACTGGAAAAGTAACAACAAATGCCGCTGAATATGAATGTCCTTTTCATGCAAATGGACAAGCGCAAGAATACTTAAGTAAATTTGAGGAGTAATTACACCAATGAGAAGGATGCGAAGCTCAAGGTCAACTGGTTCATCTAATCCGACATCTAATTCTCAGTCGAAAAGTCAAGCAGAGGAAACAGCCAAGGCTGTCAAAAATGCTGCAAAGGCTATTCTAGATGCGGCAATTTCCACTCGAGAAGCGGTCAAGGCGTTTAGCGATAGCGGCGTTGTTACAGAGCTTGCCGAATCGATACAAACAGCAGCGATGGCGGCCAGAGACACAACACAAGGTATAAGTGATACAGGCAGGGAACTTCACGAAAGTCAAAGTGCACCTAAGATCGCAAGTGCCATACACCAAACGTTGTCAATAATGGAAGATACAGAGGCTAAAGCAAATGACACAACGGCCCAACTTTCAAAGACTGCCCCTCGAACGACAAAAACTCCTTTACTGGCGACTAAAAGGAAAAGGAAATCAAAAGGTAATACCGTTACCAAGAATGCTAGGAAACAGTTAACAACGGAGAAGACTGAGTCTCAAACTGTAGTCAAGGAATTAAAAAGAAAAACGAATAGGATACCAAAGTTACGAAAAAAAGAGTCGAAGCGAGAAATAAAAGTGAGACGTCATTATATAGGATAGGGTATACAGAAGATGGATGATTTTCATTTGTTTTTGAGTTTGACTGACAGGGCAAAATAAGTGTGGATGATACTTCAAGTATCTTTCGATGTTGTCGAAATACGATTAGCTCGCAAACCCGCAAGTGTCTTGTTAACCGACTGGTAAACTAAACGTGAAAGTGGCGCCTTTTCCATCACTATTATTTTCAGCGGATATCTTGCCACCATGAGCTTCTATTATACTCTTTGCTATGAATAACCCAAGGCCAGTTCCAGTATTTGATTTAGTTACGAATTTAGAAAATAACCTTGATTGTATTTCCGGATCTATGCCACTGCCATCGTCCTTAATTCTAATTAAAAAATGTTCGTTCTCCTCTACAGTATTGTTTTTGTCTGATGAAAGAGATTTTGTCTTACTCAATGATATAGAGATAACTCCATTCATATCCGTGAACTTAATTGCGTTATTAATCAGGTTTGACAACACTTGAAAGACTCTTGATTTATCAGCATTAACATAATATTCAGTTTCATCACTATTTTTATCATTTAGAAATTGAATTGTTAACCCTTTCTCTGCTACCTGAACATTCGTAGTTGAAATGTCCTTTACCACATTTCTAATCTTTTCTTTCAGATTTATTCTCTCCTTGTTTAGCTTAAGTGTACCTGCCTCGATTCTTGATACATCGAGAATATCATTCGTAAGGTTTTTAAGCCTAATGGCATTTCTTCTTAGAGCCTCCAAAGAATCTCGTGTGCTTGAATCATTATCATTGGAGTCTTGAATATTCAAATTATAGTCGTGTTGTAGTAATTCAGTATATCCAACTATAGATTGAGTTGGCGTCCTGAGTTCATGTGCAGCTATATTGATAAAATCTTGTTGCATTCTCTCATGAACTTTTAATTGTTCATATGCTTCGATTAATTCTTTATTAATAGTAGTCAATTCTACCTGTTTTTCCATCAGGGAACGCTCGGTTGAAGTAAGGATGACATTGGATGCTCTTAACTTTTCTATCGACTTCCTAAGCTCAGAAGTCTTTGAATCCAATGCTGCGTGAAGTCTTTTATTTGATGTGAGGATAACTAATGCAATTCCCAGGGCAATTATTGCAATGACGATGTAGATGATAATACTAAAAAAAAATTGTTGGCTCATCAGCTTCTGTACATTCTCTGCGAGGTTATGTGAAGCACGGATATACAATGTTGCTATGCTATGATTCTCCAAAGATACAGGCTGGTACGCAACAGAGGTAGTATTGCCTTGATACGTTATATCAAATACATTGGCTGCAGGCTTTGTCAGTGAATCTCGAAGCAGATTATTGAAAGAATCGTTCATATATGGCGGTAAAATCGATTGAAACTCTTCTCCAAACGCATTTAGTCCTATTAGAGATTGATTTGATGAAGTGTAAAGAATTGTTCCGTCATTATCAATCAATCCAATGGAAGAATTATATTTTTCTGGAACGGTGCTCTGAAGAAAATCCCCAAGTCTATCAATCCTTATCCCTGCAGTTACTATGCCATCGAATTGTACATTCGTTGATGACGAAGTGTTATGTGTTCTGCTATCTTCAAAAACGGGATAAGAAATATAGAGTCTAGATACGTTATCATTTGAGTCTATGATGCTACTATAATAGGCTTCCGCCGTTTCCCTTGGTACTGAAAAGTACTCCCTATAGCTAAGGTCAGTTCCTTTGTATCTTTGATAGGTACTCTCATTTAGATTACTTATCCACACTATTTTGCCCTCAGCATCAAGCCACATGTAAAAATCGGTTAAATTGGCTGAAATGTCTTGTCCCAAATTAATTAGGTTAAACGCCGAAGTATCATTATTCCGTATAGATGGAGCCTCTGCAATTAATTCTAGATTATCTGTAATAGCGTCTACAGATTTCTCCAAGATTTCTGAGATGGCGTGAACTTCAATTTCAGCATTAGATCTTATATCGTTAGCTGCTTGATTGAGAATTTCGTTAGACATGGATTTCTGATATATGCTAAAAACAGTACCCAGAACTATAGCTGTGGTCCCGATAATTAACAGCATTAAGGTCGTAATATGTTTCCTGTAAAAGGGCCGAGCCATCCGTGTCAGCCATTTAGATCAGCTTGACAAATAAATACATATTTCGTACATTGGACATATTTGGTAATTATGAAGCCTAATTTCTGCAACTCTTTTCTTAATGAATCCTTTAAGAAGCAAAAAAGATATTCTTTTCGCGCTCTTCAAAATCACCATCAATACTTGATGGAGAGGCAGATATTGAGTTAAGAGTGGAGAACCCTCACCATTACAAGTCAATATCGTTTCTAACCAAACCGATAAGGCGATGTATTAAATGCATATTCTAAAGAATGGAAAACAGACTAGCAACCTCACAATTGGAGAATTATTTTTCTCGTCTCCCAGTTTCTTGCCTCCAGATTTGCCAGGTCGTAAATCCACCCTATATTATAGATACTCCTCTGATCCTAACTTTGGAGAACAGTTAAAGAAATATGATCTGATTGAAAGTGGAGCAGAAACTTCGGGATGATGATCAACCCCCGAAAGGTACCGTAATTTTTTGGGTTAGAAAAAGAGGATCGTACTCGAATATAGAATTGTGTTTAGCTTGATTGCACGTTTCAGCATTAAGAAATAGGGTATAACTCTATAGCATTATAAATTTATAAGATTCAATCTCAGGTACATAATATGCCAGAATTTTCTGATACCTATGCATGGATTAAATTGATTGATAAGAGCAATGGTAAAGCAGTTCCTAGTGGATCAACACTAAGTTATCCTTCTAATATTAATAATCGATACGTTGTAGCTAACGACAGCAATCAGCCTGTGGGAGAAATCGCTGTAATGGGTGTCCTCTACAAGGATAATGTAAAGGACGTTCCTAGCCCGTTCCCTATAACGTGGATTAAGCTACAAGCGAACCAGCTATGGAAACATGAATATGCCGTGGCCAGCACGGGAGAGGCGAATGAATTTCGTGCCACGCTATTCGGCGGTGTTGGCAGCTCTATCACTGAGGAAGATGAGAAAAATAACATTTATAATACGAAATTTTCATTTTCGGCCGCTCATTAATTACAAAACAATAACGATTATTATTTGATCTAATAGGTTAAGCTGTTGCGATTCATGGGTTGGGATCATATCCAAAAGTGTTATTGATTTAGGGGTTTCTAATTTTGTCTACTTTGTGTCTTTAGAAATTCCCAAAAGCTACACCTGCCGTGCATGATAAATCAACTCTACCCTCAGAATAAATTTATTAGGATGTAACACGATCTAAGAAGACTCCTGACCCTATGCGAAGAGCGTACTGCACAAATTGTAAAGTTGTAGTAGATATCACATTATCTACCTTTGTGAGGCTTGCAAATCATAAAGCTGCGATCGAAGGTTTTTGTCCGAACTGTAATTCAGTTCTCCTCAATACCCGCTTAATGCCAACTTCGTCCAAAAAACCGACGGGCAGCAAAAGGAGAAGGAAGAAGCTAAGTATATACTCATATCCCAATCGAAACCAGCTATGATTCTTACGTCGTCATACAGGAAGCGAACACAACTGCATTTAGAACGATTCCAACCTGACCAAGACCACCACCATCCGTCAATTCCGAAGTATTGGCGGTTAGTTCTCAGTGTACGATCAATTAGTAGAGATATGATATCATTCAGAAGCGATAATGGGTAAGGATCATCGTGAGGCAATTTTTGGCCTTGTATTTGAGTCGAATACTAGCTATTACGCAATCGAGTTAATGATTTAACCCAGTACGAAGTTATATAGAGCTGCTAATCATTTAATGACACGAATGGATGAAATGAATCGAGTGAGGGGTCCTATCAATCCTATATCAACTTTAATTTGTTTTGTAATCGGCATTCTTTCACTTTGCCTTTATTTGGAGCAAACAGGCTCATTGGTACCAAGAGTGGATGCATCAAATTCAGCCAAAAATTATACTTTCTTGGTGGCATTGGATTCTCCTAATTTTGGGGATGAAGAAACGAATACAGAGGATCTACTCCCACAACCCGAAGGGATTGACGTAGACAGAGACGGCAATGTTTTTGTAAATGAGATTGGAGAGAATCGTATCAACATATTTGATGCAAATAGCACACTCATATCTAGTTGGGGCTCGTCGGGAGAGGATCTAGGACAATTTAGCCATCCTCACGGAAATGAAATTGAAGACGAGAATAATCAAGATGTTAATGATGTATATGTCTATATTGCAGACCAAAATAATGATCGTATTCAGAAGTTCTCTAAAAATGGAACATTTGTAACAACTTGGGGTGAAGAGGGCGATGGGAATGGCCAGTTTCTACATACACACGGAGTAGATCTTGACTCAGACGGCAATGTCTACGTAAGCGACAGAGATCAACCAAGTATCCAAAAGTTTTCTAGTGATGGGACCTTTATTAAGAAGTGGGGATCGGAAGGAACAGCTGTTGGACAGTTCATACAGCCATGGGATGTTAGTGTCAGTCAGGATGATAGGATTTTTGTTCCTGACTACGGCAACAACCGAATACAGATATTCTCAAAGGACGGTGACTTCATAACCTCTTGGGGAGAAGCTGGATCTGGTCCTGGGCAATTTGATGGACCAGCCGTGGTAGCATTTGATGCTGACGACAATGTTTATGTGACTGACTCTGGTAACCATCGTGTACAGAAATTCACAGGTAATGGAACATTTATTACCGAATGGGGTGAAGAAGGGCAAGAAAATGGACAATTTTCTATGCCTGAAGGACTTGCGGTGGATCCCTTATCAGGTAAGGTATATGTATCTGATACTAGCAATAATAATGTACAGGTCTTTTCCCCCTTAGAGAACTGAATTATTTTTACCACGAAAATTTGCGCAAAACAGAATCATACTATAATTTCGATGTTGTCGTTTAAATCTGCCCAGATAAGATCCAGTAGTACCGTAGTATTCATACTTCAAGCTGCAGTCATGCACTGAATTCTGTAGACAAATTGCTGCGATCAAATTATGTGTATTAACCAGTAGATTGACAAAATTCATTCTGATTTGTCTCAATATTCCTAAACTGTATTATAAACAAGGCCTGGCTGTGGAACCGAATGACATTCGACATACACTTTAGTAGGAATTCCGGATAAGAGATAACATCTAAATTGATATGCATCAATAGATTTTCTTGTAGTACTGTGTGAATTAGCTTACATATACTTTGGCGGAAGGCTTCAAACTTCTGATCAAAGATTTTGTGATGTTATCATCCGCCATCTAACAAATTGCCTATTTCTAGTCGAGTCTGAGTTCGCTCCCACAATTGCGGCATAACCTGCAGTGTCTGACGTTAAAACGGCCGCACGACTTACAAATGATATTCTCGCATATTTCTGCAATCTTCTCTAGGTATTCTTCTTCTTCCCTAGTCACAAATTTCTGCTTGTTCTTTGGGACCAATTTCGGATCTAAGATTATGTCGAAAGGCAATATAATTCATGCAGGAATTATTTTCTTACTATTTATACGCGTCTGAATTGTCAGTAAAAGATAGCAGGTAAATAAATCTATGATGGAAATCTTCCTACAGACAACTAATCCATTCTATTAACGTTATAGATTTCATTCTCCCATGGAACAGACAATCTAGGATTTGGTCCCCTTCCTATTACATAAATTTTGTCACCAATAGGCGCGACTCCTAATCCGCGTCTCGCAGTTAGCACGGGGTGTTTCGATGGTCCATGTGTTAGTGGCGGGATCGTATCATTCATTATTGTCAAAGGTTCCTTGGCGACGTTCTCCACCCAGTACGTAGATAGATCTGTTAATACTAGCAGCTCCTATTCCACTTCTTTTTGACGGCATTAGTTCAAGATCTGTAGTCCATTCGTCCGAGATTGGATTGTATTTTTCAACAATATCCGTGCCTTCATAGGAGTTATCATACCGTAGGTACGCTTTAAAACATTTTCATTCATGTTCATTTATTGGGAATGGTCAATTTAATGGTCCGGAACAGCCATACATAGAGGGGATCTGATTCAGGCGACTTTTATTGCAAACTTAACTTATGCATACGGAATGAAAGTGTTTTCCATGCAAATGCATTAGAACTGTTCCTCTACTCTCTCTATGGGGTTATTTTGAGCTCAATATGAGAAATTGTTAATCGTCATTCTTAGACGTTTCTAAACTAGTTACCACTTCATCATAAATCTCATCCTTGATTATCACTATCTAGAAAAGTAACATGCTAAAATAGTTCAATTGGATTTTTAAAGAATCTAAAATTAAATATTAATGTTTTAAATCAAAAAAGCAGACTTAGAAGACCATTTTTGGATGGATTATCAAATTTCAAATTTAACAATAGAAGATAATACGAAGTTTAATTTGGTCGGATTGACCAGTTTAAGATTGGAAGAATACCTGTAAAGATTGCTTTCAATGAAAGCCTTACATTAATTCATGGAAAATAATTATCAAATCATTCGGATCCTGCAACACATTGGTTGTCTTTCAATTCCCAATTATTAGTTTAAATAAAGGTTACCACTGATAATTAGGTGACACTAATTCGAGAGATTGCAAGAAAATGGCTCGCTGAACCACTTGAGAATTTGAAGGTAGATAAGGTTGAAGAATCTGATGGTCGTAGTCAGGAGTTTGATACTCATCCTCATGCTAATCATCCAACCAAACCAGATTATGAGAATAGGCGAATTAGAATTGGTATAGATGTGGGTGGTACGTTTACAAAAGCAGTAGCAATAGATATGTCTACAGGAAGTATCATAGGGAAATCTACCCTACCTACTACTCACAAATCAAATCAAGGTGTTGCAACAGGCATCTTACAAGCGCTATCAGATGTTATGATTAGGTTTGAGATACAAAATTCTGAAGTGGAACTCATATCTCATAGTACCACTCAGGCCGTAAATGCCTTGCTTGAAGGTGATACAGCTAAGGTTGGAATCATAGGGATGGGAGTTAGCTTAGAGAAGTCCAACATCATTAAACGCACACACATTAAAGATATCACACTAGATGGTAACGGAAAAAAATATATCAAGACCTGTTATAGGTACTTGGATACTTCTGCATATCTAGGCGAAGAAAGGGTGAGGTCTTTAATCCTCGAACTTGTACGCGAAGGAGCCAAAGTCCTTGTGATCAGTGAAGCATATGGTGTAGATGACCCTAGTAACGAAGATTTCGTCGAGAATGTCGCAAGGTCCAATATTATGGGAAGTGATGGCAAAAAAGTTCCCGTAATTGCAGCTCATGATCTAACAGGAATTTATGGTCTAGAGATCCGGACTATGACTGCCGTGATTAATGCAAGTATTCTGCCGAAGGCCGCTAGTACTGCAAAGTTCGTTGAATATGCCGTAAGAGAGAAGCTTGGAATCTCCAAAAATACATCAATAAAGATAATGAAAGGCGACGGAGGGCTTACAGATATCGATGCATTTGAGACAAAACCCATAATAACTGTTCTATCAGGACCTGCAGCTAGTGTTGCGGGGGCTCTTCTTCACTTGAGGGTATTAAATGGAGTTTTTGTAGAGGTCGGCGGAACTTCGACAAATGTGTGCGTAATAAAGGACGGTAAGCCTAAAGTGAACTACGCTACCATAGTTCAATATCCTACGTGTATTCGCTCATTGGATGTAAGAGTTGTGAATGTCGCAGGAGGCTCTATCGTCATGTTATCAAAAGACAAGCGAAAAATATTAGACGTGGGTCCTAGGTCTGCGCATATAGCTGGTTTGAAGTATTCCTGTTTCGCTGAGCCTTACGAGCTCCAGGAAGGAACGATTATACGATTTAAACCTGAGATTGAGGATGACTCGCCTCTCAAACACACAACCAATGTACATGAATCCAATATCAATGGCGAAGAACAAAGCATGATCTATGCCGTAATTAAAGGAAGAGGTCTAACTAATGGGTTAGGAAAAGAGAAGAGCTCAAGAGAAAGACTATTTGCCATAACGACCACATGTGCAGCCAATGCGCTTGGTTTGATTTCTGACGACGATTATGCCAAAGGCAATTCCGAATCTGCAAAGATTGCCCTGTCAATTCTCGCCCGAGAAATAGGTACTTCGACTGAAAATGCTGCCAAACAAATACTTGAAATCGCGAGTGACAAGATTTTACATGTCATGGGTCCTATGTTAAAGGAATATGCTCTAACATATAACAAACCAAGAGGATTCCTACTGAATAGAAAGGAAAATAATGATCGTTCTGGAAATGATGGAAGAAATCGAATTAATAATAGCTTTGTCTTAGTGGGAGGAGGTGGAGGTGCTTCGGTCCTGGTGCCTCACCTAGCCAAGACACTTAATATGAATTATAAGAAAGCAGAACACGCTGAAGTCATATCATCAATTGGTGTAGCCGCTGCCATGATTCACGAAGAACTTGAAAGAACAGTTGATATGAATCCCAACCCAGAAGTGGTTTCCCTCTTGATGGATGAAGTCAAGGACCTAGCCTTGGCTAAAGGCGCACTACCTGAATCCATCACTATACAATCAGAATATGTCAGCGATCGATCTGTCTTACGAGTCACTGCAACTGGCAACATGAGCTTAGACATAGGTACAGCCAATTCTAGGGAAATTAGCAACCATGAAGCTGAAGACATCGCCAAGAATCTTTTCGGAACAGCTTCGAGCCCGGATTCAGGAGATCCAGGTGATGGCATACAAGAGGTAGATCGTAATGTGACCGTCAAGCGTATTGATTTCAACGTGAAGAACTATCACATATTTGAATGTGAAAAAAAAGTCAAGAACCTATTTGGATTTATCCCGCGTTCACAGAAAAAGCAAATTTCAATATTGATTCTCGATAAATTTGGTAGAGTGAGACTTTCCTTAACAGGCGTAAACATCATCAAGGGCACCAAACAAGATGTCTTGACTGATCTGCTTACACTACTTGGGAGTCCTCTTGATCCGTTAGAAGGAAACGATAGTAATAAAAAGGTTAAGTTCCAGCATAGCAGAAATACGGATGACAAGCACTGGGATCTTCCACCACAGGTACATCTGTTAGATGATATTCGGCTAATAGATTTTTCGAATCTCACATCTTCAGAAAATCTCTCTAAAGTCATTAGGGATGAAGTTCAAAAATCATCTTCTAAAGACATTCTTGCTGTAATCAAAAAGTAAAATATATCGAGTCATACTAACTTATCAGTTATTATCAACTCTTAGAATATTTCCACTAAAATGTTGAGTAAATATATGATGGCGAAAATACTTGGATTCTCATCTTATTTACCAAGGGGATGCTAATTTTGAATTGTGCTGCTCAGGTAAGTCTTAATCATTGGGACAAATTTGGAACGATCCGGTAAATATTTCCGTGGATGTGTGATAGCAAATAAAGATAACCATCTGGCCCTTCTTTAATATCTGCAATAACCCCGAAGCCTTGCCCTAATACCACGTTTTCAAGCTCCTCATTGTCGTTTGCAACTTTATCTGCAAGATCTCCTTCAAGATCTAACTTCGTTCTGTCATCGCCTAATTCAAAAATATATAGATAGTCATTATTATAATCGGCAACGAACAGATCATTTTGATACTCTTCTCCCCAGAGTATCACCTCTAAGGAATTCTAAAGCGGTTACGCCAATAGACATATTCCAAGCAAATTCAGGACTTCTATATCTTCCTTTATCGGCGAAAGTTTCTAAATTGGCTGGTATCGTTACCATATTGTCATCAAAATATCCTCTAGCGGCTGGTAATGGGTTTGACGTAGTAACTGGCCACCATCCTTGTACTCTTAACCATCCACTATTGAATCCAGGTTCTACAAGGTTAATTTCGTCACCATACCCAGCGCCATTTTCACTATCCCACAACTTATTAGTAACCGGATCGAATGCAAGTCCAAATCCATTTCTTATGCCAAATGCATAGTATTTATTCAGAAGACTATGATCAGCTAGAACTCCGGTAGTACCATTCTCTCCTCCCAGTACTGGTTCACCGATTCTTTGAGTAATTGATATCACAATTCCGAAATAACATTTACAGAACAAATTGCAAGTAGCGATGGTGCGTAATATGTAGTTACGCACTAAATCCATTGTGAATTCGCGGATAAACATTTGATAATGTTTGAAGTATTTGACAAGCGGATTAGGTACAATGTGATGTGTTCTAATCATGACTACAGATTGGTCACTAGTGATTTCGAAACTTCATAAACGGATTGAGTACCCCTGATCTCTACCGCGTTTCCCCACGAATAGCATACGGCATATCCGTTTGGTTAAATGACACAACTTACAAAGCTCCTTTCAGTGCCTTTAATCGTGGATGTCGTATCACTCTAAAAAAGAAAGTATTTGAATGGATCGATTGCATAATATTAGATAGATCTAGAGAAAAATCGAATGCAAGCTAGAATTTTATGGTTCATTAATCGTTGGTAATGTTGAATCCATACGGATAGCATTTAAATATTAGGCTACACTAATTAGGTTAGTCTAATCTAAAATGAGCCTTTCGAGCGATTACGAAGAAAATAATTCATTATTGTTGTTGAGAGAGGTTGCAGAAATGATTACTTATAAAATAATTACATCAACCATGTACTCAGCAAAGACGGTACTCCAGATATCAACTGAGAATAAGATACCATTGAGTTCAACTTACAAAAAGATAAGTAGATTATGCAAAGCGGGGATTTTGTCAGTAGAAAGAGCTTCGATAGACGATAATGGAAAGAAGGTTCTTTATTACAAAAGTAAAATAAAAGCGATCGAGGCATGTCTAAATGAGAATGGACTTGCGGTTCACGTAAAGAAATAAAAGTTCTCAAGATTTAATAGCCAAACATCATTTCAGCAATGTATCAAGAGAATGCCGAAAGGGAGTCTGAATGTGAATTGAAATTGATGACAATATAGGCTAGCTTAAAACAATTCATATGGATTGATTTGACTATTATTGAGAATCCGCACTATATTCATTATAGTTAATTGGCCACTCCAAGCTTTGTTACTGATAATGTTTTTGATTTACTTTGTTGTAACGCATTGTTTTTCTTAATTTGTCAGATGCCAGAATCCAACTTTAGTGCCGATTCAATACTACTTTCATCTAAAGTGGATACGAAGTAGTACTAAACCAGATTTTATGATTTGCATTTAGTTTATATGAAATTAATTATTCTAACAAAATGATACTGTACAACAATAGCAAAGAAACCCCATTGCCACCGAGTAAATTTCTCATTATTGAGAAATAGCTATTAATTTAAATAACAACTGTCAAGGTAATTTATTGTCATGAATAGACAAATATTGAACATGAAATCCATGTTCGTTATCTATATGTGTCTCTTAGCTGCTATATCTCTACCTGTGAGCTCTATGGCAAGTAATTCTGCATTCGCTCAAGGTACGACTGAAAGTGATGCAGCTGCAGGTGAAGAAGCACAGAGTACTAGCGATCCATTAGAACTTATCTCTACAATACAGAGCTTGCTGAATCAAGCAGTAGTAGAATATGGTAACCAGAACTTCACTGGTGCAGCAGAATTAGCACAAATTGCATATCTGGATAATTATGAGTATTTAGAGGCTCCATTGGGTCAACTAGATCCCGCGTTGATGGAAGCAACTGAAATAATGATCAGGGAAGATATGCAAAATTCAATAGAATCAAGAGTACCTCTTAGCGAATTGCAACAATTGGTCAATACCATTGATGGTAATTTAATTACAGCACAACAACTGTTCGGTTGACGAAACACAACCTCTTTTTATTACCTTATTTTATTATGCTTTGCCTATTTCACGTAAAGGTTAGCATTTTCCTATCAGAACCTTCAAAGTAAATGATTGTAAAGCGTCATAGGTTATAAAGCGTCTGTAGACTCAATAACACTCGAGGCAAGCTTAGAAATAGAAATTATTTTGGTGAGAGCCCTCATTTTACCAATGGTTAGTTTGAAAACATATAGCTTTTGTATTATGACAAGGATGATAGCTAGGACTCGCGGATACCCGCTATGTCAGATATTAAGTGGTTAGTTTGTCATGACAACATGGTTAGAAATCCTACTCGATTAGATTTTGATCAACCGTCAATCCAATCGAGTAGGAGGTGTTTTTTTCTGACCTGGCGCGAGTAGTGATTTTCTATCGGAATTTCCATAGATGCCAATCCCAGACATTCCAATAGTTCATTTGTTCAGTGTATTAGTTAATCCTAATTAGGTAAGACTAATATTTATGCTTGCTTTTGATTCTCATTGAGGAGAATTTTCACAATACTTATCGCTAACATAAAGACATATGTTTTTGTTTATTTCATTAATTTAGTCAGATTACGGGGTAAAAGTGGACACATATCAGTACTACGGTTCATGAGCTATAAGATACGTATTACTGTCAATTATTGCTTTCCATGTTCCTCATACATATGTTCTTTCAACAAGTCTTCAGATCGACATCTAGTTTTGCATTCGGAACAAACGAAAAACTTGTGATCATTAATCGTGTCGCCATCCTTGCTGGCGTGTGTTTTGGTCAAGGTCGTTCGTGATATGTGCACATCGGGCTTTATATAGGTATAAAATGCATTAAAAAGGTTATTTCAAGATGAAAATTGAAAAGAACGCTCAATGATAAATATTTGATAGTACTCACTCAAGATAAAATTTAATTCTGGGCTGAAAACTATACTGGGCAGCATTTACCTGGTGGTATTGGATGTCCATGAGGACATCGCATTGGATGATTCAGTAAGGTGCACAAAGCATCTGTAAAGACTTCCTTCATATGATGCTCAATACCACACACCATTTCTTCATCGATCGCGATTCTCAAACTATCTCTCATAAGTATTTCGAGAAGACGGGTATTTCGTATCATATGTCTTGCTATCTGCTCACCCTTCGCAGTAATCCTAATTGAAATATTTTCCTTACTGTATTCCACAAAGTTCTCATCATTAAGTTTATGTAACATGCTCACAACTGAAGGCTGTCTAATGTTAAGTAATTTAGCAATAGAACTTACCTTCACCTCTTTGCCTCTCTCTCCTATATGCCAAATTGCCTTAAGATACATTTCCAGGCTCTCTGAACGAGCTGTCCCGATATATAGCTCTTCATCGACAGATTTCTTCGACTGACTACTATTATTATTCAATATGGTGTATAATTGTAAGTACTACAATGTTTTAGTTATTTAGCATATAGTCGTTTCTCACAGACGAAAACATGAGTCTAGTAACAAGGGTTATCTATGCAGTCCATCAAGTAAAGACTCTTGTTTAAGAGTTTCGATCCATTTATCCTTGATCGAAGTATGACTCAGATTTATTCTGTTAGTGTGGAAGATTTAGCAAAAATACTAAGACCTTTCTCTTCGGTTCTCAGATCTTAGAATCTAATATAAGTATATTATCCATCGTCAATCCCTCACTCTATGGATAACCCATTATCATGTTCAAAGCTATTCGTGTTATCTCAGATTCAATTTCATTTTTAAATTCATGCGTTAATGACGCTAGAGTATAATTTTGGACTGAAAGTCCAAAGTAGGTCATCGAAAGCAATATCAATACCAATACAGATGTTAAAATATTATAATTTATTCGAAATTTATTGAAACAATTTGACATGATTTTAGATCGAATTGGATGTTAAATTTAAATATACATATAGGTTTTCTAGCCGTATAACATGACAAAATTATTCATTTCTTTTGTCTCTATTGAGAATCAAACGGGAGTATATATATATAATATTTTATAACATAATCGGCCATTGAGGGATCAACGAGCAGCTGAGATATTCCAATCTCACCAGGAAAGTCGGTCATTTTACGCCGAAGAGAAACCTTCAACTTTCTTATCAATTGTTATACCTACCTATAATGAAAGCGAAAATATCATCAGACTTGTTAGAGAAATTGCTAGCAGGATCCCCAAAGATATTAGGACGGAGATTTTGATAGTTGATGATAAATCTCCCGACGGAACTGGCTCTCTAATTGATAAGTTTGTAGCAGAGAATAATTTCGATGG
Source organism: uncultured Nitrososphaerales archaeon (assembly GCA_963841565.1). GTDB lineage: Archaea > Thermoproteota > Nitrososphaeria > Nitrososphaerales > Nitrososphaeraceae > TH5896. Next base: position 212,000 of record CAWJCY010000006.1, read on the forward strand.
AATTCGTAACGAAAGTCAAATACTGACCATCAACGTACTTCATAGAGAGACACGTGACGGCCTGATGTGTGCAGTGCTTGATGGTATCAAAGCTTCCAATGGCAAGAACATACTAGTAATGGATGCTGATTTCTCTCATCCTCCTCAACTTATACCTCGGATAATAAAGGAACTCAAGCACGAATCTAATTGTGTCGTGATAGGGTCGAGATATGCAAAGGGGGGTTCTATTGTAGGTGTACCGTTGAAGAGACTCTTAATAAGTTTTGGTGCTACAGGAATTGCAAGATACGGCCTCAACGTAAAAGAAGTTCGAGACCCAATGTCTGGATTTTTTGCATTGCCACGTCATGTTATAAAAGATATCGAATTTAGTACTCAAGGATTCAAGATTTTGCTTGAAATACTAGTCAAGAAACAAAGACACATTACCGTAAAAGAGATTCCATACACTTTTACTGTCAGAAAATATGGACATAGTAAATTGGATCGAAAGGTCTTGGTAGACTATACGAAGGCGGTTTGGAGTCTGTACAAGTACGGGAGAAGATCACAAAAAAGGCTGGAAAGTTCAGAGCACAGAAGATCAGTATTGTTCTTATCGAAGGCCGCTAGGTTCTTCACCGTAGGAGCTAGTGGGTTAGCAATCAATTTCCTGGTATCTTTTTTACTCTCTAATGGAACCTTAGCTAATCTTTGGTATGTTCAAGCGACTGCAATGGGAATAGCTGTTTCAATAACCACTAACTTCCTCTTGAACAAGATTTGGACATTTGAGGACAAAAAGTTCTCTGTCCTTTATGCTTTGAAGCAATACGGTTTATTTCTATTTTTCAGCTCATTAGGTATCTCGATACAGCTTTCATTAGTCTATTTGATGGTAGAATCTGGAATACCTTATAATCTATCACTTATTTGCGCAGTAGCCGCGGCTTCAATTAGTAATTTTGTCCTTAACAAGAAGTGGACTTTTAGAGAGAAAGTGTGGGGCTGAATCTGTCCCTAAAAGATTGTTTAGGATCTGATTGAAGCCTCTTGGTTACTTTCCTATTTAGTCTATTTACTAAAATAAAAGAAAAAAAGGGTTCAAAAATATTGGAGTTATTTAGCGGATTTCCAGCTTCGCGAGTATGTCTTCGATAGTCTGTTCGTCTTCCAATTCTGCATCAAGCAGATCTAGTGCTAGATGGTAGGTACCGTGATCTTTGTCCTTAACGTTATTGGCAAGGTCATTATATAACTTGATTACGCTTCTTTCAAATTCCAGTGCTTTTTCCAAAGCACTGCGAAGTGTCAAGTACCTTGAAGGTTGTAGCTTACCCAAGCCGCTTTCTTGTTCCCATAAAGCAGGGTCATCTTTGGCATTAGTTCCAAGTTGCATCAGCCTAATAGAGACTTTTTTAGCATGCCCCAGTTCTTCATCTGCTCGCTCTTCGAAAAACTTTTGTTCTAGCACACCTAGTCCTTCTATATTCTGAGAAATGTACCAGAAATAATGGAATGCTGACAATTCTCCAGCATAAGCGGTTTTCAGCATCTCTATCGTACCTTCGACTCCAGAACCAGCAATTTCTTTTCCCATTTTGCCCATATTATATTCGATATCTATATGGATAACCTCCTATTTAATAATTTTCAACAATTTAGTACGAACTAATTAGAAAGAGTATGTAGAATTGTAGAAATTATAAGATAATTCCACACAATACAGTAATTATTGATTGCATCCTACGTTACAAGTGTCATTTAAATAAACTTATTTTTGTAAATACATATCATGTCTATGTAGAGCGTTAGTAATCTCAGAAATAAATAATCTCTAACAATGAATCATTTAAGATACAAAATTTAGCTCTGCTTCGGTGATATATCTTTTTCCTTCTTCCTATGTGGAGGTTCTAACCCAATGGTTCCCATTATTGAATCTCCTATTGGTTCAAAAATAGTCCGAAGTGATTCGGTATCATAGTATTTTATCACCTCGTTCAACTTGCTCTCGATCTTTCTCTGTTCGATTTTCAAAAGCATATATCGGGATATTAACGCCTTCACTTCATCTGCCTTGTCTTCCTCAATTGGGTTCTTATCCGAAGAGCTTGGCGGGGACATTCTTTATCAAGGGGCGTCTTTTAAGACTACTACATTACCATATGTAAGTTGGACCTCATTCATGCCATAGGTAAGCTGTTCTAGAGGGTCCAAAATCCCATCGGTATTATCACATACGTAAGTCGTTAGATCTCTGTCTTCAATTTTTTCATTCTTATTGACATTTTCAAGAAAATTGTGGGCCTCTTCCATTGTTAGACTTTCCTAATTAGGATATCCTAATATTTAAACAGTATCATTTTTCTTCTATGACTTGACTGATGACTAATGAGAGAAATCTATTTATTTGTGATTCTTAGGTTAGCCTAATGGATGAGTCTCAGTGGATGCTTAGCGAAATCGTATTTTTTGGCGTTTTTGACTCTTGCGACTTGTAATTTGATTATTTCTCCGTTGATTATTGATGATGGAACCGCACAACAATTAGCCCAAAACCAACAATCAACGGATCCACTTATAGTCTTCATCAATCTAGAAAGGATTGGAACTCAGCTTAACCTTACACAATACAGTTTGAATAGTGGTGACCTTGAATCTGCGTTTCAGCATGCCTATATACCTCATTCGGTTACCTTTCCAGTAATTAAACCCATACTGAGCGAAGATGACCCAGCTTCTTCAAAAAGTCTCGAGGGTCTACTTACCGATCTTCCGATTAAGGTCCGTGCGTCAAACAGTCCAGAAGAGGCATATTCCAATATTGAATCTGATGTTGCAACAATTAAAAGCCTACTGAACAAAATCGCGAACTCAACGGCTGGACTAAGCTCCCTTGAAGATAAGGGATTTGTCCTGCAGGCATCGGCTGTGCTTCTGGAAGACGCGATTCAATCATATAAAATAACTAACGCTTCATCTACTCAGGATTCCTCGAGCACATTTAATCTTCAGAATTCGTTAGGGTTAGTAAACAGTTCACTTACAGATTTTGAAAGAGTAGCAGACTCCGTGGATGAGCGGAGACGAGAAGAAATTAGATCCTTCTATAATCAGATACAAGAAAGCATGAAAAATGATGCACCATTTGATACCGTTGCAAGTGTTGCTTCCGCAATTGAACGAGACTTTACAGAGGAACTAACTTTAAGTGGCGGCAGTGAAAGCGCATTAGAACAGGCAAAATACTTTTCTACTATTAGGGATCTACTTAACAGCACTATTACATCGGTGAATGATGGAGATTATAAAGGTGCAGATGCGACTGCAATCAAAGCATATCTAGATAACTTTGAATATCTTGAGGCACCTATCGAAAAACATGATTCTGATTTGATGTTAGACATCGAGACAGAGATGAGAGAAGAACTTCGTCAGATGATAAGGGAGGAACGTTCTCCACAAGAGATTAACGGTTTTATCACATCGATCTTAGGCAAATTGGATCAGGCTGAAGATTTGCTGAAAAACGATCCTGAATATCGTTCGAACTTGAATACAAATACAACAGCTAGCGGAGCTTCACTTGCTAATATCCAAGGATTGCGGCAAGGATTCGGTACCTATACTGGAGAAATTCGGCAGATGGGAGAGGCAGATGATCCAGCAAAGGAATCTGTAAGAAACAACATAGACCAGATAAGATTGAAACTAAGTGAGATGCTTAGACTCTATGAGAATAAGAATTATGAAGGTTCACTTTTAGCCGCGCGATCCGCTTATTTAGATAGTTATGAGATCGTTGAAATTCCGTTAAGACCAATTGACCCTGATTTCACCCTTGAGATGGAGATTAGATTTGCTGAATTAAGAAACCTGCTTCAGCAGCAGGTACCACTACAGGAAGTCGAAGCAAAGACCATAGAAATTAGAAGAGGATTAGACGAATCAGAGAGGCTTGTGTCTGGTGTGGGAGTTGTGGCACCTGCAATTGCGTTCTCGACTTCCTTTTCAATTATATTCAGAGAAGGTCTTGAATCAGCCTTAATAATAGGCGCCATTCTCACATATCTGCAAGCATCAAGAAATACTCGCTTCAAAAAGCATGTATACTACGGGATTCTAATTGCAGTTGTTGCTACAGCTGCAACTTGGTTTGTGGCACAATATATAATTGAAATTTCTGGGGCGAACAGGGAACTGATAGAGGCTGTGGCTGGCCTATCGGCGGTAGCAGTTCTTTTCTGGGTGAGCTTCTGGGTACTAAACAAGATCGAAACTAAGAAATGGATCGAATTTGTTAAAGCAAAGGTCTGGAAGGCCACTACTACGGGTAGTGTAATTGTGTTTGTTGCTCTGGCATTTTTCACAGTCTATAGAGAAGGTTTTGAGACGGTCTTGTTCTACCAAGCTATGCTATCCTTCGCAAAGTACATGGAGCTGTACGTTATTGCGGGCATGTTCTTAGGACTAGCGGTGATTATTGGGGTAGCTATTTTAATCAATAGACTTGGCAGAAGATTACCCCTAAGGGTACTCTTTGCTTTAACCATGGGAATAGGAGCTTACATGTCGATAGCTTTCATGGGCAATGCGGTTAGAGAATTGCAAGAATTAGGAATAGTGTCTACTACTCCATTGGTCGGCGTAGTTCCAAGGTTGGATATTAACCTAGCAACCATGACAGGCATCCATCCCACACTAGAATCGATAATTGCTCAAGTTGTTCTCCTATCCATATACTTGATAGGCTCGCTTTATATACTAGTCCTGAAGCCCCGGAGACAGAAAGCTATCCAAAGTGCAAGAAAATCTATGGCAGATCTACAAGAAAAGAAAGAGGGATAAACTCGTAATAGTCAGACATCAAGGCTTCCCAACTACAGGAAGAGCGAGTCAATTCACTAAATACAACCTATGGAGATTGCGCCTCAATTTGAGTACGGCAGTAAGTTTAGTTGCTATATATGATAGGAATACCTCATGCAGGGATGCTTTAAATACCAAACCTGTAAAATCTTAACCGACCAAAATAAATCGTTTAATACAGTCATAATAGCAAGGTATATCTAGACCTACCACTTGCATCGATCAAAAATGATAAATTTACTTCTGATAATTGATTTCATACTACCCTGCGAATGATGAGATCTAAAACTAAGGAGAAAGGAAAGCATGCCCACTCTACACACTATCGGAGATTGGTGTGGGAGAATATAGTGTGGCCTCTCATCATTCAAGTGAATCGTCCTTATTTTACAATTGAAGAATATCAGTATAAAAGGAATGAATTTTGTAAAATTAATAATATCCCTGTATCCAAGCTATCTGGCGGATTAGTGTCATTGATTATAAAGGATATCCTGAAAAAGGATTATGAGCACAGAACTTGGATTTACTCAATTCATTATAGGCTCATTCCCTATATGCGCAAAAGAACGAAGCTTGAATATGGTCTAGCAGTTAGGGAATCATCTGGGAAGCGATAAGCGGGAGATTCGGAAAGAATCGTTATTGTGTGGTTGCAATTTAATACTATGGACATTAATAAATGCAATGGATTTTCACTTTATTGTAAGTACTTAGCTACTACTTATGAAGTTCTAATTAAATAGGACTGTACTGTGGAATAACCGAGAGCATTATCGGATTGTTATTTCATGGCATAAATTAAGATTTATTCAAGAAATGCAATTTGTCGATGTGAAATCTTGAATTCCCAAGTCCATCCGCTTTCACATCACAGTTTCATTAGAAAGAAACAAATTCACTTAATGCGATCTCTTTCACCTTCGATCACATGTAGATGCCCAATAAAATTCGGAGCGGTTCTTGGTTTTGGTTTTGGGGTCCTATTGGTCCCTTATCTTATTCGGTTAACAACTTTGAACATATAGAGTTATGCAAGTACTTAGGTACTTCTATGAAAATATCGAGCACGTCTTTCAGTAGAATGAGTAGTTGGTGGCCATATCTTTAACTAGGATGCACTCGTATAAAACATGACCAAGAGGTGTACTCCACAGCCGGAACTCCTGAATCTCGACATGGACACAAGAAGATAGTTTGTAGTATTTGTGGGAAGGACTTTGAATCGGAAGAAACATTGAATATCCACAAAAAAATGGAACATAACGAATCGAGCCATGCACCAGCCGGTGTAGCATAGATTCTTCTCCATTTTTATTTTTCTTGATAGGATCTTCCTCCTTTCAAATCTGTACTTCGACACCCTACAGTGCTCATGTTGAGGGAGACAGCTCTAGGAAATTAGTAAAATTTGAAATATGGACTCATTCAAATGATCATAGTATACATATGAAGAGCATTATTCAAATCAAGTTCAATTTATCTAACACTGATGTTAATGCAGAAATATACAAGAGAATGTTGAATAGATGACTTGAGTAGGTTCTCTGATATTCCTTTAATTGGCATGCATATGCGTCATTTTTGAAAATTTTGCTAAATTAACAATTGGCTGCCTCGTCGCGAGCTGGAGCCCAAACATAGGGACGAGACTGGAATATAGGAGTCATTTGCAGGGTAACTTGACAATTTCGAATTGAGATCATACAGCCCCACTTACAGCGGGTACCATATATCGAATAGTCTTCCCAAGTAGTAGGAATTTATTCATCCAATGGGCTATCTTTCATGCTTTATCACTAGATAATCCTAAGGTCTTCACCTAATCTATTCTAGTTCGTCATCAGCTGACACGTATAATTTGATTTGGAGATACCTTTCAAGCTTCTTTGCTAGCAACTCGTCTGGCTTCAAAGCCCCTGTCTCTACCTTCTTAAGGAGTGAGGCCTTTTCACTCATTCTTATGCCTAGCTGTTCGTGGGTAAACCCCTTTTTCATTCGTGCCTCTCGAATCATTCTCCCAAAATCTTGTGATAGAAACGTTTCGTCGGTTAGCTGGATTCTATTATTAGGATATGCTCGCTTTTTGACTACTGGCTGGTTTTTGGCAAGAGGTTGGCGAAATCTTGATTGTATCGAAGAATTTAACGATGGCTTACTGGTTTTAGTAATTCCTGGATCGTAGGGCTTGCCCCGTCTAGAACACTGAGAACACACTCTAAATATTGTTCCTTCAATCACTACGGTCTTAAGATTCTCGTTAATCTGTCGCCCGCACACTTCGCAAAATGATGATGACGACGATGTTGGCAACTTTAACAGCTCCTTAGATAATCCTGTTTAACCTTTCTTTAAAGTTTGCTGGACTGTCATATTGAGGACGATTTCTGCGATATCGCTTGAGTATTCTGCGACTCGTCGAAGGTTTTCTGTTATTATTTTTACTCGATAAATATCATTCATGTTCCTCAAATTGCTTAAACCATTCATGATTGACTTTTCTATATAGTCTATTTCTCGCGCCTTCTCGATTGCCTTGTCAGCTGAATTATAATCCTGTTTAAACATAGACAAACAGGCTTCATCCAGTACACCCAAAGCAAAATTGCTCATTGAGGTAATCCTTTTCACGATATCTAAATTAACCGGTCGTTTAGAATCTATTAGCTCTTTAGCTATTAGCACTGCATGATCTGCTATTCTTTCTGCAAATTTAGTTATTAATCTATAACCCAAGCAGCTTCTAGAATCTTGTAAACCAATTTCACTAAGTAGATATTCGTTCTTAATTGCAATATTTAGCTGCCTAACTATGTAAAAGCTAAATCGGTCAACTTCATCATCTGACTTAAGTACCTCTCTCAGCTAATTCTATATTGTTCTCCTTCATTGAAAGCATGACGTCAGCGTGCATCGACTTTGCAATAAGTATCATTCTCTTGAAAGCTGCGTCAACTGATAAATCAAGCAAATTGATTAGGACTTGCAATGTCATTCCACTGGCCGAGTCTGCAATAATCTCCGTCCCCATCAAAAGCCGTCGCACTAAATCCTTGATTACTTCTCGCTGATCACTAGTTAATCTGTTGTTTTCTTTTGGAAAAATGTGAATCATGTGATATCCAAGGAAATAAAGAGAAACCAATTTTCTAGCAAGATAGTATGGATTGTTCTCCTTTAGTACCTCTATAGTAGCTTCCCTCTGCTCCTTAATTGATCTACGCGAGGCAGGAGAGATCTGCAAGAATGAGTTTCCTTGTCTAGAAATCAAGACGTGATCTCCCTGTTTGAGTCCTAACTCTTGGATCCATCTCTTAGGTAATGATACGATAAAAGATGACCCCCCAGTATATTGTATCTTTCTGGTCTCTTCCCGTTGATCAGAAGACTGCCTATTTTCCGTCGATGCCACCGCAGACACTAGTTATGTTAACTATATATTTGTATTTTTTCCTATATAGATCATTCAATCAAAAACATATTTATCCAAACATTCCAGTTAAAGCACTATTGGATGCTATTTCTGTGGACCCTCAGGAGAAAATTCGTCATCATTTGAATGCATTATTCGGTGCATATTTTAATCTACCAAAATCAACTACCTTTAATTATTCAAGAAGGACTGGACGCATAAAGAGCTTCAGCTTCGACAATCAATTGGCTGGAACTTTAAGGACGGATGGTGGAATAGCTTTAACACTTTCAGGGGCTGAGAAATTGATGAAGGACCCGCTATTTAAAACAAATTGTGTTATCCCGATTCAGGAGGCTGTTCCCTTCGTTAGCGAAGGTCGCTCCCTTTTCTGTAAACATGTAAAATGGTGTGGGTCTAATGTAAAAGTTGGGTCAGACGTTGTAGTTATAGATGATAACGAAAAGATTTTGGCGGTAGGACGTGCAAGAATTGCGTCGAATATGATGAAAGGGTTTGATGCCGGAGTTGCGGTAAGGGTTAGACAAGGAATAAAAAGCGGGACAAGTACAGAGGGATTTGTATGATGCGAGGCGGTAACCGCGAAATGAGACGCATGTTAGATAAGATGGGGCTAGAAATGAAAGAAATGGGCGAAATTGAAGAGGTCGTTATTCGAACAGAAACTAAAGAACTTTATCTTATTAAACCGCAAGTGGTTGAAATGAAAGGAAAGGATAGCACCATTTTTCAGGTAGTCGCAACAGATATTGAAGAAAGACAAAAGGAAGTTCCGTCATTCAGAGAGGAGGATGTTGTGCTGGTAATGCAACAAGCAAGTGTCAGCAAGGATAGAGCTATTCAAGCACTAACCGATTCAAAGGGCGATCTGGCTCAAGCAATAATCAATCTAACGACGTGACGATATCCTTAATTATCATCAAGCGATGATTCTTTCAGCTAATAATAAGCTGGATCTCATAACTTTCTGTGTACCCTTTAGTATTCTAATAACTTTTTATTGATCAGGCTTAACGCTCGTCCCGGATCAACTCTGCCCTTAGTGAGTTCCATCACCTTTCCGAGCAGATAGTTGGATACATTAGGATTTTTTTTTGCATCAAGTACTGCAAGGGACTCTGTCTCAAAGACATTTTCAATAGATCGCAATATTAGGCCCTCATCATCGATCTTTCTAAAATTCATTTCGTTTTCACTTGCAATGATTAGGTTGCCTGATACTACAGCTTCGTATAGGATTTGTTTACCAGTTTTTCTATTGACAATCCCTTCTTTTATCATTCGTGCTATTTCAGCTAATTGTTTGGGTGTCATCTTTATGTTCCTTATTGTAGATCCAAGTTTCTTAGAATCGTCATCCGCATAGCTCATAAGATCAGTCACTATTATATTTGAGATTTCTTTGGGGGCAAAATAGATCTTGGTCGACTCTTCAAAGTAATCTGCTAGATCTTTATGATCTATTAATACTTTGGAAACGTGCTCTGTGAGTTTATAATAATTGATGAACCGTTCTTTCCGTTCGTCTGGAAGTTCAGGCATTTTTGAGCGTAATTCCTTCAAATAATCCTCATCGATCTGAATTGATGGGATATCTGGCTCGTAGAAGTATCTGTAGTCTTGTTCCTCTTCCTTGCTCCTTGATTGCTTGGTTATTTTTCTTTGTTCATCCCAATGTCTGGTTTCACCTCTGATTTCCATTTCATAATTAAGCATAGCTTTTTGCCTGGTCATTTCAAACTTGAGAGCCTTTTCGACGTCTCCAAAGGAAGATACGTTTTTTATTTCAACTCTTCTTGAATCGCCAATGGAAATATTCGCGTCGCATCTAACAGCTCCTTCAAGCCTCGTATCACAAACTCCCAGGTGTTCAACTATCGATGCTAATTTATTTAGAAATAATCGAACATCTTTTGGATCATGAAAATCTGGCTCGGTCACGATCTCCACAAGGGGTATCCAGCCCTATTGTAGTCGATCAGCGAACCTGAACTACCATTCATATATGATAATCTGCCAGGGTCCTCTTCGAGTTGAACTCTCCGTATTCTAGCTTCCCCTTGTTCATATCCCAGCAACCCATCTACACCAATGCTGGAAATTCCATGGGCGTTATATTGGGTCAGTTGGAAATTCTTAGGTAGATCCAGATAAAAATAATTTTTTCTGTAGAACAGTATACTATTTGGGATAGTACATCTTAAAGCCATGCAAACCATTGCCGCTTTTTCTACTGCCGTCTGATTCAGCAGAGGCAAGGTGCCCGGAAGCCCGGTGCACGTCGGACAGATATTCTCATTGGGGCTGTATTCACGATAGTCGCAATGGCAGGAACAAAATAGCTTGCTTTCTAAACCAGTTAGTTGACAATGGATTTCCAATCCAATTTTGGTACTGTATGTAGATATCATAATGGAGTTCTCACCTGGATTTTGGCTGTTCTTTCGAAAAGTAAGGCTGCATCAAAAATCTTCTGTTCTTGAAATTCATCTGACATGATTTGGAGACCTATCGGGAGACCGTTGCTAAATCCAGCAGGGATCGAAATTGCAGGCATTCCTGTGAGATTGGAAACAACGGTGTCAATATCTGTGTAATAAATCTTAATGGGATCACCTATCTTTTCACCTATTCTAAAGGGCAGTATAGGCATAGTAGGACCTATTATAACATCGTATTTGGAATACAATGACTTAAACTCTCGTCTTAACAGAGCTCTTACTTTTTGTGCCTTAAGATAATATCGTCCATAATACCCTGAAGAGAGAATATACGTACCGACGATAATTCGTCTTTTGACTTCATCGCCAAAGTTACCTCTTACTTTCGCAAAATATGAATTCCATTCGTATCCTTCCGGATCCAAATTGAATCCGTAGCGAATATTGTCATAGCGTGCGAGATTACTACTGGCTTCTGCCATAGCTATAACATAGTATGAAGCAAGAGCATATTCCAAAGAGTCTAGAGTTATTTCCTCGCAGATGCATCCTGCTGAAGAGAGTGTATCCATCGCAGAATAGATACACTTGGAAACTTCAGGCTGAGCATTGACGGTCAAATTGGTTAGTAAGGCTACTCGAAGACGATTCCTGGTTACTTCAACAGAATAGGGTGAAGCCACTGTGCGTGTGGTATCATCATTAGGATCAACTCCTGAAATTACGTTCATCAATCTGATAACATCTGAAACTGTTCGAGCAATTGGACCAATTTGTTCCAGGCTATTTGAATAGGCTATTAAACCATATCTACTAACTGAACCATATGTGGGCTTGAATCCTATTACTGAACAAAAACTCGCAGGACATCTAACTGAACCCCCAGTATCTGATCCTAATGACGCCGTGCACTCAGCTGCTGCCAACTGCAGCCGCACTACCACCCGATGACCCACCAGTGACATACTCTAGATTCCACGGATTTCTTGTAGGGCCGAAATTGCTAAACTCTGTTGTTGAACCCATTGCAAACTCATCTAAATTCAATTTTCCGATAATGATTGCATCGCATTCTTTCAATTTTCGAATTACTGTCGCGTCATAGGGTGGGACATAATCTGTTAAAACCCTTGAAGCGCATGTAGTTCTTAATCCTTTAGTGCTTATGTTGTCCTTTATACCCACTGTAATACCTGCCAAATGGCCAACCTTCTCTCCCTTACGGATCTTGCTATCTATTCTCCGCGCAGATTCTATAGCGCCATCAGTATTCACACTCACAAAGGCCTTGATATCGACATCTCGTTTTGATATACGCTCAAGAATTTGGGATACATATTCCTCTGCAGAAAAGTGTTGATTTCTTATGCCGTCGGTAACCTCATCGATCGAGAGATCATATAGTCTACTCATTGTTTCACATCACTTTTAGGGCCTTTCAGATATCCATCCTTTCTATTTCTGGTTTTAGGAAGGACGTTCTCGCCGAAATCCTTTGCTTGATCTAGACGCAAGTTGCGAACCGACTTCGTGAAGTAGGTAGGTTCCAGAATATCCAATGTTAAGCCATCTAGGATGTCAAAATGTTGGATAATTCGATCGATTTGAGATTCGTATTTTAATAGCTCTTCCTCTGAAAGGTCTAACCTTGCAAGCCAGCCTAAATGTTTAATCTCATCCTTTGAAACCATTCCGATTTAATTCTCCTCATTCACGGGGTTAGACGATCAATATCTCTTGGGTAGAACGTAGCGTCTCGGATATTCTCGATATTCAGGAGTACCATCATAAGTCTTTCCAAGCCTACTCCGAAACCTGCATGAGGTGGAACACCATAATCAAAAACTCTAAGATGGAAATCAAACTGTTGCGTGTTTAGCCCTTGCTTTTTCATATTTCCTAGAAGTGACTCCTTCCTATTTATTCTGGTACTGCCAGAGGAGATTTCAAGTGAACCAAACATTAAATCAAAAGATTCACAATACTTGTCAGATCTGGAGGTCGGCTTTACATAGAATGGTTTTATAGCAGTGGGCCAGTCTATTATATAGTAAAAAGTATCGCTGTTGAAGACTTCATTTGGAAGTCCTTTCATAATCTGAGGGTTGATATCATCACCCCATCTGATACGTTCACCCTTTGCTTGAAGTTTATCGATAATCTCATCGTATCTGTATTTTGGGAAAGGTGTCTTGATATTTGGTAATGTGCCATGCATACTTTCCAAATCATCCCGATGACTGTCATTTATCGCGTTGACAATATGTTTTATCATTGCTTCTAGTAAATTCATAAGGTCATTGTAATCTGAGAAGGCCTGTTCAACGTCGATCGAGATTGCTTCTGACAAGTGTCTTTTTGTTCTTGAGGGCTCTGCCCTAAAAATTGGTCCAATCTCGTAAACATTCTCAAAAGCCATCGTTAGCTGTTCCTTATACAATTGGGGACTTTGCGCCAGGTATGCCTCTTTATTATAGTAAAAAATTGGAAACAGGGCAGCTCCCCCTTCAGTAGCTGTTGAGATCATTTTGGGCGTGTTTACTTCAATAAAACCTTTCGCATCAAGAAACTCTCTAATAGAACTAAGTGCGGTATGGCGAATTCCAAATGTACTTCGTAAAAAATTTCGCCTTAAATCTATAGCTCTAAGATCCAGGCGCGTATCAATACCTACTGTTGATTTATTTGCCTGGATGGTGAATGGTGCTGCTTGCTTAGCTAACGAGAATATTCTTACCTCAGCGGGAATAATCTCTATTCCGTTGGGCGATTTATTTTGTGCTCGAACTTGTCCTCGGACCGCTAAGGACGTGTGATCCTTTATACGTGAGAGTTGATCGAGAACCTTGTCTGAACATTCGCCTCGTTTTGCAGTTACTTGTATTTCACCTAGTCTATCTCTTATTACAACAAATTGAATATTACCGTGACTCCTTGTGCTTGAAACCCATCCCATTACAGTGATCTGCATGGTATCTAAAGTAGGTAGAATCTCTCTAGAGTAATGGGTTCTTCTCCAATCACCTAATTCCTGTTCATGCAATAATTCGCTCAATTTCAAAACCTTTACGATGCTTAAGCTTGTATTAATAAGTTTAATTTATCTTTTCACGTAAGGGCTATTCGGTAAGATGTTTTTTTTCTCATTGCAATACAAGAACCAAATGTTAGATTTAGAAATATGCATATATATTTATACTCAATATCTGGAAGCTGAGGTGAATTCTGTTGTCCATCGAGCATAGCGATCAGGGTAATGAAGAAATCGAGAGTAGTGCTCGCTGATCCAGGAACGAACGTAAATATTACAATTTCCATAGGCGACATCCGGGTCCAGTTTAATGGATCTGCAGATTCGGTTATCACTTCTGTGATATCATTTCTGACAAAACAAATCCCCACATTGGAACTAGCTAATAGGATTTCACTTAATTACACTATTGCCGAGCTTATACAGTCATACTCAGATATCATCAAGATAACCCCAGAAGGTCCGAGGATATTTCCGATATTGGACGGAGTGGAACTTAAGCTCTCCGACAAGCAGATTGTTGCCCTTCAACTGGTTGCCTCCCGTATCGCAAAGGGACTAGGCAAGGGTGAGGATGACAAATTACGCATGTCTGATCTACAAACGGCAACGGGTCTAAAGTCAAAATCAATTAGTTCAAGATTGTCCGAATTGGTGAAGGTAGGATATGTGCAAAGAGACATCGTGAGAAATGGTGGTGAATTACCAGCATACCGAATCACCACCTCAGGAATCAGCTGGCTAAATTCTATCCTTGCAAAAAGGAAAAAAATCTAATGAGTGGAATAGCAACTCGCATATGATAAGACTTGTTAACTGAACTGGCTTATTTCAAGTCGCCTTCTGTAAATAGACATAATTACGGGCAGTTCCATTTCGAACTATGATGCCTTCTCTAACCATGTCGGTTAGTGAATGCGAAACTGCCGTTCTGTCGTAGCTGTAGCCCCTCCGCAATAGCTCTTCATGAATTTCTGCTAGAAGTCGCTGAATAGCGAAGTAACCTTCTTCCCACAGTGTTTCCAGAAGTATTCTGCATGTCATACCCGTTTTATGCGGGGATTTTCTTTCTCTCCTAAATACCTCTTTATTAGGGGTAATAGCGTTTGAATCTATCAACATTTTGATATTTTCAACCTGATTTTGCAGTTCGCCAATAGCTACGGCATTCTTTTCATCCAATGGACTTGGATGATCGATACTATCAAGGACGTTGTGAACCACCTCCTTGACTTTGTCTTCTGCACATGTTATTTCGACTTCCCATCCATCGTGCTTCAGCCTGATCTTTACTTCATCCGACTGAGCAGCTAGTGGCGGGGGGCTATCATTCATGTTGAACAAGCAACGTTGGAAAAGTTCACCCTGATAAACTTGTTCCTTTGCATCTTGCGCATCTTGCGCAACATTAATTAACTTCGGTTCGCAGATATTGTTGATCAATATGAATGCAAATGCGCATTTAAACTTCTATCTTGAAGAAGATTGTATTACAGAATTTGAAAACACTTTCAGAAAATCGATGAACATGTGTTTGTCAGATCAATTGACAGAAATTCTCAAGGGGAGAAGAATCATATTTGATTCAATTGAACAAACGACTGTCCCAGTTAGAAGGGATGTGAGCATTGATCGGCCCTGCACAGTAACTCCTAGGGTTGTTCATCCAAGCGAGAAGGTAACCCTCATCAGCGCAATAGATTCAAGTGTTATTCATTTAGCGAGGACTGAAGAAGGAAGGTTGTACGCTCGCAAAATCTGGAATCGTGATATCATCTGGTAGAAGAATCCGACGCCATTTCAGGCTAGGTCCAATGCTCATCTACCTCACTGAGGAATTCTTGTGTAACTCTAAGATAGATCACAATTTAGGAAATCTATTGCTTGTTGACAGCAGCATCGCCAAACGTCTTATCAGAATTAGGTTAGAGAGAGCAATTCAACTAGTCCTCTCCAGCCGCTTGAATAATTCAATAATACTAATAGATGGAGCTCTGAGGTCCTCCGTATTGGAAGATTACAACTGTACCATCAACAGGGTAGTTGAAAAGTCTACTCTAAGCAATAATGATGTCATAGGGTTGTCTAAAAACACGAGTATGACGATCCTTAATCAATTTGAAAACCTACTTAAAGCAATGCCTTACTCGGCTTGCATCGATACTGGTTGTGTGATTAAGAGTCTGGCAAGAAATACATTGGGTAATAATTTGCTAGTGAAACTTGGAAAAAATGAAAATGAGTATGTCCTCCGAGCGGACATATGCTCGGCGAATGGTAATGATTTGGATTGTTTAGAGAGACTAATCGGAAATGACATACTCTTTCGTAGCTATCCAGAATCACTTAGGATTGCACATCACATTTCAACTTTCACAACTACAGAGATCTCATCATTAAAGGGATACATATCAAGGAGCTGTATTGTAGAAGAGGTTGACCAAGCTGCTACTAGAAAGAACATTTTGGGGGTTTCATTTGTTTGAAAATTCTTCAAAAAACGAATGATGAATTGATACTGTTAGCAGTAAAATCAGAAATGGTCTCCAAAGGTGACTACTTCCTGATTGAGGATACTGAAATGAAAAGGCAACTGATAGTCCAAGTGTACAATGAGGAATATCTCTCAAACCAATCTATTATTGAGGACATCGTCAAAGATGAAATTATTCGCGCAACCAGTCCTGGAGTTTCATATGATCCGTTAGAAATAGGACTATTATCATGCGTGGTACGTGATTCGAGACTCTTCAAGGCAAAGATACGAGGTTCTTCCGTTGGCGCAAATAACAATATGTCAAGTGATATTTCTTGGTTACCATCGCGAGTAAATTCGAAGATTAGACGTCTTACAATTTCTGAACTGAATCAAATACTCAACAGAGGTGGCGAGTCTCCCATTTCGATCGGCTTTGTTGGTAATAGTCAAGATCCCTTCACCATATATGCTGAAGACCTTGATGGCAGGCTAAACATAATTGCAGGTAAGAAAGAATCAGGTAAATCACATTTGTCAAAATTACTTGTCAAGTCGCTCCTAGAACATGGAGCATTTGTCCTTGTCTTTGATCTAAATAATGAATATGCTGGATTAGGAATTAAGACCAATGGATTGGGATCAAACATTGAATCGAAGGTCGTTCTTCTTGAACCAGGGAAGAATTTGCGCTTTTCATTAGAATATTGTGGCAAACCGTCCGTATCTTCCATGCTTAAGAACGCTTTAGATATGCCTCCCACATCATTGCGTGAGTTCTTTAGAATATGGGATAATCTTAACAAAAGACATGCACTAACATTAGAAGCATTTTCAAATGCAATTAATAATTGGAATTTCAATGATCTCGTTCGTGACGCGTTAATCTCAAGGATTCATACGATACGTAACTCGAGGCTATTTCTCAATGACGAGAAAAATGATGAATATGAAGGATTAAGATTCGAAAATTTGATTTCCAATAATGTTCATGGACTGGCAATGATCGTAAATTTGGGAACTTATGCACCGACCATAAGACACATGGTTGTCGAGTTGATACTAAACAAATTAGTTGAGTTGCTCGGAAACAATTTGATCCCTCCTATATTTCTCTTTGCAGAGGAAGCCCATCTGTATATCAAGGAAACTTACTGGGACGACATTATCACGAGAATGCGTCACTTCGGGATCTATTCTACGTTTATTACTAACCATCCGGAGGCATTAGGAGAAGGGATCTTGAGACAAGTAGACAACATATTCTTATTCAATTTCGTGAATGAATCAGATTTAGAAAGAATTTCTAAAATTTCCCTAGTTGATAAGGATACGATCAAGTCGATAGTTAGAACTCTTCCTCAGAGGTATTCACTTCTAATCGGAAAAATGGTTCAAGAACTACCAATAGTAGTTAAGGTTCCTCATTTGGATGTCAAAACCTATGGAGAAACTAAAAAATTCTTTAGAAGGAAAAGCCCTACCCTTTTATCTTCTAAATAACCGCCTCGTCACCACGTTGTTTTGTTCCTATATCTATCGTGTCGCTGACAGGCGAGATGAATATTTTTCCATCTCCTGCTGAACCCGTGCTTACCGAGTCCAGTATAGCATTAACCACATCTTCTACTTTGGAATCAGGAACCACCGTAACGACATTGGCACGGACTGAAAATTCAGATACAAATCTACTTGTCCCTCTTCCACTTTCAACAATGGGCTTCTCACCCTTACCTCTGCCTTTTGCTTCGAGGATGGTACATCCACCTATACCTGCCTTTTTGAAGGCCTCACTTACCGTGCTAATCTTTTCATTAGGTATAATTGCCTCAATCCGCTTCATAGGCACGTATAAATTAGTTCACGATATAAGTTTTTCAAACTATATTTACGATATAATAAATAAAAGCAAAATTTGATAAAGCGTGAAATTATCACAGAAATTGACCATATCAGACTATATATTTTAGTTAGCGGCGTGGGATAATCTTTTAACCTTATCATTGACCGGATTGTTTTGTATGTATAGTGCCAAAGCGTCGATCATTGGTTTCATTTTAAAAACTTGAGGAACGACATCAACTGCTACACCGTATTTGTGTAGCTCTCGGGCCGTTGAAGGTCCAACAGCCACTACTATTGTGATCGAATTAAGTGAGGTTTGTAAAGTGTCCCATAATTTGTGTCTCTTTGCAAAATTAATCAGTCCTCTAACCGACGGTGGGCTTGTAAACGTTATGGCATCGATATTTCCTAGATCAATATCCCTTACTAGATTTGTAATCTGGGTTTCATCACTTAGAATGGATTTAAAGCCCATACTCTCGAGAATTCTAGTTTCATTGAGATCACTGGTTTCTGAATATCTATACACAAATACTTCAATAATGTTATTTCTCAATCTTTCAAGTCCATCAACTAAATGTCGGGAAGAGGTGCCATGCCAGATTATTGCGATTTTCTTCGCCGTCACTCCCATACTTTTGAAGAGTTGTAACACTCCAGTAGACGTGTAATCTAGATTAGGGATTAGAATTGGCCTCAGTCCGAAATTAAATAACGACATCTGTGTTTTTGGACTTCGTGCAACCAATATTGTGTTTCTAAGCATATTGATTAATGGTTCTTTCTTTCCAAGTTCTGAGGACAAATCGATTAGCGAGTATACACTTGGACCTGTCATAAACACGACAAAATCTGGTGTGTTATCCTTGGCAAGTTCAATAAATCTTGATACATCAAGAACTGTACTTTCCTCTCTTTTGATCCCTGTTGTTGGAGCAATGTATGGCCTTCCTCCAAGTGATCTTATGACCTGGGCTAGCTCACCTGCTCTTCTACTCGCTGTAACTGCGATGTTTAGGTTCGATAGGGACAATCCGTTAATTCTAGCTACTCTGATCTCCTAATGTTATGCATCATCATTAAATCTTCTTCGAAAAGCAATAGGTTCTCGGGAATAGCTAATTCTATAGGATCTTTTAGAGACAGCGGCTTTCCGGTTTCTGGAGAAATATAGGATTTCTTCTTGTTCCAGACCGTTGAATTAAAATTAATAATCAGCTGGGTATACTTAGAATAGTCACTGTAATCTCCCTCCACTTCTGGTAGCTTACGCAAATGGATGCTTTCAGTGACATTGTCATACATGATCGTCCAGATCTCCTCGGTAATATACGGACATATCGGGGCCAGCAGCGTAAGGATCGTTGTCATACTCTTATGAAGGGTATAGATCGAAGAAAGCCTAGATTGACTGGAACCATCAAGATAAGCTCTCCATTTGACCATCTCAATGTAGTGAGCTGCAAAAATGTTCCAAGTAAATTCTCGGATGGCGTTTGATGGAATAAAGAAGTTAAATTCGGAGTAACCTTTCCTACATTCCTTAACTAGTTTCTGCAATTCTCCCAGTAACCACATGTCACTTGGAGTTAGAGTTGTCGGCTTTTCAGAAACACTATCAAATGAGGATATGAACCTCGCAACATTCCATAATTTAGACAAGAAGTTCTTCGCAAGTGATATCTTTTGTTCAGAGCACCGAAAATCATAACCCAAATTACATTCTGATGCAGACCAGAATCTGAACGCATCGGCCCCATATGTATTGATTATGGGTAGAGGATCCATCACATTACCTCTGCTCTTACTCATTTTCTCACCTCTTTCGTCAACTCCAAAACCCATTATCCAGGCCTTTGACCAAGGTAGCTTATCGGTCAACTGAACGCAACGTAGCAATGAATAGTATAGCCAAGTCCTAACGATGTCCTTTGCCTGGGGTCTAATCGAAGCAGGGTAGGGATGTCGTATTCTATCTGATCCCCCGTATTCACCTGTGTATATGGCTGTCAAGCTGGAATCCATCCAAGTATCGAATGTTCGTTCTTCTCCAACAAATTTTCCTGCTCCACAACTGGTGCATTTATCAAATGGTGGGTCCTCTTCCCAAGGTCTGTAATATTTGCCAGAGGGCGGTAGGTTAGGGTAATTGCAATTCACGCAATACCAGATAGGAATCTCTGTTCCATAGTAACGTCTCCTTGAAATGGGCCAATCAGTTGCAACTGAATCCAGCCAGCTCATTAGAATTTGTCTGTGAATTTCGGGATAAAACTTGAGCTGGGCTGACATATGCTTTAGTTTGGGTATATACTCAATTTGTTTAAGGTAATAATCTTGCAAGGGAACAATCTCCACAGGGGTTTTGCTTCGCTCGCATAAAGGAGTTCTATGCATGATATCCTCGGTTTTTTGTAGAAAGCCATTTGTCTTTAAGTCAGAAATTATCTTGACTCTAGCTTCTTGGATGGGAAGATTAGCATATGGGCCAGCTTCGGCTGTGGTGCGTCCGTAGATATCTATAGCGATTATTTCCTTCAATCCGAGTTCTCTAAATAATGCGACATCATTTTGATCACCGTAGCTACAGACCATAACTGCACCGGTTCCAAATTCTGGTCTAGCAGAGTGATGTGAATAAATCGGGACTTGTTTGTCAAAGAGAGGAATAGATACTCTCTTTCCTATGATATTTGTATAGCGTTCGTCATTAGGATTAACTATAACGGCCTGGCAAGCAAAAAGCAATTCTGGTCTAGTTGATGCCACAATGATGCCTTTTGTTTCATCCTTTACACTAAAATTCATGTATACGAGCTTGGTAGGTAGTTCCTCGTATACGATTTCCGCATCTGCTATAGTGGTGCCGCAGTCCGGGCATAGATTATTAGGCCTATTAGCAATGTATATCATCTTCCTGTTCCACAGCTCGATGAAAGTACTTTGAGTTAACGCTCTAAATTTACTTGAATCAGTCCTATAATAATTCTTGAAATCTGCACTCAATCCAATCAACTTCATAATCTCGATCATCTCCTGTTCAAGTTCGTCCAAAGCGCTTTTGCACAATTCCAAGAATTTTCTTCTATCTGTTTTTCTCATCCTAATTTTGTATTTCTTTTCCGTATAGATTTCAATTGGAAGACCATTTCGATCGATACCTATTGGAAACAGGACATTGAAACCGCTCATTCGCGCGGTCCTAGCAATCATATCGATCTGTGCATAATGAGCCGCTGCTCCGATATGCCATGGCCGACCTGAAGGGTATGGAGGGGGAGTATCGATCACAAAAGTGGCTTGTTCTCTATTGATTGGGGTTTTGTCGACCCTAGCACTCTCCCATTTTTGGCGAATTTTCACTTCATTGTTTGAATTCCATTTCTTCTCTTCAATTCTATGAGTTCGACTCAATCTTAAAGTAATTCCAAATATTCGATTATTAAACATAATACTGGTTTGCTAAGGTAAAGGGTGAGAATACATGACACTTTAAATTGCAGATCTGTGGCGATACCTTTCAGTTTTTTTCTCCTCAAAAATTGAATATGTCAATGCGATTTGATCAGGCCAAATCCAGAACATGCAAGAAACATATGTGACCACTTCATAGGATGCTGCTGATGGGTATGGAGATTTTGATGCAACATAAACCGACAACATGGAATCTTTCACAGTTGATAGAAAACCATAAAGGAGAAGAATTACAGATTCTGATAAAATCGATTGAGCAGGCTGCAAAGCGGATTGAAGGCGAGCGTGGAATACTTAAAGAGAGCATTTCTTCAAGTCAATTTCAAAAACTTTTGAATCTTGTTGAAGGAATTAATGAGCAGATCAGTATTGTCGTTGGATATGCCCATCTGAAGTATGCTTCTGATACTTCGTCAAATGAGGCCGCTGCCCTGCTAACTAAGATGGAAATGCTGTCAGCAGACGTATCAAACCGCTTATTATTTTTTGACATCTGGTTTAAAAAACAACTCGATGATAGGAATGCCAATCGTCTGATAAATTCTGCTCCGGCCGTCTATAGAGAGCATCTAAAACATAGTCGACTTTTGTCCAAATTCACATTATCTGAACCGGAGGAGAAGATAATTAGTACACTGGAGGTGAGCGGGTCTGGAGCCCTCACAAAGATATACGACAGGATGACAAGCTCTTTGGAATTCGTTGTACAGTTAAAAAAAGGTAAACGGGTCATAGAAAAAAAATTCAGCAATAAGGAAAAGATGCTCTCGATGATTAGGAGCACAAAGAAGGAAGAGAGGATGTCCGCATACAAGTCACTATTAAAAGAGTACAAAAGAAATAGCGGTGTTCTAGGCGAAATTTACTTCAATACGGTTATACAGTGGCATGACGAATTCATAAAGCTACGTGGATTTAAGCGACCAATCACGGTACGGAATACATATAACAATCTAGATGATTCAACTGTAGAATCTCTTCTCCAAGCTTGTCGTTCTAATGCGAAGGTATTCCAGAGGTACTTCAAAGAAAAAGCTGCGATGATAGGCCTCAGAAAGCTTCACAGGTATCATTTATACGCACCCCTAACCCTGAGTGGGAAGTATCGAGAAAGATTTAGCTACCAGAATGCAGTTAGCACGGTCATCGACACATTTTCTGATTTTGATGCGAGATTTGGTGGATTTGCAACAAAAGTATTTAATGAAAAACATGTGGATTCCGAAATAAGAAAAGCAAAACAAGGTGGTGCCTTCTGTTACACAGTTACACCAAAACTTACACCATACATACTTCTTAATTTTGATGGTAGAATTAGAGATGTTAGCACTATGGCTCATGAATTAGGTCATGCTATACATAGTATGGCAGCTTCAGATAAGCCAATATCTGTCGCTCACGCCCCATTACCCTTAGCCGAAACAGCATCAGTCTTTGCGGAAATCCTCCTTAATGATAGACTCCGCAGCAAACTAACACGCGAGCAGAAAGCTATTCTGCTAGCTTCACAGATCGATGATATGTATGCTACAATTATGAGACAAGCCTACTTTACCCTATTTGAGATTGAAGCTCATAAGTCTATAACTGAAAAGAATGCGGATATAAACGAAGTATCAGACCTGTACCTACGAAATCTTGAAGAACAGTTCGGTGATTCGGTAACTGTTTCAGATGATTTTCGCTGGGAATGGTTATACATTCCACACTTATATCATACTCCTTTCTATTGCTACGCCTATTCATTCGGTAATTTGCTGGTCCTGTCCCTTTACCATCAATTCAGAAAAGAGGGTAAGTCTTCATTTATTCCCAAATACTACAAGCTGCTTTCGTCCGGAGGATCTCGCAAGCCAGAGGAAATTTTGTCTGACATTGGAATCGACATCTCTTCCAGAGACTTTTGGCAGCAAGGATTTGATCTAGTTGAAAAAAATGTGCAGGAGCTACGGGACTTGTGACACATGAATATGGAGTTGCTTGCTTTCCTCATGCACAGTGACCGTTCCAGAAGTAAACCCTTAACATAAAAAAATAATGAGTCCTTATTAGGTATTTATGGTATTGGCTACTTTCTCTTAACTAATAGCCGGATGGAAAGCCAGTGCTCAAGCACGAATTGGTTTACGGCTATTCATGTCTATTTCCAGCTCTCAGAATCATGTTCATTTTTGTGGCTACCGTACGTTACGTTTGATTTACCCACCGCTTAAATAAAACTGTCATAAGAAAAAATATAACTCTAATGATCAAGTTAGAAGTAGGAGGCGTGATAAACTGCCAAACTACCGATGCTTCTCAAATGAGGAGCGAATGACAAGGGTCCAAGACTCGTATAAGTTGGGATACCTAGTAGAAGATGTCAAAGTACAGTACAAGAATGCTTTGGATGTGTCACTGGACGAAATTGTTATCGATTCGAAGGAAGGAGATATTGGCTCGATTCCTCGGTGGCTGGCTCAAAACCTCTCAGAGTCAGGAATAGTCACAATACATGACAAGGATGATGCCGCTTACGTCTCCAGAACACTCAACTTGGAGAGAATTGCAAGGGCTCACGATCTTTCAGGCATAAATGCCGAGTTTTACATCAGAGTCAACGACTATCTTTCCTCATTACACGAAAAGGATCGGGAAAGAATAATTGTATCACTCAATTCATTCGTAGTATCAAGAATCGAAAAAATTGTCAAGCTGGCTGCTACCTCCACATTAACACCGGCAATAAGAGAAAAATTATCAGTGGAGGAGCGCGAATTGTATGATTTAGTTCAAGAATCGACTACTGCATTCAAAAAAAGGGTTTTAAGAAAATTTGACTGAACAGCAGACCTCTGCGTCTTTAGCTAATGAACTTGAAAGATTTCTACGAGGTTTCAAGGATAATCTAGGCAATTACAAGTACTTTGAAAGAATAAATCACATGATGGCACTGGGCTCAACGTCTGTAGTAATCGACTATATTGATTTTGATACTTTTACTCCTGAACTTGCAAAGGAGATAACCCACCGCCCTGATGACATGCTTGAAGCTTTTAACTCTGCAGTCTTGACGGTATTGAACGAGATTCATCCTGATTACGCTGAAGAAATAATCGACAGAATCAAGGTTAGAGTAAGCAATTATTCAGTTCAGAGAACGTTACGTGATATTAATGCAGAGGTAATCGATAAGCTAATAGGGGTCTGGGGTATGGTTGTAAGATCTTCAGAAGTTAAGCCCTTAGCTAAGAGGATCGGGTATAGATGTATGAATTGTCAAACGATTAATGAAGCGCAGCTCAAAGGTCTATTGTTGAAGAAACCCACAAAATGTGTTAATTGTGCAGAAAAGGAGCTTGAAATGGATCCAGAGAATAGTGTCTTTACCGATTTTCAATTGGTACGACTCCAAGAGCTGCCGGAGGATTTGCCTGCCGGTCAGCTGCCACATTATGTGGAGGTGACTGTAATGGGAGACCTCGTCGATCAGTGTCGTCCCGGTGACAGGATTATGCTAACTGGAATTGTGCGAATTGAGCAAGAGCAAATTTCTCCACAGATCAGAACCAGTCTATTCAGACTTAGAATGGAAGGCAATAATATTGAATATCTTGGTGGAGGAATTGGCAATAAGGACTCGCGCACAATTGAGCGTCTAACTATAAGGAGCGAAGATGAAAGACAAATCATAATTATATCTAGTAAACCTGATGCTTATGACAAATTAATTGCATCGTTTGCCCCACATGTATACGGACATGAAGTGATAAAGGAATCCATATTATTGTTAATCGTTGGTAGTTTAACAAAGAAACTTAGTGACGGATCAACCAGAAGAGGAGATATGAATGTCTTCCTAGTAGGTGACCCGGGTACAGCAAAATCAGAAATGCTAAAGTTTGCGGCAAAGATAGCTCCTAGGGGGCTTTATACTTCAGGGAGAGGCTCTACTGCGGCTGGACTTACTGCAGCTGTAATTAGGGATAAAACTGGTATAATGATGCTAGAGGCAGGAGCAGTCGTATTGGGCGATCAAGGATTAGTTTGCATAGATGAATTTGATAAGATGAGACCGGAAGATCGATCTGCGTTACACGAGGTAATGGAACAACAAACTTGTTCTGTTGCGAAAGGAGGAATCGTAGCTACGTTGAATGCAAGAACATCTATTCTGTCTGCTGCCAATCCAATGTATGGAAAATACGACCCTTTCAAGAATATAACGGAAAACGTCAATCTGCCTATCCCCCTCCTTACGAGGTTCGATCTTATTTTTGTGGTTCGGGATACCCCTGAAAGAGAAAAAGATAGTCGAGTTGCAAGCCATATCCTGGAAATTCATAGGGATACTAATCGAGCTGCTCAACCTGCCATTGATACAGAATTGCTTAGTAAGTATTTGGCATATGCAAAGCAAGTCGAGCCTTCTCTATCGAATGAAGCAATGGATATAATTAAGGACTATTATATGAAAATGCGAAATGTAGAAGCTGAGGGAATGATTACTGTTACCCCTAGACAACTTGAAGGACTCGTGAGGTTAGCGACTGCCCGAGCCCGATTGTTGTTAAAGGATAGAGTGGAAACTGATGATGCCGAACGTGCAATATATCTGGTGCAAAGAATGCTAGAGACGGCTGGTATGGATGTAAATACTGGGAAGGTAGATCTAGGGGTACTTCACGGTAAACCACACAGCGAAGTCTCTAAACTGAAGCTATTTATAGAGATATTTAACGCCCTTGCAGGCGAGGATAAGAATGACGTGAGTGAAAGAAACTTCATTGACGAACTCATAAATACTGGAAAATTTACGGAAGACGAGGCTAAGACGTATCTAAGAAAAGCCATGCAAAACGGACAAATCTTCGAACGAAAAGCTGGATTTTATGCAAAGGCTTGAGCTCGGCCTGCTTACAAACGTGTATTTGATCGCTTGAGTATAATTTTATTAACGAAAATTCATCGTCGCCGTAAGTGTCGTAGATTTGTCAATTATAGTATATGGTAAGGTTAGTCCTAATGTCCATTGCGAGGACTTGAAAATGTGTTCAGCAGAAAAAAAATAACTGACATGTAATAAGAGCTACTATCTTTGAAGGAAATGTACCCCGATCAACACTATATCTTATTTATGACAGACGTTTATAGATACAATTTTCTTAGGACTACATATTTAATGTACTACTATGTATTCAATTCAATTCATGTACTCAAAGTAAGATAATGATTAATTCCAGAAGTTAGACATGTTCATAAATGTGATGCATATTATGGCCAATAGCGTTGTACAAGATAATCAACCTTGATGAACAATGACATCAGAATATCCTTTATCTACCGAATCTTTGAAATTGACCTTAAGGTAAACTATACATAAATTTGTTCCTTGATCGATCTTTTTGTATTGTTGACTCGGTTTAGCCAAACATTTGAGGTGCCTCATTGTTTCTAACAAATGTTAAATACACTTCCTCCCTAAGTAAGACAGAGGATGCGTCGAAGTATTCTTGCTGTTATTATAAGTGTAATAATTGTGTCATCAGGGGTGTTGATAGTAGTATATGGTTTTAACGTATTTTCTGCGGATTACAATCTTGAATTAGATCCTCTTAAGGACGAGCAAAACCTCTTTAGTACCGCTAGAGTCGCACTTTCCAATACTGGTAAGCTTCCTCTGACCAACGTAGTCATAAATTATGGTGGGCAAACTACTGAGTCAGTAGATTCAATTTCACCAGGACAGAAATTGCTGTTATCACCGCCTGGGAATGCCCCGCTCGACTTCGTTACTGTTACTACTGGGGAGGGCCTGAACCTGACGAAGGCGTATAGAACACCCATCAAACTACCAGGAATGATGGGATCATAGTACCGGCCATAGTGTGATACCGGCTGCACTTCTTGGGCTAACTAGCTACATCTGCATCCATGGACTTAATCGAAAGGCATCTGCATGGATAAATACTATATCTAACACGCCGTTCATGGTTGTAGGCAGGATAAATGCATATACATGAAATGTAACCTACAAAATAATACTTCCATATGACCAATTCCTATTTAGATTTGATAATATGTAGTCATATCTAACAATTTACCCGTTTTATTATTATGCAAAATTTACAAAAAAAACACAGCTGAAATATTCTCGCTGCGCAAAACTTAGCGAAATTTAATACGCACTTGTTCGTTCATTTCGTTGTTACTAGCTATGTTTACAGGAATTATTGAAGGGTTAGGTGAAGTGAGATCTATCTCCAGTTTGAACAAAGAATTGGGTCGGCCTGCCCACATGAGGTTAAAACTGAAAATCCCGCTAAGATTACTGAATGGGCTCAAGTTGGGTGACAGTATGAATCTCAATGGAACCTGTTTGACAGTTATGAACAAACGAAACCAAATGGTCGAATTCGAATTAGTGCGTGAGACTACTAAGAGATCACAGATGGGACAATTGAAAAAGGGAGACTTAGTCAATATTGAGAGAAGCCTACGGTTGGGCGATAGACTAGGCGGCCACATCGTCTTAGGGCATACAGACGGTACGGGAATTGTTGATGAAGTTAAAAGAAAAGACACGGAGACAAAAATGTGGATCAAATGTGAGGATCATTCACTCATGCCTTATATTGCCCAGAAAGGCTCTGTTGCAATTGATGGCATTAGTCTTACTTCAAATGATGTGGATGGGAAAAAGAATAGATTTTCTGTTTCACTTATACCCTTTACGCTGGAAAATACTACCTTAGGTTTAAAGCGACGCGGAGATTTAGTAAACATAGAGATTGACATACTAAGCCGATATGTGCTTAATTACCAAAATTTTGGTAATAACTAAAAAATTAGTAAGATATATAACAAATTGATGTCGACTATTATTCGATTGTATTCACTTGAAGATGCAATAGTTGCATTCTCAGCTGGCAAATTTGTACTTATACATGACGACGAAGGGAGAGAGAACGAGGTTGATATGGTGATCGCATCGCAGTTCGTAACCCCTATGCACGTTGGCATTATGCACAGGCATGCAGGTGGTTTAATTTGTACTGCAATCACCCACGAAGCTGCGTCAAAATTGGGCTTAATGTACATGCATGACATCTTGGAACATATGTCTACTACTGCTCCTAAGCTTTCGAAGCTTGCTTTCAGCAGGGCCCCATATGGTGATAGGTCAGCTTTTTCTATTTCAGTGAACCACCGTGATACCTATACAGGCATTACTGATTACGACAGGGCATTAACAATTAATGGAATTGCAGACGTGTGTAGAAAAATTGACTCGGATGGGCCGGAAAGATTCTCCGATACCTTCAGGGCTCCAGGACATGTTCCGATCTTGATTGCATCGAAGGGACTACTAAATAACAGAATAGGCCATACTGAACTGTGTATGTATTTGGCTCAAGTTTCAGGGCTTACTCATTCAGTCGTCGTGTGCGAGATGCTTGACGTAAATACACATCGTGCATTGACCATTGACGGGGCTCTAAAGTATGCTAGGGAGAATAACATCCTTATACTTGAAGGCAGCCAACTAACAACTTATGCTAAGGCGGTATAATGAAATTCTTTGGACAAGATCAGGATAGCCATAGTTGTATCTGAATTTAATAAAGAAATCACTTATAAAATGTCTGATCTTGCAAAGGAAAACATTTTCAAGCAAAATGATGTCACATTGAGCTATTTGTGTTATGTTCCTGGTTGTTACGATATGCCTCTGATCATTAACGAGTTATTAAAACGAAGGGATGTTGATGCAGTAATTACACTCGGGGCAATTATCAAAGGAGAAACAAAACATGACGAGCTGATTGCAAATAGTGTAGCAAAGAGCTTCATCGATCTTTCATTAAAGTATAGGAAACCTGTCATACTTGGCATCGGTGGGCCAGATATGACTCTTCAACAAGCACGAGATCGAGTTGAGATTATTTCCTCAAGGACAGTAATTGCGGCAGTTAACATGACGCGACGCCTAAAAAAATTAAAAACGCAAAGATCTGGTTTGAGTACTTCTCCATTAGTGATAGTGTAGATAGATATGCATTTAACAGTAATCAAGATAGACAGATATGGACCATGGACTCTGACCCTTGGCAGCGATCGAGAATCAGCACTCCAAATGCTTCAAGCAAGGATCTATTTTGATATCCAACGGTTATTTTCTGAAAAACACTGCATTGTCTACCCTAATAGATTTGATGAATACTTTGCTATCACCAATGGATTGCTAATTTCAGATTTAGTGGATATACAAAGAGAGCTTACCAAATTATATCCGCAGTTGGGATTTTCAATGGCCATAGGGGACGGTGACACTCCTACTCAGGCAGACAGAAGCGCTTTTGATGCTCGAAAAAATGGTGTTCAAATCGCGTCCCGAGGAATCTATGGACATGACTTACATGGAAACCAACTAGGTAATCATATGACTGATATCCGGATAATGCATATCGATGTTAGTGGGCTCAGTAAACTGAACTTGGAAATGTCTCCTTATCAAGTAACATCCATGATTTTCGGCATATATTCACGTTTAGTTGATAAATTTATGGAAAAGGATTGCCTTACTTTTTATCTTGGAGGGGATAATTTTATGGTGGTAGCAAGCAATATACTCAAAGAAGAAGTAGAAAATATACTGCTTGGAATTACAGAAGATACGCGTATTCCTCTTAATTGTGGAATAGGAAAAGGAAAAACAGGGAGAGAAGCCGCCATGATTGCAACAAAGGCCCTTGACAAAATTAGAGAATTAAGAGATAATGGTACACACGTTTCAATTTATGAGATATAATGCCTGTTCTCATAAAGAACGCAAGTCTCCTGAGAGGACCAGATCTAATATTTGTTGAAAGAGGAGTCATACAGATCTCTGACAAGGGTATCATTACTAGGGTTGGAACTGACAGGGAACTTAACCCCATAGATAGGGGATCATCAATTTTTGATGCGGAAGGTCTTTTGCTTCTTCCTGGGCTAATAAATGCGCACACGCACGTCGGAGATTCTATTGCAAAGGACTTTACCTCAGATCCCGATTTGTCGTCGACTGTTGATCCAATTGTCGGAATAAAACGAAAGATCCTTTCCAGAACCGATCCTATTCACCTGGAGGCATTCATGAGAAATACCGCGGTCTCAATGTTAAAAAGTGGAATTGTAGCATTTGCAGATTTCCGTGAGGGAGGTCTGGATGGCGTAGAGCTATTAAGGAGAGCAGTCTCCGGTTTAAAGATTAAGCCTTTAGTATTAGGTAGAATAGAGAAGTACTTCGAGCCTCCTCCTTATCCCCAATCTAACCCAGACACCGACACCAAAGAATCATCAGTAGATTCTTCTGTCTTACCACAGGAGGTATCCGATGTGCTTGATGTTTCAGATGGACTCGGAATAAGTGGGACAAATGAAAACACCAATAGGTCGCTAACTGAGTATTCCAAGGCGATTAGAAACTACAATAACACAAGTAGCCAGGGGAACAGAAGATTACTTGCGATCCACACTGCCGAGTCTCAAGATACGAGCGCTCTGTCCATTAGGAAGTTTGGGGTGACTGAAGTTGAAAGATCAATCAAGTTTCTCCAGCCTGACTTCGTTGTACATATGACACAAGCGACTGATAAGGACATTGCTCGCCATAGCCACAAATAAAATAGGTGTAGTGGTTTGTCCGAGATCGAACGGATTACTAGGTTGTGGTATCCCTAGAATTGCTGATATGATGAACAACGGTTGCATAGTAGGATTAGGAACTGATAACGTTATGCTCAATTCTCCAGATTTATTCAAGGAAATGGACTACATTTGGAAGGTTTCTAGGGCTACAGATGCACATCAGATAAGTGCACGGGATATATTGAAAATGGCCACTGTTAATGGAGCTGAAATTCTCCACCTGAATTCTGGTTGCATCGAACCTGGTCGATCCGCTGACATGATGTTCATAGATAAGAGACATGTTGACCTCTATCCCATCCACGATCCTTATGCTTCTATAGTACAAAGGGCCAGTCAAAGTTCGATCATGGGTATGATGATAAACGGAGAATTTGTAACAGTGAATTCGTGAAAGAGGCAATTAAGCAATTGAAGATTGTTATTAATGCAGCAATGACAGCTGACGGAAAAATAGCTACGAGAAAGGGAAATTCAGCTATATCGTCAAATGCTGATTTGAGAAGAGTACATCAACTAAGGAATTCAGTAGATGCAATAATGGTCGGTATTTCTACAGTATTAACAGATGATCCCCAGCTGACAGTTAGATTTGGCACGGCAGGCTCAAGGTCCCCTGCAAGGGTGGTAGTTGATAGCACTGGGAAGATTCCTTCAAGTTCTAGGCTCCTGAAAAAGGCTAATGAAATAAACACCATAGTGGCTACCTCCAAAAGGATTACTTTTGATAATATCCGTCGAATAGAGAGTACTGGCGCAAAAGTTCTAGTTGCAGGACGAAATAAAGTTGAGCTTAGGAAGGTTTTCAGAATACTGGAAAAAATGGGTTATAAGAGAATTTTAGTGGAAGGAGGAGGAGAGCTGAAATTGGTCCGTTCTAAAACTTGGTATTGTTGACGAACTAACAATCACCATATCTCCTCGGATAATTGGCGGGAGATCTGCAACCACGTTAGTAGAGGGTGAAGGTTGTAATCGGATTTCTGAAGGCATGCCACTAAAGCTTAGAGATGTAAAAAGGCATGCAAACGGGGAAATAATCTTATTCTATGAACTCTAAGCCTTGATCATCTCTCATCTATACTTATGCGGATCACATGTTCGAAACATAAATTGTGCTTTTTGATTTGGTACGAAATTTGTCGTGAGTAAAAAGCTGCTTGTGGTTGATAAAATTAAAATTAGTCAATATAGTCAAATGTACGATGAATAGGAAGGAATTATCTAATAATTGTAAAAATGGAAATCATATTGATTGCGAAGAATGTGTGTGCAAATGTCACATCCCTGGTACTATGGAATACATGTCACGAAATATAGCACGGTTAGAGAAAGAGCGTCCTGGGTTGGGCGAATCACTTCCGGCCTTCACGCAGTAGAATTACATCTCAAATCCAATAGAAGTGGGAAAATGGTTAGCCTTAGGTCAAATGGAAATAGAGCGCTCATACCCTGAGACAAGGAGTTAAATGCGCCCAATTCTCTACCCTGTCCTAGGAATTTACTCCTTTATTTCAAGCATTTTTCTCATAGTTGAGTCAAATTCGACGTAATAATGACTATGGATTGATGCCTTTTGACAATCCAGAGAAATCTGATGACTGACTCTGTTAGTTCTGTAGTGACTATTGTATCATACTTGACAAGTCCAAATTGAAGAATTCCTTCAAAATCCCAATATATGCCTTCACTGGGGGAGGTATTTCGCTTTCGCATGCAATACCTATGTTCCAAGCGTTTATCCAGATAACCATGCATTGAACCATGATCACGAATCGCTGGTACTCTCCTGGGACTACATCCATTTCCGTAACATATCTGCTTGCTATGTTCCATGATCCCGTAAAGTCTAAGCACTTGGTACCGTGAATGGTTTCAATCTGCTCCTGCAAGTCTTTATAAAATTCAAAAGGTTTCATAGTCATGAAGAACGGAAAACTTACTTTTGATGGTTTGATTAATCCAAGCGGAGATAGAATTGTCAGTATCCTGATGTTATCCTTTGTCTCTTTCTTGAATTTCGCCGTCATTTGATCTGCGATTTGTTCGTCATTAAACCAAAACAAAACTACTGTCGCGTCAGAAAGACTAACGTTTCTAATATCATCAACAATTATTTGTGCATTCTTCAGTCTTCTTATCCTTTTTTTTGCCACGGAGGCTATTTCATCTCTTTTCTCGACACCAATAGAACGTTTCACGCCAAATTCCTTGGCCGGAATTTGTACCGTGTTCCCTACCCCACAGCCAAGATGATAAAAGATATCATCATTATTAACCTCTCCAAATCTAAAGATTTTTCTCACCACATTTTCAGGTAAAGATATATCATCACCCGTTAGAACATTCTCCGGTAACGAAGACACAAACTCTGAAATGTCCAATCTAAGTTTCTAGATTCCGTGACTATAAATACCATCGTCTTGATTGCATCGAGCTTGCAACTATGTGACCAGGCTTGAAAACATAGGAATTTTCTCAGAGGGAAGTTGTTTTTGCCTAATGCATTTCTATTTGCAGATTTGCAAGAATAAGAAGCAAGTAAAATCACAAAGGGTTCGCTTTGACATAGCGGAAGCAGAAGGCTTTCTGAACTGCTCACAAAATTTGGTATGTTTAATTGACAAGTCTGAGTCGTTCACAGAAATTAAGCTTCATTAAAAACTGGTTGAGTGAGTGATTGAACGGGTAATCATCATTAAAGACAGGATCTCTGTAATCTTTATTACGGCTAAATATAACTCAATTACAATAAAATTGAGGAGGTTTTAAAAAAATTGTAAAAAAATTGCGGTAGTTAAGGTAATTTGATCGCTCGCTACGATTAACCTTCTTCCCAGCCCTTTTCAAATACACCATTCTTGTGAAGAGGAACTGGCGCACCTGAAGTGTATTCCATAGGCCTCATCCAGAAAATAGCATGGGTTGGACAGACCCCTATGCATGCTCCGTCTGATATGCATCGTTCAGGGTAAAAGATAAATGCTTTTCCTCTTTTCCATCCCTCTACCGGCTTTACCCTCAGTACATCTGGACCTAAAGCTGTACAAATCTCTACGCAGAGAGCACAACCAATACATCTCTGTTCGTCTACATCTGGAAGTATAGCAATTGGCATCTTCTAATTCACTAATGGTGCATCTCTCTGAGACTATTTAAACACTATGTCAATTGTAAAACAGTGTTATATCATCTAATGAAACGAAGAAATAAAAAACAAATACAAAAAATTACCAGAATTTATTTACTTGTTTATTTTTTTGTCATTCTAAGAACGTCTACTTGTCCGCTGTGTAGCCAATCCTTTAGCTCTTCGTGACTTGGCTTGGCATCATGTTTCCCAGCTAAATGGAGATGCAATAGTACATAGTTAACCTGATTTAGCAATGGTTTGTTTTGCTCATCACCCTGTCGACTCTTCTTTTTCAAATCGTCAGGAACAGTAGCCCACCATTCTTCGAATTTTCTAACCATATGTCCAAATTCTATTGGAAGTTAATAAGCCTTTTGGGAACATACAAGATTCTATTTTACTGGGTCGAGTTTGGTATATTAGTTGATTACAGATATAACAAAAAAAGGTAGACTTAGGAACATATGCCTTTCGATCGCCAGGACTTGCTTGATGCATATCAAGAGTATCTAAATTTTAGGAGAAGTTCACGCTATCAAGATCACGCTAGATATATTTTCCCTTTTTTTGAAGGTACATATTTTGCCTACCGCAAAATTGATGTCTTAAGGATCGTTACTATTGCAAGAGCGATATCCTCCGAGCCGCAATACTTGGACATAGGCTGTGGATATGGAGATTTTCTTAACAAAGTCATTAAGTATATCCCCAGTGCCATCGGTATTGAAAAAGACGCAACAATTTACTATTGCTTGAAAAGACCCAAACCTGAACACATTGTCTCACTCCCAATAGAATGCGTGACCCAACCAATAGATGTCGCATTCGTTGGATGGATGGAACCGGGAGTAGACTTCAGGCTTCATGTAGCTGATATAGCTAAATGTGTCATAACTACTTTCGACCAAGGTGGACAATGTGGGATCAATGGCGGTTGTGAATATGAAGAATTCGGATACAGCCGTGTTGCATGGTGGCGGACTCCTTCATGGATTGATGTAAATCATGAGTTAATGAACAGATACTATACACAACAGTTGATTAATGACAACGTCCTTAGAAATTCGTTGATAGACCTTCGATCTGCACACAACCTTTGGTACGTCTATGTGCGAGACGAAGACCTGAAAGACAAAATCAATTCGCACTTGATCAATTGGTTAAAGAAAGAAGGCCCCATTTCACAGACTGAAAAATTTGAGTTTGAGAACATACTTGAACAATGTGGGTTTCAATATGATATCAGGCTACCTTCCACGCATGCAAGAGATAAGTTATGGGAAGTACACTTTGAATAATTTTCGGTTTCAAGTCTATCATTGGGAGATTTAATGGTGTGTGAAAAGCGCTCAAGGCAAGTGCGGTGAGAATTTATCCACATTAGATCATTTCGCTTGTGCATTTCCAGATTCACCAAACGATATTTCAGTGATCCGGTAGCTTCACACTCACGATCTCGTACTGAGATGTTGAATATCTGCTACCACCCTATTGACTTTATCTCGAATCCTCGTACCTGTAAATTATCAATAGATAATTTCATAAATGAATTCAAAGTCTAATAATCAAGTCGTTAAATGGGTGGCAATATTTCGGATTCGTTTAGGTTGGTCATAACTGGGAATCCAGGCGTTGGTAAACACACCACAGCGTTTGAGCTAAGAAAAATTTTGGAGTTCGCTGTTATCGATATTAATGATTTGGCCGTTAAAAATCAAGCCTTTCTGCAAGTGCCTAGCCTAGAAATTAATTCAAAGAAGATAGCAACTATAATAAAGTCAAAGCTTGGAGAATCACAAAGAACAGTTATAGTGGGACATTTAGCGCCTTATGTCTTAAAAAAGGAATGGATCGACCTAACAATAGTGCTGCGGAAGTCTCCATATGCCATTCTTAGCACCTTAGAAAACAGAAAATATTCTGCCGAAAAGATTAGAGAAAATGTAGCCAGCGAAATTTTAGGAGTAATATTGTACGACTCGGTTCAATGCTTTGGAAAAGAAAAAATCGCCGAGTTAGATACGACTCAATCTACACCTGCCGAGGTTTGTGAGAAGATAATTTCCTTATTAAGTGATAAGACGGTTAGAAAAACTGGGGTTGTTGACTGGCTATCTCTGGTATACGAAAAAGGTGATGTAGGACGATTCCTAGAATATTCGTAATTATTAAGACCGTCGTGTCATCTAGTGGGTATTGTGAGTTAATCAATTGTGGCCCGAGGAAATTGGTCCTTTTGCACTTGTATGATATTTCCTAGCCATGATATTTCTTAGCCATGTCTTCATTGTAATTCAAATATATATATCCAAGTCTATAAAGCCGGTGTAAAGATCATGTCCACAGTGTTAATACGCAAATTCGGCGAAGAAGCAATTCAGTTTCTTGGTAAAAAGGTTTCTGTAGAAACTTCTGATCAGAGAGTATATAAAGGAACTTTAACTGGCATCGACGAGAGACTCGACTTGGTCCTAAATGATGTTGAAGGTACTGGTATACTGAAGATGATCATCAATGGCGTATATGTGAAGGAGATTAAACTAATGGAGAAGCCCTTTGATTTTAAAGCCCTTTCCGAAAGACTTTCAAAGGTTTTTCCTGGTCTTGTAAGAATTAGAGAAGATGTAGGCGCGATTATAGTTATGGATAAGATAAAAGTAACAGAAACCGGTATTGAAGAAGGATCTGGTTTAGCAGCTGATAGAGTTAGAGCCATTTATGATGAGTTCATGAGGGAGAACAGGAAGTAAATTTGTCCTTTGAGGTCAGATATACTGACCTAGCTGGTAGAATAGGGCAAGTGAAGACAATGCATGGAGTCCTGGAGACTCCGGCTTTTCTTCCTGTTGTTCATCCCCTTGATCAAGCAATACGGCCTCAATTTTTGAGAGATTTAGGATTCAGTGCCGTAATCACCAATGCGTACATCACGCTTAAGCGTCATAAGGAACAAGCAATTCAGAGGGGGATACACAAACTAATCGATTTTGACGGAATAGTGATGACTGATTCGGGAGGCTATCAGGTGTTGGAATATGGCGATATTGAAATAGGACCAGAAACTATGGCAAAATTCCAATTTGATATTAAGAGTGATCTGCCCGTAATTCTAGACAGACCAACTGGCTATAGATTAGATTATGGGCGAGCTACAGATTTTGTGGAGGAGACTCTCCTAAATGCCAGATCTACTGTAAGTGTGATTAAAGCGCAGATCGATAATCGAAATCATTTAGCTACAGATGAAAGGAGTAACATAGAGGGGCCGATTTGGGTTGGTACTATTCAAGGGGCAGAACATCTCGATTTAGTCAAGTATTCTACTAAGGAACTTGCTAAAATCGGATTTGAATTCTTTGCGCTTGGGAGTCCCGTCGAAGTCATGGAAGCATATGATTTTCGTCTATTAGCGAAGATGATCCTAACAGCTAAGGAGTTCATACCCAATAAACCATTACATCTGTTTGGGGCAGGTCACCCACTTGCCATTTCCCTTGCTGTGGCGCTGGGATGCGATACTTTTGATTCTGCTTCTTATATACTATACGCACGTGACAATAGATACATTACTCCCTATGGAACTGCTAAACTCAATGAATTGACCTATCTTCCTTGTAGCTGTCCTGTATGTAGTGATCATTCGGTAAAGGAATTTCGAAGTATGGATAATAGTACTAAGACAATTGAACTGGCTAAACATAATCTGTATATCCTGAAGTTAGAGATCAACGTCTTGAAACAAGCGATAATGGATGGTAGGCTGTGGGAATATGTAGTACAAAAAGCACGCTCACACCCAAAGCTCATGGAGGCATTGGCTTACATAAAAGATCATCCGATTATGGAATCTGGGACCAGGAGATTCAAAAGTAAGGCGGCTTTTTTCTATGATTCAATAGATTGTTACAGGCCAGAAGCAAAGCAATACAGAGAGATGGTTGCCAGGTTTAAGTCGTTTAAGTCACGTGTGTTGTTCTATCCGGAACAAGACTTGAAGCCATTTTATTCTAGCAATCAATACATTGATCTTATTAAGGAATATGAGGGATATCAGATTTGCTCGTATAGTGCCTTTTTGGGAATAATTCCGGTGGAATTGTGTGATATATATCCCGCTGCTCACAATCTGTCGAATCAGGCAAATGACGAAATGACGGAGTATTCGTATGTCGAAATTATCAAGGCTTTGAAGGCATTTCTGAACTTGAACCATTTTGAAGAAGTTGTAATCTACGCGGATAAGGGTGTCAGAAACAGTTTGAATAGAAATCCACTAAATCATAACAATATAACGATTCTTGAATATGAGGATAACAGAAGATAGTTTAGTTGAATAGCCAGGACAACAACATGTCCTGGGCAATAATTTAGCTCCTATTTCATATTGGCAGAGTGGGGTAGCAGAGAATAAGGAAAAAACAAATTCGATATATTTTCTTAGGAATAATTGCGGGAATAAGTCAAGAACCATAGTCAGGTCTCATGACGTTGCTCATTCCTGCTGCGATCGTGTATCCGATCGATAGTATCGGTAAGAATTCCACGCTAACGGACCGCGTTCCCAGAAATTATTAGACGTTAGATTACTGCCTAACTTTCTGATGCTTAAGAAGCTACTTCTACTGCGTTCTTAGTCTCCTTTGGGAGTTCTCTAAATCCGTCCTTATCTATAATGACAACGTTAATACCATCGCCTGTGCCCGCATTTCTTCGGATGGCTGCCAGCAATTGCACGGATAGCAATTTTGTAACCATCATCTACTTTCAAATTATCCTGGAATTCAGTTTCGAGATATCCGTATGCAACTGGAGAACCACTTCCCGTCGAGATGAACTTTTCAGTAGTCATTGATCCAAACAGATCAATATTATAAATCCGCGCTACTTCTTCGGAGTCGTAGCCAGCCATTATGATCTGCACGTAAAACGGAAAATATCTTTGATTGAAGAGCACGTTCGAGCACAGTCTAGCGGCAGACTTGACTGGCATTATTTTTCTGTTCGAAATTCTAAATATATTGGCATTGTACCTCATGATGTCGACTAGATTTTGAGCGTCTGCTACACCCCCTGCTATTGTCATGCCTAGGTGCCTATCGACCTTCTGAATTTTCATGACATGTCTGTCTGCAATGAAAAATCCAGCACTTGCCCTTGTGTCAGCAGCAAGAACTACTCCATCGCTACAGGTCAAGGCACATGTAGTAGTACCCTTCTTCATATGCTCTAGAACATACTTCGAGTATCCGCTATTCTGTAAATCCATTCTACAGGTATGAAACGGGTACTAAATTTAAGTATTCGCAGTGCGTCAATTAAGTGTGAATTAGAGATTTCTATAAATATCGCGTCAACATGACCAGGATAAGTCAAAAGAAAACGTAGTTCAATGGCAGTATTGATGCTACCACAATGTTGTCGAAATATTGGAAGTTGCTTATATTAAATTTCACTTTTCAAGACTAAGGAGAAACCTTTGTCAGATGGTTAGTTCTGATTCCGTTGAACTACTCGTATTCTAGAACTCGAATTTTGTATTTGAGCAAAATAGCTCTCTTCTATCCATAACTCAAGCACTTCCTTGTAATATAATAAGGCAAGGTATTACTGAGAGTAGGTTTGAAGCGGTTACTTTTTTGCTTCTCCCTGTTATTCTTCTGACTGTTCGCTCCCCAACGGTATCTTCTTCTGACTTGTATGATCCACGGTATCTCAGAACCATCATGAAACTATTACGCTAAAAAGGGGTAAGTGGGTCTAAAAATCTCAGGAGGCGGTGCCATAGCTACTAACTATCTGAACTATCTATCAGTTGAAATCGACTACATAACAGTAGGCCGTAACGTACCATACCATCATCGGTAAAGTATGGTATAACTTAAGAGAAGCCTATGCAATGATGTTAACTATATATGCTATACTCTACTATACTCTACTATACCATGATCAAAAAGGGTCTGACGAATAAGCCCAAGAGTAAAAGGGAGCAAATTTGGCGATTAGCCTTGGGCGGAGAATTAACCCCAAATGAGATAGCCTTGAAAGCAGACACTACGGTACAGAACGTATGGAAGGAGACTAGCATATTAAGGTCGAGAGGGGGTTTAGCTATTCGCAAAACTACTGCACAGCAATCGAATAAGAGTGAGATGATTTTCCTCAATCCAGGTGAGGAACAAAACAGCACAGACATTCTTGGTTTAAGCAAGATACGGCATAGGACTCCAACTTCTGTTAATAGTTTGATCGATGTCCCAGAATTGGATTCCGCGGGACTAAAAATTCTCTATGGGGAATTCAAATCTGGAAAAATGCCAATAGACATTTTAGCTGAGTACGGTTTTCATCCAGAAATTGTAGAATGCGAATACCAGAGGTTCATGCAGCTTAGCGAACGGGATAATGGTGATTT
Organism: uncultured Nitrososphaerales archaeon; assembly: GCA_963841565.1. Taxonomy (GTDB): domain Archaea; phylum Thermoproteota; class Nitrososphaeria; order Nitrososphaerales; family Nitrososphaeraceae; genus TH5896. Next base: position 252,771 of record CAWJCY010000006.1, read on the forward strand.
GCTGAAGCGTATTATCCTGACTTTGACACGCAAAGGTTATGTTGACGAGTCTGGTAGGAACGAAAAGATCAAAGCACTCATCAAACTCTACCGCCAGAGAGGCTATCTATTAAATAATGAAATTCTCAATCTCTTGGAGCTATACGTTCAAGAAGAAGTGCAGGACGAGACGGATTTAATGCTCATTGATACAGAGCGGAGACTGCCGAATGGGTTCAGTAGAATTAGGTGTCGTCAATGTAAAGGGATGTTAGGTGATGCAATTTTGTGTGACAAGTTACCGATAGGGAAGAAACTACTTGAGGAGTATGATGAAAAGTTACTGTGCGAAGTGTGTCGCCATGATCTCGATAATCCTGACTGATAGTCAGTAGCGTTAATGTATTAACCGTATTACTTATATTAATGTGAACGTAAAAATCACATCAGGATGAGAACATTGGACTTTAGATTCCTATCAATAGTAAAAAAAATAGTAAGCAGATAAAAAGGTGGGTTGAGTAAACTTCTATTCCAATGACATATGTATGATATTCGAATATTCCTATTCAAATAGAAAATGTACCGCAGCAGATTAGAGTAAGAGCAGCTGCTAGAACTGAAGCTATAGTATACTTATGTGAAGAGGTATTTTTTCTTCTAGATAGAAGCGGTTACATTAGTTTGATTAAAGTACACTCCTGGAGGTTTCTCCTGATATCGCACCCATTATGCCATTAACTGCTCGAGGCCCATTCGTGGCAAGGATAAACGAATACCAAATTCTTATCCACAGAAAGATAGAAGAGTAAATGGCCGTAAAAAACAAAACTCTCATCTTGCGCATACTTAAGGATCACATGTCTGTCTTAAATCAAGTTACATAAATTCTATTAATCTCGGAATCCAAGAATTGGATCGTTTCAGAATGCAAGCATTTGTCAGACATTTTCATATATTTTTTGTTACCGATTGATGCTATGAAAACTGATATCATGTTTAAGAAACGCACAAGGAATGGACCGAGGACTTTCTTAACTTAGGCTCAAATGGAACGACAGATAGAAAACCGGTTACGTTATGATTACGTACGCAAGAGAATAGAATAATGCTACCTCTGCAGGAGGAAAAAATCCGCAGTTTTGTTCAGGAAGTCTTAGTTGGGCTTTGAAGGATCAAGAAAACCTGGTCCACTGATTAAATGCATCCCACGACGGAAACGAGCTATTTTCTAATCAAATCCTTTCTCTATGTCTTTATTACAATATCATTCAATCCTCTAAGAATTTGGCTTGTCTAAATTCATCAAGGTAGTAGGGAAAGCAGCTGAATGAAGAATCAACTGCAATATCTGGCATAACGATGGATAACGAGGCTCTAACACGAGGTAACAACAAGACGCTTCGAACAATAAAGATTGTATATCCTTATATGACTAAGGGAGATGAAAAATTATTTGCACAACCGTATAGAGTAATCATGGATGCAGGGATAACAGAAAAAGAGGCAGTTGCCATGCATCAGCCCATTCTTATTCGTATTGGCTCCTCTGCTCAATTTCAGTTTGCACTCCTAATAATTATATTCGAGTAGATTGAAATTGCAGTATTGATGGGAAGGACGCTGTTTGATAAGATTTGGGATAATCATGTGGTTTATCAAGAAAAAGACGCAGCGCACGGAAATCCATCCCTAATTTATATAGATTGTCATTTAATACACGAGGTCACATCCCCTCAGGCTTTTGCTGGTTTGAAGCAACTTGGACGAAAGGTCAGACGCCCCGACCTGACATTTGCAACAATGGATCACAACGTTCCAACGACTAACCGTTCCATTCCAGTAATTGATAATGACTCATCTATCCAAATGCATACTTTGGGAGAAAACTGCAATGAGTTTGGCATTACGCTCTTTGACATGCTCAGCCCTCAACAGGGCATAGTCCATGTCATCGGTCCCGAACTAGGCCTGACGCTGCCCGGTATGACAATTGTTTGTGGAGATAGTCACACATCCACTCACGGCGCATTTGGAGCCTTTGCGCTGGGCATAGGTACAAGTGATGTTGAGCACGTACTTGCCACACAATGTCTCTGGATGCACAAGCCCAAGAGCCTCAACATCAAGTTCAGTGGAACCATTAGCAACCGGCCTGGACTATCCGCCAAAGATATTATTCTTTCAACAATTAGACAAATAGGCATATCTGGAGGGATCGGATCAGTGATCGAGTACAGTGGTGAAGGAATTTCTACTCTTTCAATGGATCAAAGAATGACAATCTGCAACATGTCTATTGAGGGTGGAGCAAGGGCTGGATTGATAGCTCCAGATGAGGTGACCTTCGATTACATAAGAGGACGTCCATTTGCACCATCTGGAGAAAAGCTAGAAAAGATGATTGAATATTGGGAATCATTTCTAACTACAGATTCTGAAACTTGTCACGATAAATCTGTCAAAATGGATCTTTCGAGACTAGTCCCTCAAGTCAGTTGGGGGACAAATCCCTCGATGGTTATAGATGTTACAGAAAATATCCCATACCCAGAAGTATTTGCAGATGGAAATGTCGAGGAGGAAAAATCAGCCAAGAGGGCATTGGAATACATGGGTCTAGAGTCTGGTGTGCCTATAACTGAGATAAACATAGATCGTGTGTTTATTGGATCTTGCACTAATGCCAGGTTGGAAGATTTGGTAGATGCATCTAGGTTGCTTGAGGGAAGGACTGTCTCGTCCAGAGTCAATGCAATGGTGGTTCCAGGTTCTCAATCTGTTAAAAGGGCTGCTGAAGAGAAAGGCATCGATAGAATTTTTAAGAAGGCTGGCTTCGATTGGCGCGAATCTGGATGTAGTATGTGCCTAGGAATGAATCCCGATATACTTGCTCCTAAGCAGAGATGTGCAAGTACATCTAATCGCAACTTTGAAGGGCGACAAGGATTTGGTGGAAGGACCCATTTAGTTAGCCCAATCATGGCCGCGGCCGCAGCAGTGGAGGGAAAATTTGTAGACGTACGTGAATGGTTTTAGATGGGCCTAAATTAGGATGAAATACTTCAAATTTATATGTGATAAAGCGATTCCCTTGGATATAATAAATGTTGATACTGACCAGATCATCCCTAAACAGTTCCTTAAGATGGTAAAGAAGGAAGGCTATGGTGAATTTCTCTTCTACAACTGGCGATATCAAAACGATGGGACGCTTTTAACAGACTTTGTTCTAAACGACAAAAGATATTCAGGAAGACGAATCCTTCTTACACGAGATAACTTTGGCAGTGGGAGCTCTCGTGAGCATGCAGTATGGGCATTAAAGGATTTTGGTATTATTGTTCTAATTGCTCCCTCATTTGCTGACATCTTCTATAATAACTGCTTCAAGAATGGGATTTTACCTGTCAAGCTTAAGAGTCAAGAAGTAGAGTTTCTGTTTAAGAATTCTGAAAATGAGGAAATTGTAGTCGATTTAGATAAACAAGAGGTAGCTTGTTGTGATCAGTCATTCAGCTTTCTTATAAATGGTTTTAATAAGAGGATGTTGATGCAAGGACTAGATGAAATAGGACTAACCCTTGAACTGGAGAGCGATATAGGAGAATATGAATCTAAAAGAGGCATTCATTCTTCTGCATGATGCTTCCTCATTATTCCAACTGCCCTTTTATGTTGTAGTAATAAATACTTGATTATGCAAACGTCATAGGTTGTTATCATTGATATGAGCTGCTAGTACGTACAGTATTATTCATTTACGAATCCTTTAATAACACGACAATTCTGATTGAATACTATTTACACAATGGTGATAATCAAAGGCTTTTGAGCTCTTGAGCAGATGTGCTTCGATCGCTGCGTATTGAGATAGCCAAACAAATGAAAATGTCTGATTCAATATTATAATCGCGAGTTTGGAATCTTGTCATAGCAGAATCAACTGAAGACCGATCAATTTTTCAAACCCTCCCAGTAAGTTTATTCTCTTGTCGATAACAGCAGATAAGACTACAATCTGTTGACATTCATAAATTTAATTGGAATCTAATCGTTAAAGTAGTGATCAGCGATATATCAACGTCACACGAAGTTTGTGAGTTTTATTACAGCCATAAATAAGTTTGATATATTTGAAAACGCATGCGAAAAATTACTGTGGGTTAGGAGTAAATAGTTGAAAACAAGATACTCAAAGTAATCTCGTGTAATAGGGATTGACCTAATAAGCGCCTTATAAAAGGTGGAAGTTCAATGTATCTTAAGTTGAAATCTTGGAAATGAAACTAAACATCTGTGTAACAAAGAAGCGGTAGAGAATGAGGATCCACTTTTGAATTTCCGGTGTAATGGATGTATGTTTATCAAGGTGGACTTCGTCTAACCATCCAATACAATTATTAGGGGTTTTTCTTACCCACACCTTATGCGACATTACATTGCTGACACTTGGCTTAAAATGTGGAAGTCAAATTCTGACGAGCTCAAGGGAAAGGCAATTAGTTGGAGGAAAGAACCCTCAATTCATAGGATTCCAAGACCGAGTAGGCTAGATCGTGCTCGAAAGATTGGTTATAAGGCTAAACAAGGCATAGTTGTGGTACGAGCAAGAGTAGGCAGAGGCGGAATGAGAAAACAAAGACCTGTGGCAGGAAGAAGACCAAAACATTTAGGGGTTGTACGTATTAAACAAGGAACTAGTATGCGAAAAGTCGCAGAAAGAAGGGTGGGTGAAAAGTTTCCAAATTTGGAAGTAGTAGGATCTTATTACTTGCATAAGGACGGAATGCATCAGTGGTTTGAGGTCGTCCTGGTAGATCCTATGCATGGATCCATTTCCAAAGATAGAGAAATGAGAGGAAAGCTTGTAGCTTTTTCCAAATAGACAAGCGGCATTATACCGTTAGAATATTCTCAATTGCCTATGGTGGGATCTCCATGCATTTTAATAGATTCAATTATCTTTAGGATTTCTTGATTCTCTGCGTCTTTTTCTAAGGTAATATAGAAAAATCCTCTAGTTATTGGTATCGTTACTATTTTGACCTTTTCATTTTCAGTAATTGTGAATCTTGTCTTACCTATAGCCTTTTCAAATTTCATTCTTAGTTGGTTCCTATTTGCTTCCAGAAAGTTCTCGTCTCTAGCCTCATCAGGAGAAAACAATGGTATAACACCCTTGCGAAGCTGTCCTGAAATAGTTCTTCCAAAATTGTTCATTAAACCGACATATCTAATTTTGGGCGACAGCCCTAAAAATTGTCTGCATAACTTTCTGTTTTTTTGTAATTTCTCTTCATCAGCGCCATTCATCGCGTAGAGCTATAAAATTCTAGAAATATATTTGTTCAATTTCTGAGTATTACGATGATAATGTGAATGCGATGATCTTGAAAGAGAAAAAACCCCACTATATGAAAGAAGAATGAAGCTACGTTACCCCTCAAATTGGCTTTGATTATTCTGGCAAGATTGGTTGCGTCATCATTTTAGTGTGCGTCACGGCATTTATTCTAGTTACAGTTAAATTCAATAATCAGTGAGGTGTTACTTGTATTTGTAATCTATCTTTGGCGCTGGATTTGCTCCGTTCAAAAGCACTTTTCCAAAACACTATCGATGTATGGATCATGTTTTGCGAAGAAAGGGGAATCGATTGGTATGATATTAATGCGTATACAAGCTTTGTGAGCTATCTAAAATCAAATGGCTTTAGAATGCAAAAATTCCCTCTTTGCATTAAGGAATCAGCAGGAGTATATGAAAGAGGTAAAGACAAGGCCAAATTTCTAGAGGAATTATCCCATATTTCTACGGACGACGCAGGAGCTTTCACAATAAAATTGGCAGATAATACAATGTCTACTATACGAAATTTTAGGATTTAATCTTACAGCCTTTTGATGCACCTACCAAACTCCAGCACACAATTCTAGAGCATTTTCATTTTTATCATTGTCAAACGGAAATCTCTTGGAATCTGTGAATGAGTTTCTCAGCAATCACTCTGGCTGCCAAATCCTGTGCCTCTTTGGTTTGTGCACCAATATGAGGAGTACATATGATATTGGGTAATTCTAGCAATTTTCTATTAGTAGGTGGCTCGATCTCAAAGACGTCTAGTCCAGCTCCAGCTAGCTTTTGATCTTTCAAATGATCGTACAAAGCGACTTCATCCACGATCCCTCCTCTTGAAGTATTGATGATGTAGCTTGACTTTTTCATTCTAGAAAGAAGCTTGCTATCAAAAAGATGGTATGTGTCCGACGATAGCGGAACATGGATGGTTATGAAATCGGAACTTTCAACCAATGTATTTAGATCAGCATTAATCATGCTAACTTCGTTGATGTATTCTCTGCTGATAGGGTAAATGTCGTAGCCTATGATATTCATTCTTAATGCTCTAGCAATGCGCCCCACGTTTCTTCCTATATTCCCTACACCGACTATGCCTAGATACTTCCCACTTAGCTCTGTTCCCATCAGAGACTTCTTGATCCAATTTCCTTTCGATGTTTCAGAATGCGCGTATGGAATAAAGCGAGCCAATGATATCATGAAACCGATGACCAACTCTGACACTGCTTTTGTTGCAGCTTCTTGAGCATTTATGACTTGTATGTTCTTACTTTCCGCATAGTTGGTATCAATATTATCCAGTCCGACCCCAACGCGTGCAATGACTTTAAGTGAATTTCCACTTTCAATAACGTCTTTAGAAACATTTGTTCTGCTCCTCACAACCAATACATCGTAACCATTAACAAGGGACTTGAGTTTTTCAAGCGTAATATTTGGCTGATAATCAACAATCATTCCAGCCTTTTTTAATATCTCAACCCCTATCTCATCAATTGAGTCACAGATAAGAACTTTCCAAACACCACTCATAATGGACAGGCAACTATTAGCCTATATATACTATTTCAAGATGAATTCAAGATTTCATAGATTCTCGATTGGAGATTCCAAGTGAAAACTATGAGGTATATAATCAGACTCGTAAGTCATGTTGAAGCCCCTAATTAGAAACACTAGAACTTCCTTTTTAAATATGCAATATTGGTAACGTATTATAAAATTATGTTAGAGGAATAATTATCTGCCTACGAGATATTTGAAAATGTTTTAGAATCATACACAATTCACATTCAAAATCAGTTCGAATGAAATCGAATATTTACCGTTTCCTAAGACTTGTGCTTATTATCATATTTGAGGTTGAAAATCTAATGTGATAAAATGAGAAATTATTGATTTATATCCCACTCACGTAGCAGTTGCATCTGAAATAATTTTTTAGTGTACAAGCCATTGAATGCTCTAGGTTACATAAGTAGTCGTTGATACGATACAATGTATCTGACTTGTTCGATCCTTTGTATGAAGAACAGTTGATTGGAGGTCATTAGAAACTTTACTCTCTTATTGTACTCGTTAATGAAAAAAGATCTATTAGTTCTCCACGGATTATTCTTATGGCTGCATTGTCAATACAGTTACTTATGGCCAAGAAAGTAGCAAGGAAAAGGGATGACTGGCTAGCAATACTATTAGACTAATTGTACGCTAAGGTTTATCGTTGGATGATTTTTGTTGAGATCACTCTTTATGCCCTCAATAGTTGCTCATAGTGCTACCACGGTTGTCGGTATCCAGTCATCCAATCAAATCGTGGCGGTCAAGCATTTAGGGGACAAGTATTTCTGATTCCGGTCGCTCAATCGCTTCTTGCAACTTGTTCTTTGTTCCGCCATTTAGCATAGTATTCAATCTGGAATGCGTAATGCCCCATCGCCCTAATTACTGATCCTTTCAATTCATCAAGATCAACATACTGTCCTCTTACAGCTTTTGCTAAAGGAGAAAATTCTGCAGTAGCTCCAATCTTCTGAAAAGATCAAGTTGCTGTTTAGTTTTGGCGTCAAGAGTTTCTAAGCTTTTTACTGTCTATCCAGAGATGGAGAAAAGATCTGCCGCTTCACAGTTCGGAGGGATCTTCTGTTGCATTATTCGATTCAGCAATCGTTGCCTCCAGATCCTTCAAAACTATCTGAGTTATTTTACTTCAGTGTTACACTGAATTCCATGCTTAATGATATTTCTTCAGCTTCTTCTTTCAATACTTTTACTTTAACTGTTAGTTGTTCCTTTTCTAGCCTTTTTCGTCATAATCGTCCAAATTCGTCGTCAAATTCGTCGTCGATCTCGTCGTCATTCTCGTCATTTGAAACATGTCCCCCAATGGAGCGAATGGGTTAACATGATTACAACAAGCTGCTTCAGGAAGCCAGCGATATCGTTATATTGAAAAGTAGATAAAACAGGATCAAAAGCCCCAGGATGTCATTCATCAGATATCGACTTATGAGGATTAGAAGGCTCACCAAGAGTAGAGTATATTTGATAGTTAGATCTTTGCTTTTCCTATATCTGAAAATAAAAATAAAATTAGGCTGGTATTGACTTTAAAGGCATTCGATCGGACTACTTTTTAGATAAGCCAATTCTTACGTCTACGGCCCTTGTTCCTACTCCTTCTTCGAAAACCAGAAGTGGATTCATATCAAACTCTTCTATTTCCGGAAAATCAGTTACCAATTGCGATAATCTCTGGAGATTTTCCGCCAATGCTTTCAAGTCGGAGGGTTTCTCGCCCCTCGCTCCTTTCAATAATTTGATTGACTTTATAGACTCGATCATCTCAGTGGAGTCTTTTTCGGTTACAGGGGCTATTCTAAATGTAACATCTTTGAGAACTTCTACATAAATGCCTCCCAGACCAAACATCAACAATGGACCGAACAAAGGGTCGCGTTTCGCACCGATAATAGTCTCCTTACCGGATCTAACCATCTCCTGAATCAGAATTCCCTTTATTAATGCATCCTTATTGTATTTTCGTATGTTTCCAATGATATCTTTGTAACCCTTTCTTACTTCTTGCTCATTAGTAAGGCCTATCTTAACACCACCTGCATCAGATTTGTGAATGATCTGCGGGGAGACTATTTTCATAACTAGAGGATACCCGATATTTCTTGCTGCTTCAGCGCATTCATCTTCACTTTTTGCCAAATAGTTTTTCGGAGTTTGAAAACCGTAAGATTGAAGAACCTCGTACCCTTCTTCCTCTAACAGGTTAGATCGTCCTTCTTTCTTAACATTATCGAAAATCTTGGTTACCTTTTCAATATCCACCGGGAAACTCTTGGGTGGTTCCTCTTCTCTTGAGAGCCATTCCCTAAATCTGTACATTCCGGCAAGTGTCTGTATAGCTGGTTCAGCGTACATAAAATGTGGGATATCGCCATCAGACAGTACTTTCTTGTTTTCCTCACCTTCTGCTAAACCCATTAGAGCGGCAAGCATTGTCCTCTTTGTTCCTTTTGAAGTGTTCACAATAGTCCTTGCGAGTTCAGTATAGTCTAAAGTGGCTGATGGGGTACACATTGTTACTATTGCTCCAACGTTACTATTTGACAGTAATTCAACCAATACTTTCTCGAATCTCTTGTAATCAGCATCTCCAACAATGTCTACTGGATTCCTGGCAGATCCATGAGGTGGAATAATCTTTAAAATTACATCTCTTGAGGAAGATATGTCTGCCATTTTCAAGCCATATTCGGAACATATGTCGGTGGAGATTATGGCTGGCCCTCCTGCGTTTGACACTATAGCAACCCCCGAATCTTTATCAGGAACTGCCTGTTTTGAAAATGCCGTCGCCAGCTCGAATAACCTTTGCATCGTATCCACTCGAATAACTCCTGACTGATCAAATAAAGCATCATATGCTTCATCAGAGCCCATTAGAGCGCCAGTGTGAGACATCGCAGCTTTTGCCCCTTCGGGAGTTCTTCCGGATTTAAGAACAATGATAGGGATCTTATTTTCCTTGGTTATTTTCTTGGCTACCTTCATGAACTTCCTCGCATCGTGAATATCTTCCAAGTACATTACGATTACACGTGTTTCTACGTCATCAGCTAATAGTTCTAGCACATCATTTTCGTCCATATCGACTTTGTTTCCCATGCTAATAACTTTCGAAAATCCTATCCCTTGTGCAATGGCATCTTCCACTGTAGCAGCACAAATCGCTCCGCTTTGCGATACCAATGCAATCCCTCCATGCTTAGGTGTGATCTTGAGAAAAGTGGCATTCATCATATTTTCTGGAGAAAGGCTCATTATTCCCAAACAATTTGGACCAATGATTCTTGTCCCGTACTTCGCACCAATGTCCCCCACTTCTTTTTCAAGTTGAGCACCGACACTGTCAACCTCTTTGAATCCTGCGGTTACTATAATTGCTCCCTTTATCCCTTTCTTTCCGACTTCCTCAATGACTGAGGGCACAGTTTTATTGGGGGTAGCAACGACTGCAAGGTCGATATCGTCAGGAATGTCTAGTACGCTCTTGTAGGCTTTCAAATCAAAGACCGTAGGATTGGAAGGGGTAACCGGATAAATCTTTCCTCGATATCCTTTCTGTATGTTAGAAAATATAGCCCTTCCTACACCAGGTTTTTCTGACGCACCAATCACTGCTATTGAAGAAGGTGACAAAAATACTCGGTGAGATCCATGATCTGCCATACTAGAGGTAAAGACCCAGAAGGATAGTTATAAATGCATTTGTTCACTAGCTAGCAATGACAACTTGAGCTTAGCTACTCAAGACATAGTTTACTCAGATATAATAATCTCAGCGCAATTTACATGGTACAATAATTTGGATAGTATAACTATCGGAATACGCGTGGGCTGCTGCAATATATCGTGTTAATTAACAAGGATACAAATACGCTGAGGTGAAGTTCAAAGGAATGAATTCGATTTCAGTGTTAGATTTGTCAAAAATGGCGCAAAAGTATTCATCCTAATGCTCTTAAAAAGTAGTATCGATTTTTCCAGGTACGATTGCGGCCTCTATAAAGAACGACATTTCGATGCTATTACGTGTTCAATTGCAAGTAATCATCTCTAGGAAAATCTTTCTTTCAAACAAAAGTTATTCAAGCCAAATTAAATAACCAAAATGCCAAAAATCATAATTATCGTTTGTTAATAAATAGATGCATTGTCAAGGTTTTTTATCTATTCCACATATTATGTGTGCGCCTTTATTGGTTCCTTCGTAAATGTATACGCCCAATGCGTCAATATTGGATGGCATCTTTGGTGCGAGCAGCCTTATTATTTCGGTTGATAGATTTTCAACTGTTGCCTCGCCTGATAACATAAATGTCGTGGCTTTTGGCACTTGTAAATTGAAGTCACCTTGTAGACCTGCGAAGGAAACGAAATAATGCTTTTCGTCTTCTTTTACAACATATTTTTTGGATATGAAAAACTTGTGATCCATCAAATTCAAGGTCTGTTTAATGATCCGTTTAGCATCTCCAAAATCTATTACAAGATTATTCCTGGTTGTACCTATTATCTCTACCATCACATTAGACGTATGTCCATGCAGTATAGAGCACTTTTCGACTAAGGGAAGAATATGTGCATAATCGAATGCTAGTGAAGGATCCTCTATAAAAATAGAACTAGTTTCATTATCTTGAGAGTCGAACAGGAATACTGATTCTAATTCGTCTACCTTTGCGAGATACCTAGATGATCCAAAAGCAATGATGTCAAGGTCGGGATATTTCTGCTTTATAGCTTTGAATTTCTGAAGATCCGCCTCGGAATCAACTACCTCGATATACTTGTTCTTAGTTTTGAAATCTATAGTTACTGGCTTATCGTTAGTTAGCCCTGGAACAGCCACGTCATATTCAAATTGATCATCTAAAAATGATAGCAATTTTGCCAGAGTTGATTCTGTCCTACTCCTATAGGTTACACTATTGTGATCCAAATACCTAATGTCCTTGTCCTGAAGGCTTTTCATATAAAATATCGTCAATTTATGAGCGTTTCACATATAAACTGTTTTTGTCCATTGGTTTTCCTCTAATCCAACCTTTCCTCATGGTTTCGTATGTGTCAAAACCTAAGTATACATTAGCGACCCTATTCTGGATACTTAGAAGCACATGATGGTTGATTCTTCTCATCTTCCTAACATCGTAGGGTCAAGGAGGGCCTAAACCCTTTGCAAGAACATTGAGATTAGCAGAATTAATTGCTGTGACTTACAGTAAATGAATTGTTTTTCAGAGATCTCATAGCCCCATCCCCCCACTCTTGAAGTATGCAAATAGCATCCTCAAAGTTTGATGCCCTTAATAAGCGAACTTCGAATCGGCTTGCTGAATTAGTTATAGCAGTCACCTGCAATTATTGCGGAAATAATTCATGCTGCTTTATGTAGCGACGCTCTAAGAAATGTTATACTATTCGATGGTCTATCCAACTAGTCCCTTTTATAGGATCAGGTTAATCTTTCTATTTAAAACCTGACAAAATAAGGACTTGCTAATGAATCCAATGCTTGTAACAATTAGCTTAATCCTACATTCATAGGATCGAGGTCTTTCGCATCAAACTGATAATGTATCCATTATTGAGCTTGTTGAAATATTATGATTCGCTATGAATCCTGATGAAGCAGCTATCACATACTTAGCAGGTAAAGTATTCTTGTAAGTGCATTTTGAAGCATCAAATGGATTAGTACAAATTTGTGCATTTTCTTTTGCATAGATCACATGACCATTTTCATCAAGCCAGATCAAATCAAGATTATACTGGATGTTGATCAGCCATAGTGCATAGAGGTCTGGCTTTCCGTAAACCAATAGCATTGCTGAATCCATAGGAATCGGATCCTCCCGGAACATCAACCATCTTTGTCTCTCCTCAGGTGATTTGGCTACCTCTACTTTGACAGTATCATTGTCAATTTTTATTGTGCCAGTAGGAAAACTGAGATCTCTATTCTTGACCTCTGAAGGGGCCAAAATGAGACCTAAAATTCCGATAATAAAGGCGGCTAAAATGGCAGGTAACAAAACCACCATCTTACTAGCCATAACCACATAAACTAGGCATTAAATAAATTTGAACCTTGCTATGATTGACTTAAATAAATGAGATCCAATTCAGCTTTATCCGCTCCTGATATGTCCCTACAAGATATAATGGTAGCTCTGTTGATTTTTCATGGTTATTTCGTGAATCCCAAATACAAATCGACTTGCAAAGGGCACAGGAAGGACATCAAGCTTATTATGTGATGTACCAAGATTGGTATGTGAAGTAAAAGGTAATTTCCGGGCTCTGTCTGGGGTTTATGTCACGATTATCCTTGTCCTTGTCTAATTTATGAACGTATAACTGGCATTTACAGTGGCTTTAAATCAATCCCGATGGTAGATGGTGTGACGTTTGCACCTAAACTTGTGTTTGAGTAAATTGACCAAAGTGAAGAGAGAAAATTGCATTTTAATGCTACAGAGATAGGCAGATCCAACCTATTTTTCTGTCTACTACCCCTTCTCGCTTGGCCGATCTGGGAACCGATAATATATCTAGATCACACCATTAGGATTAGAACTCACCATTAGGAATAGAACTTGATTTTGTTGCATCCTTTCATTTACACGTTCATTTTGTCTTGGATAGTAAAGAGTAATGCACATCCATATGTTTTGGTCCCATGTCATAATAAGGTTGCAAAATAAGTATATGATAGATTCGTGTATTGATCCAAAAAAGTAGACTTATGCTTACACATGATCAGATCATGATAATTCTTTTTTACTGCGCATCATTACTAACTTTGGGACCAATACTACCTATCCGAATTTTTCATAACCAATAATATCCACGATCGAGGAACCGTGGGAAATATCATTCTAATGAGACATCCGGATCAGACAATTATGAATTAAAAGAATCTTGCGAATATAAGTCCAAAAATATTCCACACTGTAATTAGGAAAAATCTTGCCACGTTCAATTTGAATAGATCATTTTTGAAATTAATCGATGACCCTTTTCTAGATTCAAGTGGCTAGTGAACTAACAGCATGCAAAGGAGCGTTTCGTCATACTCAGAATCGATCAGCTCTGTGAACCAATATATACTTCAAGTTAAGGATCGAAACCGTTATTACTCTATTTAACACGGCATACAAAGTATTGGGCAAAAAGGAACTTTCTGCTCTGTTTTCTGCTAACCCGGATAAATACTATAAAATAGCACTTTTCGATAAAGTTGGATTTCAGCGGCACAAATGCATTCATTGTGGTAAGTTTTTTTGGTCTCTTGTAGATAGGACGGCTTGCCCCGATCATGAGGCTTATGGGTTTCTTGGAAATCCCCCAACAAGCAAGCGTCTAGACTATATTGATGCGTGGAAGGAAGTCGAATCTTTCTTTGGTTCAAATGGACATACCATAGTAAACAGGTATCCTGTTGTCTGCAGATGGCGCGATGACCTCTATTACACAATAGCCTCTATCGTTGATTTTCAGAGAGTAGTTGAGAACAAGGTGTTCTTTGAACTCCCTGCCAATCCTTTGGTAGTACCTCAAATGTGCGTTCGGTTCAACGACATAGAGAATGTAGGTCTCAGCGGTCGCCATTACACAACCTTTTGCATGATAGGACAAACCTGCGACGCAGATGCCGAAGGAGGATATTGGAAGGATCGTTGCATGGATTTAGATTACCAATTGTTGACGAAAATATTAGGAATTGATCCCACGGCTATTACCTTCGTAGAAGACGTCTGGATGGGGGCAGGTGCTTTTGGGTATTCGCTAGAATATTTTGTCAATGGGCTTGAACTGGGTAACGCAGTGTTCACCGAATTTGAAGGAAGCGAAAATGAATATCGAACAATGAAACATCGAATTATAGACATGGGGGCAGGATTGGAGCGTTTCTCATGGATAACCATGGGCACACCAACCAGTTATGACTGTACATTCGGTCCAGTCATTGATGAGATGATGAGCAAAACTGGAACAATGCGCGATAAAGAAATACTTGGAAGCTACTTTAGGTTTGTTTCAAATGCGCTAGAGAGAACAGAGGTGGATTTAAGAGCTCTCAAGTCCACCTTTGCGAAGGAAATGAAGATCTCATTTGAAGATTTGAATAAGATAGTCAACCCGTTCGAAGCAATGTATACTATCGCAGATCATACGAGGACATTACTCTTTGCCATTAGCGATGGTTCTATTCCATCTAATGTAGGAGGTGGCTATAATCTAAGGGTGATTCTTAGAAGGGCATTGGCAATACTAGAAAGATTGGGTTGGAAATTTGACTTAGCTGAAATAGCCGACATACACATCGGATATCTGAAAAGGATGTACCCAGAATTAGAAGAACACGTAAATGATGTTAGAACCATTTTACAAATTGAGTCTAATAGATATCTGGGGTCGAAGGAAAGAATGAATTCCATTACCTCGTCAATAAAGGGCAAGAAACAAAGCCTTTCGGTTGATGATCTTATAAGACTGTACGAGTCAGATGGTATAACGCCTGAATACCTTATAGAATCGGGTGCAATTGAAAGAATTCCCCAAGATTTTTATGCCCGGCTCTCTGAGCTACATGAATCTCATCATTCAACACACAATCTTAAGCCAATTACAGGCATTGAAGAATTGCAGCCAACTAGGTTGTTATATTATGAACATGATTTGATGACCGAGTCTGATGCTAAAATTCTGACCATTGTGGAAAATAAGTACGTTATTCTTGATCAAACTATATTTTATCCTCGAGGTGGAGGTCAGGAGCCTGATACCGGCGATATCGAAGGGATTAAAGTACTGGACGTAACTAAGCAAAATGAAATTGTAATTCATAAAGTAAGTTCCTCAAAGGGCCTCTTACCCGGAAAAAAGGTTAGAATCCGCATAAATCCAAGAAGAAGAGACCTAATTACTAAACACCATACTTCTACGCATATTGTAAATGCGTCTGCTAGAAGTATCCTTGGACCGTGGGTATGGCAAAATTCTGCATTCAAGGACGAAGGATATGCGAGACTGGATATTACCCACCACTCGTCACTTACTAGAGAGGAAATCGAAGGAATAGAAAAAGCCGCAAACAAAGTTGTCAGGCAAAATAGTCCGGTATTAATAAACACATTCGATCGGATTGATGCAGAAAGAAATTACTCCTTTAGAATTTATCAGGGAGGTGTCGTTCCATCAGGGCAAGTCAGAATTGTAAATATTAAGGATTGGGATATTGAAGCCTGCGGAGGAACTCATGTTAATCGTACTGGTGAAATCGGCTTGATAAAGATTTTCAGGACTGAAAGAATTCAGGATGGTGTTGTAAGACTAGAATTTGTAGCAGGTGAGGCGGCTATAGACTATGTAGAAAAACAAGAGAATCAGCTTAATACTATCTCGCGCGTCTTAGGAGCAAGCAAGGAAAAGGTGGTAGAATCATTGCGTAAATCCGTTGACGACGCAGACGAGACCAAGAGGAAGCTTAGAGCTATTGTAAGAAAAACTCTTCCCTCTGTTATGAATTCAATTTTCAAAGATGCAAAAGTGATCTCATCTGATGGAATCAAGTTATTTAGCATACACGATGAGGAGCTTGGTGAAGATTACTATATCTCACTAGGGGAGACAGCGACCCAGAATGATCCATACTTGATTTTTGTCGCACTTATTGGAAAAGGCCAGGGAGTACGTGTCATTACATTTGTTGGAGAATTGGCGAGAAAAAGGATCAAGGCGGGCGATTTAGCCCAACGGCTTTCGCTGACCCTCGGCGGATCGGGGGGAGGAAATGATGCATTTGGTCAGGGAGGTGGGAAATTTAAGCACAAAATTCGAGAAACGATATCATCGTTAGAAGAGATGATCTCACAAACTATTGGGCGATGATATGCCTTGCCTGACTCGTACCTACGTACACAAAAGCACGCTGCTAGGCCAGACTGGAATCTAATCGAGAAAAAGTGGAGGCAGATATGGGATGAACAGAAGATATTTGAATCGAATCCTGATCCTACGAAGCAAAAATATTTAGTAACAGTTGCATATCCATATCCAAATTCCCCTCAACATATAGGACATGGGAGAACGTACACACTTGCCGATGCTCACGCTCGTTACAAGAGGATGAGAGGATACAATGTTTTATTTCCAATGGGTTTTCACTATACAGGTACTCCCATACTGGCAATGTCTCGTAGATTGATATCTGGAGATACGGATCTGTATAATACCTTTCTCAATGTATATGGCGTTCCTTCTGATGCTATAGAATCATTTAACGAGCCAGTGAATATAGCGAGATTTTTCCATCAAGAAATAAAACAAGGGATGAATGAGATGGGATTCTCAATAGATTGGAGGAGGGAATTCACTACCATCGACGAAACATTTTCCAAATTTATCTCATGGCAGTTTAACCTTCTCAAGAGAAAAGGCCTCATAATTCAAGGGTCTCATCCAGTTGGGTGGTGTCCTAGAGATCAGAATCCAGTTAGCCAGCATGATACATTAGGAGACATAGAGCCTAATTTCATTGAATATACGTTAGTAAAGTTCCACCTAGGTGACACATATGTACTACCAGTGGCTACACTAAGGCCTGAGACGGTTTATGGTGTTACCAATCTATGGGTTAACCCTCACGTAAAGTACGTAGTCGCACGTGTGGGAAAAGATAACGAACCAATGTGGATTATCAGTCGTGATGCAGTAAAGAAACTAGAACATCAAGGTCATAAGGTAGACATCGATCACGAAATAGATGGCATGGAGTTAGTAGGTAAGTATGTGAGTAATCCTATTACACAAAGCAGACTTCCCATATATCCTGCGTCCTTCGTAGATCCTAAAGATGGTAGCGGGTTGGTTATGTCTGTGCCAGCCCACGCTCCTTATGATTATCAGGCACTACTAGATTTCAAAAATGGCAATTTCTCCATGGAAATGCATATTTCTGACATAGTCAAACCAATAACAATTATCGAATCCGAAGGGAATGAAGGTGACAACATAGTCCCTTCTCAGATCATAATTGAAAGGTTAGGTGTAAAGGATCAACACGATTCTCTTTTGGAAAAAGCTACTACAGAGCTGTATTCTCATGAATTCTATAAGGGGAGGATGAAAGAAAATACTGGAAAGTATGCGGGGATGACAGTTTCAGAAGCAAAGGACCTTATTAGATCCGAACTATTGCAGAACGGAATTGGCGAAATCCTATATGAATTTGTCAATAAATCAGTCAAGTGCAGGTGTGGTGAAGAATGTGTAGTAAAGGTACTAAATGATCAGTGGTTTCTTAATTATAGTAATGTTCAATGGAAAGATCTTGCTCATCAATGCATTAATGGAATGGATATCGTTCCTGATGAAATAAGATCTGAATTCAATTATGTAGTGGACTGGTTGAAGGAGAGAGCATGTGCAAGGAAGTCAGGTTTAGGGACTCGATTGCCTTGGGACCAAGATTGGATCATAGAAAGTCTATCTGATTCAGTCATCTACACTGCATACTACATTATTTCAAGATATTTTAAATATGGGACCAAAAATAAAATTACTGCGGAAAATTTAACAGATTCCCTTTTTGACTATATATTTTTGGGGGAAGGTTCTCTTAAAGAAATTTCAGAAGAGTCTAAACTTTCTGAGGAGCTCATATGCGATATGAGAACAGAGTTTACTTACTTTTATCCCGTTGATACACGACATTCCGGAAGGGATCTGGTCCCTAATCATCTCACCTTCTTTGTCTTTAATCACGTAGCTATATTTGATAGGGCCAATTGGCCTAGACAAATTGTAGTAAATGGTTCAGTGCTTATGGACGGTAAAAAGATGTCTAAATCCTTTGGAAATATTATTCCCCTACGACAAGCCGTAAAAGACCATAGCGCGGACACAATTCGAGTGGCATTATTGAGTTCTGCTGAACTACTTCAAGATGCAGATTTCTCATTCGAGGCACTTCGTGGTATTCGATCGAGGTTGGATGATATATACCAAATGGGGATACTTCTTTCTAGTTCAAAAACTAATAGCATATCGTCGCTAAAGCAGTTTTATGATAATCATAGCGTTACCGAGTCTGAGGATAGATGGATCTTGAGTATGATACAAAGAAGGATAAGAGATACTACAGAATTAATGGATCGACTCCGCGTGAGGGAGGTGCTACATACCATATTGTACTCGATGGAGCAGGATCTTCAATGGTATAACAAACGGGTCAAATCTAAGGGCAGAAACGAGACGTTAGTGACTACAATACTGACAGTGTTTCTCGAGACGAGAATCAAATTGCTCGCGCCTTTTGCTCCTTTTTTGGCTGACGAAGTTTGGAGTAGCATCGTCGGAGATGCCACTGAAATTAGCGCAAATTTAGTTTGGCCGAGTTCAAGGGAGGAAAGCATCGATCCCACTGCTGAAGAAACTGAAGATCTAATCAAGAATCTTATACAAGATATACAAAATATCCTGAAGGTCACAAAAATAAAACCCGCTCATATTAATATATACACATCGGCAAGCTGGAAGTGGAAAGTGTATCAAAAAATACTTGAGCTAATTATCGCGAATCGTAATTCAAGCTTGAGTGATGTGATGAAAGCATTAGGTGATGATTCAGAAATATCTCAAGCCAGATCAGATATTAAATTGATAAAGAAAATTATGGAGGATATTCTTTCCATTACAGTTGAGCGGCGTTCGCTTAAATTAAATACTAAGAAGTTAGACGAACTAAGGACAATGGAAGACGCGGCATCACTGATTTCAAAGGAACTGGGAGACGAGAATATTGAAATTTCTGTGTTTAGTGAAGATGACGAGGATACAAAGAAAAAAGATCCACAATCAAAAGCGGGATTCTCTCGTCCATTTAAGCCTGCTATATATTTAATTTGATGCCTTGTTTAGTAATTAACCTTTTTAGTACCTCATTTTCTCATCTTTCTAGAAACTATAGCAGTGGCGAAATACAACACAAACCCAGCTATAACAAGAAAAAGGCCATAGAGCGAAATGGCACCACGATCATAATAGGTTCCTATTCCTACAGTAAGTGCTCCGACAACAAGTAACGCTACACCTAGTCTTGTGAATGAAGACATTCGGGGTTTTTTATTATAATCAGGTTTTTTATTATAATCAGGTTTTTTATTATAATCAGGCATCTTGTATAGTTCGACCTACTCCTTCATTAACTAAAAACTTAGGCATGTAAAAACTTGTCCCAAATTCTCTAATACTCAACCTGAAGTCTGCTAAAGAATTCTGTCGAAGATCTTTACTTAGACGTTAGGATAAATAAAGACACATTAAAAAGTGAAGGGGAGGAGAATTACGACATTTCTCAATAAAACTATCAGACTAGTAAATTGAGCTTTCAGTCCTTGATTCTGGACCCTGAGTTGGGAGGTCGGGAAATTTATCCCTAGTATTTTCTTCAACTACTGCAGTAGCTTCCTCAATAATTTTTATTGCTTCATCGTCCAAGCTTAGAGTACCGCTTGATATTTCAGGCGAAGGTATCTGACCAGTGCCTGACATTATGTTACCCAATAGATCAGATATTTGACCAAAAGATTGATCTGCATGTGGCATCATCGAAGAAAGCCCTCCTTGGATCCCCTTTATAACTGACATCGCTGGGCTAAGTGTAATCACGACATCTCCTAGTTCAGTCATCGTGTTGAGCCGTAATTGAATCTGTTCCAAAGCCAACTTAGCAGAATTGACCATCTTGTTCATCCTTCTGATTTGAGAAAGCTCATTCGATAACAATTTTGCATAACGACTATCATGATTCTGCATTGCAGTCACTATCCTGCCGAAAATGAGTTTATCTTTTTCCTGCATTTTGGTTGATATGGTTTCAAGCTTCGTAACCTGCATCTGCAATTTGCTTCTAGCTTCCTCTATACGCGGCTTCAATGGAGCCTGTGGTTTTACACCTTCAAGTATCTTATTTCTTACGGATTCGCCTACGCTATCCCCTTGCTGTTTATTCCATTTATTGCCAAACGACATGATAACAACGTTACAGTTTTGGTTTTGATTATTCTTAATGCATATTAAAAAAAATTGTTAAGGAGCTTTAATAAATTAGAATCAGTAGAGTTAATGAATTCGGTTCTCTACGATATTTATTATGGCTAGATCGTTTATACATAAGTTCTGACTTTCGTTGCTTTTCAACTGAACAGTCAAGTACGAACCCATGAAGGAAGTAATAACCAGGTGAATCTTCTCATAAGGGGCTTTAAAATGTAAAGAGCATAATTATAACGTTATAATTGTCAAGAAAGAATCTTCAGTCAGAGATTGTTCGGAAATTATGTCGTACCAAGTAGATAGACAAAGGAAGCAGTACGCAAAGGGAACCTCACCAAGGCAAACTTTGCTGCAGCTCAAGAAAATTATTGCAGAATATTGGCGAAGGATCCAAAGAATAGGCGCCCCATCTAAATAGTTCGTGTTTTGGGTTATATTCCCATTAACCAGGCTTTGTAGACCGCCGCTCCAGCGTCTGCAATCTTTGTAATCAATTCAGGATTTTCTTTAAATGTGTTTTTGACTTTGGTAAAGAAGGACTGTGTATTTTCAGGAGAATTAGTAATACTGTCTTTAAAATCGTTGACCAAAGATTTTGCTGCATCTTTGTCCTGTATGTTGGAGTTGTCAATATCTTGAAAGACCTTATCGAAATTAGCACGCGCCGTCTGTCAGTTACTAATAGTGTAAAAGCAATATAAGTCTTGCACTTTTCTTATAAAATATATATACATAGATATGTATATATGAAATATAACTGCTATTACTTGAAAAATGACTGCTATTATTTTTCAGGAATAACTACTATTATTTTTCAGGAATAACTGCTATTATTTGAAAAATGACTGCTATTGATTGTTAATTCAGAATACCCAAATAACATGATCAGGATAATGGGGGGGACTGTATGCGTATTCGCTCGCGTACCAGAAGCTATTTTACCAGAAGATACTGGAATTATCCTAGCCAAATTTGTCTAGCAAGTGGTTATCACCGAACTTGACAAATTGTCAGGGTAGGTTGAATATACTGGCATTCTGTTGGTATTTAACCAACAATCAATAATCATATGTTGTGCGATCAATGGCAAGATTTTGTTAGCACGATGCCAACAGAATTAATAATTAATGATTAGCTGAAGTAGGTATAGGTACGTATCGGGCAGAGTCCAAATTGAAATAATATAAGAACGATAGTGTGAAGTGGGTTAGAAGCGCTTGGGGGGTTGAATGTTCCCCTAAGTGGTTAACAATTGATTTGGAACTAAGTCAACTAACCCACTACTATTAGTTCAGGTAGGTCTATATCATCGTGTCCATATCCGTTGTCCTGCATAACCAAAACGGCAGTTTCTTCTGAAACGGCGTAAAGTTCTACAAGACAATGACAAGTTCTCCCTAGAGAACATGATAAGATAATCTTCTACTTCAAGTGCTATTTGAGGCATAATAAGATTATAAGTTGATCTGAAAAGAGAATATCTATCGCTAATCTCGCATATAAATCTGGCAATACTCACATTTTTTATCTAGATTGATTACTCTTCCTTCCTCGGTGACATGATCATTTAGGTGAGACCTAGCTTTTTCGATATTTTTTTTAATACTAGAAATAGTCTTTTCGGATACGTTACCAATACTAATATTCCTGATTATGCTAGTATGCAATGTTCTAGCATATACGAGAATTGTAAATACATTATAGCTTTTAAAATAAGACAATGATGTCAACATTCTTCTAGCAACGATATATGGGAAGTATAGGATCAAAGTTCCCTGTAGAGTACCTTTAGTCCCGTCATAGAATGATCTTTGTATTCACAGAAACAGCAAGTGTGATGTGATACGTAGCTGACCTTTCTTGATATGCTAGAATTCGCTGCTGTCATTTTTATAACTAATAACCAAGTCTATTAACTAGTTTTTGAAGCCATGCATAGTTTCTTATAATTGGTAAAGAAGAGATCTCAGATGTGGTTGGGATCAACATTCGAGATGCTCGAACAAGCTGCATACATTTCTACCATCAAAATGTTAGGGGGATAAGGATTCGTTAAACCATAAATCCATCCACGCTACATAAAATAATGGATTCTTTCATGCACAGTTCTTTCCTCTATGCTTTTAAAGAATGTCCCACAGTGACTACAAATGTACATACCAAACTGTTCAACGTCACCCTGTTTTAGTATTGTTAGAGTATCGGCGGACTCGGTATCTTCAGCTACCATGTACTCATCATAATTGTTTCGTAGTATATTTTCTACGAAGAGTTTGAAATCCTTTAATGAACCATTGACCCACCGAACAGTGTATAGTTGGTCAGTATCATCTGCGAAACCAACTATTTTATTTTCATTTCTGTCTGAGATCATTGAATTCGACTTGGTTTCAGTAATGCCAATCAAATTATCTTGAGAACCTAACTCTGTTTTGATACTCGCTATGATTGATGATCTTAATTCAAAAGGTAAATAGGAAAGATTTAACTTAATATTCAAATTTTCTCAGCAGATATCAAGTTTGAGAATTGTGAATCAATCAACAATGGCTGGGAACGTTCGGATCGGAGTCTAAGAGAGATTACGAACAACAGATGTGACGCTTTGCAAATTGAAAAAAATGGCTGGTAACTATCTGCATGTACCTGGAGTGGAAATCCGAGACGTGTGATTGCAAGCGTGCTTAATTGATATGACGTGGAAAGGATCATTTTAACGATTCATTGTTTGAATATTGAAAAAATTGTGACTAGAACAGATTCCAACTCTATGAAACATTAACATCGAAGTGATAGTCTAACGGCTCTACTAAATCTGTCTTGTCATTGTCTATCGTACTTAACTCCAAATTTATATTATATGTACCACTTTGATTGAATACAGGGCCGCTAATCGTCATAGGAGATCCTGGATCTGCTATCCATGCGTTTGTAAGCACATCTTGGTTTCCCCCGATAGTGTGACTTGATGAACTTCCTCCTTTATCTTTGAACATCAATCTGACTTCGCCGGTATGATCGTGAAAGAAGTCAGACAATAAGTGTTTTCCATCCTTGGAAATATCCATTCTGAAGGTCACATGTTGAATATTTTCGTTTTTTCCTTCATCTAGGAATCCAATCGTCATTAGAACGTTGTCACCTTGAGTAATATTCACCGGTTCTGTTTGCATATCTAATACCAGCTTTCTGTCTCCAATCGCTGCTGCTGGAGGTGGTGCACCGTGATGTTGAGCATTAACTTCTTGATGGGATGGAGGATAGCCTATAACAGTGCCTCCAATGATAACGAAGGATGCAAAGATAATGAGACACATCCTGTATCTCGTCATGACAACCTTCGTTATAGTCTGCTAGAATATGAATTTAATCGGTATGTCCATTCATGCGCCAACAAATCAAGAGGGATGATATAGGTCAGCATCAATTTAAACGCTCAATAATTGAGATGTCCCAGCCAATCTTACCAATAAAAGATTTTTCTAAGTAGGTTCTTGGTAATCTTTCGGCATAGATCGGAGAGCAGAGGGTGTTCCGCCTACATAAAAAATCATATTACCTGCGCTCTTTAATCCTTCCTCTCCCAGTCTTCCTTGGGGCAATGTTTCCAACTTTTCTTCCCGGAGGCGTTGTTCTACCTACTGAAGATTGACGTCCAATGTGCTGATGTCTGCCACCTCCATGTGGGTGATATACAGCTGCTTGAGCGATTCCCCTAACCTTGGGATAAAGCTTTCCACGTGAGTGCATATACCTTTCTTTGTTGCCAGCTTTCAGAAATGGTTTCTCTCTCCTTCCCCCTCCTGAGATCGCCCCTATCATAGCTCTGCATCTACGGTTTAGCATAGAAAACTTGCCTGAGGGAAATTTGATAGTAACGCCTTCCATGCCATGAGAAAACACTATAGCCGACGAACCAGCAGACTTTATCAACTTTCCTCCATCACCAACATTCTTTTCAATATTGCATATTATGGTTCCATCTGGGATGGACTCTAGAGGAAGTATGTTTCTCGCAGTTGCACTAGCTCCTCGTCCCATTTCAATATTATCTCCGACTTTCGATCCATCGGAAGCAGGGATATAGGAATTAATACCATTTTCAAAACGCACTTTGGCTAATGGGGCATCCCTTCCCTTCTCATGAACCAAATCAACAATTACTCCAGAATGATTTTCTTCCAAATTATAATATGGATACTTTGCAGGAGCTATCTTGCCTACTATAATCGCTCTAAATTGTTTTCCTCCTCTTCCTCTTCTTCGGACTAAGGTTCTCTTCCCCAACTTAAATAATCACATCAAGGATTCTGAATAGGTGATTTTAAGTTTATGCTAACAGTAGGTATCTTAGATGCTTCCTACGCATATTATTTGAATAGCAAAAACGAAGGCGAAAGCTAATAAGGTATAAAGATGAGTAAAGTTCTAGGTATCTTCGTGAGCCAGAATACACTCTCGCTAAAAGTACTTGAAGCTTATACTAGAGACGTTGGCAGGGGAGTAGCTCGTATTGATTATGACTCGATGGATTCTCTCACCGCTTCTACAGGAGATGTTATCGAGATTAGAGGCAAACGTCGAACGGTGGCAAAGTGTTTACCGCTGTACCCCTCTGATGAAGGTAAGGGAATAATTCGTGTTGATGGTCTTGTACGTAATAATGCAGGTGTTGCTATAGGTGATACAGTAGTTGTAAGAAAGATAAAGGCAGTTCCAGCTGAAAAGGTAATAGTAGCACCGCTTGAAGCAATTCCACCTATTGATGAAAGGTATCTTGCAGATGCACTTGAAAGTGTACCTCTGATCAAAGGCGATAATGTCATGGTTCCATATTTTGGTGGAAGACTTACTTTCCAGGTTATCGGGGTTACACCAGCCGGTAGTGATGCAGTGTTGGTCACTCAAAAGACTGTCTTCCACATAGCCGAGAAGGGTGAGACATTAAGGGGAGTGCCACAAGTTACCTACGAAGACATAGGTGGCTTGAAGGACGAGATTCAAAAAGTACGTGAGATGATTGAGCTTCCTTTAAGACATCCAGAGATATTTGAGAAATTAGGAATTGAAGCTCCTAAAGGTGTGCTTCTATTTGGACCCCCTGGAACTGGTAAGACACTGTTGGCAAAAGCTGTCGCCAATGAAAGTAATGCTCACTTTATCAGTATATCAGGACCTGAAATAATGAGTAAATTCTATGGAGAATCTGAAGCACGTTTAAGGGAAATCTTTAAGGAAGCGAAGGAGAAGTCACCTTCGATAATATTCATTGATGAGATAGATTCAATCGCACCAAAGAGAGAAGAGGTAACTGGTGAGGTGGAACGACGAGTTGTCTCTCAATTACTTTCATTGATGGATGGTTTAGAAGCTAGAGGAAAGGTTATAGTCATTGCTGCAACCAATAGGCCAAATGCCATAGATCCAGCATTACGCAGACCAGGTAGATTTGACAGAGAAATTGAGATCAAAGTTCCTGACAAACGAGGTAGACTGGAGATATTACAGATTCATACACGGAATATGCCTCTGGATACTGATGTAGATCAAGATAAGATTGCTGGTGTAACTCATGGATTTGTAGGTGCAGATCTTGAATATTTGTGTAAAGAAGCAGCTATGAAGTGTTTGAGAAGACTTCTACCTGAACTCAACATGGAGGATGAAAAACTTGCTCCAGAGGTTCTAAATAAACTAGTAGTTACTATGGCTGATTTTGAAAACGCTGTAAAGGAAGTCATGCCATCTGCAATGAGGGAAGTATACCTGGAATCTCCAGATGTTCCATGGACTGACATAGGGGGATTAGATGACGTTAAGCGGGAATTACAAGAGGCTGTAGAATGGCCACTTCGCTATCCTGACCTCTATACGAAGTTGGGCCACACCATGCCTAAAGGATTACTGATGTATGGACCTTCAGGTACGGGGAAAACCTTGTTGGCGAAAGCTGTAGCCACAGAATCGGAAGCCAATTTCATTAGCGTTCGAGGTCCAGAATTGCTTAGCAAGTGGGTAGGAGAATCCGAAAGAGGTATACGTGAAATATTTAGAAGAGCTAGACAAGCATCTCCATGCGTGGTATTTTTTGATGAGATTGATTCAATTGTACCAACGCGTGGTATGGGCGGAGACAGCATGGTCACTGAAAGAGTGGTATCTCAATTGCTGACTGAATTGGATGGTATACAAACCTTATCGGGGGTCGTGGTTTTAGCGGCAACAAATAGGTCAGACATGATAGATCCGGCATTGTTGAGACCAGGACGATTTGATAAAATAGTATTCGTTCCCATGCCTGATAAACTTGCTAGACAAAAGATACTTGAAATTCATTCGAAGGATAAACCAATAGATCCAGATATAGATTTGAGCAAGATCTCTGATCTTACGGATGGCTTCAGCGGAGCAGATACGGGCTCGGTAACAAACACCGCTGTTTCATTAGTACTACATGAATACTTAGCTAGATACCCGACACCTGAAGAGGCTGCTAAACACGTAGCAGAGGCTCATGTGATGATGCGTCACTTTGAAGAGGCAGTGAAGAAAATCAAAGCTCAACGTGAGGGAAAACCGGGGGAAAGAGTTACGGTTCCATATTATCGATAATATCGATACTTACTATGGTAAATCCCTCAAAATCAGCATGTTGAATTCAAACAGGCGTCAGGCTACCGTAAATTTTCATCTATTGCATTATATTGGGAAGATGATACCCCGATAGTCGGCATGGTAATGCAATTTGTATGAATTTTCCTTTTGACTTACGCGAAGGAGCATGCAGCAACAGTAGTCTATGTACAACCTATCACAATCAATTGAAGAAAGTGCGTTCCTTTTGCCTTGGTGATGCATCTTGTAAATAGGGGAAATATTAATACTCGAATCCGTCCTAGACTAAATGGAGCAATGTTTTTAAGTTATATGATTTACCGTTAACTAACAAAAAAGAATTGGTGGAAAATTCGCAACTTCAGTTAACAAAAAAACTAAATCTAACAACACATCGCATCAATCATTTTGCAGAACCCAATGATATTGAGAGGCTCGCTATACGTTATGGCACTCCTCTGTACATTATCGATGAAAGTACCCTACATAAGAAGGTGCGTGATCTTCGAAACGCTTACTCTAAGTTCAATGGGCATGTGAAGCTTGCATATTCGGTAAAGGCAAATTTCACTCCCGCTATTTTAATCGCTTTCATTAGAGACGGAGTCACTTTCGACATTACTTCGTTAGGAGAGCTGCACTTCCTAAGAAGATGCAAGGCACCCCCTGAAAATATAATATATACTAGCGTTACCGAAGAATTTCAAGAATACTATGAAGTGTTGCAAGCGGGGATAAAAAAGGTTGTAGTTAGCTCCTTTAGCGGTATGACTAATTTGGCCAAAGCAGCGCAAGAGCTCGCTGTCAAACCTCTGACATTGATCAGAGTTAATCCAGAGGTTGGTGTGAAAGCAGAGATACGTGCCTCATATAGGAATGGAAAATTCGGTGTTCCTTTTAATGGCGGCACCATCGACAGTGCTACAAAAATGGTCAAGCATCTTATGGATAATGATTTGCTGCTTTTTGAGGGATTTCATTTCCATCTCGGATCTCAAATCACAGATTTCTCTTGTTTTATCCATGCTATAGATAAAATGCACAACTTTATGACAAAGATGAAAAAAGAGTTTCCGAAATTTACCGCTAATACGTTAGACATAGGTGGAGGTACCCCAGTATATTATAACGAGTCTGTGCCAACTCCTTCACAAATGGCAGACAGTTACGTGCCAAGGCTCAACAGATTGATCCAATCACATGGACCATTTGATCTTTTGATTGAAAGCGGAAGATATCTTGTTGCAGAATCATCCATGCTAATATCAAAGATAGTAAACACAAAGGAGTATAATGAACAAAAAATAGTAATAGTGGATACAGGGTACCATCTTTTATTAGATGCGGCGCTTCTAAAGCAAGAGTACCCACAAGAAACAGTATTCACGCTAGGCTCTAGCAATGAACAAGACCGTAGTACAAGTGATAAAAGCATTCACTTGGCGGGTCGACTGTGCGATACATATGATGTATTTCCCCAATCTAAGGCTTCTGATCTTACTGGTGCAAGGAGTGGTAGATATGTTTCATTTTACAACGTAGGTGCGTATTCTGTCGTCTTCAATATGCCTTTCCATTGCCAGACGAAACCTTCCATTGTAATGAAGACCATCAACGGCGAATACAAGTTAGTTAGAAGAGGAACCTCATATGAACAATTGTTTATCGACGAGGGTGGAAGCCTAATCTAATGTGCCGCTATAACAACAGGGATGAAATGTGCCCTGATGTACCTGTCATGGATTATTCATTAGTACAATGAACGACTTGGACCGGAATAAGAATTGCCAAATTAAGATCAGAGCACATATCGTAGTTAGAGGTAAGGTACAAGGAGTTTATTTCAGACAGAATGCTCAGCGCATTTGTAATGAATATGGAGTTACAGGTTGGGTACTCAACGTGGATGATGGTAGCGTTGAGGCGATCCTCGAGGGTGACAAGAATTCTGTTGAAGATGCAATTAGTTGGTTTAGGGTGGGGCCTCCGGATGCTCACGTAGAAAAGATTGAACTGAGCTATGATAGGTACTCAGGGGAATTTGAAGATTTCAAGATAAGCTACTAGGCGCGCCTTTCATGATCTCAGATCTAAACATCCCCTTTCATCTCAGTAGAAAGAAGTTGATAGAGCTAAAAAATTCGAAGTTCATGTGTCAAATCAACATAGTCAAATAACCTACTCCCTCATTTACGATTTTGAAACTATCCACCCAACTACATAAAGTAATGGAAGAGGAATTGAAAGATGCTTTAGGAGACGAGAAATCAGTAGCGGTAGCCTTCTCTGGTGGACTTGATAGCTCAGTGCTTGCAAAGATGTGCAGAGATTTGAATAGGTCAGTGACATTATTGACGGTGGGATTTGAGGGTTCACACGATATGATCTTTTCTGAGATTGTTGCTTCCCAGCTATTGTTCCCTCATAAGAAACATATTATCCAACAGGATGAATTCTATGAAAACCTCAATAGGGTAAAACGGAGAATCAATTGCGGAATTGCGTCACATTTGGAAAACTGTATTGCCTATTTATTTGTAGCTCGTTTGGCTAAAGAAAATGGTTTCAATACAGTACTGACTGCGAATGGAATAGACGAACTTTTCTGTGGCTACAATCAATATCGATTTGTATATAAATATGGTAAATCTAGTATTATGGAACTTATGCACGGGAAGATTCTAAATGAATTGTTACTAATGAAGGAAATTGCAAAAGTAGCCTCTTCCTACGGAGTAACTATCAAAAAACCGTTTCTGTCAGAGAAGTTCATCGATTTTGCAAACACAATTCCAATCGACGAGAAAATAAAGAGCGAAGATGATATGCTTAGGAAACACATCATACGTAGGCTTGCAAGAGATATGGGAGTACCACAGAAAGCTGCTCTGAAACCCAAAAAGGCATTGCAGTATGGCTCTTTGATTCACAAATATTTTATTAAGCAGAAACATCACGATCAACGCGAATGTCTTTAGGCTTTCGACCAACGGATGCAGGGGTCTTATTTTAAGATGGCTGAGCATATTTGAGCTGTGCATTATGGACCATTTTTGCTATGTTTTGAATTATAGTTGTCGATGCTGAAAGATGATTACTTGGCTCAAAAATGTCAATTAATTCTTCGGATGTCAAACGTTTTCCCAATTCTGAATCATTTCGAATGGCGTCGAGAAATGACTGATTATTTTCGATTGCTGAGAAGGCAACTCTCTGTATGTCTCGATAAGCGTCAAATCGAGGAATCCCTTTCTTTATGAATTGGTCTAACACGAATTCTGCGTGGATTTGGCCATTTGTCATTTTCAAGTTCGAAATAATTCTATCTTTGTGAATCACCAAATTGGTGAGGATATTTATCATTAAATTTAACATTTCATCCAATAGAATAGCTGTCATAGGAATCGTAAATCTTTCGTTGGCTGAGTTTGACAAATCACGTTCGTGCCATAGAGAAACGTTTTCCATTGCAACACCTACCAGCGCTCGCAAAAGTCTGGATAAAGATGAAATCCTCTCGCTTTTTATGGGATTGCGTTTAACTGGAACCGCGCTACTTCCTATCTGACCTCTTTTGAAGTGTTCAGAAACTTCTCCAATTTCTGTTCTCTGCAAATTTCTGATTTCAACTGCCATTCTGTCCAAGGTCGCTCCTACAAGAGCAAGGACAAACTGAGCTTCTGCATATCGTTCCCGAGGGACTACTTGGGTTGCAGCGTCGACTGGAAATAAACCCAGCCTGTCAGCGACTAATCTTTGCACTTCTAATGCATGGTTGCCCATCACAGATCCTGTTCCAACTACTCCTAGTGTCTTGCAAACCAGAAATCGCTTTTTCCCCTCGTCAATTCTTTCCAAGTGTCGGACAATTTCTGATGCCCAGACAGCGAACTTAAGACCGAAAGCAATTACACTGGCATGCTGACCATGAGTCCTACCAACTGCTGGCAAATCTTTGAATTGCAGAGCTCGCTCCGATAAGACCCTTGCTAACTTAAGTAATTTGTTTTCGATAATCTTTAACGAGTCCTTTAGTTGCAAAGATGTACTTGTATCTACTATATCGCTACTCGTTAAGCCATAGTGTACCCATGGTTTAGCTATCTCTGAACATTCTTCAGCAACTGATTCTACGAATGCAGCAGTATCATGTTCACTAATCGACTCCAACTCCTTTATCCGTTTCAAGCTTATTCTATTAGAATTCGCGACATCTGCAATTTCCTTGGAGGCATTTTTTGGGATCACTCCTAATTCGCCTTGTGCCATAGCAACTTCTGCTTCAAATTTCAACTGGTAGTCTAGCTTACGATTGTCATCAAATATCTCTCGAATTTCTTTGCTTCCATAGCGACCACTATCTAGGGGTAAAATAGGCATCAGTGATTGCAATTGATCTGAAATAATAAAATTGTTATGAAGTATCTTTCAGAATGAAACAGTACTTTTTGCTTTATACATTTTGAAAACACAGATGACTTAATACGTCACGCTTTTAATGTATTCGTTGATGCTTGTGGGTCACTCTATGATTTGAAAGCTTAATTATGGGATATGTGTCCTATCATAGGATATTCCATTGCCTTATAAAGTTACTGATGGTAAAATAGAACCTTTGTCATTTACCCCAAGCGAGGTTATGCGGAGATTAAGGGTTGATAAAATCAAATTCATTGATCTACAGTTTACTGGTTTAACAGGACGGTTTCATCATACTACTGTGGCCGCCAATATGTTTCGCGCTGAAGACTTCGAAGTTGGGCTTCCGAAAGTTGATGGATCATCGATACGTGGATTCACAGAAATACAGGAATCCGATTTAATAATAATGCCTGATCCCTCTACATATGCTACTATCCCGTGGATTGAAAAAGATCAGACTGCCCGATTGATTTGCGATGTTATTAAAGGAGATTCTAGACGGGATGCATTTGTCAGAGACCCCAGAGGAATTGCAGATAAAGCAGAGAAATATGTTCGTAAGAAAGGTTATGAATATTCTTACTGGGGCCCTGAAGTTGAATTTTTTGTTTTCGACAAACTTGAGGTAAATACGATGACTCCTTATCATGGTCAAAGCTATAAAATTACTTCCAGGGAATCACCATGGTCGGCGGAAGGCGCAGGTTACGCCCTTCGTTTAAAGGAAGGCTACCTTCCCAGTGCCCCAGGAGATAGTCTAATGGAGTTTCGAAATGAATGCGTAGATGTGCTGAGCAATAACTTTGGGATTGTTTGTGATGCACACCACCATGAGGTAGCAACTGCCGGTCAGTGTGAAATCGATATTCGATACGATACTCTGGTTAATTCCGCAGATTCGGTACAAAGTTATAAATACATTGTGAAAAATGTAGCCAAGAAACATGGTATGATTGCTACAATGATGCCAAAACCTATTGCGTTGGATAATGGTTCGGGGATGCATGTTAATGTAAGCCTGTGGAAAGATAACAGAAATCTATTCTTTGATGCTAATGATAAATATGCAGAAGTATCTGAGCTTGCGAGATATTTTGGAGGTGGAGTGCTAGACCATGCTCCTGCGTTGGCTGCCATAGTCGCTCCGACTACAAATTCATACCGTCGTTTAGTTCCAGGGTATGAAGCTCCCGTATACATCTCATGGAGTACGGGAAACAGATCGGCCATAATTAGGATCCCTGCCCACTATAAAGGTGAAAGGTTCTCGGCGTATAAGCGACTTGAATTTAGGGCACCCGATCCTTCTTGTAATCCATACCTAGCTTTTTCAGCAATAATGGCCGCTGGATTTGATGGTATCAATAAGCATAGCTCAATAGGAGACCCAATTGGTGAGGATATTTTTAAAATGACCCCTAAAAGAAGAGCTGAACTTGGCATAAGACAACTGCCAACTAGTTTACGTGATGCTTGCGAGGAATTAAGGAGTGACAGAGAATTCCTGAAGCCGATATTTAGCGATGATACAATTGATTCGATCTTAGAACAAGAAATTAATGACTACAATGAGGTAGCTGTGAGACCTCATCCCCACGAATTTTCGATGTATGCCGATGTATGATGATGATGATGTTGTTGTTGCTATAGACTGAAAAAACGCTCCTGTTAGAAAATATGGTATCAATCTAATATATTGCGCGGAGCTAGATTATTTTAATTGTCCAAGGTGTATATTTTTGAAAAAGTTTCTATTGATATCCAGTCTGATCTTAAGAATGAGAACAGGGTGTTAAGTGGGATTCTTATAGAAAGCATACCAGTCCAACTAAGGACCAGAAAATGATCAGATGACATGTAAACGAGTGACCTCAATTGTGACCTACACAAATTAATTGAGATCTAACTCAAGCTGTAGACACCGAGAATAAGTCACATGATCACTTCTCACCGAAGTCTGAAGATGTAAAAATCAATAAAGGATCTAAAATTAATTTTATTAATTCAGTATTATGCCTTCATTTAAGTACTTTGAACTTTATACCTTGGCTCTTAAGCAGGTCTATGAGACGTCCCTCATGAGCGATATCTTCAACCTCTAGGCTTAAATAGACGCCTGCTGTTCCTGCAGAAATGTTAGAGCTTAGTCGATCATGTTCAACTTCGACAATATTCACACTCAAGCCCGCAATGCAGTCAACCACATTCTTCAATGCCCCTGGTTTGTCTGGCAATTGAATAAATATTTTGAGCATTCTGCCCATATACATTAGACCCTTCGCCACAACCTGTCCCAATAGGTACATGTCAACATTTCCACCAGATAAAAGTGCAATTACCCTTTCATTCCTTTTAGCGTAACCGTTGGACACAAGGTATGCTAAGCTCAGCTGCTCCAGCAGGTTCAACTACTAGTTTCGCTCGTTCCATTAACAGGAACATGGTCTTGACGATGGAGGTATCATCTACTAACACTATATCATCAACTAAGTTAGTAACTATTTCGTATGTCAACTCCCCCGGTGATTTCACTGAGATGCCGTCTGCTATCGTATAGCCTGAGTTAATGGTCTGCAATTTCCCTTTGGCAATGGATTCCTTCATTGAAGGAAATGCTTCCGATTCGACTCCAATGATCTTAACGTTGGGTCTCTTTGCCTTTACGGCGATAGCTACTCCCGCTGCCAATCCACCGCCCCCAATGGGCAAGTAGATCCTATCAAAATCATTCAAATCTTCAAGTAGCTCCAAACCGATTGTTCCTTGTCCGCATACTACCTGGTTATCGTTAAACGCGTGAACGATGGCAAGTCTTTGCTCCTTTGCGATACGAACCGTTTCATCCCACGACGCCTCATAATTCTCGCCAGAAAGGATCACCCTTGCTCCATAAGACCGAGTTGCGGCGACTTTTGCCGGGGAGGCATTCCTGGGCATTACGATAGTACAACGAATATTCTCTTTAGAAGAAGCGTAGGCAAGGCCTTGGGCATGATTCCCTGCTGAAGCTGCGATTACCCCATTAGATCGCTCCTTGTCTGACAGAGAATTCAACTTTGTAAATGCACCTCTAACCTTAAATGATCCTGTCTTTTGTAAACACTCCAGCTTGAGGAATATGTCTGTACCTACCATCCTTGAAAACATATCAGATTTGTGTAGTGGAGTTTTTCTTATACTCATGTCCAGCGAAGTTCTAGCTGTGGATATATCCTCTATTGTGGGATGCCTATTGGTAGGGATATTTACGCCGTTCATTTAGAATATGTTTATTGTTGCCCCCTCCCCCTTACTTATAATTTTGTGTTCGCAAGTTAATGTGAAGCCAATAAATACTCAATGTTACTAATTTTCAGGAAGGCTGAATTCTTGTTCTAGATTTACCCTACTCAACTACCAAAAAGTTACTGCGCCATATTGCTCCTTTTTATGTTTGCGAAAATTGTATGAATATTGTTGGCAGCATGTACACAGGGCATAGGCATGGGAATGTTGATTGTTCCAATAATAAGGTGCGCTGTCTGGCGACATTTGGGAAATCTTTGGTTGTGAAGAATCGCGAGTAATTCTCAAGGGAACATTGTTTAATGTAATTTCATCAATAACGTCCCAAATCAGTATTAACGTGGCATGGACATATATTAGCAATTACCCGATTTCTCTCTACAGAACACACACTTAGTATCTATGGAATGTTAGGTGCTTAGGACAAAGGAACGTTTAATAGACCTCCAGCAAAATTTTCTGACTGAATAGATGCCTAAATTTAAGTCCACCCAGGATATCCTTAGAATCATAGGAAATAAAGAGCAGATCCGCAATTTTGGGGTCATTGCTCATGTTGATCATGGCAAAACAACCATGAGTGATAGCCTCTTGGCGGCATCAGGAATTATTTCACCTTCGATTGCAGGACAGGCCCTTGCTCTAGATTCGATGAAACTTGAACAGAATAGGCAGATGACAATTAGAGGAGCTAATGTTACTCTGTACTACGAGAAGGAAGGGAAGGAGTACGTGGTTAACATGATTGATACACCCGGACACATAGATTTTACTGGAAGGGTTACTCGAGCGCTGCGGGCGATTGACGGGGCGGTAGTGGTGTCAGACTCCGTTGAAGGGATAATGACGCAGACTGAGACAGTGACGAGGCAGGCTTTAGAAGAAAGAGTAAGACCTGTTCTGTATATAAACAAGATTGACAGACTGGTAAAGGAATTGAGATTGGATGCCGGAGCTATGCAAAAGTGGCTGTCTAATATCATCGCCGACTTTAATCATTTGATAGATATTTACGCAGAGCCAGAGCTCAAAGAAAAATGGAAGGTCAGTATCCAAGGAAACAGCGTTGCTTTTGGCTCAGCCAAGGATAGATGGGGATTTAATTTCAAAGTTGCACAGAAAAAAGGAGTTAGTTTTAAGGATGTTTATGATGCCTATACATCTGATGATCCTGGGGCAATCAAGAACCTAGCAGAGAGGGCACCGCTGCATGAAGCTGTTCTCGGGATGGTAGTTGAACATCATCCACCCCCTCATGTTGCTCAACGGTATCGAATTCCCAAAATTTGGCCTGGCGACTTGAATTCCGAACTCGGTAAATCTCT
The DNA here is from genome assembly GCA_963841565.1 of uncultured Nitrososphaerales archaeon. GTDB lineage: Archaea > Thermoproteota > Nitrososphaeria > Nitrososphaerales > Nitrososphaeraceae > TH5896. Next base: position 289,406 of record CAWJCY010000006.1, read on the forward strand.
CATTTCCTGTGATGACAAAGGTCCAGTAGTAATGATGGTGACGACGATAAATGTTGATCCGCAAGCAGGTAGAATAGCAACAGGACGACTTTTCTCAGGTACCGTGAAAGATGGAGATGAAGTATATCTGATTGATGCAAAGCGGCCAGGAAAAGTCCAATCCGTGAATATCTATATGGGAAATACCCGTGAACTGGTAAACATGTTGCCGGCAGGAAATATTCCAGCACTACTTGGATTGGATTATGCTGTCGCAGGTGAGACAATTTCCACAGTGAAGGCAATTCCGGCTTTTGAATCAATTAAATATGTATCGGAGCCAGTTGTAACGATAGCAGTCGAACCTAAACATCCAAGAGACTTGCCGAAATTAGTTGAAGCCCTAAGGAAGATCACAGTGGAAGACCCTAATCTGATTATAAAAATCAATGAGGAGTCGGGTGAAACGCTTATGGCAGGTATGGGAGTTCTTCACCTAGAAATTGCTACGTCTCTTTTGCAGGAAGCAGGTTTGGAAATAACTACTACTCAGCCATTAATCAACTATCGTGAAACCAGCAGATATAAAACAAGCCCCATCATGAGCAAGTCACCGAATAAGCATAACAAGATCTTCATGCGAGTAGAGCCGCTAAATGAGGATATTATTGATATGATAAGGAATGGGCAAATTAAAGAAGATATGGATAAGAAGGAAATGGCCCGACTCCTGCGTGAAAAGGGGTGGAGTGCAGACGAGGCACGTAGCGTTGCTGCTCTAGATGTATCTGGGAATATGCTTATTGATGAGACAAAAGGTGTTCAATTTATTCAAGAATCCATGGATTCCATTAGGTCAGGGTTTGACGATGTGACACATTCTGGACCAATTGCTCATGAGACTGTCAGAGGAGTCAAATTTGTGTTGCATCATTTTGTTCCTCACGAGGACCCGGCACATAGAGGGTTAGCTCAGTTAATGCCGGCAACACGTAGGGCCATGCTTGGCTCGATGCTGATAGCGGATCCCACATTACTTGAACCGATTCTTGGAATTGAGGTAAAATGTCCTCAGGAGCAGATTGGTACCGTAGCAGGAATTCTCTCAAGTAAGAGAGGCAAATTGATTAACGTCGATCAGAAAGGACTTATCACTATTATCCAGGGCGAAGTTCCTGCATCTGAAACGTTCGATCTTTCTGAGGTTATGCGTGGTGGAACCGCCGGGAAAGCTTTGTGGAGTACCTATTTTAAAACCTGGCAGCCAGTGCCCCAATCCATCTTAAAGAGCCTAGTTGCAGACATACGAAAAAGAAAGGGTCTAAATCCAGAGCCACCAAATCCAGATGAATTCATAGATAAAGAATGACAAGTTTTAATCTTTTATGAATAATGCATATTTTTTTGCTAAGGCGTGCATCTCTATGATTTTCTCTGAAGGTTTTGTTCAAGAAAACAAATGACTCCCACGATTGGAAAAGGCAGTTTTTAGGTTAAGGCTAAAACATTAGGAATTTTATTACTGAAGAGTGTGTTATTTCGCCCATTCTTGTACGTCTGCTAGACGTTTTGAATGTTTACATAGCTCCCAATAGTTATAAGCGATAAAATCATTTCCTTTCTCAAAATGAAACTTGATCATCCCAGGTATACCGAGAGATTTGGGGCAATTAGCTTACACGGTGTACAGCGTGTATATGAATTAGATTCTGGCTTTAGCAATGGGAGGCCCACTTCAGAGACGATTCGAAGTATTGGAAATGAAGAAATCTCTGAAATAGAGAAAAAAATGGCCATTGTAATCCCCATTAAAGGCGAACGTTTGAAACTGCTTGAGGGTGTGTTAAGTGGCATTCCACACGATTGCCTTACGATAATTGTCTCCAATAGTCCCAGGCAACCTGTCGATAGGTACAAATTGGAAAAAGAGGCGTTGGAACAGTTTAACCGTTTCGTTGGTAAGAACGCGTTGATTTTGCATCAGAAGGATCCTGGACTCTCAGATGCGCTTAAAGAGGTGGGATATAACAGCATCTTTGGACCAGATGACATAGTTAGAAACGGCAAAGCTGAAGGCATGATTACTGGGATGCTTCTTGCTAAGATGGCTGGAAAGGATTACGTTGGGTTTATCGATGCGGATAATTATGTTCCGGGAGCGGTTAATGAATATGTTAAGATCTTCGCATCAGGACTTGCCATGTCAAATAGTCCGTACACGATGGTCAGGATTTCATGGATCTACAAACCTAAAGTTTCAGAGAGTGGTCTGTACTTTTCCAAGTGGGGGAGAGTCTCTGAAATAACTAATCAGTATCTTAACTCTCTAGTTTCCTATTATACTGGCTTTGAGACCGAAGTTATGCGTACCGGAAATTCGGGTGAACATTGTATGTCGATGAAGCTTGCCGAATTGCTTACTTATTCATCTGGCTTTTCAGTAGAACCTTATGAAATAGTCAATGTCCTGGAAGAATTTGGCGGAATTCTACCCACAGAAAATCAAGAGGCAATGGACAAGGGCATAGAAATCTCTCAGGTAGAAACACGAAATCCTCATTTTCATGAAGAGAAAGGAGATGACCACATTAAAGAAATGTTCTTCGGGTCTCTTGGTTGTATTTATCATAGCAAGATCTGTCCTCCGAGGTTAAGGGAAAAAATCGTAGAAGAATTGCGCAATCGAACAATGTTAGAGGAAGGACAGGAAATAGACACTCTAAGGAAGATCAGTCCATTTAACAAAATAGATATGCGACAATTTGCAAATATACTGCATGAAAGGGCTTCAAGCCTGATTCACTTTGTATAAACTTGTTATGGCCGATCACGATAAATTGAAATTCTTTTGTTAGCAATTGACCGCTAACCTTTAGCTAAGAATTAGATTTCTTTGCTCTATTGATCGAGTTAACGTATGGCTCTCAAGCACAGGTTGATGCGAGCCTTATACTCCTATCTCACAGTAACAGTAATAATTAGAACAGAGACAGTCGATAGATAAGATATATTTTTCAAATACTATTGATAATGCCGATCAGAGTTATGACTCCATGACTCCAAATGTTTTAGTATTGATAGAAGTTATGTAACATAGTTAAGTAGCCAATAGTTACTATCGGCTTTAATATCAGCTACGATAATTATTCAGATATGCGTTATCATGATCTTTCGGAAATGAATTTCAATATTTCGAGTAGACAGAAAAAATTCTTATCAAAAGTCGATAACGCATCCAAATTGTTGCGGGGATATGAAGAAGAGTGTTACCTTAGTGAAAGAATCAATAACAGGATTGTACCAGTTTTCAAAAATATTGGAATGCTAGGCTGTCCAATTTCTACAAAATATGGGGGTCTGGGGTACGACTTTCTCACCTACTGTCTTGCACTAGAAAGGATTGGAGAAGAAGGAAGTTCTATTAGAACATTCTTATCAGCTCACACTTCAATTGGTCAGCTGGTCCTTCAAGGGTGGGCAAATGAGGAACAGAAAAGAGAATACCTTCCACATACCACAAGAGGGAAAAGCATAATGGCATTCGCCCTTACTGAACCTAACGCTGGTAGCGATCCATCTTCTATAGAAATGGCATTTGAAGAGAAAAGCGACCACTATGTCCTCAATGGAAGAAAACATTGGGTTGGTAATGGAACGTTTGCCGACCTGTTGACTACATATGCTAAGGAACGGAACAGTAAATATGGATATGAAAACGGAAGAATTTCAGCATTTATAGTAGATAAGAATTGTCAGGGTATAAGGCGAAAAGAGATCAAGAACAAAATGGGTCTCCTCACAGTAAAGAATGCTGAACTTCTTTTTAGAAATTGCATTATTCCCAAAAAAAACCTCTTAGGGCTGAAAGGACAGGGTCTAAGCATAGCATACAGCGCACTCATAGATGGCCGTCTGAGCGTCGCAGCAGGAGCTATAGGTGTCATTAAAGATTGCTTGGCAGAGTCAATCCGTTATTCCAAACACAGAACTCAGCACGGAGACCTTCTAGGTAAAAAGCAGCTAATTCAAGACCACCTTGCAAAGATGGTAGTTAGTCTGGAGAGCTCCAGATGGCTAGTTTATCGTGCGGCTATCACTAGACAGCAGTTGCAAGATTATGTCGAGACGTTTAAGAAAGATAATACGGACTGGCAATTAAAATTAAATAAATCCAATGAGAAGTATATCCGATTAAGAAACGAGGCAGATAGAATTTCTGCTATATCAAAGTTCTATACTAGCAATTGTGCGTTCGATGCCGCTAATCGTTCAGTTCAAATATACGGTTCAGCTGGATACACCAAAAAATCTAGGGTTGCAAGACACTTTTTGGATTCCCGTGCAATTATGATTTACGAAGGCGCAAATGAGGTGCTGGCACTTAAAATTGGCTCACAAAGCTTGGGCAAGAATTTTAAAGCCTATTAGCAGTCGTCGATTTCCGCTGATATACGCTCGAGCTGCCTAGAGTCATTATAGTAAACAGTCAGTACGGAGGATCCAATTTAAATATTTTCTTTCAATGCTTATGACACAGTCTTCCTCATCATACCTGTCCACCTTCTAGCTATTGTTTGTAATATATCATAAATCGGTACAAACTTATTTATTTCAGTTCTCGTCCCCGTTCTCCTCCAAATATCTATAAAAAAACCCCTGTTTTTAGGGAGATCTAGTCAATCTTTTTATTAGTCACTTGTGAATCAGGCTTTAAGAATGAAAATTGCTGTAGTTGGGATTGGTGTCGCTGGTGCATACATCATGAACAAACTCAGCCAAGATGGGGATATCACGGTAAAGGGCTTTGAAAGGATGCCAGAGGAGAAGCATGATGCGGTGTGCGCTTGGGCAACATGCGAGAACGTAATGGATGGTTTAGTAATGGAATGCGGTTTGGATTTCAGCACGTACGTTCTCCACAAAGGTAAAAATATGAAGGTCGAGTTGATAGATGATAGTATTGATATCAAGTTAAGAGGCATGGTCGCTTATGATAAATTGCAGCTCATTAAAGATATGATACGTGGTACCGACATAGAGTTTGGAAAGGTGCCAAGGAAGGAGAACTTGGAATCTGATTTTGATCTTATTGTAGATGCAACAGGATTTCACAGGAATTATTTGCCTAAAGTTAGCAACGAGACTTGGATTCCATGTGTACAATACAAAGTAAAATATGATCGGAATAGGAATCCATATGATGACTTTTATTTGAAGGCATTTTCTAGTATGTCAGGTTACTTTTGGTATTTTCCTCTCGATAATGGATATGCCCATATAGGAGCTGGTGATTTCGGACGAAAATATACGATTGGATTCCTAGATGATTTTTTAAACAGGCATAAATGCGAAATCATTCACAAGGTAGGCAGACCAGTTAGAATAAGCCCCCCTTCTCTATGTGAACCGTTTTCGGATGGGAGAAAAACGATTGGAGTAGGTGAATCGATTGGTACCGTCTATGCATTATTGGGTGAAGGTATCGTGCCGTCTACTTGGTGTGCACAGTTATTTGTAGAACATCTCCATAATTTGAAGCAATACAGAAGTGCAGTATTAAAGAAGTTTGACATCTACGCTTTAGTTCATAAATTCATCAAAATGAAAATCTCAGGCAGATTTAGCATGCTAAGGAATTCTCGCGACTTGTTGAGAATCTATACTCACATGAAGATGAATGAAAAGAGATACGGAATGAAGGTTGAAATGAAGAACATGCTAAAGATCTCAAAAATATGAGGGAACTTCTTGGCTGTTCATATTAATTCGGCCCTGCTGTATTTGCTAAAGTACCGGATCAAGTCATACTGACACATGAATTATTAGAATTGAACCCTGTCAAGGGCTTGATGGCTATATTCTGGAAAGGACCAACAGTCCGATAATTGGGGAGATAGATGACGAAATATTTTCTAGAACATGAGGTCGAGCGTATTTCATCTTGATTCCTTTTTTTCAATTAATTGCACTTTATGTAAAAACTTTCCTTTTTCCATTTTTTGTTTAGAAGACAAAATGTATTTTAGTATCTTTTTTTGTGTTAAACATTGCCTTGGGTAAATTCGTGCATTGATATTTGCCAAATTTAATACTTGTTGTTTCAGCTGTGAAGATACGACCACCGTGATGATTGCCGGAATTTACTTGACTTTTATGACAAAATCAGAACAGATAGAAACTCATCCTAGCAACATAATAATAGCAACGACCAAACGTCCGAAGAATCTGACATTTCGTCCTACTGAACACTGGGAGATATAATACACAAACTTCTAGTCACAAATATATGAAAGCCCGAGGATTAAAGGATGGATGAGCAGCGGAGTTAGCGGCGAACAAGCAGCCCTCGAACAAAAGGTTAATGAAATGATGCAGCAAGCAAGGGTGCTTGAAGCTCATTTGAATGAGATTATTGCTCGGGAGGCGAGCTGTCAATAGACTGCTAGAAGAGGCCAAATTGGCATCTAGTGCGGTGCAAGAGGTTCAGTCTGAAACAGAAGTTGAATCATACGTTCCCGTCGGCGTTGGGGTTCATATGAAAGTATCAGTGCCCCCAGTAAAGAAATTGCTTATCAGTATAGGTGCAGGAGTAGCAGTGGAACGGAGTAGAGAGGATACAATCAACTACATAGAGTCTAGGTTGAAGGAGTTCGAAATTGCCTTGAAACAGCTAATGGGGCAAAAGCAACAGGTTTCCCTCCGGATGGAGCAAATCCAAGTTCAAGTCAACGAAATGGTGCAGAGAGCAACCTCTGGCAGGAGCAGCTTGGGTAATCCCAGTAGCAATAATAAGTAGTCGCGTTAAAGTTAAAAAGACGCAAATGTTTGAACAGCTCAAAAGAGCGTTTTCTGACGCAGCGAGAAACCTATCGTCTCATAAGGAAATTTCTGAAAGAGATTTAAATAATCAATTATCTGAACTTGAAATTTCTCTTCTTGAAAGTGATGTTGCCCCAGAGGTTGTGGATGATCTTGTTGTAAGCCTGAGGACCGAATTACTTGGTTTAGAACTTGAAAAAGGACAAAGTGCAGAAGATGTGATCAGGCTCAAGCTCAGAATGCGGATAGCTGACATGTTTAACAAATCTGGAACTATGAATATTATCCAACTAATCAGATCTAAGAAGGAAGCAGGAAAAGGACCATTTGTTATACTTCTACTTGGAATTAATGGCACTGGTAAAACAACTACTATTGCAAAAATTGCTCATCTGTTTAAGAAAAATGGAATTTCAACTGTACTTGCAGCTGCGGATACACATAGAGCGGGTGCAATTGAGCAGCTATCGCAACACGGAGAAAATTTGTCTATAAAAGTCATTTCGCAGCGATATGGAGCTGATCCATCAGCTGTTGGCCGTGACGCTGTGGATTATGCCACTAAACACCGCGTAGATACGGTACTAATTGATACTGCCGGCAGAATGCAGACAGCAAAGAATCTGATGGATGAAATTAACAAGATAGTTAGGGTTGTAAAGCCAGATATCAAATTATTTATTGGTGATTCATTGGCAGGAAATGATACCATTAACCAAGCACGCGAGTTTTATGAGTATACCAAATTTGACGGTGCGATACTAACCAAGACGGACGCAGATGCCAAAGGAGGTTCGGCCATATCAATTGTACATACCACATCAAAGCCAATTGTGCTCTTAGGAATGGGACAAAGTTACGACGACATTACACCATTTAGCTCTGAGAAATTTCTAGATTCGGTCTTTGGTAATTCCCCCATGGTTAGTGAAACGGAGCTTCCTTTTAACAATATCATTCAACAGGATGTGACCAAACAAGATATGAACAGGAGTGAAAAAGTAGAAACGGATATAGAATTACCGTATGAGGAGGTAACTTTGAGAACTGTAAGTAATGAAGATACTTCTGAGAGACTGAGTCAAAAAATAGAGGGAACTCCTCCTGAATTTCCTCCAGATTCAGATGATCCTAGTTCTAATAAATATGAATCACTAGACAAAGTCGCCTCTGAAAAGCTTACTATCCAGCAGCAACAACAGACAGATCAGCAAGAAGGACATTTTGAGCAAACACCACACAATTCAGAACAGCAGCAAGATCAAGTGCAACTGCAACAACAAGAACAAACACAGCAGCAAAGTTATCAAGAACAGCAACCCCAGGTTATTAATGTCACAGCTAGTAAGAAACCTGAGTCAATATCGGAGAAAAAAGAATCTGGTGGCTTTTTTAAAGGTCTGTTCGGCAAGAAAAATAAAAACAAGACACAAGATCCAGAAAAGGATTCTGCAATTGATAATCATACTATCAACAGCTCTCATGAAAAAAATCTCGCCTCAGCCGTGGAATCTGAAGGGAAGTCCAATACTAAGGATTTAGTCGAAAACAACGAGAAAAAAACCAGTAGTCAGAAGAAAGACGAAGAAGAAGAAGAAATAGTATATCTAACGGATGAAGACATTGAAGACCTCCTTAAATAAGAAAAATTTTTTGAGTCTTAATGACCTAGGTAAAGAGGAAATCCTATCAATCTTAGAGTTATCAAAGGAACTCAAGAGGGACTTGAAAAATGGAAAATCGTCCCAATTATTGAAGGGAAGAACGCTTGCCATGATATTTCAGAAACCCTCTACTAGGACCAGATTAAGTTTTGAAACTGGAATCGTACAACTAGGTGGCACCGCTATCTATCTGAGTTCAAACGACCTTCAGCTAGCTAGAGGAGAATCAATCGAAGATACAGCTCGAACTCTTTCGCTCTACGTTGACTTGATTATGGCACGTGTATATGCGCATTCGGATATTGAGAAACTTGCTGCATACTCTTCTGTTCCCGTCATAAACGGGCTTTCAGATACTTTTCATCCTTGCCAAATTCTGGCCGATCTCCTCACGATTCAAGAGCAGAAAAATACATTCAATGGATTGAAAGTTGCATGGATAGGAGAGGGCAATAATGTTTGTAATGATCTCAGTACTTGGTTGTTCGAAGATAGGCATGAATCTTTCGATTGCTTGTCCTCCTGGTTTTGAACCGAATGAATTTGTTCTAGATGTAGCAAGACAAGAGGCTTCCAAAAGTTCTACAGAAATATCGATCACAGATGATCCTTTAAAGGCCGTTCAAAACGCAGATGTATTGGCAACAGACACATTCATATCCATTGGAAAGGATGAGGAAAGACAGCGAAGAGAAGAGATATTCTTACCTAAGTACCAAGTAAATTCTAATCTGTTGAGATCTGCGAAGCAAGATTGCATTTTTATGCACTGTCTTCCAGCCTCCAGAGGTCGGGAAGTCACTTCCGAAGTAATTGACGGTAAGGCATCTGTAGTGTGGGACCAAGCCGAAAATAGGCTACACGTACAGAAGGCTTTAATGTGTATGCTACCTTTGAGGTAAACCCTTCTCGTTCATAATGATTTGACGTCGGTGAATGAACTTTCGATAGAGGAATTGATATTTTTGAACTTTGAAATCGCTATTCTAAATGATTATTGATTATCGCAAAGACAATTCCCAGTTTGTACTAAAGTCCGCATTTCCTACTCTAGGACTAGTACATTCATGGAGTTTGTATCGAAATTTACCTTTATATTATGGCTACTATTAGGTGGATAATCATGCCCTCTGACGAATTGCATGAAATAAGAAGGGTTTTCCAAGGCTTACAAACTCTGTATCAATTACATCTCCCAAAAATAAGTCCTGCGCTAATACACGATCTGCTCATCCGCGAAGAAGAGGAAGTACAAAAGTCTAATAAGACATCGACTTCATCTCCCCCGTTTTATATGGTCGAAATATCTACCACAAAGAGTACAGACCCTGAAAAAATGAAAAACTTGATATTTAAAAAGACAGGGCTTCTGCCGTCAGTTTATGAAAATGGTACCCACTATGTAGCAAACATGAGACTGACTCTGGAATTACTGAAGGTGATTAGTGAATCTGAGGAAGGTATTGTAAAAGTTTCAGGGGACTATACCGGAGGAATAAGCGGAAGATGAATTCAAGAAAATAGCTACTAGAATAGCCCTTGTTGCCTCAGTTTGAGCGAGAGAGTCAATATTGTATGCAAGTTCTTACGGTGATTGGGCTTTTGGCCCAAAATCGTCATTTAGCGGGTAGAATAAGTTGAATTGGGGGGTGGCAAATCTCATGTTTATTGGAATTTTATCCATAGTATTTCATTGTATCCGTACTAGAATCACTCTGGGAGATGGCTAATATGGAAGGTCACTTTGAGGAGTTATTATGCGCAGTACTAATGGTGAAATCAACCTATGATAATGGGTTCAGAGCAATTTTAAGATTTATTATCATTTACATTTACAGGCTACCAGTTTATCTGGATCCTCTATTGTGGAATAAATTAATCGACTTGTTCCAAATACAAGATTAAATAGTTATATAATATCTATAATGAAAAAATATATTGTTGAAGCTCTGAGTGGCTTGTTAGTAGTAATGTCTTAGGTAGCTGCATCTGCTTCTGCGATTACCACATGTTTGTCAACTTGATCAATACCAAGTGTCTCCAAAATAGTAAACGGCACTGACTCACCTGGTTGGAGTGTCTGAGACGGTTGAGTAATGAATCTACTGGTCTCAAGTAAAAGTTGTCCATTTGAATCGTAGAACTGCACGTTTACCCTTATATCATCTACACCCGCAGTCGAATTGTTTACAACTTGTCCTTCCAGTTCTACATTATTGGTAGGACCTGCTATTAATTCGACTTGTGAGGTTTCTAGGTTAACAGTGTTCGGTTGTTTTTGTGCCAATACCTCAGCAGTTGTAAAGACAGTCATTGCAGTCAATATAGGAATTAACACCTTGATGATTGAGTTTGTCATCAACTGAAATATCTTTTTACATCCTTAAAAACTGTTCACTTGCACATATGAATTTGTACAAAGCAACATGTTGTCTAAAAAATTTAATCACTTGCGACTTCCGCTAACATGTCAGGTGATTTAACCAATAATAACCACATATCTGAAAAAAGTGAGATTAAATGATCCGTCGCAACGCATTTAGGTGTTTACTTTCTATGTTCGTGCTTTTGGTTTTGTTGTTGCTGCTGTAGCCGATGCTGATGCAATATATCAGGTACCGAAATCCATCTCCTGAATGAAGTAGATTGTGTCGTCATTGGCTTAGCGATCGATGAATGTGGAATTATTGAAATTCTTTCCAGATCTGGAAACTTGGAACGAATCTCCATTTCAACCTGAAGACATATCATCTCAACATCCTTGAGCGGCTTATCGCCATCTACTTCAATATGCACTTCTGCTTGGGAGACCATTCCTGCTGGTCTAAGCAACACTGAGCGAACCTTGACACTAGTTTGCAATTGCTCCGGTCCTTGGCCAAATCTAAACTGCTTTTGTTCGATGTATTGCTTAATAAGTTCAGTAAGTTTTGGGTTCTGCCACGAATCTACGAGTATCAAGGATGATTTCTTCAAGGAGATATAAGATACTGAGAAAATGTAGCCTGCAATTATCATCCCGCCTATTGCATCCATTTGCAAAAATCCAAATTGTGAAGCTATTAAGACACTTAAAAATCCAATTACTGATGCTGAACCATCTTTTATCGAATTCCTAGCATCGGTTCTTAATGATAACAAATTGTACTTGTTTGCAATATTCCTCATCTGGAAAGCCCTATGTAATGAGACTGCACCAGCTGCAGCCAAAACAACCATCGTGAGAACTGGTTGTCTTATTTCATGGGGATGCAACAGTGCCTCGTATGAATTGTAGAATATTACAATCCCTATTGCTACCATTCCAATAGCAGCCATCAACGCAGCAAAGCTTTCTACCTTATGATATCCAAAATGAAATTTCTTGTCAGCTGGTCTGTGTGCAATACGAAGACCCAACAGAACGATAAATGATATAACTGCATCAGAAACAGAATCTAGCCCATCTGCTGTTGCTACGACACTACCGCTAAAGTAACCCGTAAGAATTTCTACAATTCCAATGCTGACGAGAGTAACAACGGATATTTTTGCGATTCTCTGCCCTGCTAGGATTCCTTCGCTTACAAGGCTGCTATGTTCGGAAGACTTTCGATTTCTATTTAATTCGCCAAGGTGGTCTGGTTTCTCACCTTCTAGGTTCAACCCTTTATCCCGACCTCGAGATGAACCCTTCATTGTACTATCGCTTAGATCGTCATCAGAAGCCCCGGTATTACTGTCGTCCAATTTCTAAAATATGCAATCATTAGTACCCATTGGCATGATATAAACATCGCGTATTAGAGGATTTTCATGTTTATTTCCGTATATTTCATCATTTTTGCTGGTAAGGAAGTATATCATAGAGATATTAATAATAGAAATATAAGAATTAAAATGTAAAGGCTATCCTTGATTTGCCGGTTTAAAATCCCTTGATTCTTGGGAAAGACACTAGTTCCGGGATTTATCAAATATGGTTTAGTTTTGAGGAAAGGAATGGACTCGGTAAGTGCTCACTCACCTGTGGCAAAATGGCTGATACATTCCTGCCTAAATAAGATTTGCGTATCAGAAGGGAGATGTATCCGAACTAATACCTAATCCAATAAATTTATACAAATACGACGTCACATTCCTAAGCAACTCAGAGCAAAACTGTAGGAAAATTTAGTTCAAAAAATTCCATATAAGGAGATGGAAGCGTTGAAGGATTCGAACGACAAAGGGAATATTGTCAGAGGCCAGACCGATAAAAATAAAGCAATTACATATTGACTAAATGTACGTTGGTATTTATCTGGTGATATTAGGTATGGTACCATCTCTGTACCTAAAATTACGATGTACTATTTCTAACGCTACAATAGAATTCTAACGATATTCCTAGAATATTCTTTGAGTTGTTCTGATACTCAATGTCTACACCCATGATTGGTGGCACTATCCGTTACCTCGCGGATCGACTAGAGAAACCGACGGGATTTCTCGATGCAATGTATATTAGGTATCCACAGTAGCTTGTAATTATCCATCTGTAATGTATCTATTGGGCTGCAGTTTTCTAAGGACTAGTAACTGAAGGTTTTAATGCAAGAATGCTTAAAATAGAATAGGACTGATAGCCATATTTACATATAGGTTCCTAGAGGGACCCTAATTAGTTAGTGTTTGTATCGAAATCTGGGAAGTGAACTATCAGAGTTTATCTAAATTAGGAGATAAATAACTTTATGATTGCAATAGTCCATCATGTAGTATCAACCGTATGTCGTATTAGGATGGAGTATAGGGTTTTATCTTAACGGATCACCAAATTTTGACATATAGATGTCACTATCTGAAGAAAATAACTTTCAATCTATTTATATCAATGTATTTAATAAGAGTGAAATATGGCGCCGTCATCTAATTCAGGTGATACTTATTCTCTGATATTTCAATTAGGAACAAGAATAGATTCCCTACAAAAAATACCTCTAAGTGCTGGCATTTTATTGGCGGTAAGTCTGGCTAGCTTTTTTACCTATTATGATTTTTCAAATTATGCATACATATCACCAATGTTGAAGGAGAGCTGGAATGTTCAAGATTCAGAGATCGCCTTAGGCGCTTCTTTAACAGTTTTGGGATATGTAATAGGTGCAGTCCTCATTACGATCCATGCTGATCTCTATGGAAGAAAACCTGCTCTTATAATTTCAGTTCTAATCCTGGCAGCAGGCTCCATCCTGTCGGCGTCAGCACAAGATATGACTCAGATGGTCATATTTAGATTGATCACTGGTATTGGAATTGGCTCAGAAATTGCAATTGTAACGACATATATCGGAGAAATGTCACCAAAGTCAAAGAGAGGGAGATACACTTCACTAGTAGTTTTTTTCGGGTGGATAGGTATTGCTTTATCGGGGCCCATCTCTTTTGCACTGTTCGAAAGCGAAATCAATAAGGTGGTCCAGATAGAGAGTTGGCGAATAATTCTAGCGATAGCAGTAGTACCAGCCCTGATCGCACTAATTCTAAGAATGGGTATGCCAGAGTCCCTTCGATGGCTGATATCCAAGGGTAAAACTAAAGAAGCGAATCGACTACTCATCAAGCTTGGGTTAGATCCGGTTACACGTCATCGAGTTGAAAATCACTCTGAAATGGAAAATGCATCAAAAAAGGTCCCAGATGTCACAGAGGAAGGAGGACTTGATGACAAAAAAGGGCCAATCAGCTCGAGCCGTGCGGTCAATAAGAATCTAAGTCTTCTATTCAAGAAGATCGTTACTAATAGGAGACTCGTTTTTGGTAGGATTTCCATACTTTCAGCTATTTGGTCTCTTGCCCTTATACCAATTTACGCTTCGCTTCTATTGGTAGTTGAATATACTAACCAAGGATATGAAATTTTAGAATCTATATCTGTGAATATGATCGCAAGTTCGGGGTTTGTGGCGGGAGGAATATGTTCTCTTATTGTTGCAGACAGGATTGAAAGAAAGTATCAAATCGCATTTTCATGCGCGATTATTGGGTTGGCATTTATCCTCCGTGGTATATTCATACATGACTACGTTGGATTAGTTATCTCCAGTTTTATAGCATTTGGGGCTAATGCATGGATGATCTCGAATCTCTTAACCTACACAGCGGAAAATTTTCCTACCGAGATTCGTTCCACATGCTCTGGGATTGTTGAAGGTGCAGGCAGGTTAATTGCCACAATTGGGCCTTTTGTCTTTATTATGTTTGTAACTTTCGGATTTCTCAATCTGATGATTGGGCTCTCATCATTTAGTTTTGTTGCGGCCATAGTAGTCTTATTGCTGGGAAGAAATACGTTGAATCTATCCTTGGAAAAGTTGAATGCATAAGCCAGTCATAATGACAAGTTGGATTACGAGCTAGTTGCTGTTTGAAATGTGCTCATAGACTTGTTCGAGAATTAGAGATATAATCATAAAAACTAATCAGTAATATCTGGGTCAGCGACAGTAAAAGTCAAGAATTACGGATGCAGATTTGAGATAATTATTGCGTAAGGTAGACTTAAAATGAAGGCATGGTCGCTTGAAATATGTTACCTTATAGATTTGCTCTGGACTTCATTGATTACTTGATTAGTAATGCTGAGAATCTAGAATCATCCTAGCAGTTTGAAAGATTACTATCCACATTTTCCACGTTAATCTTCCTGTGTTAGTATTCTGCCTACTTGGATGATATGACGATAAAAGAACCTTATTACCTTTGATATTGAACTTACCGCCGTGTTGAAACTCTATTGCAGTGATGCCGACAAGCTTGCAATATGTTTGAAATGCAATATGTCCAAGAGTGACGATAACCTTGACTGTTTTATCAAGCAAATCTAATTCAGACCTTAGATATTGGGAACAGTTCGCTATTTCAAACGAAGTGGGCCGATTGTGAGGGGGTGCACAGCGTACGACTGCTGTAATATATGCATCTTTTAATGCAAATCCGTCATTCATGCACCGACTAACAAAAGAGCTAGCAAACCCCGTTTGGAATAATGCTTTGGCAACCCAGTCTCCTGAGCTATCACCTGTAAACATACGTCCTGTTCTATTTCCACCATGAGCAGCCGGTGCTAGTCCGATAATTAGTAACCTTGCATTGGCATCTCCAAAGCTGGGAACTGGTCTTGCCCAGTAAAGTTCATTTCCGTACCGCTTTGGTCTGTTTGATGAAATTAATCTTATATGTTCCGATAACCTTGGACATATCTGACACACAGTTACTCTTCTATTAATTTCAAAAAGCTTCTCCTTTGAATCACAGTTTCCGACATTGGAGTTCATCAATGTAGATACATACTCTTTTGGCCTTCAAGATAACTTCCTCGGAGGTAAACCCTGTATATTAATATTTTATGCCTAGTTTCAAATTAACGTAATCGCTCGATGCATATTTACATTAAGAAGCCGGTATCAATTTACTGAATAGGGATCACAACTTGCGTGAGTGCATAGCTTTCTCATTATGATTCTGTTGATAGGTAGGAATTCTTACTAATTTTTGTTGATATACAATCATGAAAATCAAAGGATTTGTTTTACTAAATAGTGTTTTTTAAATATCTGGTGATATATGTACGCATTTGTTAGAGATGCAGGAGGATGTCTGTGGTTGACTGAAGAATTTTGGCGACGGATAGAAGAATATCGACAATTGGGGTTCGACCCTTTGAGGTGGATTGCTACTGGTTCTAATGAAGTTGATTATTGGAAAATTGAACAAATGGTAAATGAAATGAAACGTAGCTCTATAAAGTTGGATACAAATTGGTTCGATGCATTCCATTATGCCGACGGAAAAACGCCTGACCTTACAAGAAGGGTCTTTTCCCTACGTGATCCTGCAGTTGAAAACGAGGTTGACCTTAAACACGCCATTGCGATGTTCCGGGTACATAAGGAGATAGAGAATGATTCTCCGTTATTTACTGATATTCTAAATAATTTCTTCAGAAATTTCAGATGTAAAGTTTCCGTCAATAAGAGCACATTTGCAGTTACAGAACATAGAGATGCACAATTTGCATTACTTGATTACATTGGTTTGCACAGAGGAGATAAGGTAGGTTTTACCGCCGCTGATAATGCCACTGCGCATGTGATTGATCCTACACTAGAACCCGATTCCGAGCTCCATACAGACATTCCCATGACACGATGCATCGACCATTTGAATCTGCTTGGATGCACATCAGGATTTGACCTCTATCCCATATATGATTCTCCTCAAGAATCTTCACTAGATATCATCGGAAAAAATCTTGACGCATTCACCTCCAGATATAATCTCAAGATGGATGATTACAGCTCACTTAAAATAGGAAGGCTCTTCTTTGGAGCAACTGGGATTGCTAACACCTACAAAGAACTACCTACAAATTATGACCAGATCGAAGAGACCATGCAGATTATTATCACTAATCCGCTCGGTTCATTGATGGCATTAAGTCTTTACACGCTAGCACAAATTGATGAGAAGATTATGTTTACTTTAGAAAACAAGGGCATCAACAATCAAGATCTTGTATCTGCAAAAGATGAATGCATGAAGAATCTCTGCGAACCACATTTTTCACTTGGAAAAATAGTCTCAAAGTATTGTCCCGGGTTTGGGACTCCGCTTCAGAAGAACGAGAATTTGATAGCCGTTCATCCTTTAGCTAGTGACGGTATACTTGGCTTATGGAAGCTTGCCCGAATTAGTAATTGTCATCTTGTAGTCAATGACCTTCCAATGATGTTTGAGGAAATTGCAAGACTAGCTTCAAGTGAGGCCCTTGTAATGAACCCAACTGCTGCACTAAATGGATGTCACACCATAGTCGCAACCAATGATATTTCAAGTTTAATGCTAGATGAATTGCGAAAACATAACTTTAGAGCAACGGTGATAGGTTTTATTGCCAAAAAGGGAGAGAAGAATGTTACCTTTGGAGATAACATTAAGGATCACTTTGCTGCGAAAATTGGATTATCAATACTCAATAAAATAGCAGGTAAGTGAACGATGATGGTGAATATATGACAAAGATTATTAATTACTCGAAGACTTGAAGTCTTATTCGAGTACTGATCGCCGTGTGACTAATCTGAGAACTTGTTTGTCTGATTCTCATCATTATCGTTCTTGTCGATTGAAACTTCTCCATCTGGCCTGCTTCTTCCTTCTTTTACCAGAACATATTTGATTCTAACAAATGAAAATAGTATTGCTAATCCGAGGATTCCAAAGATAACAGCTATGGAAGTAGGGATAGGTATTTCGTATAACTCGGATATTAACATCTTGATGCCTATGAAAAGCAGTATTGCAGCCAGTCCTGGTTTCAGATAGTAAAATTTGTCTATCATACCCGCGAGAAGAAAGTACAGGCTCCTCAAGCCCAGTATGGCAAATATATTAGAGGTTATCACTAGAAATGAGTCAGTTGTAATTGCAAGAATTGCAGGAATAGAATCAAGTGCAAACACCAAATCTGTCATCTCTATGATTACTAGTGCAATTAGCATTGGGGTTGCATACATTATACCATCTGAGGCCCGGTGTAGAAACTTGTCTGAGGTATTACCTTTTAATTCGATAGGAATGAACTTTTTCAAAATTCTTACTGCTATGTTCTTTTCGATTTCTATGTTCTTTTCCTTCTTTGCTACTAGCATTCGTATCGCGGTGAATACCAATAGACCACCAAAGAGGTATATCGTCCAATGAAATGACTCAAGCAGAGAAATCCCTGCGAGAATGAGGGCTATCCTCAGCCCAATTGCACTTAGTATTCCAAGCATCAATACCTTGTGCTGATAGATGTATGGGATACCAAGTGATGAAAATATTAGCACAAATACAAACATGTTATCTACGCTTAGTGATTTTTCAATAGCATATCCTGTCAGGAACAAAAGTGATTTGTCATACCCCATACTTACAAAAATTAGGCCTGCAAATACGCCCGCAAGCGAAATCCAGATTATAGTCCAACGCAATGCATGTTCGAATGTTTTCTTGCTTCTTTCCTGGTTGCTTAGAACCTGTACAGTATTGTTGTCTGAAGAGTCCTTATTCTTAGATATCCTCCTCCTTATACTCTCAATCATCCCTAAGTCTATCGCTAAAGCTATCCCTACGAATAACCCAAAAGCAATCCACATCAAAGATTGATAGCTACTATCAGCGAATACAAGAGGTTCCATCGTTTAGACGATAAGAAATTTTTAGTCTAAGATATATTTGACTTGCAGGTATTCATTGTGTTACTTTGTATTGCCACATGTTCCTGACCTTCGATAATAATAGGATCAAGAAAGCATGACAGTTAAATTAGGTAAATGGTTATTCGTAGGTAGCCTAAACTATTTCTATTCTTTTATCTTCTACAGGACGTTAGCTGTATAAGATGGACAAGTCTTGGTAAGTCTGCAGAGAAATTTCTAATCTCATTAAGAATTGGTTTTTCAACCGGTATTTCATGACATGTTGAGCTGTGTTTACAATTTGTTCAAGTCATCATGTAGTTGCTAATCTTCATAGGTTCATTGAATTTTATTCGCTGTTTTGGAAAATCGTCAACAATTACGTCAAAGCTCATTTCTCTCAAAGTTTCTGGTACGCCGATCATCACTTGGTCGCTTGTAAGAATACCTTGAGCAGCATTTTCGATTTGGTCTTGAGATTTGTACTCCCTCATCTGTTCAATCACATATGCACAAAAAATGGCAAGCGATTCATTGGCATTGATCCTTAAGTCCATTTCAATTTTCTTTTTGATCGATACTATGACATTGAAAAATATCGATTCCTCTTCCTTGTCAGGAAATTGAAATACCCTTATGAATGGAGGAGTATCGATTTCCCCTCGAACCATGACTTTAATATCTATCATCGATTGTTTCTTTTTGGGGGCGCTGCTTTAGGACCGTTCCCAAAATCATATGTATGTCCCTTCCCACGATAGAATTTTGGCCTTACAGGATTTCCTTCCATTTCCCCTTTCTTTGTGAGTGAAAGCCCTGCCAAAAGTTCGACAATTAGTCGATTTGCCAAGCCTGAAGTGATTCCTCCGTTGTAAGAGTTGACGTCGCTTACATCATAATTGGGTGCTACTTCGACCAAATCGAATGCAAACTTGTCCGGATCAAAAGAGGTGGACAATAATCGCATCAATCTCATACCCTCTCTTGAAGTCAGCCCATTGGGCTCAGGCTCGCCAGTACCTGGCGCGTAGGCGGGGTCAAACGTATCGATATCCCAACTTATGTATACCGCATCAACATTATCATTTGCCCTATCGGCCGCTTCCTTAGCGATCGGGTCAATTCCCATTTCTTCTACGTCCAGCATTGTAAACCACTGGAAATCCTGATCAGCCATCCATTTATAGAGATCAGGTCCAGGCCAATATCCTCTTGGGCCAATTAGGGTATAATTTTTGCCCTTTAGACAACCTAACTCCATAATCCTTCTTATATGCGCCCCATGATCATATTTGAATCCGCAAAGTCCTTGAGGAGCGCAATCCGCGTGGGTGTCGATATGGATCATACCAATGTTTTTGTACTTCTTGGCAAACGCTCTCACGTTAGCGAATGTAATTGAGTGATCTCCACCTAACATTACAGGGATCCCATCGATATCGAGAACCTCCTTGACCTTATCTGTCATTCTTCTGTGTGATTCAATGACGTCGCCAGGAGACACTACAACGTCACCATAGTCTACAGTTTTAAATACACCAAAAGGGTCCACTCCTGTTTCAATGTTGAAATGTTCATAAGGGGGAGATGGCACAGTTGAAGCTGCTCGGATTGCGCGTGGCCCATATCTCGCACCAGGACGTATGGTTGTTCCAAAATCAAATGGTTCTCCTATTATAGCTACATCTGGTTTTATCTTTTCTAATTCCTGACGGGACCTGAG
The DNA here is from genome assembly GCA_963841565.1 of uncultured Nitrososphaerales archaeon. Taxonomy (GTDB): domain Archaea; phylum Thermoproteota; class Nitrososphaeria; order Nitrososphaerales; family Nitrososphaeraceae; genus TH5896. Next base: position 309,796 of record CAWJCY010000006.1, read on the forward strand.
CCAAGGCAACTTCAGAAAAGTTGGTATACCAACAAAAATCGGCTCATCATTACCTTTGTACGAATCCCCATAGAATTCCATTCCCATCTTCTAATCGCTAAATATTAGGACACGTACAATGTTTTTAAGCATTTCTAAGTAGTTTACGAATCTCTTTAACTCGCTGATCCGACTACATAAAGTCATATGTTACTGGCTTTGGGATCAGATACTTACTGATAATGAGAATTAATGGTATGGTTAGGGTATGGTCAGGGTATGGTCAGTGTCAGTGTATACTAATGGTCTCGTTAAGTGATCTACATTTTATACATTGAATTCATTGATATTAAGCTAAACCAACCATGTAGAATGTGATACAAAGACCACAATCCTCTAGTAGTTAGCTATCCATAAAATGAAGATATGAAGAGATTTGTCGAATGATATACTAACGTAATCTACGCATTGTATAATACTATACTGATGACCATGCATTTTAAAATGAATGATAGATCAATACTTTTTTATAGTTACTCCCCTTATAGGAAAATGCGATGAATGCGGTTAGAAATGAAAGTGATGTTCAAGCTCGAGCAGTAGGAGCGATTGAGACACTGTATGGAAAAGGCATTTCGGATTTAAAGCTAAGATCACTATTCTCTCTTCCTAATGAGCAAAAAAGAGAGGAATGGGATGCACAGACAACTTTTATGTTAAATAACCTTCAATATGTGGTCGATCTTACGATTAGGGAACAAGATGGTATCATAACTAATGCTAGGCTGATAGACGTAATGAAACCTCTTTAACCTACTGGCATTTCGTTCTCAAGGATTCATTTTCGTAGGCTCCTAGCCAAGAAAGTCATCGCTGATGACTGATACGAATCCCATTTTAATGGCCAAAAATTTTTTTGGGTCGCCACAAGTCTAGAAATGTTTGTTTTAAGAATGCATAAATTCGTAATATACATTATTCAATCGTACTTTATTATACCCTAATATTGGTAGTATACATATACTGAGGAAGTATTTTTATATATAATGTCTATAACCATAACACTATGAAAGAATTGGATGTCTTTATCCGTTCAGAGCATCGTTCGAAAGTGACAGATATACTCCAAAAGAATAGAGCAGGCATCAGTTTTTTCGAGGTCCTTGGTACAGGGAGTACACCAAGTGCAGCTCCGGAAGTAGTACATTCATACAGAACTGGTAGAACTACTGTCCCTGAATTCGTAACAAGGCTTTTGGTTATGACAGTCGTACCTGATTCTTCTGCAAAAAAAAATAGTCGACGAGCTCGTAAATAGTTTCGGTAAAACATCAGAGCCTTATAGAGTGCTCTTTGTGAAGGATGTCACTGAAGCTTATCAATTTGGTACGAAGGTAGTCGGGGAGGAAATCCTGACACCTAAATGACCCGAACCGTTGCAAAATCTAACCTCCTGTATAGGCGTTACTTTGTCGCTTCCACAACCTATGAACTATGAGCAGTTGTGTGGCTAATGGTTTAATGGGAATTCACTGATTCCACTACTCTAGACACTCAGAATTCACTGGTTCCACTATTTGACAGGATTAATTGAAAAACCGGTCCGGTTCGCATAAATGTACGAGATTAGAATGATGCAAACCGCCGAATCTCAAATCAATAATAGTGATGCATAGGCCTTTGTTGTTTTCCTAGTCGATCGAAATAGTGATCATGCTTCTTGTCTCCTCCTGGATGTGAATGTTCTACACCATCAGCGTGAGTATGAGTCTGCATTTTTGGTTTAGCCATTAAAACATCATCTACGCGCAATAACATGCACGTTACCTCCACAGCTGTTTTAAGGACTTGTTCTTTTACTATCGATGGTTCTATTACTGACGAAATGATATTCTCCACCTTTCTGCTTTTTGAATCAATTCCATACCACCTAATCTTGCTGTTAGCAGGCAAGTGTTTAGATCTCAATTGTACTATCGTGTTGACGGTATCCATTCCGGCATTTCTAGCAAGCGTGGTTGGTATTTCCTCTAATGCTTCAGCAAATTTCTGAAGTACGAGCTGAACACGGCCTTTAATTAGTCTAGATCTATCTCTAATGATGGCTGCGACCTTCATTTCAGTAGCACCAGCTCCTCCAACAATTCGAGGTGATAGAATATAGTCTCTTAGAACAGCAAATCCGTCCAATGCTGAACGGTGGTACTCATCAAGTACTCTTTTTGAATTTGCCCTCAACAAGAGAGTCACTGATTTAGGATTTTTACATTCATCGATAAAGACCATCTTGTCATCACCAACCAATTTTTCATACACTTTCCCTGCATACCCCAAGTTATTAGATGGTATTGGGCCATTCAAATCTTTAACAACCTTTGCACCTGTTGATCTCTCCAACCACAACATATCATTTTCTTTAACTCTATGAAGGGTGAGAATATCTGCTCTTGATAATCGCTGTTGAACTATTTTGTTTATTCCCTTCTGAGAAATCACGATATTCGCACCAGACTCTATAATATTCTGTACCTTTATTTCGAGTAGTTCGTATTCAGATTTGTAGTATTTCTCTAGCTGACCACATGATGATATATTCAATTCAGAATTAGTCCGAGTCCTGCTCCTATCGAGTTCTTCGTTAGTTAAAAGTATCTTGGCGTTTTCAATCTGTTTGACCATGGTTGAAGCTGCAAAGGTCTTGTCAATCACCGTGCCTCTTATTAGGGTAGTATCAGAAGGGTTACCCAGTTTTTCTTCAATTTTGATATCGTCTATATCAATAGTCTTGTTTCTCAAATCTGAGATGCTCCAAACGGCCTCAACTACTAGATCAGCGAGCACTATTATTTTCTCTAGCAACTATGCCTGAGATAGACCTAGTTTGAAGACAAGTCTCTGCCAACTTACTCATTACTTCTCTGTGTAAACTGGCTGAGGATACTGAAATTTGACCGAGAGTTTGAAGTGAGATTTCTAAGCCTTTGAGATACCCATCAATTATAACTGATGGAGCGATTCCATAGAACAACAGTTCTTGTGCCTTCGACAATAATTCTCCCGACAAGATGACAACAGATGTAGTACCGTCTCCTACCTCATTGTCTACTGCATTGGCCGCCTCTATCAGAATTTTTGCTGCAGGATGTTCAACATCAAGTTTTCGCAATATCGCTGAACCATCCTTTGTCACCGTGATCTCTCCCATAATATCGATATACACTTTTTCCAATCCACAAGGACCAAATGAATTTTTAATCAGGTTTGAGATCAATGTAGCTGCCAAGAGATTATACTGACGACTCTTGCCCTCTTGACTTCTGCCAAAACCATCACCGAATAGCTGCTCCTTGCGTGGATCCATGTATCCTCCACGTGTCTGATTTGAACTATATAAGGCTTGTCTGATGAACGAATGAGAACGCCATCACAGATAAATTGATTGGGATGCTCACTCAATAGATAATCGAAAATTTTGAATTTCAGTCACTTACTATTCAGATTATGATAAATTAAAACATAGAAATCCAATAATTGTTTTTTATTGACTGATTACATGTAGTATACGAATGTTCGTTCACTCTCATATCCGTAATTTACATTATTTGGCCTAAAATTTATATAATTTCACGTTTAGAATTCAATGTGCAAATCGGTAGCATTGTTTCTACTAGTCTGACTAGTAGTAACGTACCTTTTGTAAAAATAGCTCTGGAGGTATCCTTTTGGTAGACGGATATGCGATTGGGGTCATCGCATTTTTAGCGCTTTCTGTTATTGTTGGGACTCTAACCTCGAAGCTTGTAAAGAAAAGCAGCAAAAGGTTTATGATCGCTGGCAAAAGTCTGCCGCTCTTCTTCGTGGGGACTATGCTCGCTGCTCAATCTATCGATGGTAATTCTTCACTTGGAAACGTATCCCTTGTTTATCAATTTGGATTCTGGTCAGGAGCCGCAATTCCAATTGGACTTGCTGCGTGCCTCATCTTAACGGCAATATTCTATGCAAAAAAACTTAATAAAATGTCAATGCTTACTTTGCCCGATTTTTACTTTAGGAGGTTTGGAAATGCAAGTGAAGGCATTTCCGGAATCCTTATGATGATAAGCTTCGTAGTATTAGTAGCAGGCAATTTTGCGGCAACTGGATACATCTTGTCTGTCGTTTTACATATTGACTTCATATGGGCAATGCTGATTGGAGCGATAATCGTGTTGATTTATACCTACGCAGGGGGTCTATTCTCCTCAGCTTATACAGACATTTTTCAAATATATTTAGCAATAGCTGCATTTTGGGCTGCATTTCTATTCTTCGCAGGAGGCTTTGCGGGCGTCAGCTTTGATACTATTCTTGGCAGCGCTCCACCTGGGTACTTGGATTTATCTGGACTAACAGATATGGGCAATGGTGCCCTTGTTAATTGGGCTGGAATCATGGCTTTGGCATTAGGAGACATTGTAGCATTGGATTTCATGGAAAGGGTGTTCGCAGCTAGAGACGGTAAAACCGCAAGAAGAGGAGCCTTCATGGGAGCAGGACTAACAATATTAACTATCGTTCCCACAAGCATGATGGGAATTGTTGCATTATACTTTTTGCCAGATTTGACTGATCCCTATACTGCTTATCCTGATCTAGCGATTAACCATGTTCCATTCGTTATTGGAGTAGCCCTACTCATGGGAGTCCTTGGTGCCTCGATGTCAACTGCAAATGGCGGTTTGCTCGCCATTTCCAGTGTCATGTCAAGAAACATTGTTCAAAGAACTATCTTGAAAAGGATACTGAAACGCCCAGGATTGGGAGATAAGAAACTACTGATGGTAACACGTATTTTCACTATCCCAATGATGATAGCTGCGTTTGTACTTGCATACCTGATCCCGCAGCCCGGTGTTTATCTTATCCTAGCATTTGATATCGTATTTGCAGGTGCTTGGGCTCCACTAACATTTGGTCTATTCTGGAAGAAGGCCAATACTCCTGCAACATTGGCTTCACTCATTATTGGATCATCCTTGAGGCTATTGCTCTTCTTCGTCATTCCTGTCGAATTGGCTGGTCTTGATACATTAATACCTCCAGTAATATCTGTTATTATCTTTGTTGTAGTAGCTTTAGCGACCCAAAAGAAATATCCTGGCAGGTATGGAGTCGTTGACTATGTTCCACCAGAAGAAGATGTATTAAATGGAGAAGACTTGAAGGGATTCGTCGCACCAAATGCAGGGAAATGACTTTGTGAAGAAATGCCCTAATACAAAGGGAATGGTACCAGACACGATCATAATAGTGGATCTAAAATATGGGTTTATCTCGATAATCCAAACGAGATTCCTGTTCTATGTTGCCGGATTTAGCCTGAAGAATTGGTGAAGATATAAGACGTGCGATGACCCGGAAGAATGAACCCTATATACCATTTTCCTGTCAATGTGCATAGCGATCTAGATCTTCGTTCGCACTCCTTGGGTATTCAAATGTACCGTCTGGCAATATATCAAAATGCAATTCAATATGTTCATAACAATAATTATTTTTACATTTTGAACACAGAGTAGTTGGTTTTTTAAAACAATTAACAATACCACATATCCCCTCCTTTTGAGACCTATGAGTCCATTCATTTATCTCTGTTTGAGTTGGGTCGTCATTAAGGCGAATGAACAAATCTACCTCAACTTTAGGTGGTTCAGACATACCTCATCTGAATTCGACTTGTCTGCGGTAGCAGTATTTTAATTTTGCATGCAAACAAATGCAGACGACCAATAAGCAATGTGTCAGGCGTATTGGTCGCCTACCCCCGTAACCCTTGATTGACAGTGGGTCTTTATGAGTGATTTAAACGTCCAAACTGCCAGTAGCGTATTGTACTACACATTATAAAACAATATTAGAAATAGGTAGGTGACAATTAATAGGAGCATGGTTTGAGGGTATCAACTACCAACTCTAGTAAAACCATTCAGTTTTTCGAAAAGCTGCATTATTGAGTCACGCGCTACACTCATTATTGATGTGTGTATGCTTGAGAAATCTGCTTTGAGTTGTCGGGGGTCCAAATTACAAAGAACATGTAAAGGACTTTGTTAAGAATTATCCTACAGCCAAGGGAAACGTACCAGACACAATCGTAATAGTAGACACCAAATATTGGTATATTTTAGATATTCCGAAAGATACCACTATTCCATGTTTCCAGATCTGTAGTACCACGGAAGACATAAACAGCAAATATCCACAAATATGAATCCCACAAACCATGCCCATGTCAACGCGACAAATACCAGGGTGTAAGATTATGATATGAAATGCAGACAACTATAACATTTATGAAGCCAGTTTGGTCGCCTGCACTGCCTTTTTGATATCAATTGGTAGAGTATACTCCAAACACAGTCGGATCTTAGATATCGGATAAGGGTTACTTCCACCGTTATTACTACCACCTTGTATTAACACAAATAGTTTCAAAGTCTCCAATTCTGATATTATCATAGTATTATCTCCAAACTATTGATAAGCGATAGCATCATTATAGTGTGTCAGAAAAAAATATGGGTAAATGGAAATGCCTGTGGTGTTCTAAAGTGTTGGAAGGAGAATCCCTTATGGATCTAATTGAGGTTTCTCGAAAGGAGGAAGGCGAACAGCATGTCCATGGCTGGGAAAATATTACTTTGGAAGGAGAAGTAATGGCAACTGCCATACTAAAGACTAAACTATCTGCGGTTTAGTTTTACTTTATTTTAGTATCCTGTTTACTAGTAAGTTCTCATAGAGTTTATTTCTTATTCGTATCTATTGGCAAACTAAATGTGAATGTTGCTCCTACATCTCCGTCATAATTGTTATTCTCAGCCCATATACTGCCACCATGTTTTTCGATTATGCTCTTGGAAATAAATAGGCCCAATCCAGTACCTCCTCCATCAGATTTTGTACCGAATTTTGTGAAAAGTTTTGGCAAAATGTCTGGATGTATGCCAGTCCCTGTATCTTTTATTTTGACAATAATCTTGTTGCTGCTCTCTTTTTGTTCAACAGTAACTTTGATGCGACCATCATTTGTGAACTTGAAAGCATTGCTTATCAAGTTATTAACAACTTGACAGAGCCTGCTTCTGTCTGCTACTATAATCGTAGCACCATCTCCTTGACATTCATAATGTATAGCTAGGTTGCTTCTATTGCCGTTCTTGATGCTTTGACGATACTCATTCAATATTTCTATGATCATCTTATCAAGGTCAAATTTTTCTTTCTTTAAAATAAGAGATCCGCTTTCAATTTTTGTAGCATCTAATATATCTTCTGTTAGTTGCATTAATCTTTTTGAGTTTCTAAGTATAATATCTAGCAACAAGTCCTCTTGCTGCACGGTTATTGGGATGCTTCTACTCTTTCCTTCTCTTACGGAGTGAAGATATTCAGTTAGTCCAAGTATTGGCTGTATAGGTGTTCGAAGCTCATGTGCTGCCACATTTATGAATTCATCTTTCAATCGATCTTTATGTTTTAATTCTTCATTTGCATATTCTAATTCCTTTGTCAATTCATTTTGTTTTTTAATATAGCTCTTCAGAGATTCTACCATTGAATTAAATGAGCGACCTAAAACGGAGAGCTCATCACTTCCTGTGCCTTTAACTGAAACATCTAAATTACCTTTACCTATTTCAGACGTCGCGGCAGTTAGAGCAAATACAGGTTTTAGAATTCTCATAACAAGATATAGTACTACAGCAGCAACTGCAATGTTTAAAACTGCAAATATCCCTTGCAACATCATTGAATTCTGTGAACTGACTCTTGCGTACTCTCCTAATTCCGTAACTAACACATTAGACGAATTCAGTAATGATGATGCGCTAGTTTCAGTTGTTGCTTGTAGAGCTTCAACAGTTGGCGGTGTTATTTCAGCATTATTGATCCTTCCATTAGGTTGAATTATAGTATTTGTTAAGATCGTTTTTAGATAAACCCATTCTTGATAGATTTTATTCCAGTCTTCCAAAAATTTTGATGGCAGGGGTCTTAGATCTATATCTGATATCATTCCCCCTTGTTTTAATTTCAAGATGTTTGATTCTAGTTGGTTCATTGCGGAGCTAATTTTAGACAGGTCAGTGCCATTTCCTACTTGGGAAAAATATTCTGAGAGCTCTAACATAAGGTTAGAAGTGAGAAATCGATTCTTACCTGCAATATTTATCGAGTTTCCTAGATGTGTATCTTGTGATTCGTAATAAGAAAGTATACTGAAGCTACTGATAACAAAACCAATTTGAATTACAACCAAAATCCCAATTTTTAAGCCTATTTTAGAACGTATTGATCCTATTAGATTAGAACCGTTCTTCAATACTGATCGCCATTGCTGGTCAAGTGTTATCATTATATCCGACTTTGAGGTATTTATCCTTTAATCTCCATATTAAGTGAAATTGGAATTACTTTCAGAATATTTATCATGATAGCAGGTTACTATTTGATGCAATAACTGACAGCTTTTTCAACCAAACAGGACGTTAACTGGACCGCGTAGAACATCGAAGTGAGCAAGGCTTTGCAAATCAAGTCTTACTGGCTTATGTTGACGTGAAACCCTATACCAGTAGGTTTAAGAAATTAATCGCGAAAACGATTTCGCTGAAATTACTGACTCGTTCGTTGACTTTGAATATCTTCTAATTTCTCTTCCATTGCATTCACATATTGTACTGAAGGACCATTTTCAAGTAAAACAAACTATGATCTTCTAGCTTCTTAGTATTATTTGCTATTTTGACTAGCCAAATATTAGACTGTTACAAGGTGAATCAAACTTATCTTCTTGATACTGAGATTTAAATATGGATGGTGCCCATAGTAACTTGAGTAGAATTGGTATTGGGGTAAGGCCTCCAGATCTGTAATCCTCCTCAGTGTTCGATTCCTGACTACTCACTTCTTTTGCCAGTACACTTATTGCCTTGACCTAGTTTACTAATTTGAGTAATCTTTATTGTTTCAAGGAAAATCTGTAATAGTAGGTTTCCCATGAGTCCCCATACAGCAGCTCAGTTGTAGTTATAGTTCACGGACTAAAGCTCATATACAAGATTTGACCTCGTCTGTTTGTTTAGCTATATGGGCAATAAAATTTGCCAATTTGGCCATAAATCACGCTCGTTTAGTCATACTCAGGACAAACTTATTATGGTATCAACTCTTTTATGGAACCCTATTTGAGCAAGGTAAATCTATAGGTAGTAACTTACATTCATGCTTTCGATCAGATTTCATAATACCTAAGCTATTTTCATCTTATTTAATTAAATCAAATTCCAAAATAGTAATGCTGCTTTCAAGCGTCCAATCCCTGACAAAGGCAGCAAATGGCAAAATGAAGCACAACTAGAAAATCCCTCAGCATTAGCATCCGGGGCCACCTGGTCTTGCAGAATTTCTTCCAGGTGGCCCCTTCATGATTGACCTTACCTAAAAATTAACTGGTTGACATATAAGAGGTAGAACAGTTAGGAAGAGATTAGGTTAACAATTCATAGCTATCTGTTGCGGTACCGCCGTAACTTAGATTGATTGTTCCAAAACCAAGAGAGAGAATAGTATCGAATCAAAAGTCAAATTCGCACCCATCATTTTTCTAAAATTTAGATATTAGTCTAAGGTTGTTTTAGCTTCCGGGGTACAGAAAGTCAGGTATTGCGGTCTTTCCTTCTTATATACTATAATCTGGTAAATACCTTATTTAGGTATCTCAAATGGGTGCTTGAACTCAAGATTTAGCAGACCCCTAATCCTTATACCCGAGCTTGCCAAAAGAAGGATAATAGCCCTATCTCTTTTTGAATGAGCAGAAGCAAATAGCTCGTCAATCTCCTCCCTTGTGTAAAGCCTATCCTCTACTACTGAGTAAAATTCACCAATTCATTTCAAAGAAATGCTTTACTGCTACAAGGCGTACTCTAATAGTGACAGGAGCCATTTTTACTTCTCTGAAGTAAAATAAATTACATAATCAGTGATCTTGTCCTACAATTTCTTTGCGGAATGTTCAATTAGAAGCTGCTCAAATTCAGTAAATGTCATGCATTTCATGAATTGATTTAGGTTTTGCAAACAGGCTTGTTGGTCTGTGGAGACTTTAAGGAATTATGAAATTGACCTAAAGCTACTTGTTATTGTTGCATTAACTATACAATAATAGGAACAGAGATTAATTATTTATGTTAGGTATATTGCAGACCAAATATTAATTAGGTAAGCCAATACATTTAGTCTATGCCTTCGAGAGGATACGAGACTATAGGATTGAAGCCTGCGATCCTTCAGAGACTGCAGGCAGCTACTGATGAGCACTACCCTGGAATGTTCCTTCCTAGCGCACTGATAATCATGATGAATGAAATAAAACGAGGCCACTATTCAGTCGAAATGCACAACCTGAAAATAGATTTCTCTGGCAGGTATTCCTCATTGACTCTCAGATCGGATGTGAAGGAATGGTTTGTTGAGAATCACAAAAATCTGAAGGAAGAATATAGTCAGAGATATAGAGCGGATAGTTTCACAAAATTCGCTAGTGTGTTTATGATAAATGTCTTCGAATCCAAATCGACCTCCAGGGACTACGTGATTAGACTAAAGGAAGCTGATTTCCGATGGTTAGAGGAGGAATATCAAAAAAGGAGGCAGGAATACAAAAGCCAGTTTGGTATTTACAATTTTGAGCGATTTGCTGATCTTTTTCTCAAGGATCTTTTTAATAGAGTCAATGCGGCCAAAAGGATTTTGACATATGAGGAAATATAATTGTCTTAGATGGATATTTGTAGCACCTGACTGGTAATAATTCTTCAACTATTACAATTCTAGTTCCACTAAACTTAGGGGACAGTTTTGTTATCTTAAAAGCTGCCTTTCAGTGGGTTTACATACAATTATATAATGAGAATAGCTGCAATTTTTGTAATTAAGTCTTGAGTACTGGTAACTGACTCTGGCTAGGATAACTCCTACGATCGAACACAAATGCATCACTATTGATTCAAATGAAAGAAATGTTAACCTCAATACTCCAATAGTTGAGAGCAGACCATAGTTACTCAATAATCATTTTCTGACCTCACGTTAGAAATGTTTAAGACTAATGAACATTGACAGATAATACAGTCTTTGATTCATTTGATCCGAAATAGACCTCAGAGTTCCATCGTTATCAAGGAAGAGATTATAAGAATTGTTAACAAAAATAAAAAAGATATCCCTGCTGACTATACACATTTCGTAGCTAAAGTCGAAGAAATTCTTATTCACTTTCCAGAATATGATCCAGAATGGAGTAATAGAACCGTCTTCAGACTAGTTAAGGTACAAGCATTGAATCCGATATATGATGATGAAGTCTATTTAGAAAATATTCCACTCCCAGATGTTAAACATGATTTAGAGCTCGTTTTGAAAATGCTAAATTATATGCGTGAACAGAAGGGTTTTGAGAAGGTAAAAATGCCTCTATTCATCCAACCGGACGAATTATATCACGCATATGCACAAGGAAAATTCGGTTATGAGATTAAAAATATTGAGTCTCAGCTGGTAGTAGTTTTTCAGAAGGGCTTGGTAGATTACGTTGGGTTTGTATTTGACTTCAAATTTGCGATACTTGAAGCTTGATAGATTACCTCACTCATTTCACTAACAGTACAGGGCAGGGAGAATGACTAGTTATTGCAGAAGTTACGCTTCCGACTAGGAGGCGTTTAAACTTCGATAACCCCCTACTCCCAACAGTTATGAGGTCTACCTGGTTCTTTTGTGCATACTTTGTTATTATACCTACTATCGACGATCCGTCATTTTCTAATATCTCAGTCTTACTGCTAACTCCGTTCTTCTTTGCATTTTTTAGAATTGGTTCTATCCATTTGTTGGCTTCCCGAGACTTAGCCTGCAAGAATGCAGATACCATTTTCAGATCACCATATTTTGCACGTAAACCAATGACACCTCCTTGTTTAATATCCGGCAGCACATGCAAAATTACCAATTCTGCCTTTTCCAGCTTGCAAAGATGTATTGCAAAATTAGCAGCTCGAATTGAAGAGGCTGATCCGTCAGTTGCTACGAGAATGCGATTAACAGATATGGTATTTGAGTTATTCTCGTCCATTAAGCAACTATTCTCTACCTGAAGTTCTATAAAAATATCATTCTTGAAAGTGTAGATTACGTATTACTTACGATGATAACACCTATTCCAATTTAACCGTTTATAAAACACTTTCATGCATTTTACTCTGGATTATTGAACAAGATCAAAACTTTCGTTTTAGGATATTGATAACTGGACATGAAATAACGATTTGGATTGGAAAATAATGTTGTTTGTTAAAAAATTCGATTATCTGCAAATGATGATTAAGGTCATTGACCGTAGTATTAAAACAGGCTACCAGATATGTTTCAAATTCTGATCACAGTGTCGATAAGTAACACTACAGTACCAGCTAACACGGTAAGAACCATAAATGGAAATCCAACCTTGATGAACCGGTTAAAGGTGATTCCATAATGCAGCTTTTCAGCTAGCCCTACCGCTATGATTGCCGCGCTAGAACCAATTAATGTCCCGTTACCACCAAAGTTTGCACCCAAGGATAATGCCCACCACAATGGACTTATATGAAATGAGTCGAATGTAGAAGCGATAACAGGATTATCGTTAAGTGAATCAATTACTGGTATCATTGTAGCAGTAAATGGAATATTATCTATAAACGCGCTTGAGAATGCTGACAACCATACAACTATCAGAAAAGTAAACCAGGGATCTCCATTTGTTATATTAATTGCGAAATTTGAAAGTAAAGTTATCAAACCAGATTGTTGGGCGAATCCTACAATAATAAATAGACCTGTAAAAAATAATAATGTCGTCCAATCAACTTCATGTAGTACTTGTTCTGGAGGAAGTCTAGTTATTATAAGAAGAAACGCTGCTCCACCCAAGGCAATAATCGAAGGTTCAAGGTTAAGGATCCCGTGAAAAGCGAAAAGTACAATGACACCTATAAGAACTCCAAGTGATTTCTTTAAAGTCTTGATATCCTTTAGATAAGCATACTCATTTTCTTTCATAATTCCATCGCGATCATTTATCCTATATTTTAATTCATTTCTAAACAAATATCTTAGCAAAAGCAGAGATACGCAAAATGAAATGGCTACTGTTGGACCCATGTGTATGATAAACGCGTTAAAATCAATATCAGCAGCAGATCCAATCATGATATTAGGAGGGTCGCCTATTAGAGTAGCAGCCCCCCCTACATTAGATGCGAGTACCATTGCTATTATGAAGGGAATAGGAGATAACTTAATCGATCTAAATACTGAGATAGTTACCGGTACCATCAAGAGAACAGTGGTTACATTGTCGATGAACATCGATATTGTAGCAGTAATAACACAGAGCAAAATCATTAATTTCCAGAGGTTTCCTTTCGAGGCCTTTATTGCTTTAATGCCTACGAATTGGAAAATACCAGTATTTGACATGATAGCTACAATCACCATCATTCCCAATAGAAGTCCGATAGTGTTAAAATCGATATAACCCAAGATTTGATCAAAGCCATCGATCGTTTGGAAATTCCCGGCAGTGATCGCAATTGCAATAGTGACCACTGCCCCAAAAAGAGCAATAGTAGTTCTGTGAACCATTTCAAATGAGAGAACTACATATACACACAGCAATACCAGAGCAATCAGTCTTAATTGTAAAGATATTTGAAGTCCTATAAGATCAGGTACAAGCAATAATAGAAAGGAAAATAGAAGTATGACACAAATTCCAACTTCGTATTTAGTGTTTTTGTTGGTCAAGTATTTGATACACACAAGAGGACACTAAGATATATTTGCAAAGCGTATATCCAATACACGATACGTTTTGAAAGGACGGATTCACAGAGCATAATCATTAATCCAATGAGTTCATCTCTCGTAGTATAAATATGCTACGTTGTAATTTGTATAATGCATATTTGGCTGAATACCGCCGACTATATTTAGTCGTAGATTACTAATGTATGTACTTCCTTAATTGGCGGTAATAGACCTATATCATAGTTTTTTATTTGGGTCGATTCTAATAATATTCAAGGTTTTTGGATCTCACATTATACTCTGTTTTTCAGATAAGTAGTAATAAACTGTGATTAATAGTGTCTTAAACAGCTGATCTTTTAAAATTAATGTTTAACTAGAATATTTAAGGTTCTATTGCCAATGTGACTGCTGCGCTTAGGATTAGAATAGTTTATGCATGAGAAATAGCCAGCTGTGTCATTCTATGCGTAAATGGAGTTTTCGAGTATAACTTATTCATATAAACCCTAATATCATTTGGATCCCAAATGCCTATGGAAATTGGATATTGAAATTAAGATACTCAGCCTCCTGCAATCTGTCCCTTTGGATAAATATTCAATCTATAAAATGATACCTACTGAATCTAAATTTACGATCTCTAAGGCGATCAATAACCTTCAACAACGAGGACAAATTCATGTTGTGAAGTACAGAAAGGATAATAGAATAGGAATTTCTATCCCTTTGTACTCAGTATACACTCGTTCTGAAAAGAACAGTGAGTTACATCCTAGAGACGTGCTTGCAGGTATGACCCCTGATAGATACGCAGAGTACGAATTTGTGTTAAGAAATCTGATTTCCCTAGACATCAAGGCGAAAATATTAGATGTAGGTTCCTCAACCTCAGCATTCTCTAGTAAGATCTCAAATTTCAGTCGAAATGGATGTGAAATCATTGGTATTGACATAATCAATGAAGTATGTAGCCTTGGTTTCCCGTTAATGTTGATGGACGCAATGAATATCGGTTTTAAGGATAAGACATTTGATCAGGTGATATGTCTCAGCGCTATGGAACATATCGGGTTTGATCATCATGATAGAGTAGACGCCAAACTCAAAGGCCTTAATTGTAGAATAAATGGCGATGCACTTGCAATGAAAGAAATTTGGCGAGTACTAAAAGATAAAGGGACTTTAATCCTTACAGTTCCCTACGGTAGATTAATTATCAAACAGCAAGATTATAGAGTCTATCATCAAGAATCACTTTCAATTTTGACCAATATGTTCTTCGTTGTAAAGAGAGAGTTTTTTGGCTTGAAAAAAGGTAAATGGACTACGTGTAATGAACTAGAAGCAAACAATTCAACATTGTTAGAGTATTCAAGTCAGAAGTTTCACAGCGACATAATTGCATGTTTGCTTTTGAAGAAAACGTAAGAGGAGGTTGGCTTACTATTTAACTGAGGATACTGCTTAAATCGCGTAATATTGAAAGAAGCGAAAGGGAGTATACTTGGGATCTTAAATTTGCTCATTGTAGAGTTTTGTCAAGTACTATTCACCGTGCTATATAGCATTAAAAATATCCCTTGGCAATCATAAAGATGAATATGTCAAATCTAATAATACACAAATATTCACAATTTACTTCGTCATGTTCGACAATATGGAATCTATAGGATTCTTAACTCATCGACGACGTTCAATACTAACAGTAATTGGGGTATTTGGAATCCTTGCACAATTGGCACTATTTGGTGCATACGAGAATGTAGTAGCGACTTCTAACAATGATGATGATCGAAAATTAGATATCCAATGCGAGACCGGTAACGAAGATGTATGTCTAATAGCTGCATGCATGGGCCATCCTTGTGTCTGGTATCAAAATAGTAGCGGTGGCGTAGAAAGAAACTTTGATGTCGCTATTACTGAATATACTCCACCCAGTCGGGATACTTTGGATGAAGACGTTACATCGAATGTAATGCAGGTAGATGATGGGTGTGTGGAATCAACTTCTAATATCCAGTTGTTTAGCACTAGCAGAATGGACGATGCTAGGAGTGTTAGCAATGACGATGATGATGATGATGATGATGATGACGGTAATAATGATGACAATAGCAATGACAGCGTCTTTGCGAAATTATTGGATAACGACTATGATACAAAATGGGAGGAAGAAGGATTCGGATCTTTCATACAAGCTGATTTAGGTTCAGTAGAACCAGTCTGCAATGTAGGGATCGCTTGGGACAAAGGGGATGACAGATCATACAACTTTGTAATATCTACTTCTGATGACGGAACCACCTTTACTGATGCTCTAAGAGGGACGAGCAGCGGATCTACCGAAGCATTAGAGACATACGAACTGACCGATGTAGATAGCAGATTTATCAGAGTTACAGTTTTTGGTAATAACGATGGCAACAATGATGAACACGATACAGCTGCAATAAATGAAATTAGAGTAGGAACTTCCATCTCGGCTGGTTCTCAATCTAATAACAACTCATCGAATGGACAATCAGAGCTGTCAGATGAGTCACCGAATGCCAACAATACTGCTTCCTCGTCGACTAACTCAACTGAGATTACACCTGACGATTACATTTCTGAAGTAACTGATTTGATGGTTACCGATGGATATAAAGATCGGGTACAAAAGCAATTTGCGGACACCAATCTTCCACCATCAGTCGATGACTTGAACATTAGAGCAGCCTCTGTGTCTTCTTTAGAGATTGAGCTGAAAGGTTCAGACCTCAGCAGTCCTGACAAATTGGATTACTCGGTCATAGACCTTCCAACGCATGGTATCCTAAAAGCCGGGACTGATCAAGGTCGTGTTCTATACTATCCAAATCCCGGCTATGTAGGTTCAGATAGTTTCACATACAGAGCAATCGACGACCAGGGCCTAGAAAGCGTTCTAGGAACAGTAGATATTGCTATCGAAGATCCCTAAACAGACAGAGGAATTGTGATAGCGCCGCCTATTTGTTTTTGAAAAGCAGTTCTCAAAGGATACCTGTATACCTGATGTGGGGACGTCCTATTTTTTATCAATTACATGTTCGATTTCCATAGAATGTTCAATATTTACACAGCAGAAAATATGCAGGCGAATTGGCTAAAACACAATATCATTGGTGACTTTTAAGAATGCCTAATACGTCCTCAATTCGTGATACTATTTTTTTCTAGGTTCTCTGGAGAAGGGTGTTATCTTTTTTATTAATATATCTAGAGTAGTAGGTCGCACGCTGACAAGTAAATCATCGTTCTTCTAGTATTGCTTAATCTTTAGGGTTACCTATAATTAATTTATTATCTCTCAATGTTATAACCAAAACTTTATTCTTAATTAATTTGCTTTTAAGTTCCCTATCAATTGTTGCTACAGCGCAATTATGACTACATGAATATTTTACGATAGCCTCGTCGGCGTATTTTGATGGGGGAAGACTAATCAAATTGAATTTAGACCCTATCAAAGATAGAGCCGCCGTAGCCATCCTTGATCGCTTTGGACCAGAATGACGTTCTAGCTGTCTTAGTTCGTCCGCTACTTTATTAGGAACAGTGAAATGTAGACTACCTAGAGATGATTCAATACTTTCAATATTTCGCAACGGGTTCGAACCGAGAACCATCATAAAGCTGGTATCACATATTACCTCCATCATCCTGAGGAAGTCTATCACTGAGTATTAAATCAACTGTCCATTAGTCAACTTAACCAATCTATCTTGCCTTAGCATGAAAGAACAGAACTGTGAAAACTAGACTAATCGATCAAGCAGTGTGTTACTCCGATAGAGAATTATCACCTAGAATAGTATTTATTATGTCACGACGAGAGTTTTATTTCTCTTTTGATGCGAGGAAGGAATCAAAATATATCTCTGCATTGGAAAAAGGAGATAAAATGAAGAGTTAATGCGACTCTTGTTAATCTACATTACATTCCAATTAATGGACTACGTATATGAATTGGTTCCAATATTCCTTTTTTCGAATGTAGAGTTAAAAATCTGATCATGTTGTAGCACGGCTATTCCTGTTACGTTGCCTAAAATTTCAATTAGTACTATCCAGTTTGGGGCGTCTAGATCCACCGGATTGTCTATTTCCTTAGCAATAGTGCGTATGAGCTCTAAAGACCTTAGGAAAGAATTGTGCCTTTTTTCAACCGACAATTTAAAGGATTCAGAAGAGGATATTTTCCTTTTGGACAACTCAATGGCCGCCATTGCTATTTCAGAGGAATTAGAATTTGTAACGGATTCGATTGGAATAACCCTCAAAACATACCTAAATCGCCAGTCTTCGGAATGTACTATAACTTTGAATTTTTCGATTACATGAAAAGGATCCAAGTTAGTGTTACCCGTTATTAATCCTGAAATATTTGTAACCTCAAAAAAGGCATCAGAGTCTCCAATATCATCAAGGAGATCCAGCATCTCGTCTATAGCATCAAACTCTCTGTATCGATAGGTTGTCGCTATGAGATTGAATTTATTTAACATAGTTCATCATCAAAATTAAGTTTTCCGCAAGCCTATGCGTGAGCTCTATTATTGCTATTCATTCTCCTTATGCTTTCCACTCTTCATATTCTTAATGTAAGTCAAGTACCTCTAGTCCGGGCATCGAGTCACCTGCTAGAAATCGAAGAGTCGCACCGCCACCTGTGGATACATGACTCACTTCTCCTTCCGAAACACCCGATGTCTTCATGGCCTGAAGGGTATCTCCCCCACCAACTAATGTCTTTGAACCACGCCAATATGCAAGGGCAATGCTTTTTGCAATATTTATTGTTCCGTTTGCGAACATGGGGATTTCAAAGGAACCCATAGGGCCATTCCAAAATATAGTACCAGATCTGCTTCCCCCTATCTCTGAAGAATATTTTTGAGCGGTTTGAATCCCGATATCAAACCCCGCTGAACCTTCCGGAATATCTCCTTCCACCACTACTGCGGAAGAACTTTCGTTCGCTGAAGAAGACACTATGTGATCAATAGGGAGCATTATTTTTTCGCGGTAGGAGGATAGAGCCTCAGTTGCCCATGCCAAATGATCATTATCTATAAGTGAATTTCCGGTTTTTGATCCATTTGCAAGCAGAAACGTATAAGCAGTTGCTCCTCCGAGTAGCAGCTTATCAGCTTTTGGTAACAAGTTCTCCAGTGCGCCAATTTTGTCCTTTATCTTGACTCCACCGACAACAAGGATCAGCGGTTTAATCGGATTATCTCTTATCATAGACAAATATTCAACCTCCCTCTTCAGATTCAATCCAGCTGCTCTCTTATCAAAAAGCGAAGCGGCGCCGTAAGTCGAAGCATGCTTTCTATGAGAAGTACTGAACGCATCATTAACATAAAAATCCCCCAATGAAGCAAGATGATTAGAAAATTCCTGGTCATTGAGTTCCTCTGCTTGATGAAAGCGAAGATTCTCTAACAAGAGAACGTCTCCTTTATCCATAGCTTCAATTGCCTTCTCGACTGCACTCCCAACACAGTCACTGGCGAATTTGACTCTATTAATTGGAAGTATTTCTGAAAGCCTTTGAGTAACAGGTCTCAGAGAGTATTTTTTCTCCGAACTCCTAGGGCGGCCCAGATGAGACATCAAAATCAATTTAGCTCCTCGCTTAGTTAGATATTCAATAGTTGGGATAGCCATTCTGATACGATAATCCTCACCAACAACGCCGTCATCTATACTGACGTTGAAGTCGACTCTCATCAACACCTTTTTTCCATAGTAATTCGAGTCATCGAAATCTAAAATACTTCTCATCATTTTTGGTATGTAAATATGGAGTTCGGATTATAAGCCTTGTCACGAGTTTCGAACTGGTTGCTAATAGTTATACTACATGCATATTTCCCTAGAAAATTAGTTACATAGAAATTAAATTGAACTTGGGGATGGATATTTCCTAATAACACTATTTGGTAGTGATTTATCGGAAGGGCATTTTCGATCCATTGATACAACACGTATAGTCCTATCGCAAAGGAATTCGGCGGGAAATAGGGCAACTAGATAAACGTTGCCATAAACACGAGTATTTCCGTAGATTGGCCGCAATGATCGGAAGAATCCGAAACTTCTCCACTTCGTCGCCTCAAGATAAGATTCCAGCTCAGCTTCTGTATCTAACACAAGCTCATGTTTATCAATCGTATTCGAGATTGTCTGATTGACGTGACCACATGAAGGTGACGAAGCGTCATATTTGTCAAGTGTACAAGGTACATCTTCTACTAAGGTATCATCGTAGTTGATATGAATGATATTAGTCCTCGTGCATCCAGTATTGCCTGCCTCGCACATGCCTAATGTTAAACAATATTCATGATTGGCAATAACGTCACCTAACCCATTCAATATTCGAGGATCAGGTACTTCTAATTCTATAACCTTCAAATTCGGAACATGTGACCAAAATTTTGTATTCAGTCTTTCAGCGGTTCAATAAGACCCTTTTCCTGCAGATGTTTATTGAAATTTGCTGTGTCGACAGGATCGTAACGATGAAGACATGGCACTTGTAAGAAATTAGATGTAGAGCCTTCGAGTTGCGATGAGAAGGTAAAGATTATAGCGTTTATCGTAGTACAGTAACGACAAATATATCCACCAATTCCAAATATCATTTCTTTTGAAAAGGAAAAGCCCTGCACGGAGAAGGATTGTTGCTTGGAGCGCTGAACAGAAAGCTGAGTTCTATTAGGTCCAAACGCAATTTCGGCAATAAAAAACAATAATTGTCAGAGTAAAATTTACTTTTTAAACTGCCAATCTTTCTCGCGTATGTCTACCGCAATCAAAGATGATTTTTTTTCGAGTCATTTAGTTTATGAAAGATAATAGTGATATATTTGAACAACATTCTGAATCCTATTGAGTAGGAGAAAGGGAAGACTACGAGAAATATTTAGTAAAGCGATATATGCAGATGATCCTCAACTATATATTGTTAGTTATCGGGACTTCGATTCAATCATGGATCTCCCTCTTTTAGAATTTGTCAGAGTATCCGAAAATTTTGACCTAATTCCCTTGAGCAGAATATCCAGCATAAGGCGAGAAAACAAAGTCTTATATCAAAAGAGTTGTTAGTTCTCTCTCACTACAATGTTTCCTCTCATAGTGGCGGGATGGAGAGAGCAGTAATATTCAAATTCACCCGCTTTTTCTGAAGCAATTGCCGTAACAAAATCCTGTTCGGGTGATAGAATGGCTGTGTTGATATTCAATTCATCTACAATAAAATCATGCCTTACCAAATCTTTGTTCACGATAGTCAGCTTGTTTGGCTCGTCGATCTTGGCATATATAGTAGGGTTAGTTTCGTTGAACAGGTTATCCTTGGCTACAAGCAATATACCTTCTCTTCTGTCAAGAGATGAGGGTTGCGGTGAATTCACCAGATTTCCAATACCCCATAAACCTCCAACAGTAATGAATGAGATAGCAATAATAGCAATAATGTTATTGCGGATCATTTTTTATTGATGACACCATATTTCAATTATATAGAGATCGACATACGTAGAGTGCTCTATTCTGCAAATAAGATTTGCATCCCTTTATGAAAGTAGGAGGAGTGACTCATCTTAGTTCGAAATATGAATATCTATTCTGTATTATATGTCTTCATTTCATGTTTAGCTTGTCCTATCCTTTGTCCAGGTAAGCTAAGTACACTTGAAATGGCTGAAGGTCTATCGTTTCAGCAAAAAAATAACACCTCTACTTGTTCTCAAACTAGTTCTCTGATATCTGTCATTAGAAATTCCTATACATTCCAATGAAGCGCGTCGTACTATGATTCTTGCAAACTAAGTCCATATGTCAACAATTGGTTAATTTTTTTGTGAGATGCGGGAGGTGGGATTTGAACCCACGGACCCCTTAGGGATGAGGTCTCCCGCCGCATGGATCTGAGCATCGTGCCAACGGTCTCACGCCTTTGGCCATGCTTGGCAACTCCCGCATTTGCTTCTCAATTGAATAAACTGAGATTTATATCCTGGCAATCCGATTCCTGATTCCAGAGATTATTCGATTCCAATAGGATCGATGGTTAGGCACGCAGCTTTAGGTCTAGAATTGCTCAATTGGAGTAGAATTAAGTAAAGGATTTTCCTCTACTCTGCTGATGTTATTATGCTTAGGATAACGATCGAAAGTATGAGTCACTGTATCTGATTAGATCATAAGGAGGGAAACATCATATAGTATAATTAATCATGTCAGCATAAGGATTAAGCAATTAGTGTAAATATACCTCTTTCCAAGATCTAATTTTCCTCAAAGTTCATTGCGGAATCAGCGATTGGAGGGCAGCGATTATAACTTGACTCACCATTGTAGAAACTCGACAATTTTAGAGTTTTCTTTTGAAGTAATATCTACAAAAAAAATGTGAAAGGACAATTTGCATGTAACCTGGAATTTATATAATGCCAAAGCATTTCTTTGAACCCAGCATAGGAACATTCGCGCCTTTAGCCTCCAGAACGAATTCAGGAACAAACTTAAATTCAATTGCTGACATTATTCTCATGTTGTACGAACATGAAGATATCCAGATTTCATGGACCGGCCATGATGGGTTTAAGATAAAAGGAACAAACAGCCAGAATAACCAATTGACGGTCTATGTCGATCCCTACCAACTACCCTCCAAGTATCAGAATCAGAATGACGCAGATGTAGTTTTACTGACCCATGATCATTTCGATCATTTAAGCATCGATGATCTGAAGCAAATTATTAACAACAACACAAGTATAATATCAGCCACCGAGTGTGTTAATAAATTAGCTGGACTGAAATTGAAAGAGATTAGTGGAATTAAGCCAGGCGAAAAAACTACTGTTAAGGGTCTCGCAATCGAAGCAGTTCCTGCATATAATACTAATAAAAAATTTCATCCCAAGTCTGATGGAAAGGTAGGATTCGTTTTAATAATGAACGAAAAGAGGATCTATCATGCTGGTGACACAGATTTGATCCCAGAAATGGAATCTGTGGATCCAGATATTGCACTTGTTCCTGTCTCAGGTACTTATGTAATGAATGCGGAAGAAGTCTGCAAATGCTGTCAACAAACTAATTCGCCCCAAGAAAGTCGTAATTCCTATGCATTACAATGCTATTGTCGGCACTGAGGAAGACGCTAAGAAATTCAAAAATCTTGTTAATGTTTGCAAAGTGGAAATTCTTTCCAAAGATTGAAGAGGTTCAATCATAAATCTGGCACCCTAAGTAGACTGTTTTAAAAAACTTATATATTATCAATTATTTCATATGAATGAAGATGGCTGCTAAGAAAAAGGCAAAATCTGCAAAGAAAGGAGAGAAAAAATCAACCCGATCCTCAAAGAAGTGATCATTTTATAGTTATCTGATCACAGCGGTTCTATGAGGTCGCTAAAGAAACTCTCTTATTCTTTTTGTATGATTTCATTGCAATTGATCCCTTTATGTTGAGTTCTTGTCTCAGTGAGAGGGTCTTGACATATTTCATTAAATTTGATTATTCCAATTATTGTTTAGAAAATGAGTTTATCCGATGATATTCTGTGGCCATTTTATTCTTCAAATAGATCTTTCCTATTTCGAGGTTGTTGGTTTTGAAAAAGAAGTGGAAAGAGTCTTCAGGAATTGATTGCAACATACTGGACCAGCCTAGCTGCTTTATCTTTGTCGCGAATTCGACATACTTGATTGTTATTCTGGAACTTCAAATATTTTTAAGCAGCATCCCAAATGAATATTGATGATTGCGACCTTTACAAGCGTATGAAACCCAACAAGAACTTCACATTTGAAGTGAAATTCTGCGTCGTAGTCTGACTGCCATTTTAGTTTTCAGATAGCAACAGGATAAAAGGTCTAGAGAATTCCTAATTTAAACAGTGATAGCCGAATTCTGTGCCAATGAAGTAGATATTAATACTTCATAGATCTAAAAGGGGAAACAGTAAATATAAAAAGCTCGAATGTATCGTAAAGGAACGAGCAGATGTGGCAGAGTGGTCTTCTCTAAATGAGAACAAAATAATGCGTCGGCCTTGAGTGAATCAAGTTAGAAGATAGCCGATTCGCCTTCGGGCGATCAGGAGTTCGAATCTCCTCATCTGCGCCCTTTTCCTAAAATTCCTCCTTTCTAATGGTTCCTCGGCGGTGTTTCTTTGGCAGCTTTGAGCTGTGTGCTGATTTTATCCTTCTTTCCAACTTCGAGACTATTTCCTTCGATGCCGAAATTGGATCGTATGCCACTGCCTTCGCATCTACAATGCTGTTGTTTGTCATTATTCTTGCTCTAATGGAGTATTTCCTTGTCTTGTGCTTGTCTACGTAAATAGTGACCAATTGAATATTTTCTAATCTTCCTTCAATCTTTTTCAGGAATTTTGTCATATTTCTTTCGATTTCATTTTTGTCATCCTCACTTTCAGGATCTGAAATGTGTATAAGGGTAGGACCTCCATACTTTGGAAGTAATAATTCGAGTGCATCTTTTGGTGTAACCACACCTATTGGACGTTTATTTCCTACTACAACAACTTCTTCATGATCCTTTAAGTCGCCAGTTAACTCATTTATTTTTGATCCTTGTTCCACAGAGTAAGCATTTCTCATCATATCCTTCACTTTTACGTCTCGTACTACAGCCATTGTACCTACTCCAGGAGACTTACTCGCCCTCTCTCTGGGTTTGGATATGACGTGTGCAATATCCAAAACATTTACGATTCCTGTCAAAACACCATCCCTGTTGATAACGGGTAAACGTGATATGTTGTACCTCCTCATTTTTGAAAGAGCGTTCCCAAGGGTATCGTCGCCCTCTTGTACTATAGCACCACTCATAATTGAATCCACTGTTGAATGACCAAACCTAGCGTTCACTACTATGTCCATCTCACTGACTATTCCTACAAGTTTGGAACTATCCTCAACGACTGGAAACGCGCGATTTCCTGTTCTTAGTATCATCTCAGTAGCTCGCTCTACCGTGACCTCACGACTTAGAGTCGGGGTTTTTGATATGAAACTCTTAAGCTTAGATCCAGGTAAGACATTAACTGAAAGAAATTCCTTTGCGAAAACCATTCCCAAATAGTCGCTGGTATCGTTCACAATAGGAATCTGGTTTAATCTGTGTGAATGCATTAGATTAAGTGCCTTTGAAACAGTATCTTCAAGGGTTAAGGAAATTACATCCTTTATCATAATGTCGCCTACTTTCATTGTGTTTTATGATGATCCTAATCATTACATTAAAAACCTTCCTCTACTTATAACAAACGATCAGATGGATAATAGACGCCTTATCATAATTGCTGCCATAATAATAATACTTATTAGCGTAGTCACAATATATCTGGCCCCTTCCGACACGATTATCCCTCTTCCCAATCCTAATGAAAATAGCACACGCAACGATAACAACATTAGCACACCTTCACAAGGCGGTCTCAGTCAACAGTCTCCATAAAACAGCACTATGATAAAAGATAAAGAAAGTATTAAATGAATTATTGATTTTATCGGTTGTAGCTTTTGAGATCGACAAAGTGATGATTTTGATATTCAAAAAAATGATCGAATGTTGCATATTTTGTTTGTCACACCGCCATCCCTGATCCGATTAATCTCCACCTATCAGATATCCTTCTGCTGATAGCTACTCGGCTATTTGGTAACAAGCAGACTGGCTTCTTCAGTTTAATCTCAATTTTTGTGGAGTCTTTAACATTTGTAACTGTCCCTAACGTAGCAGCCGTGCCTATGTTCAATCTGAGAGGTTCTTTGATTCGAATAGGATCTACTCTTACTAGTTCTTGAGTTCCAACTGCAGTATCAAAAAGATAAACTTCGATACCTATACTATCTACGTTATCAGGCAGAGTGGATGGCTTTCCCACTACGGAACCGATGAGTGAATCACTCTTTATGTAGGTAGGATCTAACTTTGTTCCAATTGCAACCAGACCACCAGGTCTAACGGATTCAACTAAACCCGCACCTGTTCCCAATGTTGAGATGGCGGAAGTAATAGGCTCATATCTACTCTTCTTCTCGTCGAAGAAGCCGGGCCTAATCTCGATCTCATCTCCTATCAAAAATTCTCCTTGAACTAGAGCTCCTCCTATTACACCACCTTTGACCCTTTGGACTTGAATACCAGGCTTGTTCACGTCAAAAGATCGCAATACATGCATTATGGGTTTATCGGCTTTGTTTCGAACCGGATTCTTCAGCTTGCTTTCTATGGCTTCTATGAGAGCGTCTACGTTTACCCTGTGTTGAGCCGATACAGGAACGATAGGAGCCTCCTCTGCAGTGCTACCACTGACGAATGATTTGATCTGATCATAATTCTCCAGAGCGCTCTCATATTCAATCAAATCTACTTTGTTCTGAACAATTACTATTTCCTTTATCCCCAATACTTGCAATGCCAAGAGGTGTTCTCGAGTTTGTGGTTGGGGGACTTTTTCATTTGCGGCAATAACAAGTATTGCTCCGTCCATCAGAGCTGAGCCCGAGAGCATATTCGCCATCAAACTTTCATGACCAGGTGAATCTACAAAACTGACTACGCGTAAAAGCTCCCCTGGTTTACTACAATTCACGCACGTTGGATTAGAGGAATAGCATCCTGGTGCCGGACAATCGGGGCACTTGTAAAAGGCTGCATCTGCGTACCCAACTTTGATAGTGATACCTCGCCTTAATTCCTCACTGTGGGCACTAGTCCATACACCTGTAATCGCTTCAACTAGTGTAGTTTTACCGTGATCGACATGGCCTGACGTCCCTATATTGATATTGGGTTGGTAACCATATTCTTTGATATACCAGTCAGGCAAGCTCTCTTTCCAATGCAATGATCTTCGTGAATTCACTGGGAATATTAAGGTAATCACAGGCTATTATGATTAAAAGAAGACGCCTTTGACTTAATTTCGAAT
This sequence comes from uncultured Nitrososphaerales archaeon, assembly GCA_963841565.1. Classification (GTDB taxonomy): domain Archaea; phylum Thermoproteota; class Nitrososphaeria; order Nitrososphaerales; family Nitrososphaeraceae; genus TH5896. The sequence continues at coordinate 336,696 of CAWJCY010000006.1, forward strand.
CCGCTTAAAAGTTCTAATAAAAGACATCTTTTAATCCTATTGGCTTATCGGATTTCTAAGTAACGTAAGTCTGCGACCTGTCCATGATGATTTGATGCACGACTTGTATATTTACAAGATATAATTTGATGTGTAAACCCTAGGGTATCAAGATTTGGATTCTTCTTCTCCAGACTGTTCAGTTGCCGATTTTTCTGGTAATTTTCCCTCAAGTAGTTTACAGTTCAGCTGATATATTTCCTCAGTAACCATATTGCCTCTAATTAGCTTTCTGATCCTAATGCCAGGATTACGGTTACGCATCCCTACACCTCGCGCAAGCAAGATATACTTTTTTACCCCTCCATGAAGATCTGGCCTCATTGGTGTACCTGATTTATCACTGCCGCCGGTTATTTGCATTTTACCATTAATACCAACAACATTCGAGTCGATGACATCACCTATTTTTAACCCAAGTAGGGGATTTGCTACTTTGTCCTTTAACTCTTGACTAACACTTTTTCCAGTACTGTCTGAGATGACAACCTTGAATTGCGCCAATACACTACTACTTTGATCATGCAGCAGTTAGGGCTTTAATTAACTTTTGGATAATCTCCAATCCTTTCTTGGTAATACGACCTTCGCTTATCAAAAACTTTTGGCTAGCCCAACCAAAACCAGGTTCAATAAGCAATTATTCGATGTCTAAAATCCACTCTTGTTCAAATTAGCCTGATAATCATCTGACATATTCTGGGCTATCCCCTTCATAGTCTCCAAGTACGAATCGTATGAAGAGCTAAACCCACAATGGCTACAGCCAACCTTTGTCATATCTTCATCGACTACTGCTTCACTTCTACACTTTGGACACTTTGCTTTCAACAAAGTCACACGTATAATTTGTATTTCAATCTGTATTAACGTTTAGTTTCCAGCTCATGCATCAAACCATTGGCATATAATATTTTTTATTTTCTTAAATGAACAACTTAAAGGTTTAAAGAAGTAGTTCACCCAAATTTAGAATGAGCTCGGATGCCGATACTTTAACATGTTATTATTTTAAAGGCTTCATTTTAGCTGAAGTGTGTAAGAACGTCGGTGAATTTGATATCCTTAATTAGGTCTTCTCGCTGATCTAACTCTAAAAATGATTCCCATAAACAGACCTTGGCTTAGTGATGAGGAGAAAAAGGAAATATTGATGGTACTAGACGAAGGTATTCTTACATCCCCTGCATTGGAAGGAGGGAAGAGAGTACAGGAATTTGAATCTCTTCTTAGGAGCTATTTAAGCATTAAACATGTGATTGCAGTGAACTCTGGAACTTCTGCGCTCTTAGCTGCGTTGTTAACATTAGGATTAAAGGAAGGCGACGAAGTACTTTTACCTTCGTTCACTTTCGTAGCATCAGCCAATTCTGTAGTCGCTGCTGGAGGTACACCAGTATTCGTCGACATAACCAAGGCTGACTATACTATCGACATTAAAGATCTTGCTACGAAGATCACGAAAAGAACTAGAGCTATTATGCCTGTTCACCTTTACGGTCATCCGGCGGATTTGGATGAAATACTTGAGTTAGCAAAGAGTAATTCTCTCGAAATAGTAGAAGACGCGTGCCAATCGTTGGGTTCTGAGTACAGGAAGAGACAGACTGGAACTATTGGTTCGATGGGTTGTTTTAGCATGTACGCCAGCAAAGTACTCACATCAGGAGAAGGTGGTGCAATAGCAACAGATGACGATCAGTTGGCTGATCAATTAAGAATGATTCGCAATCATGGAATGGTAGAAGGTTATGACACTAGAGTATTTGGTCTTAATTTACGACTTCCTGAAATAAGCGCTGCAATAGCAAAGGGCCAAATGAAAAAACTTAACGAAATGTTAGAAAAAAGAAGAAACAATGCAAACTTGTTAACCGACTTGCTTTCACATTCTGATGTTGACGGATTCACAACACCGGCCGAACCAGAGGATGGTCACAAGAAATTCAATTGGTATCTTTATACGGTAGCACTGGACGGTCGACAGACTGAAAACAAGAATAACAAGTCTGATCTTCCAGACCATGCCTATAGCAGAGATCTAATAAAGGATGAGATGGCAAAAACTGCAAAGATTGGGGTAGCCGTATATTACGATCCTCCAGTTCATTTGACTCCATACTACAGAGAACTTGTAGGATCTCGACTCCCAAACCAGGTCCGTGAAATGCCCAATAATCTGAAGACTACAGAATGGGCAAGTAAACACGTGCTTTCCCTACCTGTGCACCCGCTTCTTTCTAAACAAGATATTGAATACATTGCAAATAGCTTCAAATCAGCCAAAGAAAATATAACAAAATGAAATTGTCGACTATAGGCCATAAGTCTTAATATCGTTATTTTCTATGCGATGTATTGCGACTTGTCATCTATACTGGTAAAGGCGGGACAGGAAAAACAGTAAGTGCATGTTCAACTGCGCTAAAGTTGTCTGGTCTGAAATCCAGAACACTTCTTGTTTCCGCCGACCCAGCCCATACATTAGGTGATGCATTGATGGAAGGTGAAATACGAGGTACACCTACAAGAATTTCCACTGACTTATACGCTGCTCAGGTGGATCCAGTTGTGGAGATGGATTCGAATTTCAAGACAATATTTTCTTACTTTGCATCGTATTTTCAGGCCAAAGGCATTGACGATACTATTTCATATGAGTTGGCCATGTTACCTGGGATGACGCAATTACTCTGTTTGCTGAAAATTGAAGAGGCAGTAAGAGCCGGAGATTATGATGTGATAATTCTTGACATGCCCGCATCAGGTGAGGCCTTGCGATTCTTATATTTTCCAAAACTTGTAGGAAGCTTAAGCATGAGGCTCTCAGGCCTTGCAGGCCTTGCCAGCGGCTTCGGTCGACTACTTCAGCCGTACTTATCAGGCTCCGCTCTCTCAAGTGACTTGATGAAGGCTGAAGCAGATTTGCTTCATAAATTGGAGAAACTTTCAAGGTTAATTTTTGACCCAAACGTAACTAGTCTCAGGTTAGTGGTTAACGCTGACAGCTTTAGCATGGAAAATGCAAAAAGGACATTAATGTCAGCTAATTTGTACGGAATTAATGTAGACATGATTATTGTCAACAAGATCTTGTCTCAGATACGGAGTGAGGATAATTTCTTGGCCAATTGGGCGGATCTCCAACATGCTAAAGTGACAGAAGCTGAGATCTGACTTTTACCCATTGCCAGTTAAGGAGGTCCCTCTTTATAATGAAGAATTAAAAGGGATAGAGATGCTTAAACAAAACGCAGAAATCCTGTTTGGGAACCAGGATCCAAGTCAAATTTTTTATCATGAAAGGGTTTTTGAATTTAAAAGTGATAGTTCTGGCCTCACTTTGAAGGTGAAGGTTCCTTTTACAAAGAACGCAGACTTTTTGGTTGAACGCATCTCAGACCGGATTACTATCAAAGTAGCTACGAACATAGGTTATATTGTGAATGTCGTTCCATTACCTGCTGTTACTTTAAAAATGAAACTCAAAGCCGCCCGATTGGGTGATAATGAATTAGTAATTTCGTTTGAGTATTAGAAATTTAAAAAAATGAATCAAATTAGAATACGTTTCAAAACTATGTATTCTTATGTCTAAATCTCCAATACGAATCCTTCATTACCTATAGATACTACATGCGCTAAGCTTTTTGTAATAGTCTATGAACAAGGTCTTATCAATTCTAATTGCAATAACTATATGCGCCATATATTTGGTCGGTACGGTCAGCCTTTTTGACCTTGTTCCTGCTAAGGCTCAAGATTCAAGTACTAGCCATTCAACTATAGAAAATCCACCCGTCATAAACCAAGACACATCACCACAACAAGCTAGCAACGACAAGGTTTCATTCAAGATTAAAGGAATAGATTACTCTACCAAAATTGCACAGATATTAGTTACTATCGGTGGTAAAACTTATGCCAACACCTTTGATCCGATATCCTTGTTGGATCCTCATGATGACGGTAATGGAGTTATACAGTTTAGTATGCTAATTCCTAAAGATGCTATAAAACCAGGAAGCTCATACACTGCATGCGTTAAGATCTTGGAGGACACCGATAGCTTTGGCAATAATTTGGCGTGTCAGTCTGGCTCGACAGATGAAATACACTCCTTATCAGGAGAAAACCAAAACCAACTAGTGAATCTATATCTATAGTTATGGGTTACGCCTTTGATTCATGGAAATGAATCCTTTAATTCACAACACTGGTTTATTGGGTACGCGAGCACAACTGCGCCATGCGCTAGCGGTATGGGACAACGACGATTTCATAATATCACATATGTTTTTTTTTAGATCGTTCTGTCCCGCAATATCATTGCTAGATAGCGATCGAATTATCCTTGCAACACTAGCTCACAGGTCAGTCTGTAACTGGGCGATATCCGTTCAATAAAATATTCAAGAAAGCGTCAACACTAAGCTTCCTCTTTTTACATTTCTGATGATCTTATTGCGAATTTATCTATCCACATACTACTTTTTTATATATCACTTTTATCTTGACATTATTAAAGCAAATATATTTATTGATTAGAAACTTAATAATTATTAATACTGGATGACAATTGTTAGTATATCCTTAAATGATGAAATTCTGAATGAAATGGACAAATTACAAAAGTCACTTGGATTTAGTGGACGATCTGAAATAGTTAGAGCAGGAATCAGAGGTATGATATCAGAAGAAAGATCGCGGCAGGATCTGGTGGGATACATCCATGCAATCCTTTTGGTTATTCATAACGAGGCTTCTGATGACGAAATAAGCAATCTAAGACACGCCTACGATGAATTGATAGCAACTCATCTGCATAGTAAAATTGACAGGGATAGGTGTCTGGAGATATTTTTGTTAAGAGGTGATGCGAAACCTATGAGAGATATGACAAAAAAATTTCAGGCTAATAAAAAGATGGATAATGTTCAACTGATAGCGATGTAGATAAAGGTGGTATCTTTTTCAGAGACCTCGGCCGCGTAATGAGTGATTAGATATCTTGGCCGGGAATTATTGCGTCTGGTGTATAATACCTCAAATTAATTTTGTCATCTGTTAGGTAAACGTATCTAGAAGGATAGGTAGGCGGATTTTGCAAGCATTTACTAGCCAACAAGAGAAGTTGATGATCTACTCCTAAGAGGAGAAGCTTGCGCCTTTAATCCGAAACCTCAGCCAGAGATAAATTTAGTGCCCTATTTACAACCAAAGATCTTCCATCCAATTATTTAACGTGACGAGAATAAATTGTAATTGTCAGCGGCACACAGTTTTGGCAAACTTGTTAATAATAGTATTTATGCAAGAATGTTAAAATTATTAATAACACTTATATTATTATTAGCGACATTTTGATCTGTGGCAATTTATTATTGTATTATCCTTCTAACCGTTTTCTTTATTATTGCACCGGGCTGTTTGGTAATACACGCCTCTGGGAGAGGCGTGGCCCCGGAACACAATATTTCTAAAACTCTGCCCATTTCCAGTTCCAATTTATCTGATCCGATAACCCAACAAGTACCAAAAATAACTGTGGTTGCCTCATTCTTCCCCATTTATGAATTTGCGAAGCAAGTAGGAGGGGATAGGATAAATATTATAGCTCTCATTCCAGCCGGTGTAGAGCCACACGACTATGAACCCACGATCCAGCAGCTACAACAGGCAGAAAATGCAGATGTAGTATTCTTTAATGGTCTGGGATTTGAGAATTCCTGGATAGACAGGGTCACCAATGATAATTTGGTTGATACAAGTGCTCTCTCTAATTTGTCTCAAGGCAGCCAAATAAGAAATCCACATATTTGGCTGGATCCCGTCTTTGCAAAGGCCCAAGTACAGCAAATCGAAAAGGCGTTAATAGAAATTGATCCTAATAACAAACTATATTACCAGAAGAATGCGTTGAATTTTACAGATAAGCTAGATTCATTGGATTCCGAAATAAGAACTGCACTTCAGCCCTGTGATAAGAAGGATTTTATTGCATTTCATGACGCTTTTGGCTACTTTGCCAAAAGGTACGGTCTAAGTCAACATAGTGTCCAAGGAGTATCACCAGAAGGAGAAGTTCTACCTCAGCGAATTGAGGAAACTATAAGATTGGCCAATGATCTTGGGCTAAAAGTTATTTATGCTGAGGAATTGGTAGACCCTAGATTTGCTGAAGTGATCGCACAGGAGATTCCTAATGGCAAGGTACTCGTATTGAGCCCTTTGGAAGGAATTGAGAAAGACGAAGAGGACTCAGGAATAGGGTATCTTGACAAGATGGAACAAAATATTTCTAATTTGAAAGTAGGATTGGAATGCTTGACATAACTTCAGCTAATCCAATAGTGGAAATAGACCACTTATATTATTGGTACGATTCTTCATTTCTTACATTAGATGATATTTCCTTTAGAATGGAACAAGCAGACCTGCTGGGGATAATAGGTCCCAATGGTGCAGGAAAAACCACTCTTTTTAATTGCATTCTGGGAATTCTGACAGACTATAGGGGTACAGTTAAACTTTTTGGAAAGGAGGTTATGAGGAATAGAAAAGCATTGTTAAGCAAAGTAGGGTACGTACCTCAACATGCATCAATTGAACAAAGCTTTCCTGCGACCATAGAGGAGATTATTTCATTCGGATTGCTAGGATCCATCGAGAAGTACAGTCGAAGTTATGCAAAGGACCAAGTGCTTAAAGCAATGCAGATAGTTGGATTAACTGATAAGAAGAATAAAAGATTCAATGAGCTATCCGGCGGACAACAACAAAGAGTCCTAATCGCTAAGGCCATGGTACATAATCCTAAGTTACTAATATTAGATGAGCCCACGAGCGGTATAGACCAAGAAACACAGGATCGATTTTATGAACTAATTCGGAAGCTTAATGCAGAAGAAAAAATATCCATCATATTGTCTTCACACGATCTAGATGCTGTAAGTAAGCTTGCCAATAAGGTCGCGTGCATCAACAGAAAAATGCATTTTCATGGAGATGCGAAAGATTTCTTCGGTGATGAAAACATGCTTAAGACTTATTATGAATCTGCGATGCAGACGCATTTAAGGCTCCATCAATTCAACGCCAAATCCAATCCTCAGCAGCTTCCATCCTCCTAAAAGAAGTGGGTTTAATGACATGACCATTTTGGAAATTTTAGAGTTCGGGTTTATGCGAGCGTGCGTTAATCTCTGGCATTGCAGTTGCTGCTATATGTTCCGCAATTGGCCTATTTCTAGTGCTTAGAAAGCATTCACTATTTGGAGATGCGATGTCTCACGTTGCCTTTGGCGGGTTGTCCATAGGACTATTCCTTAATTTATACCCAATATGGACGGCGTACGCCTTTACTTTAATTGCCGCACTGGGAATTACAAAAATGACTAATTCTATAAAGATCCCGCCGGATTCGTCGGTTGCAATTTTGCTTTCATCTGGACTAGCTGTTGGAATAGTTCTGATAAGTCTGTCTGGTGGATTTTCTCTAGACCTTTTCAGCTTCCTGTTTGGAAGCATCCTACTGATTAGTACTCAGGATACTATTATTATTGTATTTCTAAGTATTGGGATTCTTGCAATTATAGCAATAATGTATAGGAGATTAATGTACATTACTTTTGATGAGGAACAAGCTCGAGTAAGCGGGATTAATGTAAAATTAGCAAACTATGTCTTCATCGTGCTCGCTGCAATAACTGTAGTCACATCTATTAGACTAGTAGGAGTCCTCTTGATATCTGCACTGATTGTACTACCAAATATAACTGCAATATTATTTGGAAGAGGTTTTAAGAAAACTGCAATGATTTCAATAGGTATCGCTATTGTGTCAGTTGTGTGGGGGATTGTCATTTCCTATTTAGCTAATGTCGCTCCTGCAGGTGCCATAGTCCTTACCAGTGTGGCTATATTACTGTGCACCATCGTTACGCGCAAAATTAGGAAATCAATCCGACCAAGGAAGCTGCCAGAGCCAAACATACAAAAGAGATCTCAGTAATGATAAACATATTGTCCAATCAATCGTAAACAGATAAGAATATTCATGTGTCTAATTTGAACTGCGTGGCAAGTCGGCTTATTACCCCTCGAATTTAATTGCTGAATGATTACGGATATGACAGCTCACGAGTAATAGTGTTGCTTTCAAAAAATGCAACAAAGTAGTTAACGAAAAAAGATAGACTCGGGTATACGAAATTCTCATCCGTTACCTCCATTGAGAAACTTATCATATTCAAACCTTATTAATCCTTGAATTGTCTATATAGGTGAACCTACTTTGGGGGTTCAATCGGCAAGCATATGATGGAAACACGAGCGCTCCCCTGTATGACAGGCTGGACGGTCAGACTCAACAATGTATAACACTGCATCCAGATCACAATCCATACGTATTTCTTTGACTGGTTGTATGTTACCAGATTCTTCGCCCTTCATCCAAAGCTTGCCCTTCGATGTGCTCCAAAACCATGCGTTTCCAGTCATATTCGTTTTTTTCAACGCTTCTTGATTGACGTAAGCCAACATGAGTACTTCCTTGGTCTTGAGATCCTGTACTACGACAGGGATTATTCCGTTCCTTTTTTCGAAGTTGACAGACTTCAATGATTTGCTTTCCATGCTTTGATATATCCTAAAATCAATTTGAATGACTGCCAATAAATAACTAACTTTACATATTTTTAAACAAGCTTTATGAAGTCTGATGTAAAATATCAATCGGATGTAATATTATCACTAAATGATGTGCAATTCGTCTTCAAAACATATGTAACAGTGGGATTGCAGACATTCCTAGAGTTGAGATCATGACACCTAAGCTAGATTCGTAACCGCTCAATGGATCCTCTTCAACTTAAAGGGTATTATTATCAAATGTGAAAAACGGTATAATATTTATTATATAATCAAAATTGTCTTATTAATTGTAATTTATGAATAGCTTTTAACCCGGCAGAGTCTTGATGGATCGAACCAATCCGCATATAGTTTAAATAAGATGTATCTCGAATAATTGCAGACAAAGTATGCCAATTGATCCAGACTTTCCAAAGAATTCAAAGGTGATAGGTAAACATATTCTCGGAGATGGCGAGCAATACCACTATGTATGGGGGCCAGGAAGGACTGCTGAAGCTGCAGAAAATGAAGAAGTAAAGTCAGCATATACAGCAAGAGGAGAAGAGATAGTGCCTATAGGTGTGCACGGGACTATGGTAGCAGTAGACTGGGATTCATGCGTGGCCGATGGGGCATGCATAGAGGCTTGTCCGGTTCAGGTTTTCCAGTGGTACAGAACTGAAAATGATGTACCTCCTACTGAGGTGACCAATGCTACCAGCAACGGAACCGGTAGCGGTGAAAAGGAAGAGCGAAAGGATTATACTGACAAAGCTGACCCGATTAGGGAACATGATTGCATTTGGTGCATGGCGTGTGTCTCTGTATGCCCTCCTCAAGCAGTAAAAGTAGATCAGTCCAACCTGGAATTCCATGAGAAGGCATCAGGAACGTTTAATGAATCCCTTTCCAAAGGTAGTGCACCGCCGCCTCATGCGCACTAAACCTTAAATTTTTTGTTAGGAATTTCTTTGTAAACTAACTAGCTAGATTGAGCTTTACCCAAAGAATCTTGTTCCGTGATTTCGGTACCGAACATGATTTGCTAGAGGTCGATGACTTGAATTTCGCAGCTAAATCGAAAGTGATGTAGCATTACGAAGCCCACGTATTTCTGAAGTGTTATCCTAAATCAAAGGAAAGTGGAATGTGGAAAAAATTTCCAGTGACTTATCATGATTTTAGCGAATGATTCCTACATGGGTATCTTTATTCCCAGTGATATTCAAAATAGAATACTCCAATTTATGGATGGAAAATCGACATTCCCATTCATTCGTGGCGATGAAATAGTAGGAGTTTTTTTTCTCTTCGGCAAATACGGCAAGATATCAAATGAGATCGACATTCTGAATGCCAAGGATCTAGCCCGCAATGGAATGAACCAGATAACAAAAGAGGTCAATTTATGCAATTCCATGTCAAATAGGACAACCTTTGATTTTGTTAGAGAAAACTATACTCGGAGGGCATTGCAGATTTCAACTGATTTGAGTAATTCATCAAAGAGGAATAGCATTAAGATACGAGACAGAATTTCTGGAGACCCGACTATATTGATAAACTGCTTTGCGCAACATATTGCTTACTATCGACAGGACTACTTTTTTGAACTGATAAACCCTCTACGACCGGCCCAAATTCCAGAGCATCTCAGGGAAAAAATGGAATTAAGGATGTTGTTATTGGGTTTTAATTCGAAGAACTTGGAAAATCTACCATACGTTAGTGCTCTTGTGCCATTTTTTGACTGGTTGTCGACGATAGCTTGAGTCGCAAGTTCAATCTAGCATATAAAGATAAAATATCTATAGAAGAAATCATTATTGATCCCAACTCATTATTTTCTTTTCCGATGATATTTTGATCGAACATAAAAACATGGAGTTGAATAGCAAGATCTGCATACCGTAGCTAAACTTTCAAACTTCGGAAAAGTTCTGGTACTCTTGCAAATTTTATGCTACTACAGATAACGTATGATGCATTAGACGAACAAAAGCCAATCATGAATTAATCATAAGACAAGTAAATTTGAATTCCTGTTCAGTTCGCTATTCTCAGCCAAACTTGCAGGAGAAATTAGACAAATTGACTTCAGATAGGACAGAATGCTTGTGGCTTCTCCCCACGTAGGTCATCTACCCTCTTACGACAGTACCGCTAATTGCTTTCTACGACTTGCACGTAACAATCATAGACCATTTGCATTTCGTTCAAATCAAGTTGGTCTAAGATTTCTATATGCAATTATTTTTGCCGTAAGAATATCCAGGTCATGCTCGCTACCACCACCTACCTTCTTGGGACATAAGGATAGGCTTTCACATTTATCTATAGGTATAGTTATTATTTTCTGAATCGTGGTGGCTATTTAAGAGGAATCACATAAGCTGCGGATGAACGACTGGTATTTCAATTGCATGGCATTTTTGCGGGGTGGAAGTCATGAACCAGCCCGTTAATCTGATCACAAAGAACATTAAGTACGTTTGAGTAAGGATCTGAATCAATGAGCGTTCAAACTAAGTCAGATTATGAGATTTTATTGTCCCGGCTGCGAGATAAACTAGGGAACACTACAAAAAAACAGGCATCGAGACTCGAACTCCCTACTCCCCAAATAATCTGGGTTGGCCAGCGTACAATTTTTAGGAATTTCATGGACTTTCCTAAGGCATTAAACAGGGATCCCGAAAAGTTATTGTTATATTTGAACAAAGAACTTGCTTCGGCAGGATATATTGCTGGGGAGAGAGTCATATTTTTAGGAAGAAAGGAACCTTCATCTTTTGGAGCATTAATTGATCGATACGTAAAGGATTACGTCATCTGTCCCGTCTGTGGAAGCCCAGATACTAGAACTGAAAAGAGTAAGAAATTGGGTTTTCTTTTGTGCGAAGCATGCGGTGCGAAATCGTCCATAAAAGGGAACTATGCTTGAATCAATAATTGGATATTGCCCACTGGTGGGCAGTCAAACGCCCTTTTGAGTACGTGATATAATCATCGTTCTTGATCGATTATATTTTGGTTTGACTCTTTTTCACCATAAACTATTATACACGTCTATCAGCGCATTGCTCTTCCGAATTGCACAATCAAAGTAGGCAGCTAAATATTCCCTTTCATGAAATATCAAAAGTTCCGATGCGTGTCAAATTATGCCATTCTTGCATAACTATTTTTTGCCTGGTGCTCGCAGAAATTTAACATTGGCCTCTAAGTACCGTATCGCTCTGTATCTCGCGATGACAGCTATCATGTCTCTCAACCCTGGTGCGACCTTAGGCACCGAAACACTAGAATCTACGAATGGATTCTCTACAGGACAGAGTTGGGGTGCCTTAAGAAAGGCTTGGAAGGGGTACAGAATTGCAAAGGTTCAGGCAGACAATGCTAGAATGACGGAATATGCCACCAAGATACGAAAGATTCAAGGTGAGCTAGGGATAACCAGATCCACGTTTCCTAATCTAGGCATAGCCTAATCTACTTTTTTAGAATCCGACTGCTGCAAATTAGGCCACGCAATTAGCTAACTAGAATATACAGTCGAACAGCCATATTTTTTGTATTAATCGATATGTAATTATCTAGCTTTTTCTGTAGGTATTCTTCAAGGTAAAATTGAGCGTAGAGAATTGCGAAAAGGATAATGCATCCAGCAATGAAGGCGAGGAAGAGGAGGAAATTATACGACAACAACAGCAACAACAGCAACAATCCCCCCAAGAAGATAAAGATCAAGAGTATATTATTCACTTAGAGAATGAACTTTCCCAGGCCGATGTAGAACTTCAGAAGGCCAAAGAAGAAGCCGACAGTAACATGAATAAGCTGCGATATTTGATGGCAGATTTTGATAATTATAGAAAACGGACAGAAAGACAGATAGAATCGAAGATAAGCCAAGGAAAAGCAGAACTTATTTTAAAGTTTGTTTCTATTCATGACGATTTATCTAGGGCGATAGAGACTGCGAAACAATGCAAATCAGATCAGGTTGTAATAGAGGGTTTAGAAGGTATTTTGAGGAACGTCGAGACTTTGTTTGACGCAGAAGGTGTTAAGGAAATTGAAACTACGGGTACTCCCTTTGATCCCAATATTCACGATGCTATTTCATTCAAATACGATGACTCTGTTCCAGAAAATACTGTGATCGCGGAAATTAGAAAGGGGTACATGATAACTGACAAAGTATTAAGGCCTAGTTTGGTAGAAATCTCTAAAAGGATAGTTAAAAATAGCGCTATTGACAGTAACAGAACAAAAGGAGACTAAGAAGAAATGGGAAAGATAATAGGAATTGATCTTGGAACTAGTAATTCTGCCGCATCGGCTATGATTGGGGGTAAACCATCTATAATACAAGCGGCTGAGGGAACCTCTATTGCAGGTAAGGCGTTTCCATCTGTTGTCGCCTTTACTAAGGATGGACAATTATTAGTGGGAGAACCTGCACGAAGACAAATGATATCCAATCCAGAAGGCACTGTACCTAGCAGCAAAAAGGAAAATGGGGACTGACTTTCGCTTCAGCGTCTTTGGAAAGGAGTATTCCCCACAACAGATTTCCGCATTTATTTTGCAAAAAATAAAGAGGGATGCCGAGGCGTTTTTGGGTGAGAGTGTAGACAAAGCGGTGATCACTGTTCCAGCCTACTTTAACGACAACCAGAGGCAAGCGACCAAAGACGCAGGCGAGATTGCGGGACTTCAAGTAGTCAGGATAATAAATGAACCGACTGCAGCTTCTCTGGCATTTGGGCTAGATAAGATTCAAAAAGACCTAAAGATCGTTGTATTCGATTTAGGAGGTGGAACTTTGGATGTTACTATAATGGAAATGGGAGGTGGAGTTTTCCAAGTGAAGAGGTACTGCAGGGGATACACAATTAGGCGGGACTGACATGGACAATAAATTGGTAGATTACATTCTACAGGAATTTAAGAACCAGTCTGGTTTAGATGTACGTAATGATCGTGCAGCTATGATGCGAGTAAGAGAAGCAGCTGAAAAAGCGAAGATAGAACTATCAAACATGGTTAATACTGAAATTAACTTGCCATTTCTCGCATATGATTCTGCTACTGGTCCAAAAAATCTAATACTTCAAATTACTAGGGCAAAAATGGAAGAATTGCTAAGACCTATCATAGAAAGATGTAGGGGTCCAACTATGCAATCATTACAAGATGCAAAGTTGACTCCTAATGATATTGACAAAGTAATACTGATAGGTGGTCCAACTAGAATGCCTATGGTTCGTCAATTTGTTGCAACTGTCATGGGAAAAGAACCTGAAAGAGGTGTGGACCCTATGGAAGCAGTTGCACTGGGTGCTGCAATCCAGGGAGCAGTTATTTCAGGCGATGTGTCCACAGATATATTACTAGTAGATGTAACACCCTTGACGCTTGGGGTGGAAGTTTTGGGTGGCTTAAAGGAAGCCATAATAGAACGCAATACAACAATCCCTACCAAAAAGAGTAAAATATTTACTACTGCGGCAGACTATCAAACTGCAGTAACAATACACGTAGTACAAGGAGAACGAGCGATGGCTGCAGACTGTGTTTCTCTTGGAATGTTCAATCTTTCTGGCATACCACCTGCCCCAAGGGGAGTACCTCAGATCGAAGTCACATTTGATATTGATGCGAATGGAATTCTGAATGTATCAGCCAAAGATCTAGCAACGTCCAAAGAAGCTAAGATAACTATCACTGCAAATACTAAACTCGGTAAAGATGATATCGAAAGAATGAAAAAAGACGCAGAGCAGTTTGCTGAGGCCGACAAAAAGAAACGGGAAGAGGCTGAACTTAAGAACGAAGCAGACAATCTCGTCTATGCCGCGGAGAAACTGGTTAATCAGGATTTAAAAGACAAAATAAAGCCAGAACAGGTAGAAAGAGTTCAGAAAGCTTCGCAAGAATTGAAGGATGCCTTAGCATCAAATAACAGTGAAATCACTAAAGCAAAAATTCAGGAATTAAAGAACATATTAGGTGAAATAAGTACTGAAGCCTATAAGGCTACCAGTGCAGCAGCAGCTGCGGCAGCGCCTGGTGCCGGAGGCCAGTCTGGTCAGACTGTAGACGAAGGAGCATCTAGTGCGAATCAAACTTCGGAGACTTACACCGGCGGCGGAGGTAGTACGTCTACAGGTACTCAGCAGACACCACCACCACCACCCCCTCCATAATTATTGTTCATTGAATGCTACTGATAGGGTTACTCATGCAGATATGAATGGGAGACAAACAAATGGCTAACAAACGAGACTACTATGAAGTCCTTGGTGTACCTAAGAATGCAGGGAAAGGAGATATCAAGAACGCATATAGAAAACTAGCACTGCAATACCATCCGGATAGAAATAAATCTCAGGGAGCAGAGGAACGCTTTAAGGAAATTTCAGAAGCATACGCAGTCCTATCTGATGATGACAAACGGAAGCGATATGATACATATGGTCATGTAGGAACTGAAGAGGTATTCAGAGGCTCCGAGGCCAACTTTGAAGAGATCTTTAAAGATATGGGCTTTGGAGGATTCAGAGACATTTTCGAGCAATTTTTTGGATCTAGAGGCGGCGTTGGAAGAGGTTCATCGGATCCGTTCGGATTCGGATTCAACTTTGGCGGTGCAAGACAGAAGGGCCGCGATATTCTGTATGATATAGATCTGTCATTAGAAGATGTTTTGAAAGGCAAGAAAGACGAAATAGAACTGCCTAAAATGGATAGATGTACAAATTGCAACGGAACAGGTGCCGCACCAGGCACAAAGCCGCGAAAATGCACTGTATGTAATGGCCAGGGACAGACCAGGAGGGTGTATAGTCAGAATCGGTTTTCCACGTTTGTATCATTGGAGCCATGTCGTACCTGTCATGGAGAGGGTGAAATAATTGAGAGGCCGTGTGGGACATGCAATGGATCAGGTAATATCAGAACAACAAAAAAACTACGATTGGAAATTCCGCGCGGAGTAGAGGATGGGATGACTCTTCAATTGCATGGCGAGGGAGAGCCAACAGAGAATGGGGTGCCTGGAGATCTTCTCATAAGAACTCACGTTAGACCACATCCAGAGTTTCAAAGACTCGAAGACGGTCACCTATTAACTAATCAAAATCTAAGTTTTACCGACCTAGCTTTGGGGACAGAAATAAGAGTTCCAACACTTGAAGGACAAGAAAAAGTCAAAATCTCTCCAGGAACACAACCGAATTCAATCGTAAAGCTAAAGGGCAAAGGTCTCCCAAGGTATGGGGGTTATGGGAGAGGGGATGAGCTTGTAAGAATAAATGTAAAGGTGCCAACGAAGATAAATGACGCTCAAAAGGCGCTGCTCAAAGAATTGGATAGAGAATTAAGAATAACTGGCGATTGAAAATTCCAAAGCATTGACTAAGCATCTATAACAATGCCTTTAGTATTCATCCAGTTGAAGTAGTATTTACTCACATCGATAGCATTCTTGACTCGGAAGCGGTAGTTGTATTGGATATCTTTAGTTTGAGTCTGCCCATTCAAATTGTAGAAAAATGATTGATCAATTCATCTTGGCATAGTTACTACTACCAGTATTGATGAAAGTGGTATGATTAATTCTACTGAAGCTGAAAAGGGTACCAGCTTTGAATTTTCTAACAAAATTATCTGACGGAAACCTCTTCAGATTAGGGCTTATATAGACATTGAAGGTAAGGAATATTAGAATGAAGATATTTGAAGCTGGCTATCTGTCACATCAGGAACTAAATATAAACTGGACAGTGCCATTCAACGAGAAGACGATAATAATAGTGATATTAATGGTAAAACTAGTAATCAGCAAAATGTCGAAAAGTCATGTTCATGAAAAATCCGGTTCTTAGCGGATCGAATACTTGAATGCTACTCGTAATTCACCATGCAATGCAGAATTGAGTATAGCCTTATTCAAGATTAAGGTCGGGGGCGGCATAGTTCATGAAAGTGATTGAAGCTTTAGGATTAACAAAATCATATAAGGGTTCTAAACACCCCGCTTTGAATGATATCTCACTGAGTATCGATTCAAAACAAATATTTACAATGCTGGGTAGAAATGGAGCTGGAAAGACTACCTTTGTAAGAATATGTGCTACCCAACTCATGCCCACATCAGGTAGAATATTGGTTCTTGGTCATGACATCGTAAAGTATCCCGATAGGATACGAAACCAGATTTCAGCAATCCCTCAGGAAGGCAGACCACTGAGAGCGTTGACGCCTTGGGATCATGTATACAATTGGTTAAGAATCAGAGGAGAAAGCAGTGATAATGCCAAAGTAAAAGCTGTGCAAATTCTCAAGAAGCTAGATCTTTATGATGCGAGGAATGTTCCTGCTATGAATCTATCAGGCGGCATGAAGCAAAAGGTCCTTGTTGCAATGGCTTTGGCACCTGACGCCCAATTACTATTCCTAGATGAGCCAACTATAGGCCTAGACCCGGTTTCTCGTCGACAGGTATGGTCGGCAATCAAGGAGTGGAAAGATCAGGACAGAACAATTCTGCTGACGACTCATTATATGGATGAGGCAGAACTGCTTGCGGACTATATTGTCATAATTGATAAAGGAAATATTATAGCAAAGGGTACGATGAACGAGCTTCGCAAGATCGTTCCCTATGAACTTAGAATTGATGTACCCAAAATTAACCTAGATAAGAGTCTAATGTCGTTAGGCTCTGTCGTAGATTCAGGAGCTAATTTTGTTAGAATCTTTACCTATGAAACTGACGCGGAAAAGATTTATGACAAGGCCCTAAAGATGAATATTCAATTTACCGTTTCTCCCATAACCCTCGATGATGTTTTCGTGTATCTTGTTGGGAATAAAAACAATGAGGGTAGCATCAGGTCTGAGAACGAGACATAGTTTCTTATTGCAACTAGAGATTATGATGACAATTTGGTCGGTATTAATTTACCATCATCTGCAGCACCTTCCTAAAGGTATTCGATGGCCATGTGGACACTTTCTTGGATGCTTTAGGAGCGTGCACAAGGCATCCGTAAAAATCTGTTTCATATGATGCTCAATTCCACAGACCATTTCTTCGTCTATTTCTATCTTCAATGAATCTCTCATCAACACTTCCAATAGTCGTGTATTTCGGATCATCTGCTTTCCAATGCGTTCGCCTTCAGAAGTCATCCTTACCATGTTGCCTTTGCTATATTCTACCAAATTAGCTTCGTCAAGTTTACGAAGCATTTGAACTACTGATGGTTGTTTTACATTCAGCAATTTTGCGATTGAGCTAACCTTAACCTCTTCGCCTCTTTCGCGAATATACCATATAGCCTTAAGGTACATTTCAACATGTTCAGATTCCGCAGTACCAATGTAGAGCTCTTCTTCTCCCAATACCATCTCCTTTTTTGAGCTTCTTGTTGAGAACGTCCTCAATGGGTTACCTTTTACAGTTTATAGACTATTTGTTATTAACTTTGTGTATATTTGTGATCGCGCATTGAATAACATTACTTGATTGAAAAAGAATCGCTTGAATCGATAAAGTAAAACCCAAACAATTAGTGTGAAAATATGAGAATATAGTTTCGTATTGTATAGTGTTCATTATTTAGTCCGGAGGCCCATTAAAACAAACCTCTTACTCTAAGATGGCATAATCTTCTAATAGCACTTCAGGCTATCTAAGTATATGTCTCAGAAACATATTCTTGTTTCTAAGAAGAGGCACGAACTCGGCTTTGATACTATATCCCCTAAATGGGCGGAGCGCTTAAGCCAACCTCTCCCGATACTGATTTCTCTTAGATGGCTTGGATATTACTCTGAAATTAGGAGTGCGTCGCGATGCGTAGTAGGGGAAGCACACGGCTTCTCTTCATCTTACCTAAAAACATGCCCAGAGTGTAACAGATTTAGCATAAAATTCATGTATTCATTTCTAGTTCATTCCGAATCCAGATTGGAGAAAAATAAGGTGATGTTTGTACGTCATTGGAATGAGGAGCATGTACCTATTGATCTCGACTACAATTTTGGGACATAGTAAGCGATCGTATTAGAATTAATCTCGTGTCTAGGCGGCCCTAATGTGTCCTATTTAGATTGTCGTGAACGTGAGAGCGTTTACGGGTAATGCGAATTAGATACATCTGTATATTTTGTTTGTAGATTGTTGATAGCCATCAGCCCTTACAAGAAGGGGATCTCCTAGCGACTGTAGAAGTTAAATTTTTTGAATTTCTGATAGTGAATTGCTTTGTCCAAAAAGGGAAAAAGATATGATTCCACTTCGAAGGAATGTGTCTTGCGGTAATTTTGCAGATATTTATTCCATATCCATACCGCCCATACCGCCCATACCGCCCATACCGCCCATACCGCCCATACCGCCCATACCACCAGGAGGTCCAGCGGGTGCTTTGGATTTGCTGGAAGCAATAACATCATCTATACGTAAGATCATGGTTGCAGCTTCTGTAGCGGATTTGATGATTTGCTCTTTAACAGTAAGAGGTTCCAATATATTTTGTTTGTACATATCTGCGACTACCGTGCTCCTAACGTTGATTCCTGTCCACTTGGAACCCTTACTCTGCTTAGCACGCAATTCTGTCATAGTGTCGATCGGATCCATGCCGGCATTTTCTGCTAGCGTAAGAGGGATTGTGTCGAGTGCATCAGCAAACTTTTGAACAGCAAGTTGAGCTCTGCCTTCCAGGCTGCTCGACCATTGCCTTAACTCATTGGCAACATATGCTTCTGGAGCACCTCCACCCGCAACTATGGCTGGTTTTTCTAGCACATCTTTAGTAACCATTAACGCATCATGAATTGACCTGTCTGCTTCATCTACGACTCTTTGAGAGCCTCCTCGAACAAGGATTGTGACGGCCTTTGGATTCTTACATCCTTCTATAAAGACCCATTTGTCGGTCTCGACTTTGCGCTCTTCGACCAGATTAGCGGCTCCCAGGTCTTTACTTGAAAGATCTTCAAGGTTGCTTATGATTCTTGCACCTGTTGCTTTAGCAAGCTTGTACATATCACTTTCCTTTATTCGTCTGACGGCTAGTATGCTTGATTTGGAAAGATAATGTTGTGCAATGTCATCAATGCCTTTTTGACATAAAACTACATTTGCGCCTGCGTCTTTTATTTTGTCCACCATACTCATCAGCATTCTGTTTTCTTCTTCAAGAAACATCTGCATCTGTTGCGGATCACTGATTCTGATCTCGGCACTCATTTCAGTTTTTTCGATCTCCAGCGCAGAGTTTATCAAAGCAATCTTTGCCTGTTCAACCTTTCTTGGCATCCCTGAATGAACTACTTCCTTATCAAGAACGATTCCCTTTACGAGTTGGGTATCTCTTATTGCTCCACCTGCCTTCTTTTCGACCTTAATGTTGTCTAGGTCAACTCTTAAACCATCTTTTCCTTCAATCTTTTCTGCTATCTGTCGTGTTGCATTTACCACTATTTCACTTAGGGTTGGGCTATCCTCGGAGACCAACTTGGAATCCATACTAGTTCTTGCAATCTTGATGAGCATTTCTTTGTCTGAAGTGTCGACTTTTATAGCAATTTTCTGCAGCAACTTTAATGCATGCTCAGAAGCTGCGTTATAGCCATCAACGATCACTGATGGATGAACATCCTTGTTAATTAGGTCCTCGGCCTTCTCTATCAACGATCCTGCAAGAACGACTGATGAAGTAGTGCCATCTCCCACTTCATTATCTACTGATTTAGAAACCTCTACCATCATTTTTCCAGCGGGATGCTGTACGTCGATTTCTTTAAGAATTGTAGCCCCATCATTTGTGATAGTCACATCTCCAAGAGAATCTACGAGCATCTTGTCCATGCCTCTTGGGCCGAGACTAGTTTTGACAACTTCTGCGACCAGTTTTGCTGCTGTAATATTATTTTTCTGAGCTTCCCTGCCTTTACTTTCTTTTGTTCCTTCCCTTAAAATTATCACTGGCATTCCACCAGCTGTAGTTTGAATTGACATATACTATATTCACCTAGTAGAACAATAGTGCACTGTAAAGCCACTTATTTAGTTTTACTTCTCTCTATAAGTGTACACATATCAATATAGCGCATCACGATTCGGGAGGCTTGTTTCAATAAGGATTTAAAAAAGATGTTGCGTCGAAACACTGGCCTTACTCCGAGCTAGGCAGCTCCTAATGAAGCAGAATAGGTCTTTGCTAATTTTTCATTTTATATTAACTACGCGTTTTTTCAGTTAAATAGGCGGAATGCGACGCAAGACCCTCCGTAAGTTATTTCTTAACGATAATCGTTGATTATTGACAGCAAGGCTTTCACGCTTTTCAGATTCTCAAGTCCGATGAGAAAACTAACGATTTCTTTCCATTATTTCAGGCCTAATTTCTCTTGCTTTTCAACAAATTTTTTCCTGAACTTGGGGACTTCAATTAATGATCTTTCGTGTGTGCCTTCGCCAATTCTTTCTAGCTTATCTGTGGCCACTACTTCAAATAACACTCTCCTGCCTTCGAAAGAGATGATTTTAGCCTTCACTGTGATCTCTGCACCAACCGGAGTAGCAGCCAAGTGCTTAATGTTGACTAGGGTGCCTACTGAATCCCACGTGCTGTCTACAATACATTCTTCCTTGACAAGCAATCTACAGGTCTCTTCCATTTCAGATATCATAGAAGGGGTAGATAATACGTTCTCTCCTTCCCATAAGAAACTCGTTGTTTGATTGGTGGCGACTTTCAGATAACGTTCTTTTTCAACTCCGATCTTGGCTAGGTAACTCATCGAAAATTATAGGAGCCGACAACTATATTATTAGCGTTATCATTCCAGTACAAACTGAAAAATTAGAAAGACAGTGGGAAATTTTCCCACCTGAAAAGTGCGACGGAATTATTGTTGCTACTGATAAACAATTTTGCAGCAAACGAATCTTTTTTGGTTTTTTACAAATTATTGTTAATAATTTAGTAGAACATTATTCTTTTAATTATTTGATGAAATATATGTAAAAATTGGATAAATAAAATGAGGATGCAATGTACAGACTGATTGAATAGAAAATAGAAAATATAAAAATAAAAATATGAGCTCGAGGTCGTTTATGAAGAACGGCGTGCGCCTGAAATTACTGCAAATGCAAGTCCTACTGCAAGGCCAAACGCTAGCGGAACCCATACCCCAAAGCTTTCCATAGAGAAGACGATTACTTGTTTTAGCAGTGCTTCGAACATCACCTATTGGAATATAAGACTTAGTATATTAGATTTACTCAGAATATCCTTTACAAACCGATTGCGCTGCGTCATTGCAGACGGTGAATTGTATCCTTATTCGTCATGATTTATCTGGCCATGTTTGGTGCGAAGCAAAATGAAGTACGCTGTCCTTAAATTACCCTTTCATATCTGAACATATATGAAGATGCAGAAGGAGTTTCGGAAATTCTGCCCGAAATGTAAAACTCATACTACACAATCTATTTCAATATATAAGAAAGGTAAAGATAGGAAGATGGCATTAGGCGCAAGAAGACACGCTGAAGACAAGAAGGGCTACGGGGGACAGAAGTTTCCCGAACTCAAGAGAACAGCAAAGACCTCAAAGAAAATCACCCTGAAATACACCTGCAAGAATTGTCAAAGAAAGACCATGAAAGAAGGAATGAGGATCCGCAAATTGGAGATCCAACCATAGATAGGTGGTATTTGGAATGAAGAAAAATATGATCCTAATACCTAAACCTCATACTACATTTATTTTAACTCAATGTAGTCAATGCGATGAAAAGAAAGTAATTTTCAGTCACGCTACAGCTGATGTTTACTGTAAAAAATGCGGTGCTATGTTAGTAAAAAGAACAGGATCGAAGGCGGAAATATTGGGCAAAGTTATAAGCAACCTGGATTAATCCGCCCGAGTAGCTGTTCGGCAAGTCCTAGATCATTTGCAGTATTTATATTGACAATGAGCCGTATCTCATTTACAATCGAATAGAATTCCTCGAATGGTTTGTCAGAGATAGACCTGCCCAGATAGAACCCACACACGCCCGTGTAACAGTACTCCTTGTTGCCGATATTAACAATGCAACTGCAGGTCATGCCAACAGAGTCAACAAATGATCTTTCTGCTACCGCCACTGTACACGTATTCTGAGTAGATGGTGTGCACCTGTCAATCAATTTTCTGACCGTATCTGAATTAAGTAAAGCTAAATCTGACGGAAATGTAAAAACTTTCTGTTCAGGCATTGAATTTAGAGTTTTGGACAGGTCCTTGGAAAACCCCAGTCCGTCAGCAACAATTACTTCAATTTTGTTATCTTTTTTATAATTTCTTTCCAAAAGCTGTGTAGTGTGTGGAGAACAAGGGCTAGATACGCACAGGATCCTGCTAAACTGGCTAGATAAAATCACTGCATGTAAGACCGTTTCAATTAGCGTTTTACCCCTTATGCGCGCTAGTGGTTTTTCAATATTATCTTGAGTGATGAATCTAGACCCTTTGCCACCACACATTATCACAGCTATCATAGTGAAATAAAACCCGACATAGATGATAGGAAAATCAGACAGGCTAATCTAACAATTTCGTTGGAAGCCCCCATAACATCTCCAGAAATTCCTCCAAAGCTCAAATGAGCAATGTATTGAATTAATCCTGCAACCAGAAATGCAACTGCTAAAGTGATGAGACCTTCGTAGCCAGTTACAAGAAACACGATAGCCAAGGTTATCAATGTACTAATTATGAATTTCGTTTTATTTTTCATTGCCAGGACAAAGGGTGAACTAAGACCATCCCAAGCTGCCTTGCCAAAATGGGCCTGTTCTACCATCATATATTTTGCAATAACCTCTGATGTCAATAAGAATGAAAGTAGAATGGTGCCATCACGAATTGATGAGAGTGTCGTAAAAATGCCTATAAAATATAAAATCAAAGCTGTTGCCCCAGCCGATCCTATTGAATGATCATGCATTGCATTTTTCTTTGATTCCCTTCCCCTCTTCACCATCAATCCATCGCCGAAATCAGCAAGTGCATCAGTGTGATGCAAGCCGGTTATCAAAGTAATAAACAGAACAACCAGAAGGCTTGTTATCTGAGGTTCGAACACAAGTGAAAGGCCGTATCCAACTAAACCTGCTGATAAACCAATCAGTGCCCCAACAAGCGGAAACAGGTACATATTTGTCGCTGTGTATTTTATGTCGATCGGAGCTGATGGACCATGCCGAGCAGAAGGGATTATCGTCAAGAATGAGACAACTGCCATAAACGGCTTATATACCAAAAATTAAGTTCCACCAACCTATTTGAGATAGGAGAAGAATAAGAGGAAGCGAAAAAAACAAACAGAAAAGCAGGGTGGTTAACTTCATAATTTTGATGGCCAGCATACATTTATCAACTGTTAAGAATTCGGTCCCTTCACCTAAAGCATAGCTACCCATTTTCTCAAGTCTCACTCTTAAAGCACCTGCCATAGAACTCATAGGGTATCCGGCATTGATACTGGTCGTTTTGTGGTGATCACGAATCAGTATCACCAGAGAATTTCTCCAATCTGCTTGAGCCATATAAGCCGAGACAACCATCAGAAGACCAGTTATACGAGCGGGCAAGAAATTGAAAATAGTATCTAGCTTGGCTGACATCCAACCTATATCCTCGTAGTATGGATCCTTGTATCCGAGCATGGAGTCCAGTGTATTAACTACTCTATAGGCTATACACCCCACAGGGCCGAGAATTGAATAGAAGAACAATGGAGATATGATTCCATCGACAGTGCTTTCGCTAATGGATTCGATAGTCGCAGATTGGATATATTCTTCATTCAAGCTACTAGTATCCCTCCTGACTATCATTGATAACCTGTATCTAGCTTCCTCCAAGTTCCCTGCCTCCATTGAACGAATGATCTGGATAGCAGATTTCTCCATTCCTTTCAATGCTATTGATATCTTTAACAATAGTGCAAACAGAATTAGGGTAATCAGTATCCCCGCGAAGTGAACAGTTAACGATGTCAAGGCTATCGTCAGCAGCGCTACGCCAGAAATAATACCACAGGAAAACAAGATTCCTTTTACCTTTTCAATTTTATCCTTTGAAATAGAACTTTCTGTTACCCCACTATGTTTCAAATTTGAAGTTTTATATTCGATTAGTCTTCCGAGCCATGAAACTGGATGGTACCTATTTTTGGGGTCTCCAAATACTAAGTCTAGGAGTATCCCAAGTGCTAAGCCACCCCCCAGAAGAACAAACTGCTCATAAATCATTTTCTAATTCAAGTATATCCTTTGAAATCTTTTCTATGTCGATCATTGGTTCTATTTCTCTTACCAAATTTTGGATTTGCTCATCCAATGCAGTGTCAAGAACAGCATTTGTGTCACTCGAGTCTATACCATCAAGGGAATCCTCTTTTGGTAAGTTTAGTTTTATCTTGGCGACTACTCCGTAGAACTCCTTGTTTGTCATTATTTTGACAGTTGACATGGCCGATTCTAAAAGTGAATTATCGCCAAGAAATTTATTTATCATAAAGCCTCTGACAAGTTCTCTATCGGAGGGTTCTAGAAGCGAGCATTGTCCCTACGATACTGGCAAAGCATCCCCCTCTTTCTATGTCGGCAACTATGATAACAGGAGCGCTTACTTTCCTTGCGAGAAGCATATTTGCGACATCATATTGTTGGATGTTAATTTCGGCCGGGGATCCCGCCCCCTCCATGATAACTATATCATTGTCTTTTCTAAGGCCATCTAAAGAATTAAGTATGATCGGAAATGCATATTGCAACACAAATTTTTGGTAGTAATCTTTTGCGTGCATCTGTCCGTGGGAATGACCCTCTACTATTACATCACTTACATAGTTACCGTGTGGTTCAAGTAGAATAGGATTCATTCTTACGTCAGGATTTTTTCTTGACGCAAAAGCTTGAACTGCTTGAGCCATTGAGATCCTCTCTGAAGTGCCTTCAATTTCGTAAATTTTTGATGACATATTTTGAGATTTGAATGGTGCAACCTTGTATCCTTTGTCAGCAAAAATCCTACATAACACAGTAACAATCGTAGTTTTTCCTGAACCTGAAGACGTACCTTGAATCATCAAGATTTTTGCAGTCATGGCTCCATTGATTTTAAGGCGTCCATAAGAATGGCGTTTTCTATGTGTTTTTTAACAGCTACCCGGATATGCTTTAGACCCATTCCTGTAAACGTCCTACAGTCACGTACCAATATTCCGCTATTGTTTAGGAGATAATTACGCACTTCAATTGAACTTTGGTCTGAAACGTCTATCAAAAAGAAGTTGACGTCAGATGGCATCGGGGAAAATTTCGTCATCTTTTTTAGTTCGTTTATCATAAAATTTCTTTCGCGTCGTATCAGCCTTTTGGACTTCTCTAAATAAGATGTGTCCTTTAGAACTAACATTCCTAATTTTTGAGCTACACCATTTACGCTCCAAGAAATGCTGTTATCGAGCATGAGGTTTATCAAATTAGGATTACACACACAATACCCCAATCTGATGCCCGCTAAACTAAACGATTTTGTCATCGATCTCAGTATCACCAGATTTTTGTAGTCTGAAACCATTTCGATCATGCTATTTTCTTTCCCAGATCCTTCTACTAATTCAATAAAACATTCATCTATGAAGATCTGAGTATTTGGATCAATATTTTCAATTATTTTTCGCGCCGATATTGTTGATAATATTCCTGTTGGGTTGTTCGGATTACAAAGGAAAACTGCATCGCACCCTTCATTTGATTCTTTCAATATTTTCTCAGCATCAGGCTCCCAATTCTTTAAAGGAATAAATTTGATCGTTGCTCCCGATCTTCTTGCCGAAAGTTCATACTCACAAAAGGTAGGTGCAGAAATTACCACCTTCTTGCGAACGAACGTACGCGTGAAAATGTGGATTAGCTCGGTGGCACCATTACCAATCAATAACCATGTTGGATCTAACTCTAATCCTAAGTACTCTAGAATGCTATTCTTCAATTCCTTACAAGAGGGATCAGGATAAGTTGTACATAGGCTACCTAATTCTCTACACACATCATTTAACAAATTCTTTGAAATTCCTAAAGGGTTGATGTTGGAGCTAAAATCGAGCTGAACCAATGCAGGATTAACTGAGTAAATTCCTCCATGAAAACAATCTTGATTCGGGCTATTTTGCATCATCGAATTCATCCACTAGCTAATTTCCTCCACCATTATAATTTAGATCCTGGAGATTAGGAGGCATTGGGCATATTTCTCTGAGTACCGATAGCATTTCGTGAAAAGATTATTAGTTGTAGTTTACTAAGCCAACCTGATGTTGAAGGTAGCACTTATCGGCGCCACTGGAGCGGTAGGCCAAGAGTTTGTACTGGCGTTAAACAGACATCCGTGGTTCGAATTGTCTGCAGTCGTCTCATCTTCAAGATCTGCTGGAAAAAAGTATGTGGATTCGTTAAGGGATCCCTCTTCGGCAATTTTGAGATGGCATAGCAGAAACGAAATTCCTGAATACGTTCGTGATATGATTGTCACTACTGTAGATCATATCAGGCCAGAATCGTTCGATCTTGTATTTACTGCGCTGGAATCAGATGATGCTCTCAAAATAGAGCCCAATTTTGCAAAATCTGTACCTGTCATTAGTACTGCAGCAGCATTCAGATATGAAAGTGATGTGCCCATAATTATACCGGGAATAAATGAAGATCATATTGACCTGTTGAGCGTCCAGAAAAGGCAACGCAAATGGGAAGGCTTCGTATGTCCATTACCTAACTGCACCACTACAGGACTAGTGATTACACTAAAACCTATCATGGAAAGTGCAGGTCTAAAAAGCGTGATCATGACATCGATGCAAGCCCTCTCAGGGGCAGGTAGATCACCTGGTGTAGTCGCTTTAGACATTCTGGATAATGTGATACCGTATATTCCCAAAGAGGAGGAAAAGGTCCAAGTGGAGACGAAGAAAATCCTCGGTAAATTCGATAATGATTCTGTAAGCCCAGCTAATCTTAAAGTTAGCTGTACATGCACTAGAGTACCCGTATTGGACGGTCACACCGAAGCTGTATTCGTAGAAACAGAGAAACCTCTGGAACCAGATGAGGTGAAGCAACTCATGATAAACTTTTCAGATTCAGTTACCGTCCGAAAACTACCTTCCGCCCCCAGAGATTACATCATCGTACACGACGATCCTACTAGACCACAACCTCGCGTCGATCGAGAGATCAACGATGGGATGACAACTGTGGTTGGGAGATTAAGAAAGGACTCTGTCTTTGACCATGGCATAAAGTATGTGTTGCTGTCACACAACGAAAAGATGGGATCAGCGAAAGGAGCTGTTTTGATGGCGGAATTGTTAAAAGATAAAGGGATTCTATAATCTTATTTATTCTTCTAAAAAACAGCACTATATTTTGAAAATAATACATTTATTAACCCCGGTGGATGTAAAGATATCCAAGAGCTATATATGGGTAGAATAGACGATCTTGACTTAAAAATTCTCAGTGAGCTCTCCAAAGACGCTAGTATTTCTGTTCCAAAACTTTCCAAATCGATTAATGTTAATTCCTCGGTTGTATATAGCAGGATTAAAAGACTCCTAAAGATGGGTTTCATAAAGAAATTCACTATAGTGATTAATGATGAGGCTCTAGGTTTCAACGTTAGAGCTCTCACTGGAATAAATATGGACTCAAAGATGCGAGATAATGTTCTAAATGAATTGTTCAGGATTCCAGAAGTGCGAGAGGTTGCAGAAGTGACAGGAAGATTCGACATACTGGTAACAATGAGTTCTAAATCCCTCGACGAGATGCATCAATTAATATCAGAAAAAGTGGGCAGAATCGAGGGCGTGCAGAAGACAGAAACATTTATTGAAATGCGGAAGACCGTAAGAGAATTGCTCTATTCGCATTCAATAGCTCAATAGCCACTGGAATGGCGATCGGAAATTTAGATGGTAATATACGATATTAATATATTTAGTTAGATCATTACTGTCAACGTTGGAAGGACAATAATAGATGGATACCTTGACTACCTCTGCATCCTTTGGCAGAGTTTTCCGAGATTATTACGAGCTCACAAAACCAAAGATATGGTATCTATTAGTCTTTACTGCCTTTGCCTCCGCTCTAACAGCATCATTCCTCTTCGACATCCCGATTAGCGCGGGGATGTGGCTTCTTTTAATTCTCGGTGTAGCAGCAGGATCCGCGGCTGCTGACACTTTGACAGGATACAACGATCGCGACATTGATGCAATCATGGACCGAACAAAAGGGCGTCCAATTCCCTCAGGAAGAATATCCCCTAGAAATGCCTTTATTTTTGGAATTATCCTAGCAGCAATATCACTTGTTTGTTCGTGGTTTTTGAATATTTACGCATTCGCGCTGATGGCATTTGGTCTATTTGATAATATCATTGTGTATAGCAAATGGCTAAAACGAACCAGCCAGGCCAATATAGTTCTTGGCGGGTTCTCCGGAGGAGCACCTGCAATGATAGGATATGTCGCTGTCACTACACAAAGTATTGAGATTGGTATCATTATGGCTGGATTGGTATTCCTGTGGATCCCAACCCATATTTGGAGCCTTGCACTTCATTCGAGGAAAGACTATGCGAAGGCCGGGATACCAATGCTACCTGTCGTTCAGAATGAAAAAAAATCTGTTAGAATTATTGCAGTCACTACAATTTTAATGGTTCTTTTCAGCATTTTTCCTTTTTTTATCAACGAGTTTGGGCTTATTTATGTATTAACTGCTACGATTTTTGGTGCTGCTATGTTAGCTTTATCGCTATGGTTACTAATAAGACCCAGTGAGAAGGCTGCATGGACCGTTTTTAAATTCTCTAGTCCCTACCTAACCGCAATCTTCATAGCTTTTATGGTTGACGCATTTTTTCACTAGAATGTTGTGACGTGCTACTGTTTGCACAAGATCTTTTCACATTCATAAACTAATCGCGCTACAACAACGTGTGCCTCCAGTCCCATATTCGATATGCTGTACAGGCTATCAAATTTCTCAGTAGTTGTTTTTGAAAAGTGCCCTCTAGGGAAACCACCCACTACGAATGCGCACGACGGCAATGTGTTTAAGGAGAAAGTGTCAGTGACAACCCTTTCCAAGGTCGAAGGAGCTCCAATCGAGGAGAAGCCAATCACTTGCCTTGGTCTTATTGTTTGCTCCACCAATTGGTTAAAGGTTACTCCTTCGTTCAATTCCAACATTACTTTGGTCCCTTCTCTGTTCTTTATCCTCTTATTCTTAAAGAGGTCTGCCATTAATCCCTCAAATCTAAAATATGATTTGGGAAACCGTATCCCTTCTCCTATGATAATGCTGTTGCTATCTATTGTTGAAATGTATACTCGGACCTTATTATTTACATAAAGTGGAGATGACATAACGGCCGCCAATGAGAGATGCACAATGTCGGGCCTGCCATGTTTTGTTAAGGAAGGGTCAGTTTTCATTGCAGCATGGTGATAACTCCTATCAAGAAATGTTTCTCCAGGATTCCTCCCTAGTCTTGCGGCATGAGCTCTCACTGCTTGATGATTTCTCAGATTTTGGGGAACCAGTTCCAATGCAGCTTCTGCGATAACTATGGAGCATCCATATTCCTGCTTCATGCAGTCAGACAGAAATGTAGTTCAAGGTGTCTATAAAATAAATCTATGTACTCTGTCGTGATAGTTGTCCATTTTTATTGTTGGTAACAATTTTCAATGCAGAAAAAAATTTTCAACTGGAAGAAGCCAATTTCTAACTGCCAGCGAACCTTAGGGCGTAATAAATCAGCATAATGGTTTATCTAGACCGATTTAGGATATATCACAATATCATCCAAAAGACGTAACTTGGAAACGGCTAAGGAACGAATAGACATTTTAATTGATGCTGCATTATATTATTCAAAGATAGATGACAGGCTATCAGATGATCAAGCCCGTCTGGCGAAAAAGATTGCAATGAGGGTTCGTACCAGACTTTCCTACAACATCAAACAACTTTTTTGTAAGCAATGCAAGCAATTGATCATCCCAGGAAAGAGTTCAAGAATTAGACTTGGGCGATCAAATACGAAATGTATCAGAATAACTTGCTATCGTTGCGGCCACATTTATCGGAAAGTTCTCTCTTCTTAAATTCTCGAACCAATTCATTTTGCTTTCTTGTAAGAGTTGAAATGGAGCAATCAGTGGAACCGGGCCCTTTAGAATAAACCAAAACAAATATTCGATTTGGGATATAGCCAGTCGTACTCGGCGCTCAATGAAGACTTGAATCTAGAATTGAATAAAGTCGATAATAATTTATAAGGAGTTAGAAGAGGCTAATACAGAGTGTATAATGGCAAAGGTGTATGATATCCCTGCTACAGACCTTATTGTAAAATTGGCTGAACGATTAAAGAAGGATAAAAAGATTGAGCCGCCAGCTTGGACGGTATATGTGAAAACAGGCTCTCATGTGGAAAAGATTCCCCAGAACAGAGACTGGTGGTATATTAGATGCGCTTCACTTGTAAGAAAGGTGTACCTGCACGGCCCAATTGGCACATCTGACCTAAGAAGTATGTATGGTGGAAGGAAAAGAATTGGGTACAACCTCGACCATCATCGTGATGCCGGTGGTTCGATTGTTCGAAAGGCGTTGCAACAACTAGAATCAGCTGGTTATCTGACAAAGAAGAAGCAAGGAAGACTAATGAGTGATGAAGGGATGAAGAAGATCGATAGACTTGCAACAGAGATCTTTAAGGAGATTCATACAATACCCAACTTGCAAAGATATGCCTGATGGAAAAGGGAAAGTAGGATGTCTGTAAATCAACCTTCTCCAGATCCAAATGAAGAAGAATTAAAGAAACGTGAAGCTGAAACTGCAATGCGACAGCGCGCACTGACATTCTTATTGGATCAAACTGCGAGACAAAGGCTTACCAACGTAAGAATGGTTAAACCTGAGCTAGCTACAGCGGTAGAGAATTATCTTATAAGCTCAGCTTCATCAGGGAGGTTGAATAGGGCGCTAACCGACGAAGAACTTAAGCAAATACTGTTAAATATACAACAGCCAAAAAAGGAATTTAGAATCAATAGGGTTTAGGTTAGCCATCTACTGAAGACAGTGTGAGGCGCTGAGTCGACGATAACTACAGATGGAATGTTTTTCACCCTCTCTAAATCGATTCCTTTGAGTTAACTATATTAAGTCTAGCGAGGGTTCTCAACTTCATGAAAGCGAGCCATTTTCAGAGAATATAGCAAGGATCCTACGACGAATGTCAAGATCGAAGATGCAGATATGCCAAAACTAGGCCAGAACGAGATCATGATAAAAGTGGAAGCGGCGGCATATAATTACAATGATCTTTGGGCAATTTGGGGGGATCCCATTAAGGTACCTCTGCCTCATATTTCCGGAAGTGATTCAGCGGGTCATGTAGCTGAAGTTGGTGAAAACGTTACTAAGATTAAGGTTGGAGATCGTGTGGTTTCACATTCCAATATGAGCTGTAGGGTGTGTAATTTTTGCACCTCAGGCCGTGAATATGATTGTGCTGAAAGAACAATTTGGGGATTTCAGACTGGTCCTTTATGGGGAGGGTTTGCACAATACACCCATTTACCAGAAGTTAACGTAGCAAAGCTACCTGATAACGTGTCATTCAATGACGCAGCAGCGATTTCCATGGTAGGGATGACTGCATGGCACATGCTAGTCGGAAGGGCCAAGATAACTCCTGGTCAAACAGTGCTGATTATGGGCGGCACTAGTGGAGTGGGAATGTCAGGAATTCAAATTTCAAAATTGTATAACTGTGATGTCATCGCTACGGCAGGAAATAAAGAGAAAATGGACAAATGCCTTGAATTGGGTGCAGATCATGTCGTTAACCATAGGGAGCCTGATTGGCACAAAAAGGTCAGGGAAATCACAAACAAACAGGGTGTTGATGTAGTGTTTGAACATATTGGGAAAGCTACTTTTGCACAAGAAGTATCTCTTCTTAAGATGGGCGGAACGTTAGTTGCAACTGGAGCAACGACCGGATATGATTCTTCGATCGACCTTCGGTATCTTTTCTTTAGAGGAACTAATTTACTGGGTTCAACACAAGGAACCAAGGCAGACCTGGAAGAAGTAATACATTGGACAGATAAAGGCAAGATTAAACCATTAATCAGCACAGTTTTACCATTTAGCGAAATGGTTCAAGGTCATGTCATGATGGCAAAGGCCGAACAAATAGGAAAGATATTGACAACGCCACACAAGCTCTAGGCTTAACAGTAGTGAATGTTCAGAACGTTATTGTTTATTCCAGGGAACAATAAGAGGTTCATCGAGAAAGCCAGGTCCCTGAACGCTGACATAATCTGCTTTGATTTGGAAGATTCTGTGCCACTAAATGAAAAGCAAACTGCTAGGGATTTTGTGTCAGAAGCACTGGGCAAGAAGGAGGATTATGATAACAGAAACGTGTACGTTCGAATTAATTCGTACGAATCAGGTATCGCGATCCAGGACCTCGATGCCATAGTAAGTGATGAAATAGATGGGGTTGTGGTTCCTAAAGTTAACAATGAAAATGAAGTTAGCCACCTGGTTCGGAGATTAATCGAATTGGAGCGTCAGAATGCAATGAGCAAGAAAATGGGAATTATGGCGTCAATAGAGTCTGCTCAGGGACTAGTCAATTCGTATTCAATTGCAACTGCTGATTTACGGGTGAAAATGTTGGTATTTGGAGTGTTTGACTTTCTTAATGACATGGGACTAGATTATGTTCAAGATGGAATTGAATATTCTTTTGCACGTGCAAAGATCCCAATCGACGCCAGGGCCGCCGGAATTGGCGCAATTGATGCGATCTGGCAAGAAGTTGGGGATATAGAAGGACTGGTGCGTGATGCAAGAACTGCCAAGCGATTAGGCTATCAGGGCAAATGCGTAATTCATCCTAACCAATTGGAACCAGTAGCTAATGTCTTTTTTCCAAGTAATAATGAAATTGAATGGGCTAGGAAGGTTGTACATGCCTTGGAAGAAACAATGGAAAAGGGCAAAGGTATTGGCGCAGTAACTGTGGACGGAAAGATGGTCGATGCCGCTCACTATCGA
Organism: uncultured Nitrososphaerales archaeon; assembly: GCA_963841565.1. GTDB lineage: Archaea > Thermoproteota > Nitrososphaeria > Nitrososphaerales > Nitrososphaeraceae > TH5896. The sequence goes on from CAWJCY010000006.1 coordinate 370,628, forward strand.
CAAGCTAAATCTGTATTGGATTCCTTGAATTTCAAGTGACACGTATTCACATCATTCTATCCTCTGATCCCATCTGAACTTAAGAGGAGGTCATCTTTTGTGATGCAGATTAGCAATGTTTCAAGATTAAAATAGTCACGAAATATAAGATCGAGACACTTTGTTATAAGATACTTTAACACCACAACACCACAACACCACAACACCACAACACCACAACACCACAAACCCTATCGCACTTCATATGTCGGGTGAAATTCATGAATAATTATTCCTTCTAGAACCCATTTTCAAGGGATCGTAATGCCTTGTCTGGGCGCTACCCACCTCCTATTTAAATTAGATTCTAGTGACACATCTCATAAAAAATATACACCTGAACAGTTAGTAAATTTAATATATCCCAACCCATGCCTTTATTGAGTATATTTTAGGTGAATAGAGGATATGTCAATTCAACAAGGTTCAGCTGGTGGAATGCCAGTCTTAATATTGAAAGAAGGCGCTAGTCAGACTAAGGGTCGTGACGCTCAGAAGAATAACATAACTGCAGCAAAGCTTATAGCGGAAGTAGTCCGCTCAAGTTTAGGTCCACGAGGCATGGACAAGATGCTCGTAGATTCACTTGGTGATGTGACTATCACAAATGATGGAGCTACAATTCTTAAAGAAATCGATGTCCAGCATCCCGCCGCAAAGATGATGGTAGAAGTCGCAAAGTCAGTTGATAATGAGGTGGGCGATGGTACTACATCCGCGGTCGTGCTTGCGGGAGCACTGATCGAGAAGGCAGAGGAGCTAATTGGAAAGGATGTTCATCCAACCATCATAGTAGACGGTTATAGAAGAAGTGCAATTAAGGCGATTGAAATACTCAACAGTATCGCGATAAAAGTCCATGGCAATGATAAAGATCAACTTACAAAAATCGCCAAGACTTCGATGCAAACAAAATTAGTTTCCAAAGATTCAGATCAGTTGGCAGAACTGATCGTTACTGCTTCTCTTCAAATTGCTGACAAATCAACGGGTGGATATAGAGTAGACTTGGATGATGTCAAAGTTGAGAAGAAGGCTGGCGGTTCATTGAGAGATACTAAATTGATAAAGGGCATAGTGCTCGATAAGGAAGTTGTGCACGGAGGAATGCCAAAACGAATCGAGAAAGCAAAGATCGCTCTGATCAATTCGGCCCTTGAAATAGAGAAAACAGAGTTTGATGCAAAGATCAACATTAGCTCCCCTGATCAGATGAAGATGTTCCTTGAAGAGGAAAATAAGATGTTGAAAAACATGGTGGATAAAATCATTGCTGCAGGTGCCAACGTTGTCGTATGTCAAAAGGGTATTGATGACATTGCACAGCATTATCTGGCACGGGCCAATGTCTTGGCAGTTCGAAGGGTCAAAGAAAGTGATATGACAAAGCTCGCAAAAGCAACGGGAGCGAGAATTATAAGCAACCTTGAAGATCTTTCGAGTAGGGATCTCGGCTCTGCAGATTTAGTAGAAGAGCGAAAAGTGGAAACAGACAAGTGGGTCTTTGTAGAAGGATGCAAAAATCCAAAAGCAGTTACAATACTTATACGAGGAGGCTCTCAAAGAGTTGTAGATGAAGCTGAGAGATCGTTACATGATGCATTAAGTGTCACAAAGGATGTTTTGGAGAAGCCAGCAATAGTTGCAGGAGGAGGAGCACCAGAGGCGTACGTAGCTGGAAAATTGCGCGATTGGGTAGGCACCCTTTCTGGCAGAGAACAGCTTGCTGCGGAGAAGTTTGCAGAATCATTGGAGGTTATCCCTCTTACCTTAGGTCAGAATGCCGGCATGGATCCAATTGATATTATGACTGATTTGAGGGCTAGACAATCGAAGGGTTCAAAGTGGAGCGGAATTGATGTCAGAAACGCAAGAATTGCAGATATTTCCAAGCTAGAGATCGTCGAACCTGTAGTTGTAAAGGAACAAATAATCAAGTCAGCTACTGAAGCTGCATCGATGATCTTACGTATAGATGATGTTATTGCGGCTAGTAAATCGGGAGGTCCTCCTGGTGGAGGCATGCCTCCAGGTGGAATGGGCGGCATGGGTGAGATGTGATCACATCTCGCTCAGAACTTCGACCTCTACAAGAAGTTTTCTAATTCCTTAGTGTTTTGTTTTTCCCTCAGCTTGGTTTTGTATTGCATTCGCTACAGAGGATCTACTGTATTTGCAATTCTTTCTCGATTATGTCTCTTATAGAAGAACCAGTTTCTTGCAGCTCAAGTAATTTTCTTAGATAATCTTCCCAAGAAATTTCTCCTAATGCGCTCTTCCAAAATTCATACCCTGAAGCTAATTTGTCAAACGATTTACTATGGTACTCGCAATACTTGCCAGAGGTTGTTCGAGAACAAACCAAACAAAATGCAGTGGGAGAAGCCATATTCTAGTACTTATTTAGACTCATGGTGATAAAAAAACAGAAGTTGGATACTGGTGATATTACGGTGTCATTCAATCACTTGGCCTAGTGTGAGTGGAACTCTTAAGGGCTCCGATATGGGAGATTCTTTTGTTGGATCGGTAACTGTAACTACAGCTGTAACGTTCTTTAATGTATCGTTATTGAAAGTGGTTGCAAGTTGAATTGTACCCGTCTCATTTGCAGTTATTGGTGAAGGAAAAGAAGATGTTCTGATTAGGGTTTCGTTTGGAGCATATACCTCCATTATAGCATTTATTGGTTTGTTGATTACCTCTGAATTTGATACATTATAGTCTACAAAAAGCTTCACTTGATTCCCAGGATCGACCGTCAAGGGTATGTAGTGAGCAGCCGCAAGTTTCAGAGAGACGCTGTTAGTATCAAGACCTGTTGTTAGATTGGTAGTCAAATCTGTAGTTTGCTGTTGAGCAGGCTGGTTCGGAGTGGATTGGTTTTGTTGTTGAATTTCAATTTCAGGGAGATCGGTACCAGGTAATATTGTCACTTGAGCGTAGGCGGGGGAAGAAACTAACAGTATTGTAATCAAGGGAAGAAAGACCGTCAACAGTCTTGTTACAGTCGAGGACATGGATTGAATCTGATATCAATCAGATATATATTCTATATTCAACTTTTTTTGATGGATTTGTCATTGTTAAGAAATCATACTACTTCAACGTCATGAGGAAGGCTTTCGGTATACCCTGCTGAGGTGATTTTTATAAACTTAGCATTCTTTTGCATTTCTGCTATTGTCTTTGCACCACAGTAACTAAGCCCAGAACGAAGACCTCCAACCAACTGCCTAATTATGTCAACCACGCTCCCTTTGTAACTTACCATTGCCTCTACACCTTCTGGCACGTAGTCATTCAGATCGTCTGATTCGATTACCTGTGATCCCTCTTCACGGTACTTTCTACCCAAAGATGCATAAAAGGAAGCCATTCCTCGGTACATTTTAAATTTCTTACCGTTCTTAACGAGTGTCTTGCCAGGACTTTCATCTGTGCCACCAAAGAGACTTCCAACCATAACAGAAGATGCTCCAGCTGCAAGGGCCTTAGTGGCGTCACCAGATGTTCTTATTCCACCATCTGAGATGATTGGAATATCATAATCTTTTGTCACTTTGGCACTGTCGACGACCGCAGTGACTTGGGGTACCCCAGAGCCGGTAATGACTCGCGTAATGCATATGGATCCAGAACCAACTCCGACTTTCACGGCATCTACTCCAGCTCGGATAAGATCTTTCGATCCATTTCCAGTTGCAACATTTCCTGCTATAAGTTCACAATTTGGAAATGCCCTCTTTATCATTTTTACCGCATTTATTGCGTTATCGCTATGCCCGTGCGCAATATCAACCACTATCACATCAGCCCCAGCTTCCAGCAATGTCTCAGTTCTTTCTAGAAAATCACCCTTGACGCCTACGGCTGCGCCTACAAGTAGTCTCCCCTTCTTATCCTTGGATGCGTACGGATACTGCTCCATCTTGAGAATATCTTTACTCGTAATTAGACCTACTATATGATATTTCTTATCAACTACCGGTAGCTTTTCTATTCTATGTTTATGAAGAATTTCTTTGGCTTCTTCTATAGTGATTCCTTTTTGGGCCGTGATTACACCTCTGCTCATTGAACCGGATACCTTTTTTGTTGGATTACTCTCAAAGGTTATGTCCCGACTGGTAATGATGCCAATTAATTTGTGATCATTATCTTCAACAAGTAACCCGGAGACTCCATAGTTAGTCATTAGGTTTCTTACATCTGTTACGTTCATGTCTTGGCCAACTGTATACGGCTGCTCAATCATAACGGATTCGGATCTCTTAACCCTTAATACTTCATCAACTTGGTCTGAAATAGTCATAAATCTGTGTATAATCCCTATTCCACCTTCGCGAGCTAGAGCGATCGCCATCCCTGACTCGGTGATCGTATCCATATTTGCGCTGATCAGGGGAATGTTAAGAAAAATATTTCTTGATAACCTTGTCCTTAGGTTAGTTTGACTCCGAGAGATGATGTGTGATCTAGTTGGAACGATGAGAACGTCATCAAACGTTAGTCCCTCTGTAATCTCCAAATAATACCTTAATTAGGTGTTCTACAGAGGGATTATAAGTTTTGCCTTAAATTCTTGCCCTAATAACAGGCTAGATGTGGGATCAAAATTAGTCGAGTGGTCAGAGAAGATAACTTGTCATAATCAATATAATGACCATGCGAAGCTAATTTTTCATGAGTCGTTAGAACCAGAGTTGGGATACAATATACCAACAGATTAAAATAATATTTCACCAAAAATTTGATGTTGCAGAGGCTTTATCTTTGAAAGGCACAAAATATAACATAGCAATATTTGACACATTTAAGACTCGAAAGGATAAGTTCACCGGTGAAGCGAAAAGACAGAGAGGGATTATCGCTCATCTTGCCTCTGAACAAAGCCCGGAGTTGCGTACGAGAACTTCCATTGCTCACGTAATTGCGAAAAAACATGGGATACTATGGCAGAACATTTATTCAGGAATTTTTCGAGACCTTGACGAGGTCCTTATTCCTTCAGGCGTAGTAAAGGAGGGAGGCAGGCTCGCCCTTAAGACGTGGACCAAGAGCCCTTCAATTGGAAGGAGTGCCATTCTATGAATTAACTGAAGCAGGACTACTAGTGGCATCTTCCATCGAAGAGCTTGGAAAAGAGTATAGAACCAAGTCTTTAGAAGCATTTATTGGCTCGCTAAAGCCCGTGAGTAAAGAAGAAAAGATCCTCTATGATGGTATACTTCTCTTGATGAACATCGCTCCTTATTTTGTATCAAAAATAATCAACGAGTATATTCATTCATATAGTATTGGTGTAGTAGATAGCATTATACCTATGAATGTGACAAACTTTAAATCGGTTATCTCTGATCACATTGGAGTCGAAAGGGAGCTGCTTGATGCGTTTGTAAACTCAAATAAAGATCAGCAGACTCTCATTATGGATTTTATGAGGATTCTTACTTAAATGAGCTAATGTTTTCTATTGATTCCGTTAAAAATAAACAATTTTCGGATCTTTTTAAGTTTTTAGGTGAATTAGCGTCAACTTTTGCAGCGAATCCGATAAGAAGGTCCCATCAATACGAGTGTCAAAAGATTCTTACTTTAGAAATGTGCTTCAAAAGGCATAACGTGTCTTATGGTGGGTATAGACAGACAGGAAGAACGCCAACAAGAAATTCCAACAAATAAAAGATCTTTTACAGGGGCAAAAGAAGAATCAGAAACCTGGTTCTCATAGATGAATCAACCTTTATAAAATAAAACATATTAGTATCAATTGGATACTGGTCCTCTGTCCTTGGTGCATATAAAAAAACTAGAGGTCTACGGTTTCAAATCGTTTGGTTTCAAGAATTCCGTCCTAACATTTGATAAAGGGCTTATAGCAGTTACAGGTCCAAATGGTTCTGGAAAGAGTAACATTCTTGACGCGATAATGTTTGCTCTTGGAGAGAATAGCCCAAGGGTACTTAGAGTAGATAAATTTCAGTCACTTTTTCATGACAGTCAGAACACTCATCATAAGATGATTCACGTAAGCGTCACTTTTGACAATCACGATCGAGGTATCCCTATCGACTCGGACAATGTCACCTTGACAAGAGATATGGAAGGCCAGGCAGGAGAAAGTGAGTACTATCTCAATGGGAAAAAAGTTACGAAGGGGACCATAGTCGAGCTTTTGGAGATCGTAATTGCCACTTCGAATAAGTTGAATATCGTACAGCAGGGGATGATAACTAGAATTTCTGAACTCAATTCTGATGAACGGAGAAGAATTATTGAAGATATAATAGGTTTATCATACTTTGATGAGAAGAAGACTGAAGCACTAAAGCAGCTTGACGAATCAGATAGACGTTTAGAAGTTGCCTTCGCGCGAATCGATGAGGTCAGAAAGAGAATCGATGAACTTGAAATTGAAAGAAATGAACAAATGAAATTTCTGGGTATCGAAAATGAAATTAAAAAATATCGAGCCATCAAGATTTCAAATGTTATCGTCTCAACTCGGTCAAAGACTGAATCAATAGAAAGCCGATTAAAGAGTTCCAGCTCTCGTTCTTCGACTTTGCAAGATGAGATTAGTCAATTGAATGCCCAAATCGAAGGTATCGAGCAGGAAAGGGCAAAATATATGAAAGAGTTGGATACAACAAATAAGGATAAGGCGTTAGTAGAAGGTAAGCTATCAAACATCGTCTATGAATCAGAAAGGAATAGAGCCGTTCTGAAAGAAGCGGATCAGCGAATCATAAATATTGAGAGAAGGCTGAAATCAATTGAACTCGAGAAGGTAGCTTTAGAAGATAAGCTGTCTGGTTCACGACTGGAATTAGAAAAGGTTGAGCAGAACATAGAATTAAAGAGATCCGAGATGAATAATCTCACATCTGAATTAAATTCGGCAAATTCAAAGATAGACAAGATAGCATCCACGGAAGGTGTATATCATACAAAAAAGGTTAGCATTGAAGGGAGATTAAATGTTTTACTTCGAATACAGAGTCATTTCGAAGCAGTTGTCGCAAGATTAGAGGAGAGAAGGGCACAAATACAGAGAGATATTGACAGCACTAATGCGGAGGTCTTGTCGCAAAGAAATCAAATTTCTAGGTTTAATATTCTAAATCATTTGCAAAGTAAGGACCTCCAAATATATTTACAACATCTTCAATCTTGTAACAATTCTGCAGAAAGGCTTTTGGATACAAAGAAACGTACTGAGCAAGATCTCTCTACCTCATCACGACTTGTGGTTACTGCACAACACGCCGTATCGCATAGGTATGACGATTTTACCCAGGTCATGAGGAATCCAAATACAGAGTACTTTGCTATTTCAAGCTTGCTAGACGCCTCCGAGTACCTAGGAATAGTGGGATTAGTTCAGGACTTGATAAAGTTCGAAAGAGTCTATGAGAGGGCTATTCTCGCTGCCGCATCGGATTGGATGAGGGCAATTGTAGTATCCGACATAAAATCTATGATCTCACTTCTTAGGTATTCGATGAACAAAAAGCTACCCAGATTTAAAATAATTCCTCTCGATATATTGAGGTATCACACCAGCAATTCTGAAATAGAGAGGCTTTACGAATCCGACTCTATTGGCATATTGGGAAGTTTAGACAGATTTGTCACCTCAGCGTATTCGCAATTAGTGACGTTCCTATTTCGAGATATCGTACTTGTTCGAACATCATCGACTGGTTATGAGTTAGCAAGGAGAGGGTTCAAATCAGTATCCTTGGCAGGTATTTCATTCGAACCAAGTGGCGTACAAGTATCGATTGATTTCGGAACGAAAATCTTTGACATGAGCAAGACCGCTCTAACGGCTGAGATTGTGAAAAAATTAGAGTCTTCTACAAGACATCTCAATTCTTTAGTAGAAATGAAAAAATCAAGCCTTGAAGGACTCGCAGACGATCTGGCGAAATTAGAGCAAATGGAATTTAAAGCCGAAACAAATGTCACAAGTTTACACGAAAGAATTTCTTCCGTTAAAGAGTCGATCTCTACAATGAAAGAATTGTTAAAGACACTAATCGATGAAGCCTTAACACTTCTAGAAAAGTGGGAAAGTACTTATAAGATGCAATTGGTGTTTGATGCCCGTCTATTTCAATCCAAATCCCTAATGAGTAAATTAACGATGCTGTCAGAAAAGATAGACAAGCTGTACGGGAGTGGAGAATTTGCAAGTTTGCAAAGTGAAAAAAGCAATATAATGAGGGCTCTTGAGAAATCTGATCTAGAACTAAGGGAGAAGATTACCGAATCTACACCCATCAGATCAATGGTGCAAGCAATTCAACAAAAAATTAAGGAACTGTATGAGGAAGAGAATCAACTTCTAGATGAATTGCAACAGAAACGAAATGAATCAGATGAAATGCGAAAAAATCTAAATATTGTGGATTCTGAAATTTTGACACTTAGACAGAAGGAACAGGACATTATTGATTCAACTGGGAAATCCTATGGGACAATTTCGGAGTACGAACAAAAAATAAAGATGATTCGGGACAATGAACGCAAGTTGTCAAGGGAATATTCTACTCTAGACCGCGATATTGCCATCTACAATAGGGACATCGAACAGCTAGGTATTAAATACGAAGAGCTAACAGCTGAGCTTAGGTCATTAAATTATGAAGAAAAGCCACAAGATCTAGATGTAGACATAATATTGGAGAATTTAAATGCGGAGTATGATTCTATAAGAAACAGGGTTAACTTACGCGCGAAGGACGCGTACTCTGAAATAGTTGAAGGTTATCGAAGTATGTCTGAACGGAGAAATGAACTTGAAATCGAACGTAATTCGATTGTCGAATTCATAGAGGAGATAGGTAAAGAAAGAAGCCAAGTATTTGATGATGCATTTTCCAAGGTGGACCAGAACATCAGACAGACATTTACCGAAGTGACTGGTGGTGGATCTGCTTGGCTTGAAATTGAAAACCCAGCTGAAGAAACAAGTGGCATTATGCTGGTAGTACAATTTCCTGACAAACCTAGACGCGAATCTACGTCGCTTTCCGGAGGAGAAAAAACTATGGCCGCAACAATATTTCTATTAGCATTGCAGTCACTAAAGCCCTCTCCCTTCTATCTCATGGATGAAGTTGATGCTCATTTGGATGCTCAGAATACGGAGAGATTGCTAAGTGTTCTCTTAAGACGATCAATAAACAACCAGATTATAATGGTCACTCTGAAAGATTCTACCGTGGCCAGGGCAAGTCTTGTTTATGGTGTATATCCTAAGGATGGTATTTCTCATGTCGTAAGGTATAATCATGGCAAAAAGCTAAGCCCAGGCTTACAGTCAAATCCATGACTCTAACACACGGTGACAACTACAAAGACAAATGCCATAGTTAGTACATGAATCAGTCATATAAAAAACATGAGACAAAATGATCCTTGCTACTCTCAGATTGCTTGGCTTTATGTTGATTACTAAGATTTGGCTCTTTTTTGCATTTATCCATTGAATAAAGACATCGAAAATAAAAATTACATCCCCCACTAAATATTTTCTCCCCTTCACGTATACGAATAGATCTTGTTTTTTGCAAGTTTGTAGGATTTGGTTCAGATACTGCATCGATAAGAGCTTGGGTATACGGGTGAAGAGGATTAAGTAAAACAGTATCAACCGCGCCCATCTCCACTACCTTCCCAGCGTACATGATTGCGATCTTGTCTCCAATGTATCTGGATGTGCTAAGATCATGTGTGATATACACATATGATATTCTGAATCTGTCTTTAAGATCTTTCATTAGCTCCAATATCCCTGCTCTGACCGATACATCTAGCATTGATACAGGTTCGTCTGCAATTATAACAGCAGGTCTAAGAACCAGAGCTCTTGCAAGAGCGACTCGTTGCCGCTGGCCGCCAGAGAGAGAATATGGATAATTACTAGAAAGCTCGACGACAGGCTCAAGTTTGACATCCTCCAACGCCTTGTATACCTTTTCATGTCGCTCCCTTCTTGAGCTGCCTTTTTCGTGGATAGTAATTGGCTCCATTATGATATCAAGGATTTTCATTCTCGGATCGAGTGATGTATACGCATCTTGGTGTACCATTTGGACACTTCTCCTAAACTCCTTAAGATCTGCATCCTTCTTCTTTGTGATCTCATTACCCTTGAATATTATTTGACCTTCATCTGGATCTATTGCTCGCAATAGTAGTCTAGCAAGCGTTGATTTTCCTGAACCTGATTCACCTGCAATAACGTAGACCTGACCCTCATCTAGTCTTAATGATACGCCGTCAACTGCCTTCACGAGAGAAACCGGGCCTGCTCTCATCGCGCTCATTAAACCCTTTGACATGCGAAAGTATTTTTTCAGGTTTTCAGCTCTGAGTATTTCTTGCAAGAATATAGAATAAAGCATATATTTTGCATATATACACTTTTTTCCCGGTTTGTCATGTGCTTTGTGAAATAGCCAAATCAGTTCGTAAATTCCATGTGGAAAACCTATCTGAGTCAGTTAAACGGGACCACTAATAAGCGAGGTTATAAAAAAATTGATTCTACGTCAGCGAAACACAATAATCACTACTCGTCACATATTTTAATCACGACAAATCCTATTTCAACTCAAAAAATAAAAGTGTGATCCGTGAGTAATCAAAGGATGTCATTACAGAGATAAGATCAACCCCAGATAACCATGTTAGCAAGAGAATATCCCATCAGCCACCAGCTACCAAGGCTATTGAAGCTACGAGGCAATTATTGGGACAATAAATGTCGATGCAGTAAAAAAAGGGGTGAATTCATTAAGATAGTTTTTCTTTTTTTAATAGTATACTAATGCACAAGTGGGTCATAGAAAAGGCATGTAAATACAGTTTAGTTATCCAAACTCTTGTATTATCCCTAAAATGGAATAAAATCAAATATGGTCATATCTAGCAACGAATTCATCTGATTGTCATTTTGGTCTGAATAAGTCATTAATGCTCTTAAACTTCTTGATCTTCGTTATTATGACCACAGAAGTTATGGATATTGCAAGAACTAATGCAGCAAGTGGGCCAAATTCTGGAACAATGTGTGTCCCAGTGATCTCTATCTGCTCGGATCCGTTACCGAATTCTATACGCAATATCCTCGCTTGAGTATTGTTCATGATTTCATCATAAGGTACGAACTGTCCATCAATAAATACGGCATACTCATCGTCCGCGTTCGATTGCTTTTTAGAGTCTATAACATCTCTTGGAAGTTCGATGGTCAATATCCCATCAGAGACTGCCGAGATTTCAGCAGCCAGTGTTATATTATCTCTTTGGACCCACATTGCCTTCAATTGATTGTCTCCACTGATCTGATATCTGATCTGAAACGAAGCATTCCCTATCTCTAATGCTTTGGTATTCACAAGATAGGAAGCAGCAGTCTCATTTTGTTGAGATATCATCTCATTTTCCTGTCCGTATGCAGTAAAGGAGGAAATTCCGATAAACATGAATAATGCCAGTACTACGAAGCCGGTTAAGAGAAAATAATGTTGTCGTAATATTTGGACTTTAGCGGCACTAATTGAAAACAAATTTCTCAGGTTTAGTTGAAGATAGTGGTTTTAAAGCTTTGGCTATTCGTATAATGTTTTCGCACGAATCAGTTGCATTGCTCCATTTACTCTAACATGTAAGGTTAGTTCATACTCTCAGGTTACATCTAAATAGGCAGCCTGTCGTATTGGAAGAAGGTCATAGGAATTGGACGCTGTTGCAGGAACTAAGTTCCGAGAATTGAGCTTGACTGATAGACTAGATCTAATTAAGAAGAATGCTTCTCTTGAGGACAGGGACATCCATTTTCTCAAGGATTCAGCGAATAGCTTGGGTTTTGATAATGTGAATAGAATGATAGAAAATGCGATAGGAGTATTTCCCGTCCCAATGGGAATTGCGACAAACTTTTTGATTAATGACTTGGACTATCTTATCCCTATGGCAATAGAAGAGCCGTCTGTGATTGCTGCTACAAGTAAAGCGGCAAAAATAGCCAAACTCACAGGCGGATTTCACGCTGAAGCAGATGATTCTCTAATGATTGGTCAAATTCAAGTGATCCCAGATGATAAACCTCATGAGGCAATCTCAAGAGAGATTCTCAAGAAAAAAGATGAACTGTATAGGATTGCCAGTTCCAAGGCTAGATCGTCAAAAGTAGTAGAAATAAAACTCAGAGCCGTCCAAGACGAGAGCCAGCTAGGCATGGGCACCATGATAATTGTTGAACTTATAGTCAACACTCATGATGCGATGGGTGCCAACGTAGTGAATACGATGTGCGAAGCAGTCGGACATACCATTGAGAGTATTACTGGCGGCAGGACGATATTGAAGATCCTTTCGAACTATTCGGTGCGGAGACTGGTTAGATGTAGAGCTACATTCCCGAAAAATCAAATTGGAGGAGATATCGCCGTAGAACGAATCCTATATGCATATGCTCTAGCCTATTCAGATGTCTACAGAGCTGTTACACACAACAAAGGTATCATGAACGGTATTGATTCAGTAGCATTGGCGACTGGGCAGGACTTCCGTGCTATTGAGGCTGCCGCTCACGCTTATGCTAGTAGAGGAGGTCGTTACAGGTCATTGTCAAAGTGGTTTAGAGATGAAAATGGTGATCTTGTTGGTGAATTGGAAATGCCTATGGCTGTAGGGATTGTGGGTGGAGTGACAAAGGTACATCAGATGGCCGCGACGAGTTTAAAGATTCTAAAAGTCAATTCTTCCCAAGAACTTGCGATTGTAATCGCATCTGTGGGTCTAGCTCAGAATTTTGCAGCGCTACTCGCATTGGCTTCTGAAGGGATCCAGAAAGGGCACATGAAACTACATTCAAGAAATATTGCTTTTATGGCAGGGGCAAGAGACGATATGATAGACATTATATCCGAACATCTTGTCAAGGAAGACAAAGTAAACCTGTCTAGAGCTAAAGAATTGATGGTTAAATATAGCCAAGACGGTCAAATCAATGATTAGATATATACAAAGGATCTGGCAATTCTCAAGCATTTAGCCATGTCTATAGTTAAGTTTGCAATTCCAAAAGGCAGTATTGAAGATGCAACATTTAGAGTACTCGAACAAGCATGGCAGACTGTTAGTGGTCATGGACGAACATATCGCATCAAACTCAGTGATCCAGATATCGAAGTGAAAATCCTACGCCCTCAAGAAATTCCTACTTATGTTCAAGAAGGTTTCTACGATGTTGGAATAACTGGTAAGGATTGGGTCAGAGAAGCCAACGCATATGTTTCTCCTTTGCTTGATTTGGAGTATGGGCACGTCAGCCAGGTCATTGCAGTACCTGAGATTTTTCCGGTCAATAATTTATCGGAACTGATCACAGAATTCGCGGAAAAGAAGAAGACTTTGAGAATTTCGTCTGAATATCTTACGACCACTTCTTCACATATAAAATCTAATAGTGCATACACTAGGTATTTTGGCGATTCTGATCCCCAGATCATTACCCCATGGTTGCGTGTAGGAACAAACAAGAATGTGCAGATATTCCTTTCTTTTGGCGCGACAGAAGCTAAACCACCAGAAGACGTTGATGCGATCTTTGATATTACTGAAACAGGAACGACCATAATGCAGAACAATCTTAAAATTATAGATACTGTAATGGAGTCATCTGCAATATTAATTGCTAATAAGACGTCATTGATGAATATAGGTAAGAGAGAAAAGATTGCAGATATGCTCGCTCTATTGAAGGGAGTAGTTGAAGCGAGAAAAAAAGTTCACATTTTTATGAATGTTAAAGAAGAAAATATTAGTCCCATTCTTGAAAATCTTCCCGCTCTCAAGAGGCCCACAATAAGCAATCTAAGTGAAAGTGGATGGTATAGCGTTAGCACGATAATAGACAAAAACGAATTTATCAAAATCCTTCCATTATTGCGGAAGAGAGCTCAAGGTCTTGTAGTAAGTGAACCAAGGCAGATTCTCCAGCTTGACGAGATCAATATTGATGACCATTTGTAAAATAGTTGAAGATGATGAATTTGTGCGATAGCTATTCTGCTTACCGTAGATAATTTGATGCCCGTGCCCATAACTCCATTCTATTTATGAAAGCGTTACCTGAGATACTATTCTATTTTAATCTCATCAAATCGCGTTGATCCATACGAATAAATTATATTTTATTCTTAGAATTAAGATAAATGTGCAAAAATCTCGAGGACTGAAGCCTCGATGTGCCTAAATCTTGATGATGAGGATCTCAAAACCTACTCACAGCATGTATGCTGTCAATACACAGTTCTCGAGGGTAAAGAGATGATGCATTAAATGGACAACCCTACTCATGCCGCTGCATTCCCTATAGCGAAGCGGATACCACCAGCAGATAGAAAAACTAGCGTGCGTGTAGGACAACGGTATGAAACAAGATATGCTGTCTTAGTAAACGACATGTTAAATGATTTTGTTCATGGGAAATTAAGATCAAATAGAGCTTCTCACATAATCCCAAAATTAAGAGCATTATTGGATGCTGCGAGAGAGAGAGATATTCCAATTTTTTATTGTAATGATGAACACGAAATTTCCGACCCTGAACTTAAAATATGGGGTCCTCATGCCATAAAACTTACGCCGGGATCCAAAGTGATCCACGAACTTGAACCACGATCAACTGACTATGTGGTTCCAAAAAGAAGCTATGGTTCTTTTGACAATACTAATCTTGATAAGCTTTTAAGAAGCGTATATGAAGGACAAGGAGCTAACACTCTGATTATAACTGGAATACACACACACATTTGTGTCAAACATACTGCATATGGCGGATTTATTAGGGGATTCAATATGATTATCCCTGAAGATTCTGTCACTGCATTCACAGAAGAAAACCATAAGTCAGGCCTACAGTACATAAAGGAGAACTATGGCGCTACGATTAAAAGGACTTCACAGTTACTCAAAGAACTAAAATCATACTAGTTTAATACCATATGTGAGTTTTTGTATGACAGTATACAGTTGGTAAAGAAACTAAATCAAAAATGATATTACCCGTCTAAATTTTAAAGAGGACAATAACTCTGCGATTTGCAATCCAACCAACTCAACGTAATGACTTAGCGACATATTTGATGCAGGTCATTTACATGCTCGATCAATCCGGATTCGCTTGAGGAATATTATATTATTTATTCAGATAATGATCTTATCATCGAAAATGAATTAGAATTAACGGTAGAGACAACGAATCCGAGATTGAGCTGGAAATATTCCGTTTGCAACGTGTGCTAGATGCGATTTGAAATCTGCTCACTGATAAATAGAATCCATTGAACAGGATAACTTCTCCTCGCAAAAAGAAGTAAATGTACCCAATTGATTATCGTTCTACACTTTAGTATGACTGAAAAATGCTCCATTATTATATTATAGAGCAGAGATAACAAATGAAATAGGCATCTACAGAAGTACAAAAACTATTGAGAACTTCATTGTAATTTATACTCTAGTTTCAATCAAGGAATAGTAGATTCTATTACTCACTTGCAGGAGGTCTGAAATCAATCACCCCAGAGATGTCCAATATGTCTAATTCGTTAGCCATTTCTTGAGCTTCTGCAGTTTCATCATCTTCATTCATACATCTATTATAGAAATTGCATTTGGGGCACTTCAAATTCCTCTTGGACTGAGAAAGCCTAGGAAGGATAGACACATCGGAATGTTCAAGTGCTTTCCTGAAAAGATTTTTTCTTCTAACCATTTCGTTCTTCAAAATTTCCCTAACAATATCATCTTGTGGCAGATGGACACTCCAACTTTCTATCAACGGCCCTTTCGCATCATGAGGTCGAAGAAAGTAATCCCCCTTCGAATCACTTTTTATCCATCTCAGTTCTTTCGTATTATACCTAATGGAAATGACTCCTCGTTCAACGCCTGTTATTACAAGATAATATAACAATTGGCGCAGATATGATCTGAACTTTTCATCGGCAATGTTTAGTCTATTGAAGTTCAAAGTGTCTTTGAGTTCAACAACAGAATCGTCAGACATTATATCCGGATGCGCAAGTATTCCGTCGAATTTAAGATTTGCTTGGGAGACGCCTATGTTTGCAAGCTGAGTTATAACAAATTCGCTAGACTCTCCTCTGATGAAATGATATATAGACTCATCAGATATCGTATCAATCTCTGGAAATTTACGTGAATAATACTGTTTTCTTATACATGATGAAGGAATAATATCTGAGACATGCACTTCATCTTCAGACCGCCTTTTCTGGCTATATCTAGATCTTAGATTCAGTTTGAGTACATTAGTAAATTCATCATCTCGTCTGACCAGTACAGTCATATCTCAGCAAGACAAGATTTAGATCGGTACATAAAAAAAACCTCAATATGATAATCTTTACAGGACTTGGATAATCGCTGTCTTTTAACTTGAACTGAACTGTTCATAATACTATTTCAATAATCTAATTTGATCCATTTTTGTGTTCCTATCATCATGGATTGGCAAGATGTTATCTAAGTTTTGCCTCTACTGCTTTGCATTTTTTGATGAAAAAAATCTCGTCAACGGTGATGATTGACTAGTCAATTGATAAGCAACACACTAGCAGGCAAGCTAATTATAGACAATGATTTTCATTATTAAAATTTCATTTTGCTAAGCTTAAACCAAGACCACCATGTTAGGAGAAGATTACAACATCGAAGAGTTTCGTTAATATGATAGAATAGATTAGTATCCCGTCAGGAAGCCCAAATTCTACTCAAATAAGATTATCTATTGTAGGCCTCTTGGCGTACAAGATATATTCCTGTTTCATTCCCCTCTAACTGCAACGTAAATTGTCCGAGAATAATAGTGATCTAGATGGTGTTGAGAATTCTTGAGAATTATTGATATAAAAAATGTGCAGTTAGATGTTGCAAATTTTAGGAAGGTACATGAAACTTTATCAGATAATATTATAAAAAAGACAAGTGCTATTATAACGTCAGTAGGAAAGTCTGGGGATCGTGCACTCCTTAAGTATACTAAAGAATTCGAAGGCGTCGAACTGAAAACTCTTAGAGTGTCTGAGGACGAAATTAGAACTGCATTTAAAAATGTCACTTCTTTGCAGCTAAGATCAATACATGCAATGCGAAAGAGATTGATTAGATTCGAATCTGATTTGTTTGATCATCTGAGTAACATCGAATCACGATTTGACCGAACAAAAGTAACAAGACTGCTTAGACCTATAGAGAGTGTTGGTTGCTATGTACCAGGAGGGAAAGCTAGATACCCTAGTACCTTACTGATGTGCTGTACTCCAGCAAATGTGGCTGGCGTCAAGAGATTAGTTGTGATCACTCCTCCTCGGAAGGATGGAAGTATTGATCCTCTGACCCTGGTCGCTGCTGATATCTGCAAAGTACAGGAAGTCTACAAACTTGGAGGAGCTCAAGGAATAGCCGCACTAGCCTTTGGAACAGAAAGCGTTAGGAAAGTTGACAAGATTGTGGGACCTGGAGGTATTTTTGTAACCGCTGCCAAAAATATGGTTTCCGACAGGGTTGCAATCGATATGGTCGCCGGTCCTACAGAATTGTTGGTATTTGCTGATTCAAAATCACATCCTCGGCTCGTAGCTCTTGATTTGATCTCTCAATCTGAGCACAGTAGTGACACACTCTGTGGTGTTGTAACGACATCGAGACGCATGGCGATGCGAGTTAAAGAAGAGATTAATGTGCTGATCAGAAGCAAAGAGGGTATCCCAAGGCGCGATATAATTTCGAAAAGTCTTAATGGGAATGGTTTTCTTGCAATATGCAAACAAGAATCTGATGCTATCGATTTTATAAATGAATTCGCGCCTGAACATTTAGAGGTAATGACTGTTAACGCGGCTTCGGTAGTTAAAAAAATAAGATCTGCAGGCCTCATTCTTATAGGAAAGGACACTCCATCTGCAGCTAGTGATTATTGCCTAGGTTCAAATCATGTGTTACCTACCCGGGGATTTGCTAAGTCGCGAGCTGCATTATCTGTCTTGGACTTTCTAAAGATGATAAGTTGCATTGAATTAAACGGAAAAGAGCTAAAAAAGATTGAATCTTGTGTAAGGGAAATCACGACTGCAGAGGGATTATTTAATCATTACAGAGCAGTAGAAGGAAGATTTTGGAAATGACGTCAGAATGGCTCTCAAAAAGGCTTCTGGAACTGTCCAAACTTGACGCATATGTCAAGCCCGCTACTCGTGACAGAGTTATAAAAATGGATGCCAATGAGAATCTTGCTTTGTCTCCACAATTCCTAAATGATATTGTGTCTAAAGCAGTCTCCATGACTGACTTGAGATATTATCCTGCCGAAGAATTAGAGAAGTTCCATGATGAATTATCAAGATATTTGAACATGAACAAGAAGCATATTGCTGTTAGCAATGGTTCAGATCAAATAATAGAATCTTTGTTATCGACGTTAGGAAAACGAGGTAATGTTACTATTGTTGAACCCACTTTCTCATATTTCATAAACCGATGTAAATTACATGACATACCGATTGAAAGTGTTCCTTTGAACGAAATAGACAATAGCATTCCGCTATCAAGATTTATGAACAGTGCAAAAAAATCAAATATTGTATATATTTGTTCTCCTAATAATCCTACAGGAAATCAGTTTGACAAAGAGACAATGCTAGACATTGTTGAAACACTAAACGACAAGTTGATAATAGTTGATGAAGCGTATGTAGAATTTGGAAATTATAGTTTATCCCAATTCGTAGCTAAGTATGATAATTTGATCGTTCTTCGGACTATGTCAAAAGCGTTTGGATTAGCTGGTGCAAGGATAGGGTATCTAATCTCCCATGAGAATTTGGCAGAGATTTTTAGAACACATATCCAATCCCCCTATCCGATTAATAGCTTGTCACTATCCGTAGCCACATCTGCTTTATCCTCGTCACAGTACTTTTTGGAGATAGTTCAATTAATCAGACAACAAAGAGACAATTTGTTTCTAATCCTTAGAAAAATGCAAGGAATTAAACCTTTCCGATCGGACGCAAATTTTGTCTTTTTTGAATCTTTTGATTTATACGACTCAATTCAAGAAGAGCTTAGTCATGAATTGATATCAATTAAGGCTTTAGGTGATTTTTGTGAATATAGAGGGTGCTTTAGGGTTACAGTGGGTACTGAAGAAATGAATGATAAATTTATCGACTCGATGAGAAAAATCATGTCAAAGGATGGATAAAACTGTCTCACTCACCAAGTTTCATTAATGGAGGGTACTCAAGTTCTACAAGAAGAATTTAGATGGCATACTCTTTGATGTGGATGGAGTTCTGATAGACACTCGACTATCGTACAATCTTGCTATCAAAAAAACGGTCAAACATGTTCTCGACATTTTGAATATGGCCAAAACAATTCAGTCCGTATCAGACAGTATCCTACTTAAAATGCGTCGAACTGGAGGCTTTAATAACGATATTGATACTACTTATGCCCTGATTCTCACTTCATTGGTAAGTCAGATTACAAACACGAAAGAATTAGAAAGCCTTCTTTTTGGTGCAACCAATAAGATTGATGCAGGAGGCATAATTTCTGTAGAAAGGTATCTGTCGACACTCTATTCTAAAGCTACAGTTGAGAGAATAAAACTCAAGTTGAGTTATCCTGGACCTGTTGGAGGGAGTATTGTGACAACTGTGTTTGATGAAGTTTTTTATGGAGGAGAACTATTTAAGCAAAGATACGGTATTTATCCTAAACACTATTTTGGTGACGGTTTAATCGATAATGAAAAGGTTCTGATTACCAGGAGCACTACAAGATTCCTGTTAAATAGATTTAATAATAGTATTGGAGTTGTTTCAGGAAGGAGTAAATTGGCCTTTGAGTACTCTCTTCAAGGGATATTATCAACTTTTAACAAAGAAGCATGCATATTTTTGGAAGACGAACCAAGAAAAAATGCAAAGCCTAATCCTTATGGAATTAGAAAAGCTATGAAACGAATGCTAACAAAGCATGCTATATACGTTGGTGATTCTGTAGAGGATATAATTATGGTAGGAAAGGCGAAAGAAGAAATGGGACTGGATGTTGAATTCATTGGAATATATGGATCGAGTCCTAAACCTATGGAAACTAGGAAAGCTCTTAAGCAGAATGGTGCAGAGTTAGTATTAAGAAGCGTCAATAATCTGCCAAATATATTAAATAATGTAATGTGAATACTTGATCGCATTTGATTGAAGAAAGTAAGCATGAAAGGATTGGTGAAACTACTCGCTCCACCAAAGAAACAAATATCAAAGTTACAGTCAATCTAGACGGAACGGGAAAAGCGAACACTTCCTCAACTGGATTGCCTTTTATTAATCACTTAATAGAATCTCTCGCAAGACATAGTATGATTGATATCAATGTACTTGCTAATTCAAATGATAATATTGTACACCACTTGATCGAGGACACCGCTATCTCTCTTTCCCGTGCTTTAGACAAGGCACTAAGCGATAGGAAGCATATCTTTAGGTTTGGTTATGCAATCGTCCCGATGGACGATTCTTTGACGATCGCTTCTATTGACCTTGTCAGGCGGCAATATAGCAGGATTTCGTTGTCTCTCATCAACAATAAGATTGAGGGAATTTACAAAGAAGACATAGAGCATTTCGTTCGATCGCTTGTGGAGAACCTTAACGCATGTGTTCATATTGATGTTAAGTACGGGGAAAATGATCATCACAAGGTTGAATCTGTAATAAAGGCATTTGCGATCGCATTTCGTATGGCTATAAATTTTGATCCTAGGAGTCAAGGTGTTGCCAGTACCAAAGGAGAAATGTAATGGCCAGACTGGCTATTTTCGACTATGGAGCTGGAAATCTATTTAGTTTAGAATCCTCTATCCGGAACAATGGGGCTAAAAAAGTATCAATAATAAGAGACATGAACACCTTAGACGAATTCGATGGTCTGGTACTACCAGGAGTAGGGAATTTCGATCCTGCGATAATATCTCTTGAACCCTTCAAAGGAACACTTGAAAAAGCATCCGTAGGGGGAACACCAATTCTGGGCATATGCCTAGGAATGGAAATGTTCCTGGAGAAAAGTGAAGAAGGGAAACTGGATGGACTCAAATTGTTAGAAGGTTACGTACAGGTGCTTGACAAGAAACAAGTAAAGGTTCCACATATTGGTTGGAACAATCTGATTATTACTAATAAGAGAGGCAAATTACTTAGAGGCGTACAGGACGGATCATGGGTATATTTTGTTCATTCATATAGAATCGTATCACAAGAAATGGAGATCACTATGGCTAGCGCCGAGTATGGGACTAGGTTTCCTGTAGTAATAGAGAAGGATAATCTCTTTGGGACCCAATTCCATCCAGAAAAATCAGGAGCAATAGGTGAGAAGATTATTAAGAATTTCATTGGAGTGTGTGATAAGAGTAGATGATGGTCATCCCTGCAATTGATCTGTTGGATGGGAAAGTTGTAAGATTAGTGAAAGGGGATCCTGATACTAAGACCATCTATAGCGACGATCCTGTTGAAGTGGCTGAGAGGTGGGCTGCTGAGGGGGCAGAAATGTTACACATAGTTGATCTAGACGCAGCATTACAGACGGGAAATAACAATCGGAAAATGATATATAAAATAGCAGCATCTATTCAGATACCGGTACAGGCTGCTGGAGGAATAAGATCAGTTGATATTATTAATGAAATGCTGAAAAATGTGAATAAGATCGTTCTAGGCACGATCGCTTTTCAGGAACCAGATCTTATAGGAAAGATGATCAGGAAAAAGAAAGAAAGGATCGTACTTGCTGTAGATCATCGGGATAGAACGGTAGTAGTAAATGGTTGGAAAGAAAAGACGAATTTCTCGATTCAAAACGCCATTTATGATTTTCAAGCAGTAGGCATTTCAGAATTTTTACTGACAAGTGTTGAGAAAGATGGTACTCTTTCCGGCCCAGATTTATCTAGTTTACGACACGCTTCTACTGTTCCCGGTGCAAAAATAATTGCAAGTGGAGGAATTTCCAGCTTGGAAGATATCCTGCGAGCACGAACAGCCGGGTGTTCTTCAATAATCTTAGGCAAAGCACTCTATGACAGAAGGATAAGTATCGCGCATGCGAGAGCCCTAGCGTAATGATATGACACTTGCAAAAAGGATTATTCCTTGCTTAGACGTTGATGCCGGTAACGTTGTCAAGGGTATAAATTTCTCTGATGTGAAAATCGCTGGTGACCCTGTATTCTTTGCAAAAAAATATACTCATGAAGGAGCAGATGAGATAGTCTTTCTTGATATCAATGCTTCACATGAAGGCAGAGAAGCCTTAAAAACTGTTATCAAAGAAGTAGCAAGGGTTATCAACATACCATTTACCGTAGGAGGTGGTATCAGGAATCTTCATGATGCAAGAGAGATTTTGTTAAGCGGGGCAGATAAAGTCTCAATAAATACTGCGGCAGTAAAGAATCCGGAACTTGTATCTCAATTGATGAATCTTTTTGGTAAGCAATGTGTTGTTGTGGCTATAGACGTAAAACGGCATCACGTTGGCCACTCAACTGAAAAGAAGAGTTGCTGGTTTGAAGTAAGAATATTAGGTGGCCGTGAAGGAACAGGCATTGAAGCAATAGAATGGGCAAAGAAAGTAGAAAAACTTGGAGCTGGAGAAATCCTGTTAACAAGTATTGATAAAGACGGGACTGAAAATGGATATGATCTTGAATTGATTCGAGCAATCAGTAGAGCAGTTCGGATTCCAGTTATAGCTTCTGGTGGATGTGGATCACAAGAACACATACTAGAAGTATTTCGTAGGACCGATGTAGAAGCTGCATTAGCTGCCTCAATTTTTCATTATGAAAAAGCAACTGTAAATTCCGTGAAGCAGTATCTCAATGAAAACGGGGTAAACGTCAGAATTTGAAAGCTTCAGCCGTAGAACATCTACTTACATGGCAGGGTAAAGCAAAAGGTGGTACCTTTCTCTCCTTCTGTATTGTTTTGGACCCAGATTCTACCTTCATGCGCTTGTATAATACTCTTTGATACGAACAACCCTAATCCAGTACCCTTATCTGACCTTGTGACAAACTTTTCAAAAATCCTTGGCACGATAGCTGGATCTATACCACAACCAGAATCTGTTACTGCAACAACAGCAATCTGCCTCCCTTCATTTTCTTGCTGTCGTTCTTTTCTTAATGTTACTAATACAGTCCCTTCACTTGTGAATTCTAAGGCATTACCTATTATATTGCGAACAACTTGAGATATCCTTTCTTTATCAGCTTCGACAACTATATTTTCATTTGGAGGTTCATATAGTACAGATACGTCTTTTCCGCTACTTGCAGAATTCGTACCTTCTTTGTAATAGTTTTGTACTATGCTAAAGAGCAAATCATTCAACTCGAATCTAACTTTTCTTAAAGTTAATCTCTGACTCTCGATTCTACTTGCATCAAGTATATTTTCCGCAAGCCTTTGGAGCCGTTCGGCATTTCTAATGATGACATCTAGTGATTCTTGCTCCTTACCTTTCATGTACTCCTTCTCATATCTGAGAAGATGAGCTAAACCAACTATAGGTTGAATAGGTGTCCTTAGCTCGTGTGCGGCAACGTTCATGAACTCTTTTTGCATTCGATTTGCCTTTTTTGATTCTAAATTAATAACTCGCTCATTCCAAAGCAGTTCAAACATCCATCTATACAAGTCTGCACTTCTTTTGTTATTTGAATAGATGGCAAAACCAATCGCATCTAGAAAGCTTTCTGCTTCTGGTTTTACGAGCTCCACTCTTAGGAACTTTATGCTATCAATTATGTACAGTCCATGCTGTGAATTGCTGCCATCGATTAATTTAACATTCGGTGAGGCATTGAATATTTTTTTCTGAATCGGTTTATTCTCTTCAGATAACGGGCAGATAATCTTTATTACCGCGCCATTTCTGGACGCTTCTAGCAATGAATCAACAACACCAAGTCTATCTATCCTTATCAAAGCTCTATCATTGGGGAGAAGTAACACGACCTCGTTTACTACAGATTTTGCCAAATCGATCAGAATCTCACTTATCCTCTTAGTGTCATTGATGATTTCGAAGAATTCTGCCTGTACACCCCTCTCTATTTCTTCAATTCTCTGTTCAGCCGGGATAGACTTATCCCAAAGACTATTGAATAAATATTGTTGCTGATCAATAATACCCTTGACATTACTGTAAATAATATGTGATTGAATCGAAGATTGAATTTCTGCGTTAGAAGTCGCGATACCAATATAATCGTTATTTCTTACAGCAAAGTTTGCTTTAATCCCCTCTACATGGCGAACGACTTCGGCAAATTTCATCAACTCCTTACAATCGTTTATATTTTCACTGTCAATGTCTGTAAGGAATCTTAATCTAATGCCTCCGTGTTCTTTTTCTGGCATTTACCATCAGTTTCTTGTAAACCTTAAGAACAAATGCTGGAGCATTAGAATCACCACAGGCGTCTATTCTATCTTCACCAGATAAAAACTGTAATATGGAATTCATTATATTTTCTTCACCATACAATACTTCTGTCTTTTTAGAATGATTATCTTGAGAAGATATCAAGTGGCCAGGTATTAATGTATGCTAGATTTATAATTAAGCATTACTAAATTTTGAAACGAACACACGTACGAGATAGTAAGTTTTGTTGCTCTTGTGATGAAGCGCTATTTGTGGAGAAATTTGAAGGCTAAACCATGGAAGCTAAATTTACCTCTATAATTCATATATTGATAATAGTTACCCCATTTCGGTGATGGATTGTTACCCAAATTGTCGAGATATTATGTATTGGAGATGAATTACTAACAGGATTAGTCTCAAATACCAACTCAGAGTGGCTCTCGAAGAAGATTACAGGAATCGGTGGATCTGTAAATAGGGTTACGATAGTAGGTGATGACGTTTGTGAGATTTCATCGGCAATAACCGAATCTCTAAAAAGAGGAATAGATTGGTTAATAATATCAGGAGGTTTAGGTCCGACTCCCGACGACAAAACATTGGAAGGTGTTGCTTCTGCATTAAGACATAAGCTTGAATTGAGTGAAAAGGCCGTGGAGATGATGAGAAAGAGCTATGAAAGACTTTCAATTGAGTATCAGTTAAATGAATTTCGGTTAAAAATGGCCATGATGCCTAAGGGTTCCATTCCTATTCAAAATAAAGTGGGTATCGCTCCGGCAGTTCTGATAGAAGTAAAGTCAAGACAACGATCTAGCAGAAGGATTTTTTGCTTGCCCGGGGTTCCCATGGAATTGGAAGGGATCTTTTCAGCTTTTGTAATCCCAATTCTTAAAAAACAAATTAGTACAAATTTCCATGTCATCGAAACCACTCATGAAGTAATAGGAGTAGGTGAATCTTTCCTTACTCCCATCCTCTTCAAGATAAAGGATTCAAACCTTCCACAATCAATGTATGTAAAAACACACCCCAAGGGATATACTTCAGACCATAAACCAATATTGCAAATTCAAATTGTTTCTAAAGGGGAGGATAGAAAAAAAGTTCAATTAAGATATAAAGAGACCTTCAGTCTTCTAATGGACGAGATTGAAAGGCTAAATGGAAAGGTTGTCGCTTAAATGGGGTATCAGGTATCACAAAGCGTGTTTAATTCGTTCGTCGGAAAAATATAAAATGAATTATCTGATTTTTTGTAATGTACTATCTCCTATCTCATTGAATATTCCGCTATGAAAGTATGAAAACCCTTTCTCAACCTCTGTTCTTGACCCATTCAATTGCATGAACACACACTTATCTTATGAAAATAGGAAATGACAAATGCTGTAAGAATAGGACGAAGCAATTTAGATGGATTCTAATTGCTCATTGAGAACAAATCAAGGAAATACTTAGGATAGTTGAGATCGGGTCTATAGATGGCGAGAGTGGTAGTTGTATTGAAATAAATATTCGGAACAATACAAGAGAGAAAAGCTGAAAATTTATGACAAATGGTAAGATCATAGTTCTAGAGGGAATAGACAAATCGGGGAAAACAACGCAATCAAAGCTACTCGTGGATTATGTTAGCTCAATGACAAGCCTTAAGGCAGTGCAAATGAATTTTCCTAATTATAGTACCTTTAGTGGAATCGAAATCCACAGACACCTAAAAGGCCAGACACTATACAATCCACATGCGTTACACGTTTTATTTACACTAAATAGATATGAAGAGAAGCCTGTCATTGAAAGATTACTTGATGAGGGAACGATCATAGTCATGAATCGCTACTATCAAAGTAATATTATTTATGGATTAGCTGATGGGATTACTAGACATGAATGGCTTGAATCTCTCGACGGAGAGATGCCACAAGCTAATCTAATTATAATACTGGACATATCTGTAGAGGAATCTATGTCCAGAAATTTGAATCCAGACGTCAATGAGCAAGATAAGAATTATCTTAGAAAGGTAAGAAGCTACTTTATCAAATATGCCGACGCCTACGGATGGAAGATAGTTGATGCAAACAACAAGTCAAAGGAAGATATCCACAGTGAAGTGATTAAAATAGCTGAGCGATATAAGATAATCTGAATTATCCTATCAAGCCAAGCAGTTATCTGCTTGTTATCGGCCGCCTGTGGTGTTCAATCCGGCTGATTTCTAGTTGTCTGAACAACCTAGAATTCTTCTTAACGATTTACGTAAATGCTAGTTACTGAGATTCAGTATCAATTTTTCTTAATCGTAAGGTTTCCGAAGGTCTTAGATATTCAGCAGGTTAAGGCAAACATTTAGCCAATCATCGACTGATTTCAGAGACTATTTCACCATTCAAATTATCAATGAAAAATGTGAAATTATTCTTCTTATCTGTTACTTTCCACACAAAGTAACTGGCATTGTTTATAGTCGGGTGAGAATCGCCTAAATATCGTCCCACATTATTGGAATTGAGATTTGATTCGTAGAATGACCCATTTCCTTTTATATGCACAAATTCCGTAACAAAATCTCGTCGATCGGAGGAAGTTAAATTTCTACTGTCAATCACAATTGAGATGGCGTTTTCCTTTGATATTGGCGTCCTACTAAGGGTAGGTCTTTCGAGTGAGGTAACTATCCCTATATAAACTAAAATTGTCACAATGATACTAATGGTCACGGTTAATGCAAATTTCTTATCGATTTTCATCTTATACTTTCTCTTTTGTACGCTAGATAAATTCATTGGGGGAGATCTTAATATTTGAAATGTTCCGAGATATTGCAATCGTTGTAGGAAGAAGTGAACTATACAAAAGTAGTGATCCTTAGGTCTAGTAAGTATTTCATTAGTAAATATCTTTGCAGGCAAATGACCGTTTGCCTATAACTTGATGTCTTAATTGTCAATCAATATTCTGACAGCATAACACATAAAAGAATTCCAAAAATGATTATTGCTATTTCTTACCCGCGTCGACTCACAAAGGGTTTAACCTAAATTAAGGCTAGCAATTGTTTAGCCAGGGGTTAATCCTACTTTTATTGAACCTCCCCTGGCCGCTTTTGAAGAAGAAATGGAATAGTTAGACATGTGCTCAGCTTGAATATTGTCTTCCTATGCCACAAATTCTTCCTAGATAATAGCCAATGACATTTCTTTAAACATTTCCCTTCCTGGAGGAACATTTTACTAATTTACATGGAATTCGTGGCTTTCCTTTCCTCCTTATTCTCATTTATTATCAAATGTATAGCATATTCGTATTGAAAACGCATCAAGACTTGCAAACTCTATTTATCATATCCACCACGTAGTGCTGCCGTTGCACTTACTTTTGAATCAGACAAAATGTAGTCAGCCAAGGTATTATCTAGAATTTCTCCCTAGTTGATCTACATCCGTTTGTTATTTTATATGTACACTGCACTTACCATAGTTCCTAAATTATGCTGGTTTATCAGGTCGTCTATTTTGCCCATTACTTTTCTTCGTGCTGCCAGTAGTCATTCCTTCATAACGAGCACAATTAGGATGTGATTATTTTACTCAAATTGTTGCGGCGCTCAAAAGAGACTTGATTTTAATTAGTAGTGTCCAACCTTGAAGTTGCGAATCAACCCCAACATTATTCTGGAGCAAATCCATGATAGTATGATATCTGAGTGTATTCATCTTTAGGCTTCATTTCTACAATTGAAATAAGATTGCCTTCGGGGTCTTCAATTATAGCATGTTTGCCAAATGATTCCTCAGATGGTCTCTTGAAAAAGCTTGCCCCCCTCTTCTCCAATTCCTTGCAAACACTGTCTAAATCGCTTACATTAAATCCTATTAGCGTATTGCGACCGTCGCCCAAACCTTGTTTGACATTTGAGGATTTTTTCTTGTCTCTTTTAGGGTATAGTGCAAGTACTGTAGATCCTTCCTTTGTAGATAATTCTATCCAATCTTCAGATTCTTGTTTGACTTCCAACTCAAGGACATCCCTATAAAAGCTTATTAGTTTGGGAGCGTCTGCAACTAAAAGGATAATTGCGCTGATTTTTCCAAACATCTTAGAACAATGGTTTAACGTTTACGAGCTTTAAAAGTATTTATCTGATTTAAACAAAAATTCTATTTTCATAGCAATATGAACATTAAGGTTTTATTCATATGTCCAAGATGAATATGAATTTTTGATTTGACCGGTCATTTGATTTTGCTCTACTTATATAGATCTTTCATTCTTTGTTCTGGCTTGTACTTCTTGACTATGTCGGATAGAGGTACCTTTGCTTTTTGTCCGACAATCTTTAGCTCGAGCTTTATTTCGCCGTTTTTATCAATATCAATAATATTATACGTATCTTGGAAGATTCCCCTATACCTCCATGAACATGCTGTTCCTGCGTATGCTATCTGCAATCTTCCTAGATTCCACATCCAAGGCCTATGTTTATGTCCGCAAACAACTAGGTCAACCCCAGAATCTAAACATGCTCTTAGCATATCACCTGCATCCAATACACCGACAAGATTAGTGTACCCAGTATCAGGTATTGCAACGAGGTGATGATGCATAGCTACTATTTTCACTCTTTTTCTTCCTCTGATCTTTTCTGAATAATTGCTCATCGTTTTCTCCATCCATAATATTTGCCGATGTCCTACTTCACCCTCATCTCTATCAGGCCTGGCGGTCCCTATAGTAAAAATAACGATATTACCATTGTCCAATTCCCAAACATGTTTTGAAGTAGAGGGAAAGAACTTTTTAAACAGTAGATATCCAGTGTGCCTATAGTCATGATTTCCCGGCAAGATGATGATGTTTGGACAATCAAATCTTTGGATTTCCTTTTGTGCCTTTTCGTACTGATAAATTATCCCTTCGTCAACCAAATCTCCAGAGATGATTATTGCATTTGGCTTTAACTCACCATTAATTTCATTGACAATGTCATCAAATGCATTCTGCTTAAAAAGACCACCTATATGAAGATCTGAAATCTGAACAATCTGCATATTACACTATAGTTTCTTGAAGGGGATTATTATATTAGACTAGCTATCCAACTAGAAGACATACCAAGAGCACAGGTGTTCTTTTATCGGCTATATGTACTAAATATCTTTATATTCTCATTAATAAAAGGGAGGATCTTTGTTTCTATGGCTTGCTGTACTCCATAATCGACATCAAATGACAGCAGCAGGTAAAACTTGACCTTGTTGCGCTTGATTTCATCGTCATTACTAATAACAACTTTTTGCTTATCGGTCGTCGAGTGGTCCTCAATGTAAATAATTGGGATCGTTGCGCGAATAACATTCCGGTACTTACCGATGGAATATTCCTGTCTACCCAATTTCGATTCAAAATCCTCTCGTGTGGCAGATCGCAATACTGACTGGAGAACGTAGTGGGAGGTTTCCTCTCTTGTTAGCAATGGGATTAGATTATGTCTATAAGAGCTGGCAATCAGTGTTCCCAAGTGGTTCGCGATTCCAACAAAGCGTATTTTGCTGGCAATTTGCAAGACCCTATCACAAAAAAAACTTAGATCGTCTCTAGAAGTAGATGATGGTGGTGGTGTTGATGAACTATGTCCGGTCATTTCTCTTGACTATACTACAATGTGATAAATTGCAAGCCTTATTATTGATTTGCCAAGCAACGGGACGAGGCGTCATACGTCACTATCTACGGTTCCTAAATGAGGCTAGATATAACGTATCGGACCTGATGATAACTGGATTACCACGCTAGCTTTTATGCTGTTAAGATCAAATAGAGTTAGCCAATTGGGGAAGGAATTTACATTGACTTCTCGTATAGACCTCGTTTGGTAGTGCAAAGATGTCTGAAAAATGAAGTAACAACAAATAAGAGAAAAAGAAAAATGATGAATGCCTTATTTTACTGTTGGGACTATCAATTCCTCTTCCTTTAAGCTATTTACTTTCCGAATTGGTTTTTTGTTTGTGATTTTAGCTTCTTCTGTATCAAACATATAACAATCGCAGCACATTCTATCATACTTTGGTATTGATGGCTTAAATAGCTTTTTAGGCAAAATTGACCAAGTGGCATGGCTCGTTCAACTTTTGCAAGCATTACAAAGGAAGTTTCACTATGTCTGAGCGCATCGTCATTGAAGAGGGAATACAACAGCAACGTATCGGACAGAGTCTCAAAAGAAAGGGTGGCAAATTGCACATTATAAAGCAAATGGTAAAGGATTGCATTCTCTATTTGAGACATAAGAAGGTTATCACCGAAATCTATCGCCCTTCACGTATCTGCCATTATTCACTTCTTCTATACTGAGAGGGATAACGAATACAAAACAGACTGGAAGAAGATAAGGGATGAGATACCGCCTCCTGAGAATGTCCTCCAGGATAGGCCGTATACTATTGAGAAATCAGAAAGATTTTATCCGTTGGCTGCAATGAGTCATGATGATCTGATGGATTCTTTCAGAATGTCTACAGTTCTGGCACTAGTCAGCTCAGCTCAGCTCAACTACCTTTTATACTACAAGTACTGAAAAAAGTAGGATGAAACAATCATAGTTCAGCTAAAACATTTGTTGCTTTAGCTGTTGTTGCTTAGCTGCGATGAGGTCTTTATTCTTGTATTGAGGCTTGCTGGCCTATACCGTTCTCTTCGATGGAGCCTTGTGCGCCAGCAATAGCGGCTCTATTGTCTTCGCTTTGTATTTGTGATGCTGTGTTTTGACACCACACATTTTCAGAGAAGTATCCATTGCCACAGTCGTTTACTTATGATACCGCTTGACTCTTTTCATATCCACCTTTCTTCCTGTCATTATGTCTCTTCTTGTCTGTAAATGCGTTGTCGGCAGTTGCTAATGCTGTTGCTGCAACTAACATTACTGCTAATGCTGCAACTACTGCTAAATATTTGGAATTCATACTTCCGCTAGCTTGATGATTCTTATGTTTATCTGCATTAGGCGAATTCAGCCGCTCAATTTAATCTGATATTTGTTTTGTTAAAATTAGAAAAAAAGTCTACTTCTGACTTTGATTATGACACATTTCAATTATCTCTGCAGTTCTGGCACTAAAATGAAGAGGATTGATTTAGCTATTCATCTCCCCCTCCATCATCACCATCATCAGATCCATCACCCCCAGAGCCGCGCCATTGTCTCCATTGTCAGGCTGTGGTTCAGGCTCTGGTTCAGGCTGTGGTTCAGGCTCTGGTTCAACAGGAGATTACTAGTTAATGATGGCAGCTTGCAGTTTAGAACCTTGGGTACTATATTGTGAAACTTTGATCAAACTCAAAGATAGAGGCATGTTCATAGGATATATCAGGACATGGTAGTTTTAATATGAATAGATACCTGATGATCAAATAAAGGCTCAGGTATACATTTACGTCATGTCCATTACTCAAAACTAATATGTCCCCTCTATAAAGATCGAATTGCTGAATTGTCGTTGACACTCCAACTGGGAGTACAACGATGATCCTTATTATTTATATACTACAAGGTGAGAGAATCAGGAGTAGTAATGATTTCTAATTTTTATTATAATAATAAATTTACGACACTTTTCGTTTCTGTGGCGGCAACTACATTATTTCTTTCAATTACCTTAATGCTACCGTTACAATCAACAAATGCTATACAAGACATCACCCTATTTCCTCAATCGATTGCTCCTCCAGTAAAGTTAACATATACAAGCCTTGGCGGTGAACTGAGAGGATCGATAGAAGGACTTCTTAGTGACCTCTCAGATATAGCTGGTTCGACTGGCGGACAGCTTTCGGGTAAAATTGCAAGCTCTGAGATTAATTTGAATAATGGAACTGTTGAGAAGGTATTGTTAGGAAACTGGTCTCTTGACTCGGCGCAAGGTAATAGTCCGGTATTGGTTGTGGATTTTGACATACTGAGCAATTCAAAAGGTATTCCCCTGAAGCAAATTGCAACTGAGAACTTTATGATTAGCAATCTGACTGTAAGTTCTATGCAACAAAATGATGGTAATACGGAAATCGGGGGTTCGGTAGATGTAATTCAGCAGCTGGGAAACCAACAGCAACAAGTATGGAATGATGTCGGAATGAGACTAATACTAGCAAATAAGGTGCTCCTCTTAACTTTGGATGAAAATTCCGTACGTTCACGGGTGTTCGGGGTGTTCGTGGATCAGCTGAAGCGCCTTGCCGATGTACCGATCCGCAATTGCACCGAGCCACCCACCTTCGCCGGGACCAACGGATTTAATCCAACTGCGCAGCACCTCGACAAAGAGCACCTCGGTCATCCGCGAGAGCACAGCGAGCTGGCCGGGACGCTGGAGCGCCGCCTCGGCTACCATCCGCTGCAGGATCGTCTCGAGCCAGCCTCGATCTGCCGCGGGCCTCAAGTGCAGGACCGGCGGTAGCAATTCCAGCACGTTGTTCGCTGACGGCCGCGACAGGCTGAAGCGACCGCAGATCATCGTCGAAAACGGCTCTCGCCCACCGCCGTGACGGACGAGGCCGATATGCGCCGGCCATCGATCGAGATCGGCCAGCGGGACCGGCTTCGTCCTGCGACCCGACCGAAGGACGTGGGGCTCGCCGCGGACAATGAGGACGAAATCACCCTCGGCCATCTGAATCGTTGGTCCATCCTCGAGCGCGATGATGGCTGAGCCCCGGCTGAGATAATGAAAGATGGCATCC